>NZ_JAHRBL010000001.1 GCF_019693445.1 Deinococcus aquaedulcis | reverse complement strand
TACGCGCCCTGGTTCGAGCGATCAGCCGGAAGGTTGATCGTGAGGATGCACCTCTCCTGTCTCTGATTGACCGCTTGTCTCCGTCCCACACGCTCATCTGAGAAACTGTCGGGTACTGAGCCTGGGACAACGCCTGATCGGCGTCCACCTCCTCCCGGCCCTGCTGTTCGTAGAACCACGAGCGATTGACCCCATGCAGCTCGCACAGCCGACGCACCGACACCTTGGGATGCGCGACTCGCGCATCCTTGATCATTTGATGCCGTTTTTCGAGCGGTACGTCGCCAACGACTTTTTTAGAATCGTGTTCTCCAGCGACAACTGTCCGCAAAATCGTTCCAACTCGGCGATTCGTTGTTCCAACGACTGGTCGGGTTTGGCCTGGTCGGTGAACGCGGCTTCACCTCGCGCTTCGACCTCTTTGCGCCAACGGTGAATCAAGCTGGGCGAGAGGGCATGTTCTCGGCAGATCTGGGCGGTCGTCTTGTGACCCCCATTGATCTGGTTCACGATGTCAAGCTTGAATTCACGCCTGTGGGTGCGTCCGGGCATCTTGGCTCCTTCGGTGCTGTCAGCCTACGGGCTGACGGGGACGAAGTGCTTGGCCTCTTGGTCCGGTCCTAAGGGGTCAGTCCAGTCGGGATAACTCGTACACAGACCGCCTACCCCAAGGATGTCCGATTGATCCCCATTCCCAAGCACTTCAGGGGAAGACGGCCCAAATACCCCACCACGTCCCACGACCGCCAGACGGTCGAGGAGGTCCTCAGCGGTGCTGCCTGGCAGCACCTGGTCTGGCGACATGGCACCAAAGGTCCATTGTCTGGCCGCTTCGCCGCCGTCTACGTCCGGCTGGCAGATGGGGACGAGAACGCCCAGGGTCAACATTTGCCTGGTCAAGGTGCTTGGGTCATCGGGGAACAACGACGAGGAGAGGAGCGCAAATACTACACCTGCAATCTCCCACCAGAGACAGCATTTTCCCGGCTGATTGAAGTCACCAAACGGCGCTGGGCGTGTGAACTCACCCACCGGGAACTGAAGGAAGAAGTCGGCCTGGACCACTTCGAGGGGCGGTCCTGGCAAGGTCTGCACCATCACGCCGTGCTCTGTATGGTCGCGTTGAACTTTCTTCAGTGGCTCCGCCTGACGCAGCCCGACGACCTCAAAGGCGATACAGTACCCGCCATTCGTGCAGAGGTGGCAGGGGACTTGCCCCTGCCACCCCAATGCCGACATTGTCGCGCCTGCACGGCTTTATTCAGTGGTCCCTGAATATCCCCGAAGTACAGCTATCACCCGTCCTGGAACTCCCCTGACAACACCCATCCATGCACGAGCCGCCAAAGCCTGACCTGATCTTGCCCCTCCCAATGAGCTGGGGACGCCTCCCCTCCCCTTCCCCAGCACCAAACCAACCTGGGGCGACCCTACGGCCGCCCCAGGTTGAGTATTTCCTCTTTACTCGCTCTGCTTCTCTTCGGCGCTCTGGGCCAGTTCCGCGCGGCGTTCGGCGCGGGGGTCCACGTTCTGCAGCACGCGCTCAAAGGCGGCGATCACGGTATCAATCTGCTCCTTGCTGATGGTCACCGGGGGCAGGAAGCGCACCACCAGGGGCGTGGCCTGCAGGGTCAGCACGCCTTCATCGTGTTCCAGTGCGTGGATGTAGGGCGCGCTCTTTTCTTTCAGCTCCACCCCGATCATCAGGCCCAGGCCGCGCACCTCGCGGATCTTGGGGCTCTGGATGGCGCGCAGCTTTTCCATGAAGTACGCGCCCTTCTCGCGGGCCTGCTCGGCCATGCCTTCGCGCTTCATGGCGCGCAGGGCGGCCACACCAGCGGCCATGCTCAGGGGATTGCCGCCGAAGGTGGTGCCGTGGCCGCCAGCGGGCATGCGGTCCGCGACCTCGGCGGTCATGGCCAGCGCGCCAATGGGCAGGCCGCCCGCCATCGCCTTGGCCAGCGTCATGGCGTCGGGGGTCACGCCGTAGTGCTCGGTGGCGAACATCTTGCCAGTGCGGCAGAAGCCGGTCTGAATCTCGTCGAGGATCAGCAGGGCGCCCTTCTCTTTGGTGAGGCGGCGGGCTTCCTGAATGAATTCGGCGCTGGCGGGGCGCACGCCGCCCTCGCCCTGCACCGGCTCCATGATCACGGCGGCCGTCTGGTCGGTGATGGCCGCGCGCAGTTCTTCGAGATTGCCGTAGCTCACGAAGTCCACGTTCTTGTTGTCCACGGCGTCGCCGAACGGCTCGCGGTACTTGGGTTCCCAGGTGAAAGCCAGCGCGCCCAGGCTGCGGCCCGAAAAGCCGCGCTTCATGCTCACAAAGCGCTGGCGGCCGGTGGCGGTGATCGCAAACTTCTTGGCCGCTTCCATCGCCTCGGTGCCGGAGTTGCACAGGAACACCCGTTCCAGGCCCTGGGGCAGCACGCCCACGAGTTCCTGCAGGAATTCGGCGCGCTTGTCGTTGGGCAGCGTCTGAGGCATCACGATCAGGCGGTCCACCTGCTCCTTGACCGCCCGCACCACGTCCGGGTGGCTGTGGCCGATATTCGCCACGCCGTAACCCGCCACGCAGTCAATGTACGAGCGCCCGGATTCGTCCCAGACGGTGGCGCCCAGGCCCCTGGTCATCACGACGTGGTGCTTGTTGTACACGCCGCTGTCGTACTTCAGTTCAGCGTCCAGCCACTTGCTCTGTGTTGCCGTCATCTGTGGTCCTCCTGTGCTGCGGCCTGCGCCGGCCGGCAGGTGATGGGCGGCCCTGGCCCCTGGATGCCACGGAACCGCCGACTTCCTGTTCAGTGTAGGGGCTGGGGCCCCGGAAGCGCGCCCCGGGTGTCCAGGCTAGGCCTGGGCGGGCGCCGGTTTGGGCGCCCGGCGTGGGCTATTCAGCAGCAGCAGCCCGGCCAGCACCACCGCCACGCCCAGCAGCGAGGTGACACCCACTGCCTCGCCCGCCAGCGCACCCCAGAACAGGCCCCAGACCGGCAGCAGGTACGTAACCGCCGTGAGCTGCGTGGCCGACAGGCGCGAAAGCAGGCCGTAGTACAGCAGGTACGCCAGCCCACTGCCCACCACACCCAGCACCGCCAGCGCGCCCACCGCCGTCCAGGTCAGGGGCCCCGGCTGCGCGCCGGCCAGGGCCACGGGGGTCAGCATCAGCGCCGAGAGGCCCAGCTGCGACAGCGCCAGCCCCACCGGATTCAGGCCCGACAGGGTGCGTTTGGCCACCGCTGTGGCGGCGGCGTAGCCCAGGCTGGCCGCCAGCAGCAGCCCCACCCCGAACAGCGTGGCGTGCCCGCCCTGCACGCCGCCGCCTACCGTGAGCACCACGCCCCCCAGCCCCAGCAGCACGCCCAGCGCCACGCGCCCAGAGAGCTGGGCGTCGCGCAGGCCCAGGCCAATGAGCAGGCTGAACAGCGGCGTGGTGGCGTTCAGGATGGCGGCAATGTTGGAGCTGACGGTCTGCTCGCCCCAGGCGAAAAACGACCAGGGAATGACATTGTTCAGCAGCGCCACCAGCAGCAGCGGTTTCCACAGCCGCAGCGGCGGCAGGCTGTGGCGGCCCAGCGACAGTGCGCCCCAAAGCACCAGCGCCCCAAACACCGAGCGGCCCAGCGCCACCCAGGCGGGCGGAAAGACCTCCACGCTCAGGCGGATCAGCAGAAACGAGATACCCCAGAAGGCCGAGAGCAGCGCCATCTGCAGGGCGTCGGCGCGGGTCACAGCGCCGCCCCCAGCGGCCGGGGCCCGGCCAGTTCGGGCGGCAGGGGCGGCCAGCCGTCTTCCTGCACGGCCGCCTCTGCCCAGTTTTCCTTGCCGCTCCAACGCTCAATGGCCAGCGAATAGACTGCTGTGCGCGCCAGGTCGCTGTCCAGAATGGGGCGGGTGTGCTGCCCAATGCGCAGGCCCGGAAACACCCGCTCGCTGAGCACGGTCAGGGCCTCGCGGGCTTCGGTAGGGTCGGTGAGCACGCGGGCGGTGCCAAACACGATCACCGAGCGGTACTGCACCCCCAGTTCCAGCGGCGAGGTGCTGGGCAGCAGACGCCCGATTTCCGAGGCCTCAAAGGTGGCGGGGTGGCCCTGCGCGGTGTTGGCGCGCAGGCGGCCCACGAGGTTGGTGTGGTACACGAGGTCGTGCTGTTCTGGGCGATAGGCAAAGGCCAGCGGCGTCACGAACGGCCACGCCGGGCCGCCATCCTCTTGCCACACAGTCGCCACCCGGCCCAGCGGCACACGGGAGAGCAGCGCGGCGATCCAGGCGTCGTCGCGGCGGTTCTGTGGGCGGCGGCTCAGGCTGGGATCGCGCGCGGCCGGGTCGTAGAAAGCGGGGGTGGTCATGGCAGCTCCTTGGCAAAGTGGTGCGCGGTGAGGTTCAGGCCCGCGTTCAGGTACAGGCGGTGGGCGCCGTAGCGCGCTGGCCCCACGCCAGAATCCAGGTGGAATTCGGTGCAGTTGAGGTTCCGGGCTTCACCTTCCAGCCACGCCAGCAGGGCGCCCGCATGGCCCCGGCCGCGTGCTTCGGGGCGGGTGACCAGATCGTCCACGTACAGCGTCCGGCCCGCGTACAGCAGGTGCATCACGCGGTAGCCGGCCACAGCCACGGCGGCGGGCTGGTCCGCCTCAAAGGCCCCAACAAGCCGGTAGCCCTCGGGCTGGGTGAGGGCCAGGAAGGCCTGCAGGGCTTCGGGGGACGCCGTGTGCGGCGACTCCGGCCGCAGTTCGCGCAGGGCGGGCAGGGCCAGGGCCGCCGCCTCTGGGGGCAAAGAACGCAGGGTGCGGGCGGGCATGGGGGTACACTAGCGGGCATGGTGGCCCCCAGCACAGCTCCACTTTTGACGCAGACCGGGGGGCCACTTGCGGCCCGGACCGACGACCTGCCCTTTGCCCTGACCCTGGACCGGCACAGCCCAGAGCCGCTGCACGCCCAGGTGGCGCGGCAGGTGCGCGCGGCGGTGCTGGGGGGCGTGCTGCCCGCAGGCGCGCCGCTGCCCGGCACCCGCACCCTGGCGCGGGCCCTGGGGGTCACGCGCGGGGTGGCCGAGGACGCATACGCCGAACTGCTGGCCGACGGCACGGTGCAGGCCGAGGTGGGCCGGGGCACCCGCGTGCGCCCCGCCACCCCGGCCCTGCCCGCCCCGGTGGCCCCCGCCGCCCCGGTGCCCGCGTGGCTGCCCCCCACCGGGCCCCTGCCGGTGGACGCCGACCCCCCAGCTGGGGGCCTGCACTTCCGGCTGGGCGTGACCGGCACCCGCACGCTGGACACCCGCGCGTGGCGGCAGGCGTGGGCGGCGGCGGCGCGCGCCCCGGTGGGCGGCGACTATGGCGACCCCGCTGGCGAGCGCGACCTGCGCGCGGCCCTGGCGGCCTTTGTGGGGCGCCAGCGCGGCCTGGCCGCTGGCGAACAGGAGGTGCTGGTGACCAGCGGCACCCTGCACGCCCTGAACCTGATCGTGCGGGCGTTGCTGCCACCGGGCTCGGCGGTGCTGATGGAAAACCCCGGCTACCGCGCCGCGCGGCAGGTGTTTCTGGACGCCGGGCACACCCTGATCCCGGGCCCCGTGGACGAAGACGGCCTGATCGTGGGTCCGCAGACGCCCCCGGCGCGGCTGGCGTACGTGACCCCCAGCCACCAGTTCCCGCTGGGCGGGCGCATGTGCCTGCCCCGGCGCCTCGCCCTGCTGGAGTGGGCCAGAACCCACGACGCCCTGATCGTGGAAGACGACTTTGACGGCGAATTCCGCTACGACGCCCCGCCCCTGCCCACCCTGGCCAGTCTGGCGGCCCAGACGGGCGCGGCCGGGCGCGTGCTGTACCTGGGCACCCTCAGCAAGGTGCTGACCCCGGCGGTGCGCACCGGCTTTGTGGTGGCGCCCCCGGCGCTGCGCCCGGCCCTGGTGCGGGCGCGCACCCTGCTGGATTTTGGGCACCCGTTGCCGGTGCAGCAGGCCCTGTGCTGGCTGCTGGCTGGCGGACATGCCGACCGCCACATTCGCCGCGCCCGGCGCTGGCACGCGCAGGTGCGCGCCGCGCTGACCGGGGAACTGCAGGGGCTGGCCCCCCACGCCACCCTGGGCGGCATTGAGGCCGGCTTGCACCTGTGCCTGCACCTGCAGGGGGGCCTGCAGGCGAACGCCCTCGCCGCAGCCCTGGCGGCGCGGGGCCTCCACGTGAGCACCCTGGAGAGCTACACCTTCGCGGGGCCGGTTCCCGAGGCGCTGCTGCTGGGCTACGGCGGCCTAAGCGCCGCACAGGCGCAGGCAGGGGGGCGGGAACTGGCACGCCTGATTCGGGAACAGGTACAGGGGTAAGGCGGAGGGGTAGGGCTGAACCGGGTGGGGCGCTCGGTCCCAAAGTCGCTTGACTGACCTTTCCGAACAAAGACTCGGCGTCCAGACGCACACTCGCACGGCACTTTTCAGCCTCGGGCGAGACCGGCCAATGCGGGCTGCTTCCTTTCCCACAGTGCCGGGAGACGCTGAAAAACAGACGCCAGCGTCCACAGGGTTGCAGAAGTGCCTGCCTTGAGAGCGAGTCACCTGCCCCGCCTCACGGCCAAACCCTTCCCCCTCCTGCTTGCAACTTTTGGATGATCGCCTACGTACTGAGGAACATGAGAAAGCGCTTCTCCCTTCCTCTTCTCGCCGCGCTGCCTGCCGTGCTCTCGGCCTGCGGCGACGATCTGGACCTCGACCGGTACAGCCGCGTGCGGTACAACTCCTACGCCGACTGCCTGACGGCCAACCGCAGCATGATCAACCGGGGGCTGTCCAACCCCTGCCAGAAAAGCAGTGGCAGTGGCGGCGGGTATTACGGTCCCTACGCGCGCATTGTGGGCAGCACCACGCGCTACATCGGCTACACCAGCAGCGGCGGCCTGTCGGGCTCGGGCCTGACGTACGACAGCAAAAAGGGCACCTACGGCAGTTTCAAGGCGCCCGTCAGCCGGGGCGGGTTTACCGGCAGCGCACGCGCTGGCAGCTCCAGCAGCGGCAGCAGCTAAAACCGCCTTTCCGTCAAGCGGGCCGAGTACCAGAGCCACGTCTCGCGTCAGTCCCGCCAGAACTGCGCCGGGGGGCGGCCCTCCGCCCCCGGCCTGACACCCTCCCCCTTTGTGCCAAGGACCTACCATGACCAAACGCTTTCACCTGACCCTGATGACCACCGTGCTGCCCGGCCTACTGGCCTCGTGCATGGACAGCCCCGCACAGACCTACCAGACCCAGCCGGCCCAGCTGGCCACCGTGCCCGAAGGCTGTGAACTGGAGGCCGACGGCGAACTCGACTGCGACAACGACCACTCGGTCAAGCTGAAGTCCGGCAAGACCAGCAAGGCGGCCAAGGCCGCCGTGGGCGCCGTGGCGGCGGGGGCAGCCGCCCGGGCCAGCCGTTCCAGTGCGTCCCCGGCGGCCAGCGCCCCCACCGGCAGCCCGGTCAACAGCGCCTCAACGGTCTCACGCGGCGGCCTGACGAGCACCGCCCGCGCCAGCAGTTCCAGCAGCGGGTACGGCGGATGAAGCGCCTGACCCTCCCCCCCCGCCCGGACTGGGAAGCGCGGCTGCGCGAGGTGGGCTTTACGTGGTACGCCGCCACCCCCGAACACCCCGTGCCCTACTGGAGCGAGGACGGCTTTTATGCCTTCAGCCCGGCGGAAATCGAGACGCTGAAGGCCACGACCCAGGACCTGACCGACATGGTGCTGGCCGTGACCGGGCACGCCATTGAGGGCGGGCGGCTGGCCGAACTGGGCATTCCTGCCTTTTTGCACTCGGCGGTGCGCGAATCCTGGGAGCGCGACGACCCCACGGTGTACATGCGCCTGGACGTGGCCTACGACGGCCAGGGCGGCGTGAAGCTGCTGGAGGTGAATGCCCAGACGCCCACCAGCCTGCTGGAAGCGGCGGTCAGCCAGTGGCAGTGGCTCGAAGACCGCCAGCGCCGGGGCGAACTGCCCGCCGGGGCCACGCAGTGGAACACCATTCACGAGGGCCTGGGCGAGCAGTGGGCGCACCTGAAAGCGGCGCGGGGGCTGGGTGAGGTGACCTTCAGTTCGGCGCGGGTGGACGAGGACATTGCCACCGTGACCTACCTGCGCGAACTGGCCGAGGCGGCGGGTATCCGGGGGTCCTTTCTGTTTGCCGATGAGCTGGGCACCAGCCCCCAGGAAGGCTACCTGCTGGATACCTGGAGCCTGCCCATCCGGCAGCTGATGTGGCTGTGGCCCTTCGAGTATGCCTGGGAATCGCGCGACGCCGCCTTTCTGGCCAGCACCGGCACCCGCTTTCTGGAGCCGCTGTGGAAAACGGTCACTGGCAGCAAGGGCCTGCTGGCGCTGCTGCACGAGCACTATCCCGGCCACCCCGCGCTGCTGCCTGCCACTCTGAGCCCCGGGGCGCTGGGCGAGAACGTGGTGAAAAAGCCGCTGTTTTCCCGTGAAGGGCAGAATGTGCAGCTGCCCGGGCAGGCCAGCACGCCGGGCGTGTACGGCGACCTTGCAGCGGTGGAACAGGCCTACACCGAGCTGCCCACCTTTGAAGCCGAGGACGGCCCGCGTTACCCGGTGCTGGGCGTGTGGGTGGCCGGCGCCGAGGTCTGCGGCCTGGGCATCCGCGAGGGCCGCAGCCGCGTGACCGACAACCGCGCCACCTTCGCCCCCCACGTGGTGCTCTGAGCATGGGCCGGGCGAGCGATGAAGGCGGGGACCGGGGGCTGGCCCAGATCCCCGCCCCCGGAGGACCCCCCATGCCCCGCCCCACCCACCCGGACCTGATGCACCGCCTGAGCGACTTTCTGGACCCCACCGACGGCGCAGGGCTGGCCGAGCGCCTCTTTAACGCGCTGCTGGTGGTGCTGATCCTGCTGACCGTGACCCTGACCATCGTGGGCACGGTGCCCAGTGTGGAGCGGGAATATGGCGCGGCCATCCGGGCCTTTGACTACGTGTGCGCGGCGGTGTTCGGCGCCGAATATCTGGCGCGGCTGTACGTGACGCCGCTGCGGCCCGGCTACGGTTCACGCCCAGCCGATTACTGGCGCTACGCCACCGCGCCCCTGCCCCTGATTGATCTGCTGGTGCTGCTCTCGCTGCTCGTTCCCGGCAGCGCCGCCCTGGCCAGCCTGCGTGGGCTGCGGCTACTGAAACTGCTGTCGCTGCTGAAACTGGGCCGCTACTCGGATTCGCTGCAGCTGATCGGCCGGGTGATCGCCCAGCGCGCGGGCGAACTGCTGACCACTGTGCTGATCGTGATTGTGCTGGTGTTTATCGCCGCCAGCGTGCTGTACCAGGTGGAAGCGGGGGCGGGCACCAAAGGCTTCGAGAGCATTCCCCAGGCGCTGTGGTGGGCGGTGGTGACCCTGACCACCACCGGGTACGGCGACGTGTACCCGGCCACGCCACTGGGCAAGGCGGCGGCCGGCTTGATCATGCTGTTCGGCGTGGGCATGGTGGCCCTGCCGGCCGGGATGGTGGCCAGCGGCTTTGCCGAAGAGTTGGCCCGGCTCCGTCAGGAAGAACAGGCCGCCGCCCGCTCCATGCGCTACTGCCCGCACTGCGGCGAACCGTTGGAATAGGACAGGGGCAGGAGGACCGCATTCAGATGGCCGCGCACAACCTTGAGTAGAGCCACGTGGTGCCTCCCAGCCGTCCTGGGCCGCAGTGCAGGTCCGCGCGACTTGAACGGTTGTGGGTGCGCGTAGTGCCCAGAGCGCAGAAAGTGGCCCAGGACGAATCCACCCTGTCTGACCCACACCACCCACAAGAACGGCCCGGGCTGATGCAGCCACCGGGCCGTTCTTGCGCCTCCTACCGACCTGCTTACTCCAGCGTATGGGGGCGGCGGCCCTTGACCAGCCACGCCTCTTCCGTTAGGCCCGCCCCCTGGTTGGCGGCGCGGGCCATGATGAACAGCAGGTCCGACAGGCGGTTCAGGTAGATCACGACCTGGATATTGATCTCTTCCTCGGCCTGCAGGCGAATCACCTCGCGCTCGGCGCGGCGGGCCACCGCGCGGGCCACCTGCAGGGTGGCGGCGGCGGGCGTGCCCCCGGGGTGCACGAAGCCGGTAAAGGGCGGGGCCGCTTCCTGGTAGCGGTCAATCATGGCTTCCAGAAAGGTCACGTCCTGGGCGTCTATGCGCGACAGCTTGGCCTCGTAGCGCGAACCGGAGCGGGTGGCCAGATCGGCGCCAATGTCGAACAAGGCGTTTTGCAGGTACTCCAGGTCCTGGTCCAGTGCGGGGTCCGGCTTGTGGCTGCGGGTGTTGTGGGCGCGCGCCAGCCCAATGAACGAATTCAGTTCGTCCACCGTGCCGTAGGCCTCCACGCGGGCGCTGGCCTTGCTGACCCGCTCGGCGCCGTACAGGCCCGTGGTGCCGCCGTCTCCTGTCTTGGTGTAGAGCTTCATGGGGATACTGTAGAGGGTTGATGGTTGATGGACAGGCGGGCAATAGCAGAAAGCAGATAGCGAAGGCAACAACCCCCGCCATCTGCTTTCTGCCTCTTCCCGCTACAGGCGGCCGGTGTCCTCGGTCAGTTGCCGCAGGGCCACGGCCAGGTCCGCGCGCAGGGCTTCGGGGCGGTAGCGCCAGGTCCAGTTGTGGTCGCCGGTGGTGCCGGGCAGGTTCATGCGGGCATCGGTGCCCAGGTTAAAGATGTCTTGCAGGGGCACCACGGCCAGCTTGGCGCGGCTTTCGAAGGCCATGCGCGTCAGCAGGGCGGCAAACGTCTCCTCGCTGGGATCGCTGCTGGTGTACACGCGGAAGTTGTGGCGCTCCAGTTCATCGGCCGCGCGCCACCAGCCGCGCGTGGTGTCGTTGTCGTGGGTGCCGGTGTAGACCACCTGATTCTCGCGCAGGTTGTGTGGCAGGAAATCGTTCACGCTGAAATCGCCGCCGCCAAAGGCAAACTGCAGCACTGCCATGCCGGGAAACTGGAAATCGTCGCGCAGCTTCTCCACGTCGGGCGTCACCACGCCCAGGTCCTCAGCGATGATGGGCAGTTCGCCCAGCGCACCCAGCACCGCCTCGAACATGGCGTGGCCGGGCGCAGGAACCCAGCGGCCATGAATGGCGGTCTCAGCCGGAAAGGGAATTTCCCAGTAGCCGGCGAAGCCCCGGAAGTGATCAATGCGGATCACGTCGTACAGCTTCAGGCTGCCCTGAAAGCGCTTGATCCACCACTGAAAGCCGTCGGCCTGCATGGCGTCCCAGCGGTACAGCGGGTTGCCCCACAGCTGGCCAGTTTCGCTGAAATAGTCCGGCGGCACGCCCGCCACTACCGTGGGCTGGCCCTGATCGTCGAAATAGAACTGATCGCGCGCGGCCCAGGCGTCGCTGGAATCCAGGGCCACGAAAATCGGAATGTCCCCGATCACCTGAATGCCCTTCTCAGCGGCGTAACGGCGCAGCACGGTCCACTGGCGGAAGAACAGGAACTGCACGAACTTCACGCGCTCGGTGGTGTCGCGCAGGCGCTCCGCCGCCGCTGCCAGGGCCTGGGGGTCGCGGTCGCGCAGCGGGGCTTCCCAGGCGTTCCAGGGCAGGCCGCCGTGCGTTTCCTTGAGGGCCATGAACAGGGCGTAGTCGTCCAGCCAGTCGGCTTCGGCGGCCTTGAAGGCCTCGAAATCGGGGCGCAGATGGGGGGCGCTGCCCGCCGCGTACCGGGCCTGGGCGCGGGCCAGCATCTGGTTGCGCCACACGTACTGCAGGCCGAAATCCACCTTCTCGGCCGAGAAGCTGGGGGCGTCGGCAAAGTCGTGCTCGTCCAGCAGGCCGTGCTCGCGCAGCGCGACCAGATCAATCAGGTACGGGTTGCCAGCAAAGGCCGAGAACGACTGGTAGGGGCTGTCACCGTAGCCGGTGGGGCCCAGGGGCATCACCTGCCAGTACCGCTGGCCGGCCTGGGCCAGCCAGTCAATAAAGGTGCGCGCGTGCTGGCCCAGTTCACCAATGCCGTAGGGGCCGGGGAGGCTGGTGGGATGCAGCAGAACGCCGCTGGAACGTGAAATGGTCATGGATGAACCTCCGAACAGGCAGATGGGGCCGTGTCACTTCTGGGGGTGGAAGTGATTCCAGAATATGAGGATAGTACAGTGCTGCCCGCCGCTCGCACCACGCCTGGGCTGATCAGGGGTCAGGGCGCGCTGCGGTGAGCGCGGGCGCCACCCGGCCCCTACTTGGTGTTCAGGAAATCCAGAATGGCGCGCGCCAGGGCCTGGGCAATACGGTCGCGGTAGGCGGCCTGGGCCAGCCGGGGGCCTTCCACCGGGCTGCTGCCAAACCCCACCTCGACCAGAATGGCGGGTGTGGTGGGGTTACGAATGACGTAAAAGGCGTCGGTCTTGACCCCCCGGTTCACCGCGCCGGTGGCGCCGATCAGGCGGCTCTGCACCCGGGTCGCCAGCTGGCGGCTGAAGGCCACCTTGGCCTGCGCCAGAATGTCGCCCAGCAGGTTCTGGGCCAGCCCGGCGGCCTTGCGGGTCAGTTCCTCGCCCACGCTGCCGCCCCCGTTTTCCTGCACCGCCAGACTGCGCGAACTGCCTGCCAGCGGCTGCCCGAAATAAAAGGTCTCGATGCCCTGGGCGCTGGGCCCGGCCGAATTCACGTGGATGCTGACGAAGGCGCTGACCTGCCCGGTGGCGGCGAGACGCGAGCGGGCTTCCAGGTCGGCGCCCTTGTTGGGGCTCAGGTGCTGGTCACCCGTGCGGGTCATGACCACGTCCACGCCGTGTTCCACCAGCACCGCGCGGGTGCGCAGGGCGATATCCAGGGTCACGTCTTCCTCGCGCACCCAGCGGCTGACGGCGCCGGGGTCGTTGCCGCCGTGGCCGGCATCCAGCACCACGCGGGGCCGGACGGTGGGCGACTGGGTGACCACGCTGGCCGGGCGCACAGCCGCTGCGGGCGCCGGCGTGGCGGGCAGGCGCGAGGCCGCCGCACTGGTGGGCACGTCAATGACCAGCCGCGCGCTCTGCCCCGAGGCCGGGGGCAACACACTGACCTTAGCCAGGGCGTGGCCCCGGGCCAGCGTGACCGACACGGTGCCGCCCGCCACCGCGTAAGCCGTCACGCCGGGCGCGCTGAGGGGGCCCTGTTCGGTCTTGAGGGTCACGTCCAGCTTCACGGTGACGCTCTGGCCCGTCACCTTCACCTGACTGGCGGCCGTGCGCGGCAAGTCGAACACGAGGCGGGTGTAGCCGTCGTGCTGGCCCACGCGCGGGACGGCCAGGGCGCACGACAGCGCACAGAACACAAGCAGCGGCCATGCGGCGCGCCGGACCGGGTGGAAAACAGCTGCGGGCTTCACTGCGCCGAGCTTAGCGCCCCGCGCCCAGCGTGCGGATGACAGACCATGAGGCGGCGTGCCAGGAAAAGATGGGGGCGAGGGGATGGACCTGCGGTGGCGCCGCAATCGAAGACGCCGACCGACCAGAGTGGCCCCAGGTGTTCACCCTCAACCGTTCTGAAGTGGACGGTCCAGCAAGGAACGCGGCGTGGGCCGAACGCAGGGGCCGCCCTTTCGCCCCGAGCCAGAATGGGCCCCTGCGCTCAGGCCACCGAAATGCGGCGAACGGTGTAGCGCACGGGGCCGCTGTCCAGCTCCACCGTGAAGGTCTCGCCCCGGTGGCGCCCCCGCAGTGCCTGACCCACCGGGCTGTCGTCGCTGACCTGGGTGACCCCCTCGGCCAGGGTGGCGATCTCCACGGCGCTCACCAGTTGCACCGTCAGCTCGCGGTGCTGGTCGGGGGCGTGGAGCACCACCACCGAGCCCACGGTCACCTCGTCGCGGGGCAACTCGCCGGGGTCCACGATCACTGCCCGCGCCAGGGCATCTTCCAGTTCCAGAATGCGCGCCTCTACCCCTGGCCGCTCCATGTGCAGCTGGGCGGCGTTCAGGCTGCGGTTTTCCAGGTCCGTGGCGTCGTCCAGGGTACCGGCCATGCTGGCAATATTGTCCTCGCGGCGCTGCCGCTCCCGGTCCAGGGCCTGTTCCAGCCGTTCATAGCCTTCGCGGGTGACATGCAGTTCATCAGGCATAAGGTCTCCTTAAGGGCGCGGGCGACCCGCCGACCCCGCGCTGCCGCAGGTGTTCGCCCTGGGCTGGGGTCCCATCATGGGCACGCGCTCAGGGGTGGACGTAAGGATGGCCCCAACCGCTCTTCGGCCAGCTTTCATGGGGCCGTGGGGTCCGCCCTCTCTACTTTCAGAAACGCGCAGAGGGCCGCCCCCGATGTTGTGGCGGGCGGCCCTGGAGGAACCCTCATGCCCAGCACCCCAGACGACGCCCACACCCCCACCGCCAGCACCACCGATTATTCGCTGCCCGAAGACAACGACCCCGCCAACCAGGACGCCCAGGCCAATGCTGACGAGGTTCATGCCGCTCAGGAGGAGCAGGACAAATTGCCCGTTTCCGGCGACGTGACGGGCGGACACCCCGGGCCGGGCACCGAGGGGCTGACGGGCGCCGGGATCGCCTACGACGACGGCATTGACCCGGACCTGCGTGCCGAGATGCTGGACAACGCCCTGGCCTACATGGATGACGAGCCGCCCCACAACGTCAATGACGAGCCGGGGTTTGACGACGGGGTGCCCGGCAGCATCTCGGACTTCAGCGTGGTCGGGCCCCAGACGCCCGGCGGCGTAACCCGGCTGGCCGACCCCAGTTTCGATGCCGGCGGTGAGGTGCAGGGGCCCCGGGTGGGCGGCTCTGGCGGCTTTGACGGCGGTCCGCCCCGCACCACGCCCCTCCCCGGCAGCACCGACACCGAATGACAAAGGGCTCGGGCCGCTTGAGCCATCTGCGAAGAGCAGCCTGACCAACACATGGATTTTCCCCGCTCGCCTTGTGGGGTGCTCGCAGAAAGCATGCGTGCAGGACGACGTTGCTCGCATCGCCCCTCGCCTCGCTGGCACACTGTTCCAACCCCCAGGCTTACCCTGAACCCAGCAGCCTGACCCCCAGTGGCGCGGCCCGCTGAATGTCGTCTGATGCGGCTCCTCATGGCCCCTTGTGGTGCGGCCCGTAAGGTAACGGGATGTTGCGTCCTCTCCCCTTCCTGCTGCTGGGCCTGCTGAGCCTGGGCGCCCAGGCGCTCACCTTCGGTGGCCTGAATGTGACGCCACGCGGCGAACAACGCCTGAATCTGGAGACCGGCGCCACCGAACTGCCCCAGGGTGGCACCGCCACCGACGCCCGCCGGGGGCTGAAGCTCAGTGCCCAGCGCCTGAACCTGTTGCCCGGCCAGACCCTCAAGGCGCAGGGCGCCACCGTGACCACCAAGCAGGGCGGCACATTAAACGCCCCGCAGCTGACCTATGACCTGAAGGCCGGCACTGTCACGGCCTCGGGGGGCGTGACCTACAGCGACGCGCGCCTGCAGGGCCTGAGCGCCCCCACGCTGACCGTGCATCTGAACACAGGTTTCGTGGTGGCCTCGGGCGGGGTGAAGGCCAAGACCCCGGCGCTGTCGGGCGCGGCCCTGATCTTTGACCCGGCCACGGTGCAGGCAGTGCTGACAGGGCCCTATCAGGTCAACCAGGGCACGCTCAAGGTGCAGGCTCCAAGTGGTAGCCGCCTGCTGATGGTTTTTGGCGGCAACCGGGTGGTCCGCGCCACCCAGACCCCCGACGCCGAGACCCTGGCCCGCTTTGGCCCGTATCTGAAGTGAGGGGGCTGAATAAAACACCTACAGGGCCAACTGCCGATGGCCACCACTTCTGCGAAAGACCAGCACATGGTCCGTTCCCTGGCCGCTGTTGACGTGCCCTAACTGGGTTATCCCTCAACCACCCAGCCCACGGCTGCCTGCACTGCAAAGGTGGATCGCTTGAAATCGGCCATGGTGTAGTCCACGTCTGTGACCGGACTGAAGTCCAGGCAGATGGTGTCCTGCCAAAACTCAATATGTACCCCGAAAGGACTCATGACCACGTTGGTGGGGGGGCCTTCCCGCACCTGAACCCAGGCCGCTCCTTCCAGAATGAGCTCCAGTGTGGTCCAGCCGGAGGCGGCATCCTGATCCATCACTTCCAAGCGAATGGCGCCGTGAAGAGAAGCGTCCACGTAGGTCAGAGTCATGGCGTGAATCACGCCGTCACAAAAATGGTGATGCCGGGCCAATAAGGCGGGGAGGGTGGCGGCATTCAGGCGCTGCACCGCGCTGTCCTATCACAAAAAGGCAGGCCCTCCACACCTGGGAGGGCCTGCCTGAACTGGTCCGTGAATCGTGTTTTACATCTCCACGTGGGCGGGGGCGGCTTTCTCGCCCTTCTCGCGGCGGGGAATCTGGAGGTTGGGCATCATCAGCGTCGCCAGGAAGGCCAGCAGGGCCACCAGAATCGAGTAGCGGTAGATGCTGGAAATGGTGTCAGCAAAGGCCACCTTGGCGGCGCGCGCACTGGCCAGCGAGATCTTCTCGCCGTCGTTCACACCGGTCAGCGCCGCACTCAGGGCCTGCTGCGTGGCCTGCTGGGCCGCCGCCGTTTCGCCCTGGGCCAGTCCCTCCCGAATGCCGCTCAGAATCTGCTCGCGGGCCTGGGGCGCGGCCAGCGCCTGGGCCGGAATGGTGCTCAGGCGGGCGCGCAGTTCCTGGGGCAGCCCCGGGTTGGCGGCGACGGCGCGCACCTGGGCCGGGTCGCCGCTGTTCACGGCCTGCTCAATGGCCGCCTGCGTCTGGGCAAAGCCGGCCTTCACCTGGGCAGGCACGCCGCCTTCAGGGATCGAGGTAAAGCGGGTGCGGGCTTCGGCCGGCAGGCTGGCAATGAATTTGTCGGTCTTCAGGGCCTGCAGGGCGGCGGGGTCGCCACTCTGAATGGCTCTGGTGACGTTCTGGCGCAGCGTCTCAAAGCGGGCCCCAATCTGCTCGGGGGTCTCGGGCGTCGCGTTGCGGTCACCTTCGGGGGCGTTGCCCGAACGGATCTCGTCACTGATGCCCTGCAAGGTGGTGGCCACCGTGCCCTGGTTGGCGGCGGCCTGCGCGGCAAACTGGGTGGCGAGGTTGCTACTGACCCCGGCGGTCAGCACGGCGCCAAAGACGGCTGTGCCAATTGTGCTGCCCATCTGCTGAAAAAACTGCCCGGCGCTGGTGGCCACGCCAATTTCCCAGGGCTTGACCGACAGTTGCAGCGCCGTGGTGTACAGCGGCAGCGCGGGCCCCAGGCCCAGGCCCAGCAGCACCATGCGAATCACCACGCTGTTGTAGCTGGAGTCAGCATTCAGGGTGGACAGGGCAAAAAAGCCCAGAGCGGCGGTCATCAGGCCAATGAGCATCAGCGGCTTGTATCGGCCCATGCGGCTGGCCAGCTGCCCGGAGCCGATGGCCCCGATGATCAGGCCCACGGTCAGCGGAATCGTGGCGGTCCCGGCGGCGGTGGCCGACACGCCCTGCACCTGCACCAGATACAGGCTGAGGAACAGAATGGCGCCCAGGAACCCGGCCCCGATCATGAAGCGGGCAATGGCCCCCCAGGCAAACGTGGGGTTCTTGAACAGGGTGAGGGGCAGAATGGGGCTCTCGTGGCGGCTTTCGGCCACCAGAAAGGCGATCAGGGCGGCGGCGCTCAGGCCGAACAGGCCCAGGATGGTGGGGCTGCTCCAGGCATAGTGGCCGTCGGCGCCCCAGGTGAGGGCCAGGAGCAGCGGCACAGCAAACACCAGAATCAGGAACGCGCCCAGCCAGTCCACGCGCGCTTTCAGGCCGCTGGCCAGCCGGGGCATCTTGGCGGCAATAAAGGCCAGTGCCACGAGGCCGATGGGCAGGTTCACGTAAAACACCCAACGCCACGACACCTGATCGGTGAGGAAGCCGCCCAGCAGCGGCCCAATCACGCTGCTCAGGCCGAACACAGCGCCGAACAGGCCCTGGTAGCGCGGGCGGTCCACGGGTTCAAACAGGTCGGCAATGATGGCAAACGCCACTGAGCCCAGCGCAGCGGCGCCCACGCCCTGCAGGCCACGGAACACCACCAGCTGCATCATGCCGCCGCCGAACAGGTTGCCCAGGAAGGGCTCGCCGGCCAGGCCGCACAGCGCCGAGCCGATCAGGAAAATCACAATTCCCAGCATCAGGATGGGCTTGCGACCATACAGGTCCGACAGCTTGCCGTAAATAGGCACCAGTGCGGTGTTGGTGAGCAGGTAAGCGGTGGTCACCCAGGAGTACAGAGACAGGCCGTTGAGGTCCTGCGTAATGCGCGGCATGGCGGTGGACACGATGGTCTGGTCCAGCGCGCTGAGAAACAGGCCCAGCAGCACGCCAAAGAGAATCAGGCGCTTGGTGGGCAGATCGAGCGTCTTGGCGTAATCAATGCGCCCGGCCGGCTCGGCAGTGGAAGGGGTGGTCATGGATGCTCCTGACAGGGGGGCGAAAGCGGTTCAAGTTCATCCAGCAGGCTTTGCAGATGGTGCTCGGCTGCCGTGATGGTCTCCAGGTTCAGCCCGGTGAAGGTCGTGACGTAAGCGTTGACAAATTCGGCGTCCATGCGCCCCACCACGCTGCGCCCGGCGTCAGTCAGGTCCACCAGTTTCTCGCGGCGGTTGTCCGGGTTTTCCTGGCGGGCAGCCAGACCCCGTTTCACCAGCCGCTCCACAAGGTGGCTGGCGGCGGGCAGGCTCAGGCGGGTGCGCTCGCTCAGCTGGGTCACGCTCAGGGGGGCGTGGGCGCGCAGCTGGTGCAGCGCCGTTACCTGCGAGAAGCTGAGGTCGTGGCCCTGCAGCTCGTCCTGCATGCCGCGCATCACCCGGCTGCTGATCAGGCGGTGCAGGCGTTTCATGGTGTGGCCCAGGCGCTGGGCGGCTTCGACATGTTCGGGGCTGGGCGGGGGACGGTCTGGGGGTGACAGCTCAGGAGGAGTCATACTTCCAAGTCTGCAACAATCTCATGGGTCGCACAATATGACACATCAGACTTTTCCAACCATAGATCAATTGGCGGATGGGTCATGGGCGGGTGGAGGCCACCGGAAGGGGCGGCTTGGCCCTTGTTGCAGGCCGAGCGTGACGCTTCGGGAGATAGACGATTTGAGGGAAGACAGGGCTTGAGAGCAGCGGCGGCAGACAGTCCCTCTGCCCCGCTGGACCTTCTGGCAATGCCCCACACGCGGCAGGCCAGAGACGTGCAGGGCCAGACAACGGTTCTTATCCCGCTTCCTGATAAGCATCGGCAGGCTGGGAAACAGCCAGACATCGGCTCTGGCAGATACAGCCAAGGGCGCCGGTCAGCTTTCAACCGGCGCCCTCATTCCTGTCAACCTGGGCTCAGCGCAGGGCGTTCCAGGCGGCCTGCACTGCTACACCCCGCTCAAACCTCACGCCCAGGGCGGCAAAGCAGTCTTCCAGAATGCCGGCAATACCCAGGGCGTCGTAACGGTCGGCGTAGCCCATGGTGCTGATCCGGAACACCGTGTCCTCGTGGGGGGCCTGACCGGGCAGGGCGCGCTGGCCCATCGCGGCCAGCCCAGCGGCCACCTGCCGCCCGGTCAGGCCCTGGGGCGGGGTCAGCACCGCCACCGCCGGGCTGGTGCGCGCGGCCCAGGCGGGGGCCCCCAGGGCGGTGCCGGCGGCGATCAGGGCGTCGGTCTTGCGGCGCTGCTCGGCCCACAGCTCTTCCAGGGGCACAGCCAGCAGGCGGTCCAGGGCGGTGCTTAGCGCGTAGATCAGGTTGATGGCCGGGGTCTGGGGTGTGTTGCCGGCTTTCTGCCCGGCCAGTTCCCGGGTCAGGTCCAGGTAGAAGCCGCGCTCGGGGTTCTGGATCAGGCGGGCCTGCACCTCGGGGCTGAACAGCACAAAGCCCAGGCCCGGCGGGGTGGCGGTGCCCTTCTGGCTGCCGGAGACAATCACGTCCACGCCCCATTCGGCGGGGCGCAGTTCGGCCACCCCGTAGGAGGTGATGCAATCGGCAATGATGATCAGGTCCGGGTTGCCGGCGCGGGCGGCGCGGGCAATGGCTTCCAGGTCATGCAGGGCGCCGGTGCTGGTTTCGCTGTGGGTGATCAGCAGGGTGTGGGCGTCCCGGGCCGCGCCCGCGACCTCCTGGGGGTCCAGCAGTTCGCCCCAGGGGCGGGCCACCAGTTCGGTGCGGTAACCCAGTCGCCCGGCCATCTCGCCCCAGCGCTCGCTGAACTTGCCGGCCTGGGCATTGACCACCTTCGCCCCCACCGGCGTGGTGCTCACCAGCGCGCCCTCAAAGGCCCCGGTGCCGCTGCTGGTGGTGATCACGGCGTCGTACGGGGACCCCAACAAGCGCGAAAGCTTGGCGCGCGCTTCCATCAGCTTCTCAATGCCGGCCTGGGCGCGGTGGTGCATCTGGGGCTGGGCCAGTTGCGCCAGCACGTCGGGCGCCACCTCCACCGGACCCGGGGCAATCAGGCGCTCGCGGTTGAGGGGGGCGAAGGGAAAGGCCGGGGAAGCGCTAGGGGTCACGGGTCCAGAGTAGTGGTGGGGTACGACCATGTCGCCAAGGCATCTGCACGAGGGCCACCCCAGGTACCGCACGCGCCCAGAGCATGACCACCCCGCACGTGAAGCACCTCACATCCATCCCCTGCTTTGTGAGCGAAATGTGGGAGAAGACCTGATGAACTGTGAAGATGCCCCGCCCTGCCGCCCGCCTGACGCTGCCCCTATGGGGTGCCCTGACCCTGGTGGCCCTGGCCGGCGCGCAGACAGCTGGGCCAGCAGCGCCTCCCCCGCTGGAGGCTCGACTGGCCCCGGACGCGCTGGTTGCCGACAGCGAGGTTTTTGCCCGGCTGGTGGAGGCAGATTTTGCCGCCTGCGGGCAGAGTGCCGTGCGTGACGAGGCGCTGGACGCGGTGGCCGGGCGGGTGCTGCGCGGCTTTCCCCTGAAGGGCGAACTGCAGGCCAGCCACTACCCGGCCAAGCGCTTCAGTTCCTTTCTGCTGCCCAAGCTGGGCAAGGTCAAGGCGGTGGCCGGCGCGCTGGCGAACCAGTGCGGGCACCGCGTGGGCTTTACCCGCTACGGCGTCTCGGTGCAGGACGGGCGCGCGGCCCTGGTGTACGTGCAGCCTGCCCTGATCGAGACCGCCGATCCTCAGGGATGGCTGAACCGCTTTCTGGTGCTGACCAACGAGGCCCGGCGTCAGGGGCAGCGCTGCGGCCAGCAGCTGTTTGCCCCGGCTCCGCCCCTGGTGTGGAACGACGCCCTGGCCCGCGCCGCCCAGACCCAGGTGGACGACATGATCCGGCTGAACTTTCGCGGCCATGTGAACCCCGTAACTGGCAGCGAGCCGCCCCAGCGGGCCCTGGAGAGCGGGTTCACTGGCCAGGCGGTGGGCGAGAATGCCGCCTACAACGTCCTGACCCCCGAAGAAGCCCTGCAGGCCCTGCTGGACAGCCCCGGTCACTGCACGGTCCTGATGAAGCCGGAGTGGCAGAGCTTTGGCGCCGGCATGGGCAACGGCACCCCGCAGACCACCTTTGCCACCTACTGGGTGCAGACCTTCGGGCGCTGAAGAGAGCAGCGTTTGGTCCAGGGGCAGAAGATGTTGCCCGTTTTGGCCCCGTGAGCCGGCCTTGAGCATTTCCTGGGCTGCGGACCCCCGGCGTGGGCGGCTGGGTAGGCTGCCCCTATGCGCATTGTGATCGTGGGCGGCGTGGCCGCCGGAATGAGTGCGGCCAGCCGCGCGCAGCGCCACAACCCCCGGGCCGAGGTGGTGGTCTTTGAGCGCGGCGAGGTGGTCAGCTACGGCGCGTGTGGTCTGCCCTACGTGCTGGGCGGGCAGGTCAAAGGCTTTGACGACCTGATCGCCCGCACCCCGGAGCAGTTGCGCGCCCGGGGCATTGGCGTGCGCCTGCGTCACGACGTGACGGGCGTGGATGCGAAGGCCGGCACCGTCACCGTCACGGACCGCGCGTCCGGGCGCAGCGCGGCCGAGCCCTACGACCGCCTTCTGATCGCCACCGGGGTCTCCCCTGTCCGGCCTGACTGGGCCCGGACCCCACTGAAAGGCGTGCATGTGCTGCGCGACATTCCAGACGGGCAGGCGCTGGACGCCAGCCTGCAGGGGGCGCGGCGGGCCTGCATCGTGGGCGGCGGCTACATTGGCCTGGAACTGGCCGAGGCCCTGCGGGCCCGGGGCCTGAGCGTGGTGCTGCTGGAACAGGCGCCAGAGGTGGCCGGGCGCATGCTGGACCGGCCCCTGCAGCAGCAGGTGCGCGCCGAGGTGGAACGCGGCGGCGTGGACGTGCGCTGCAGCGTGACGGTGCAGGGCCTGACCGGCCAGAACCGCGTGAGTGGCGTGCAGACCGACCACGGGCGGGTGCGCGCCGACGTGGTGGTGGTGGCCGTGGGCGTGCGCCCCAACGTCGAACTGGCCCGCGCGGCCGGGGCCCGGCTGGGCCGCAGCGGCGCCGTGGCGGTCAACCTGCGCCAGGAAACCAGTGTGGCGGGCGTGTACGCCGCTGGCGACAATACCGAAGCCCTGCACCGCGTCACCCGGCGCCGGGTGCACATCCCCCTGGGCCTGACCGCCAACCGCATGGGCCGGGTGGCCGGGGTGAACATGGCGGGCGGCGAGGCCCGCTTTCCCGGCGTGGTGGGCACCGGCATCTTCAAGACCTTTGAACTGGGCGTGGCCCGCACCGGCCTGACCCAGACCGAGGCCGAAGCCCTGGGCATCAAGGCTGTGAGCGTGGACGTGCAAAGCACCGATTACGCCGGCTACCACAAGGCCGCCCGCCCCATTCATGTGCGCCTGACCGGCGAGCAGGGTACCGGCCGCCTGCTGGGCGCGCAGCTGCTGGCCCAGAACCACGAGAGCGTGAAACGCGTGGATGTGGTCGCCGCGCTGCTGCACACGCGGGGCACGGTGCAGCAGCTTTCTGAAGCCGATCTGGCCTATGCCCCGCCTTTCAGTGGGGTGTGGGACGTGCTGCTGGTGGCGGCCGACCGGCTGGGGCGGGCGCTGTGAGGGGACATTGGGGAGGTCGAGAAGTCGAGGTGTCGAGTGGTCGAGACTCAGCGTGTGGCCCTCTGCAGCTCCACGGTTCGCGCCAGGGCCAGCCTTATTGCCTGGACCCGATGCCCCGGCGGCCCGTCACATAGGAGGCCGCAATGGGCCGATTCGGGTGGTACACCCCTCGGCCCCCTGCCGTTTCTCGACCCCCGACTTCTAGACCCCTCGACCCCTCCTACACCCGCACCAGATACGCGCTGTCAATCACATCCAGGGCGCGCACCTGCGCCAGTTGCTCGGGGCTCAGGCCGTCGTCCAGGGTGAGGGTAAAGAGGGCCTGCCCGCCCTTCTGCGCGCGGCCCAGAGCCATCCCGGCAATGTTCACGCCCCAGCCGCCCAGCAGCGCCGAGAGCTTGGCCACGGCGCCCGGCTTGTCCTGGTTGCTGGCGATCAGGATGTGGCCTTCGGGTTCCAGTTCCACGCGGAAATCACGCAGGCGGGTCAGGCGGGGACTGCGGCCAAACACTGTGCCGCCCACCGTGCGGGTGCGCTGCTTTTCACCGCCGCCGCCGCTGGTGAGGCGCACAATCACTTCGGTCTGGTAGTCGGGGCTTTCGGTTTCCTCACGAACGGCGATATTCAGGCCGCGTTCCCGGGCCAGGGCGCGGGCGTTGATCATGTTCGGCGTTTCGTCGGTGTGGCCGGACAGGTAGCCCACCAGCGCGCTGGTCACCACCGGGGCAGGGTCGGCGGGGAATTCGCCCCGGAAGGTCACCTCTAAGTCGTGGGCGCCGGGCAGCAGCTGCGCCAGAATGCGCCCCAGCTTCTCGCCCAGGGTCAGGTAGCCGCCCAGGGCCTCCAGGGTCTTGGCGTCCAGGGCCGGGGCGTTGACCGCGCCCTTGCTCACATCGCCCTGCAGGGCCGCCAGCACGCGCGAGACGATTTCGGCGCCCACCCGCTCCTGCGCCTCGGCGGTGTTGGCGCCCAGGTGCGCGGTGATGCCCAGATTGGGCGCGCCCAGGAACGGGTGGTCGGGGGCCGGGGGCTCGTCTTCAAACACGTCCACCCCGGCGGCGAACAGATGGCCAGACCCCAGCGCGTCCACCAGAGCCTGCTCGTCAATGATCCCGCCGCGCGCCGCGTTCACGGCAATGGCGCCGGGACGCAGGCGCGCCAGCTGCTCGGCACCGATCATGCCTCGCGTTTCCTCGGTCAGGGGGGTATGTACGGTCAGGGCGTCCACCTGCGCCAGCAGCTCGTCCAGCGTGGCGGCGCGCGTCACGCCCAGGCGCTCGAATTTGCTCTCGGGGACGTAGGGGTCGTAGGCCACCACCCGCATGCGCAGGCCCTGGGCGCGGTCCGCCACAATCGAGCCGATGCGGCCCAGGCCCACGATGCCCAGGGTCTTGTCCTTCAGCTCCATGCCCAGGAACTTGCGATCCCAGTCGCCCGCGCGGGTCTTGCGGTCCGAGCGGGTCAGGCCGCGCGCCGCCGCCATGAGGTGCATGACCGCCAGTTCGGCTGCCGAGACGTTGTTGCTTTCGGGCGCGTTCAGGATCAGCAGCCCGCGCAGGCTGGCGTAATCCAGATCAATGTTGTCCACGCCCACGCCGCCGCGCCCGATCACCTTCAAGCGCGGGCCCGCCGCGTCAATGAGTTCGCGATCCACGCGGGTGCGGCTGCGGGTGATCAGGGCGTCGTAATTCGGCAGGCGGCGCAGGGTCTCCTCGCGCGCCATGTTGCCCTCGTAGTCAATCTCAAAGCCCTCGTGCTGCAGCTCGCCGGGGTTCATCTCGTCGCAGATGAGCACGCGCAGCGGCGCCGGACGCGCCTCTTGGGCCGGGGCAGGGGCAGGAGCGGTCATGGGGTTCAGGGTACGGGCCCCGGGGCCGCCCGGCGGGGATTTGGCTAGGGGGAAAGGAGCCCAGGGCCGACGCCCCAGCCTCAGGGTTTGCTCAAGCGGCGTCCCGGTAGACAGCCGCGTGGGCGCGGGCCTAGGGTGGGGCCCATGTCGCCTGCCCCGCCCGACGGCGCCCGCGCGCCCCAGGCGCCAGAAGCCCCGAGTGACCACCTCGACGCCCGCATGACCCGCCGGGCCCAGGCGGTGCTCTCCGGCGAGCACGGGCGGCGCGGCCTGGGGCGGGTGCTGCCGTTTCTGGGGCCGGCGGTGGTGGCTTCGGTGGCCTACATGGACCCGGGGAACTTCGCCACGAATATTCAGGGCGGCGCGCAGTTTGGGTACGCCCTGCTGTGGGTGATCCTGGCGGCCAACCTGATGGCCATGCTCATTCAGAACCTCAGCGCCAAGCTGGGCATTGCCAGTGGGCGCAACCTGCCCGAAACCATCCGCGACCAGTGGCCCCGGCCGGTGGTGTGGTTTTACTGGGTGCAGGCCGAAATCGTGGCCATGGCGACTGATCTGGCCGAGTTTCTGGGCGCCGCGCTGGCCATTCACCTGCTCACGGGGCTGCCGCTGATCTGGGGCGCGGCGATCACCGGGGTGGTGACCTTCTGGCTGCTGACGCTGCAGCGGCGCGGCTTTCGCCCGCTGGAACTGGCCATTGGCGGGTTCGTGCTGGTGATCGGGGTGGCGTACCTGACGCAGTTCGTGCTGGCCCGGCCGGCGCTCTCGGCGCTGGGGCCGGGGTTTGTGCCCAGCTTTCCGGGGCCAGAGGGCGTGTATCTAGCGGTGGGGATCATCGGGGCCACCGTCATGCCCCACGTGATCTACCTGCATTCCGCCCTGACCCAGGGCCGCATTCCCACCCGCAACGACGAGGAAAAACGGCGCTTAAGCCGTCTGAACCGCATTGACGTGGTGGTCTCTATGGGGCTGGCCGGGCTGATCAACATGAGCATGCTGGCGGTGGCCGCTGCCACCTTTTACGGCAAGAACATTGAGGACGCGGGCAACCTGGAAACCGCCTACCAGACCCTAACCCCGCTGCTGGGCCCGGCGGCGGCGGTGGCCTTTGCCCTGGCCCTGCTGGCCAGCGGTCTGAGCAGCAGCGCCGTGGGCACCATGGCCGGGCAGGTGATCATGCAGGGTTTCGTGCGCTTTACCATTCCGCTGTGGCTGCGCCGCACGGTGACCATGCTGCCCGCCTTCGTGGTTATTCTGCTGGGGCTGGACCCCACCCGCGTGCTGGTGCTCTCGCAGGTGGTCCTGAGTTTCGGGGTGCCGTTCGCCCTGGTGCCGCTCTTGCTGTTCACCGCGCGGCGCGACCTGATGGGCGTGCTGGTCAGCCGCCCCCTGGTGCGCGCGGCCGGCTGGCTGTGCGCGGCCGTGATCATCGGCCTGAACGCCTACCTGCTGTGGGAGACGTTTAGCGGATGACGGATAACCGGTGTCCTGATGACCAGCCAACAGGCGACTCGATGACCGCCGACGACGCCTCTCAACTGCTGAGCCTACTGGCGCCTCTGCTGCCCCCAGGGATCAAGTTGGAGATCACGCCCGGGGAAGTGGGGGTGGGGTGCGGTGGGCTCTGGGCGTGGCAGGGCTACGATTTCCTGACCTATCCACGAGACGCCGAACACTTGCTGAGCGGCCTTCAGGACATGATCATCTCCTGCGTTTGGGACTGGTGGCCGCTGCTCGGCAACCGGCACGCGACGTTTGTGGTGCATGGAGATCAATTGACGCTGGAAGCCCCAGGGCTGCCGCCAACCGTGCTGGGACCGCTGCGCCCCGATTGAGCGTGGAATCCAGGGGAGTACCAATAGGCACCAGCAACAATGGTTCGGACAGTTTTGAAATTCTGTACGGCGCTGCTCAACAAGCGCTCTGTTTTTACCCCTCCCTTGCGGGGGACTCACAGCGCCGCGCCGCAGAGGTTGAGTCGTGCAGCGCGGCGTACCGGAGGGAGGTCACCGAGTCAAGCGTTCCAGACGACGTTCTCGCCTTCTCCATATTCATCGGGCTTGAAAACTGTTCGCACCCTTGAGCGAAGGCCCTGTTCACAACACAGTGAATACCCATAAAAACAGCGGCCCAGGCAGCATTCACAGGCTATTAGCCCTGGCATGAAACGCGCCGCCGCTGCAACCGGGTGAGGACTTCAGGGCGCCGCCTGACCACGACACAGGCCGCAGGGCCCGCCTCCGGTCCCCATGGACACTTCACCTTTCTCAACCGTTTCACGTTGCAAGAACCCTGCCAGAACCCCAACGTTAAAGTGCGCCCATGGTCAGAACAGCAGTGTCATGCCAGGGGTGCCTATGGCCCGCCTGAGCCAGCAGCAGGCCAGCAGTGGCCACACAGTCCTGGTGGTGGACGACGACGCCGAGCTGCGCGGCACGGTGGCGCGGCTGCTGCGCAGTTGCGGTCACACAGTCCTGACCGCCGACGGCGGCGAGGAAGCCCTGCGGCTGGTGAAAGAACACGACGTCCACCTGATGCTGCTGGACTACTTCATGGCCGGGATGACCGGCGAGGACGTGGTGCGCGAACTGCGCGCGCGTGGGCACGGGCTGCAGGTGGTGCTGCAGACCGGCTACGCCTCGGAGCGCCCGCCGCGCGACATGCTGCGCGACCTGGATATTCAGGGCTACCACGACAAATCCGAGGGCCCCGACAAACTGCTGGTGTGGGTGGACGCGGCCCTGAAGGCGCACCGCCACGTCAAGGCGATCCTGGCCTCGCGCGACGGCCTGAACCACATTCTGCAGGCCGCGCCGCAGCTGCACCGCCTGCAATCGCTGGACGAACTGCTGCGCGGCATTCTGCTGCAGCTGCAGGGCATCCTGGGCTTTTCGGGGGCCTGTGTGGCGGTGGTGCCCGGCGCCCACACCGACAGCGCCCACCCCGGCAGCCTGCTGGCGGTGCCCAGCGATCAGGCCTTTGAGGTGCGGGTGGCCACCGGGCGCTTTGAGGGGCGGCAGTGGCACGATCTGGGCGACCCCGAACGGCAGGCCGTGGTGCAGGCCGCGCAGTGCGGGCGCCCCAGCCGCGAGCCGCTGACCACCCTGCCGCTGCAGGTGGGGGACCGCAACGTGGGCGTGGTGCTGGTGGACCTCGCCGCGCCCGCCGCCGCGCAGGCAGACCTGACACTGCTGGAGGTCTTTGCCGCCCAGGCCGCCGTGGCGATTCAGAACGTGCAGCTCTTTGAACTGGCGACCACCGACGATCTGACCGGCCTGATGAACCGCCGCGCCTGGGCTGGGCGGCTGGACGAGGCGCTGCGGCTGGGCGCCCGCCACGGCCACCCCACCAGCGTCATGCTCATTGACGTCGATCACTTCAAGCGGGTGAACGACACCTACGGGCATCTGGCCGGCGACGCCCTGCTGCGCCGCCTGGGCGCGGCGCTGCGCGAGAAGGTGCGCGGCACTGATCTGGCGGCGCGCTACGGCGGCGAGGAACTGGCGGTGCTGCTGCCCCACACCAGCCCGGAGGGCGCGCGCGTGCTGGCCGAGCGCCTGCGCGAGCACATCGCCGCGCTGCGCCTGGACTGGGAAGGCCGGACCGTGCAGGTGACCGCCAGCATTGGCGTGGCCACCGACCCGGGCGGCAGCGGGGCCATGCCGGGCGCCGCCGCGCTGCTGGCCCAGACCGACGAGGCGCTGTACGCCGCCAAGGCGAGCGGGCGCAACCGCGTGCAGGTGGCCGGCGCGCTGGTCGGGGCCGGCGAGGGCGGCTGAGGGCGCACCCATGACCCAGCTGAACGAGCAGAGCACGGTCTCGCGCCTCGCCGCGCTGGTGCAGGGCGTGGTGTGGGAAGCCGACCCGCAGACCAAGCGGGCCACCTTCGTGTCGCCCTGGGTGGAAACGCTGCTGGGCTTTACCCCGCACGAGTGGCTGAACACCCCGGGGCTGTGGGTGCAGCGCTTGCACCCCGAGGACCGCGAGCGGGTGCTGGCCTCGCACGCGGGCAGCCTTGCCACGGGCGAACCCACCTCGGTGGAATACCGCTTTCTGGCCGCTGATGACCGCACCGTGTGGGTGCGCGACCTGGTGACGCCGCTGATGGACGGCGGCCGGGTGGTGGCGCTGGGCGGGGTCATGCTGGATATCACCGCCGAGCGGGCGCAGCAGGACGCCCTGACGGCTGCGCTGGCGCGTTTCGAGAAGGTCTTTCAGGCCAGCCCCATGGGCATGGCCCTGGTGACCCCCAGCTGCGGCGAGATTCAGCAGACCAACGCGGCGTTTGGGGCGGTGGTGGGCGCGCCGCTGAATACGGTGTTTCCCGCCACAGCCCCCGAGGGCGACGCGCTGTGGCCGCACCCCGCGCAGGCCCGCACCCTGCAGGCCGCTCTACAGGCGGGCGCAGCGGTGCACGACATTCATGCCCAGTGGCGCCGGGCCGACGGCGAGGTGCGCGACGTGCTGCTCTCGGCCGAGTCGCTGGACCCGGACGCGGGCGTGGCGCTGCTGATGGTGCGCGATGTCACGGCCCGGTTCCAGGCCGAGGCGCGCCTGCGGGCCAGCGAACGGCGCTTCCGGGCGCTGGTGCAGCGCAGCAGCGATCTGCTGACGGTGATCAGCCCCAGCGGCAAGGTGCGCTATGCCAGCCCGGCGATGCAGGCGGTGCTGGGTCACGACGAGGAAGAGGCCCTGGGGGAGCAGGTCCTGAACTACATGCACCCGGACGAACACGAAGCCATTCGCGCCGAGTTCGCCAAGGCGGTGTTCGGCGGCCCGGGCGCGACCTCGCGCCTGACCAGCCGCTTTCGCCGCAGCGACGGCCAGTACCGCTGGCTGGAATGGGTGGCCACCAACCTGCTGGACGACCCGGATATCCAGGGCATGGTGATGAACTCGCGCGACGTGACCGACTGGGTGCAGTCCGAGCAGGCCCTGAAAGAAAGCCGCCGCACTTTCGAGGTGCTGTTCGAGGCCTCGCCGGACGCCGTGACGCTGGTGGACTTCTCCGGCGACATGCCGATTGTGCAGTGCAACGAGGTGGCCGCCCAGAACCGGGGCTATGTCCGCGAAGAACTGATTGGCCAGAGCACCTACGTGTCGCTACCCAACGGCGAGGCACTGCTGGCCGATCCGGTGGCCAACGAGACATTCCGCCAGCGGGTGCGCGAAAGTGGCCGACTGCGCTTTGAAGCCGAGCACCTGCGCCGCGACGGCTCCATCTACCCGGTCGAGATCAACCTCGCGCTGGTGACGCTGCAGGGCCGCGAAATGCTGCTCAGCATAGAGCGCGACATCAGCGAGCGCCGGGCCGCCGAGGCCGCGCTGCAGGCCAGTCAGGCGCGGCTGCTGTCCAGTGAGAAGCTGGCCGGGCTGGGGCGCCTGACCGCCGGCCTGGCCCACGAGATCAACACGCCGCTGGCCGCCACCCTGAACGAACTGCACGAAGCCACGCGGCTGGCCCAGGAATACCGGGATTCGGTGGGCCACCCCGAGGTGACCGATGACGACCACCGCGAGATTGCGCGCGAACTGAACACCAGCATTGACGCCGCGCAGCGCAACCTGACCCGGATTGGCGACTTTATCCGCAAGATCCGTGGCCACACCCGCGACACCGTCTCGCAGCGCCGCACCTTTGACGCTGTGGCGGGCGTGGAAGACACCCTGACCATGCTGGCCCACGAGGCCCGCGCCGCCAAGGTGAACCTGCTGTTCGAGCGCCCCCGCGAAGGCGTGACCCTGCAGGGCGAGCCGGGCCGCCTGACCCAGGTGGTAACCAATCTGGTGGTGAATGCCATTCACGCCTGCCCGCACGGCGCCGACGTGACGGTGCGGTTTGCCGTGCGGGAAGGCGTGCGCACCCTGGAGGTTGAAGACACCGGCAGCGGCATTCCCGAAGACGTGCTGGGGCGCATTTTCGAGCCCATGTTCACCACCAAGGAGGTGGGCAAGGGCACGGGTCTGGGCCTGTCGATCATCCACGACATCGTGACCGGGCACTTTGGCGGCGACATTCTGGTGGACACCCGGCTGGGCCAGGGCACCACCTTCACCGTGACCTTCCCCGGGGCTGCCGGCGAGGCCGAGACGCCGCCCGCACCGGCAGAACAGCTGGGTGTCTAATACGACTTCCGAAAAATCCGTAACGTGTGACGTAATTTTTCCGACCGGACTGAGCCAGCTGCGCAGCAGAGGGAGCAGGAAAAGGAACGGATTTCCGGGAATCGGGCTGGAACAGCGCCGACGGCGGGGAACAGCCAGTTCTTTTCTGGAGGTGACGGACATGGACGGCAGTCCGTATGAAGCATTCGCCGTGAGGATGGCTGTGGCTGACCCTGTCCCCTGAAAGCACGGGGAGAGGGCAGCCCCCTCCCCTAGCACGCCGCAGGCCGCCCCCAGCTGGAGGCGGCCTGTAGCAGTCACTCAGTGCATGGCGCGGTCTGGGCGCCAACCCCCAGGGGATACGGGGGTTATTTCAGCTGGCAGGGGGGCCAGCCGGGCTTACCGCACTCATCGGGACCACGGGGCGGGGGGAAGGAACCATAGGACGCACTGACACTGCCGCCCAGCACCAGGGCCGCCACCACTGCAAACACTGCTTTCTTGAACATATGTCTCCTTCCGGGCAGGGGCAAGCCGCCTGCCGCGCCTCGTGACACCTGAATTTCGAGGTGCCCCCACGCTAGAGCCGACCCCAGCCAGGAAACAGGCTTGCTTTTGGAGGGTCGGTGTGATTATGGGCGAAAGGCCCCCAGCGCCCAGCCGGGCTTCACGGCACGGCTTCCCCGTCTGTCAACGTCACATCCAGCGCCAGTGCCGCCTTTAGCTGGGCGCGGTACGCCCGGCCGCCCACCTCCTTCACCCCCAGGGTCTCCAGGTGGGGGGTCAGAATCTGGGCGTCCAGCAGGGCAAAGCCACGGGCATGCAGATGCCGCGCCAGGCCGATCAGCGCCGCTTTGCTGCCGTTTGTCTGACGGTGAAACTTGCTCTCGGCGATAAAGGCGCCGCCCAGCGCCAGCCCCAGCACGCCGCCGGCCAGTGCGCCGCCGCGCCACGCCTCAAAGGAATGGGCGAGGCCCGCAGCATGCAGGTGCTGGTAAATGGCCGCCAGTTCCTCGCTGATCCACTGGCCGTCGCGCGGGGGGCTGCCCGGCAACTCGCCCCGGCAGCCGGCCAGCACCTCGGGGAACGCAGTGTTCACCTTCAGCTCAAAGTGTTTGAACTCGCGCCCCAGGCGCCGGGGGACATGCAGGCCCGCGTCTTCGGTCAGGGGCACCAGGGCGCGGTTCTCCACGGTGTAAAACTGCAGCCCGTCGCCGTTGTCCATTAAAAAGGCGCCCTCGGCGTAGGCGCGCGCCACCTCGCGCGTCAGGGGATCGGGGCTGCGCAGCCAGGGCTCGGCGGTGGGCACAGCCTAGCGGGGGTACAGCACGGCCTGCGTGCAGCGGAAGAGCGCCATCAACTTGCCGGCCTCATCGTGCACCTTGGCGTCCCAGACCTGGGTGGTGCGGCCGGCGTGGACATTGCGCGCCTCGCAGGTCACCCGGCCCGAACGGGCGGTGCCCAGGTGGTTGCTTTTCAGTTCAATGGTGGTAAAGCCGCTGGCCCCCTCTGGCAGCAGCAGGCGGGTGCCGTAGCCGCAGGTGGTGTCGGCCAGGGCCACCACGCTGGCGGCGTGCAGAAAGCCGTTGGGGGCCAGCAGTTCGGGGCGCACCGTCAGTTCGCTGCGCAGCCGCTCGCGGCCGACCTGGGTAAAGCGAATGCCGATCAGGCCGGGCAGGTGGCCTTCGCCCAGGGCGTTCAGGGCCTCGGGGGTGGGCAGGGGGGCAGGCTGAGCCATGCCGCCCAGCCTACCGCGCGGGTGGGCTGGGCCAATGGCGGCCCCCGCCGCTGAAGATGGGCGGGGCCGGCGCCTAGAATGGGCGGGTGCGTCTGGACTCGCTCTCCACCCTGAACTACCGGAACCTCGCCCCCTGTACCCTCCGCTTTCCGGCCGGGGTCACGGGCGTGTTCGGGGAAAATGGCGCGGGCAAGACCAACCTGCTGGAAGCCGCCTACCTCGCCCTGACCGGCCAGACCGATGTGAGCCGCCTGGAACAGCTGGTGCAGTCCGGCGAAACCGAGGCCTACGTGCGCGCCGACCTAGAGTCGGGGGGCAGCCTGAGTGTGCAGGAGGTGGGCCTGGGGCGCGGGCGGCGGCAGCTGAAGCAGGACGGGGTGCGGGTGCGCACAGGCGACCTGCCCCGGGGCAGCGCCGTGTGGATTCGCCCCGAAGACAGCGAACTGGTGTTTGGGCCCCCGGCGGGGCGCCGCGCCTATCTGGATTCGCTGCTGTCTCGCCTGAGCGCGCGCTATGCCGAGCACCTGATCCGTTACGAACGCACGGTCTCGCAGCGCAACGCGGCGCTGCGCGGCGGCGAGGCCTGGGCCATGCACGTGTGGGACGACGCACTGGTGCGCCTGGGCACCGAGATCATGCGGGTGCGCCGCCGGGCCCTGGTGCGCCTGAACGAACTGGCCGCCGAGGCCAACGCGGGCCTGGGCAGCCACAAACCCCTGACCCTGAGCTTGCAGGAATCCACCACCCCCGAGACCTACGCCGCCGACCTGGCCGCCCGCCAGAGCGAGGAACTGGCACGCGGCTCCACCGTCACCGGGCCCCACCGCGACGACCTGCTGCTGACCCTGGGCGATTTTCCGGCCAGCGAATATGCCAGCCGGGGCGAGGGCCGCACCGTGGCCCTGGCCCTGCGCCGGGCCGAACTGGAACTGCTGGCCGAGCGCTACGGCGAGCGGCCGGTGCTGCTGATTGACGACTTTTCGGCCGAACTGGACCCCGGGCGGCGGGCCTTTTTGCTGGACCTCGCCTCCAGCGTGCCGCAGGCCATCGTGACCGGCACCGAGCGGGCGCCGGGCGCGGTGCTGACCCTGCGCGCCCACGCCGGACGCTTTACCCCCGAGGGGGCCGACACCGGGACCGCAGCCGGGGCCGACGCCATGCCCGCGCAGTCCCCCGTGGCCGAGGTGGGCACATGACCCGGGGCCGACGCCTGAGCGGCCCGCTGCGCCTGGGCGACCTGATGGGCGCCACCCTGGGCACCGCCCGCCTGACCCGGGGCATTCAGCGCGCGCGCGCCATCTTGCTGTGGCCGCAGGCGGTGGGGCCGGAAATCGCCCGCCTCACCCGGCCGCGCACCCAGCAGGGGAGCACCCTGTTCATAGAGGTGCGAGACAGCGCCACCGCCCACCACCTCAGCATGCAGCGTCACCATTTTCTGCGGGCGCTGAACGCCCTGCTGGGCGAGGGCAGCACCCCACTGACCGAGATCCGCTTCAGCGTGGGCACCGTACGCGAGGCCCCCGCGCCGGTCACGCCGCCGCCGCTGCCCGCCCCAGACCGCGCGCGGGCCCGGCAACTGGCCCAGGGCGTCAGCGACGACCTGAAACCCGCCGTGCTGCGCGCCGCCGAGGCCATCACCCGGGCCCGCAAGTGGCGCGAGGAACAGGGCTGGCGCCCCTGCCCGGTGTGCGGCGAGGCCAGCAAGGAGCAGCCCTGCCGCGCCTGCACCCTCACCCTGGCTGACCCCAACGTGAAGCGCGCCGCCCGCACGCTGCTGCGCGCCCCGGAGCGGCTGGACAGTCTGCGTGAGGTGCTGGGCAACAGTGGCGTTCATGCGGCGCGGTATCTGGCCCTGGAGCAGCTGAGCAGCCAGCTGGACTTGCTGGCGCTGGAATGCGTGCGCAGCGGCCAGGACAACGGCTACCGCGACTTTCTGGAGCAGCAGGCGCAGGTGTATCTAGCCCTGCTGCTGCGCCGCCCCCGGGGTGCGCTGCGCCGCAGCGACCGCGCCGCCTTGCCCGAAGCCGCACGCAACGTGCTGAACGCCGGACCCAGCTGAGGGCGGCCCACGCGGCGGGCAAAACCCCACGCCATTCGTTCTGGGTGCGGCTGCAAGGGCGGTCATACCCCCTCCCCCGCTGTGCAGCACCCCCTCCCCCACTGTGCCGCATCCCCTCCCCGACTGTCCAGCCCAGCGCGCCGCAGGGACGCCAAAGCTCTGCCGGAGGCGGCGCCCCGCGCTCTATGCTGGGGGCATGACCCAGCCTCGCGGCCCGCAAGCGCCTGCCACCCCCGACACCGGCGCCGCCAGCCACCGCCAGCGCGCGCCCCGGGCCGTGCGGGTGGCGGTGCTGACGATCAGCGACACCCGCACCCCCGACACCGACGAAAGCGGCGCCTACCTGCGCGCCGAACTGCAGGCCGCCGGGCACGAACTCGTGGCCTACCGCGTGGTGCGCGACGACGCCGTGGACATCCGCTCGGCACTGGTGGCCTTTACCCGCGAGGCCACGGTGGTGCTGTGCTCTGGCGGCACCGGCATCACCGGGCGCGACGTGACGGTGCCCGTGGTCGAGAGCCTGATCACCAAGCCCATTCCCGGCTTCGGGGAACTGTTTCGCATGCTCAGCTATCAGCAGGTGGGCGGCGCGGCCATGCTATCGCGGGCCGTGGCCGGGCTGGTGCGCGGCGCGGTGGTGTTTGCCATGCCCGGTAGCCTCAATGCGGTCAAAACCGCCTGGGAAGGCATTCTGCGGGACGAAATCGGGCACCTCGCCTACGAGATCGAGCGGCAGGCCCAGCCCGGGGTACTGCCGGGGGCGCCGCTGACCACGCCTTCGCCGCTGCCCCCCGCCCCGGGCGCGGGCGGCGGCAGCGCCACCGGCATCGGGCGCCACCGCAAGGGCGGCCGTGACGAGTGACCTGAGCGCCGCGTGGGCGCTGCTGGGCGCGCCGGGCAGCCTGGGGCCCGCGCTGGCTGTGGTGGGCGCCCTGATCGGCGGGTACTGGCTGGGCCGGGTGGGGCTGGCCGCGCGGCGCCAGTTGCGCCCGGCAGCAGCGTGGTGGGCCGCCCCCGGGCTGGGGTTGCTGCTGCTGGCCCCGGTGCTAGACGTGCCCGCCCTGTTTGGCGTGGGCGCGGCGCTGCTGCTGCTGGCCGAGTACTGGCCCCGCGCCTTTCGCCCGGCGGCGCGCCGCCCCGGGGTGGGCTGGCCGCTGGTGGGGCTGGTGATGGGCGCGGCCCTGGCCCTGGGCCTACAGCGCGGCGGCCTGAATCCGGCCACGTTCTTCGTGGCACTGGTGCTGCTGCTCTGGAGCGCGGCGGGGCTGCTGGGCGCCGCGCTGTTCCGGCGCCCGGCGGCCACGACACCGCTGGGCTTTTCGGCCCGCTGGAAGGCGCCGGTCACGCCGCCCTGGCCCGAACTCAGCGTGACGCTGTCGGACCGGGGCGCGCACCTGCGCAACGTGTCGGGCGCGCGCCTGCATCTTGCGGGCTGGTCGCCGGCCGGGGTGAACGCGTGGTACCGCGTGCGCACCGAGCGCGGCGAGCCCCTGGCCGAACTCGCCGCCGGGCAGGAGGCCGTGCTGCCGGTGTCGGCCTACGATTCGGGCGTGCGGGTGTGGTACGCCGCCGCGCGCACGCCCGGCACCACCCACCTCTTCCGCGCCGACTGGACCCCCACCGCCTACGCCGAGCAGCGCGTGCTGAACTGAGACGGCTTCCGAAACGTTCCGTCAGACCTGACAGAATGCTTCCGACCGCAGGGACTCGCAGAGCTACGCAGCAGAGAGGGGAAAAGGAAGGATTTCCGGGAACCGCACCTGGAAGGCTCCGCCGGAGAGGAACACCCAGCTCGTTTCTGGCTGTTCCGAAAATGGACGGCATTCCGTATGACCCCTACTACACCCCCGGCGGTGGCCTGCGCCCTTCCGCCTCTTCTCACGCCTTTCTAGGACGTGCGGGCTATGGTGGGCAAATCGTGAGTCTGGTGTTTGACTGGTCGGCGCTGCGCGCCCTGACAATGGATGAGGGCACGGGCGGCACCCTGCGGCAACACCCCGAAGACTTCCGGGTGGAAGAACTGCCCGCCTACCCCCTGTCCGGCGAGGGCGACCACCTGTTTATTCAGGTGGAAAAGCGCGGCCATACCACGGCCCACGTGCTGCGCGAACTGGGCACGCAACTGGGGGTCAAGGACCGCGACATCGGCGTGGCGGGGCTTAAGGACCGCCACGCGGTGACCACCCAGTGGCTCAGCCTTCCGGCACGCTACGAAGCCCGGCTGGGCCAGTTTGCCCTGAGCGGCGTGGAGGTCGTGCAGGTCACGCGCCATACGAACAAGCTGGGGCTGGGCCACCTGCGGGGCAACCGCTTTGTGGTGCGGGTGCGCGGCGCCCCTGGCCAGGCAGAGCAGGCCGCGCGCCTGCTGGCACAGTTGCAGCTCGGCGGCGTCCCCAACTACTTTGGCCCGCAGCGGTTCGGGCTGGGGGGCCTGAATGCCGAAGAGGGCCTGCGCGTGGTGCGCGGCGAATCGCGCGTGCGTGACCCCCGGGTGCGGCGCTTTCTGACTACCGCCCTGCAGAGCGTGGTGTTCAACGCGTTTGTCAGCCTGCGCCTGGAGCATGGGGTCTTCGACGCCCTGCTGCGAGGCGACATGGCCAAGAAGCACGACACGGGCGGCGTGTTTCAGGTCGAGGACGCCGCCACCGAGTCCCCGCGCGCCGCCCGGGGTGAGGTCAGCGCGACCGGCACGCTGTTTGGCAAAAAGGTGCGCCCCCTGAGCGCCGAGGCCGGTGAGCTGGAACAGCAGGCCCTGGCCGCCCTGGGCCTGAGCCCCGAGATGTTTCATTCCCGCAAGGGCGATCGCCGCCTGACCCGGGTGTTTGTCGAAGATGCCAGCGTGCAGCCCCAACCCGACGGCTACACCCTGGCCTTTACCCTGCCGCGCGGCAGTTTTGCCACCAGCGTGCTGCGCGAAATCATGAAAACCCAGGTGGACACCCCGGACACGGAAGCTGCAGAAATAGAGGCTTCAGACCCCGGGGACACCGAACGCGAAGAAGGAGTGAGCGCATGACATCCCGTTCCCTCTGGTCACGCGCGGCGCTGGCAGCGCTGCTGTGCCTGGGCCCCACCCCGCCGGCCCAGGGCGCCGCCCCCACCATGACCCTCAGACTGACCCACGGCGGCGCGCTGCTCAGCGGCGCCCTGCGCGTGACCCGGGCCGATGAACTTACCGGCATATGGAGCAGTGTGGGGCGCGCGCGTATGCTGCGCTGCACGCCGCGCTGCGAGGTGGTGGGCACCCTGCCGGTGCCGGGGGTATTGAACCTGGGCACCGGCAGCAGCTACCGGGTGGTGCTGGGCGGCAACTTCAAGGTGGGCCAGAAGGTCAGCCTCGTGCTGCGCTACCGCAACACCCAGATCACCAACCTGATGGCCACGGTGGCCCGCTGACCCCGGCGCCGGACCCTGCCCTGCGCGCCGCCTTTCTGGGCGCGCATTACGGCCTGGGCGGCGCCCGCGTCACCTTGCAGGGCACTGCACCCGGCTTCCGGCCCGCATGGGCGCCCCCGGGAGGCCGCTGGGCCATGATCACCGCATACAACCCGGGCGCGCAGCCGCAGAGCCACGCCGACAACGTGGCGGCCCACGCCCGCTTGCGTGAGCAGGCCGCCCCCTGGGCTCCGCTGGAGACGGTGAATGGCAGCGGCCCCCACGCTGAACCCAGCCTGCTGCTGCGCGGCGTGCCCCTGCACGAGGCCGCTGCATTGGGCCGGGCCGCCGGGCAGGTCGCCATCGTGTGGGGCGTGGGCCACCGCGCCGCCCTGGTGTGGCTGCAGGGCGAGAGGATGCAGCTTGAGCGGCACTGGCTAAGCCCTGTCAACGGGGCATAGAAGAGTGTCGGCACGATCGCGCGAACAGGGTGGGTTGCTAATCGGCAGGCAATGAGGGACGGGCAGGTGCAGAGCGCCCTGTACAAGGGTGCGCTGACCGCTACGGTTCTGCTGCTTCCCCCTGCCCCCTGCCGTGGACGCCATGAGATCCGCACCGGACACTCAAAACGAGGGCCCCGTACAACGTTTTCTGCGTTTTGACTGCAACCTTCGCCCGCGACCAGCCGTCCCACGCTAAGGCGCAGCGTGGGCTTCATGGAGAGTGCCCCCACGCCAGCCCCACCCACGTTGAATCGGCGTCCCGCACCGTGTGCCCAAGTCCCCGACCAAGCTGAGCGCCGTGCCCCTTTCCCCCTCTCCCCCGCTGGGGTCCCCGATCCCGGTTGACCCAGCCCGGCGGTATACTGCCCGCTTGTGACGCTGGACGCGACGGACGCCATCTCGCCGCTGGGGGTGCTGCCCCCACCGGGGCCGACGTGCATTCACCTGCCGCTGAACGTGACCCCCCAGGAGCTTGCCCGCTACGCCGTGGGGCTGGCCAATGCGCGCGGCGGCACCGTGCTGGTGGGCGTGGATGTGGTGGAGCAGCCCCAGCCCCCTGAGCGCGACGCCGGAGAACTGCATCCCCTGATGGTCACCCACGCCATCTTCGAGCTGTCAGGCGGGCGCCTGACGGTGAATGTGCAGCACCACCGCCTGCCCGGTGGCCTGAAAGTGCTGGCGGTGTTCGTGCCGCACGCGCCCTATGTGCTGGCGGCGCCCGACGGCTCGGTGATCGCCTGGGACGGGGCGCATCTGGTGCCGGTCACGCCCTCGGCCGCCGAGCCGGTGGCGGCCCCCGACTACACGGCCACCGTTCCCCCCGACGCCTCGCTGGCCGACCTGGACCCCGCCGAGGTGGCGCGCCTGCGCAGCCTGGGCCGGCGCCTGAGCGCCTCGGCACTGCCGGACCTGGATTTTCTGCGCGAACTGGGCCTGCTGCTGCCCAGCGGCGGGGCGCTACGGCCCACGCTGGCGGCCATTCTGCTGGCCGGCACCCCGGCGGCCCTGCGCGCGCACGTCCCACAGGCCGAGGTGTGCTTTTACCACCACGCCACCCTGGACCCCGAATTTCAGTTCCGCGAGGACCTGCTGCGCCCCATTCCCGCGCTGCTGACCCGGCTGGCCGAACTCATTCAGGCCCGCAACCGCTTTACCCCGGTGCAGGTGGGCCTCTTCCGCATCGAGGTCTGGGACCAGGACGAGGTGGTGTACCGCGAGGCGCTGCTCAATGCCCTGACCCACCGCGATTACACCCTGCGCGACGCCGTGCACGTGCATTACTTCCCCGACCGCCTGGAAATCATGAACCCGGGGGGCCTCCCCGGCGGGATTACTCCGGGGAACATCCTGCGCCACCAGCCCAAGCGGCGCAATCCGCTGCTGGCCGAGGTGCTTTCGCGCCTGGGGCTGGTGGAACGCGCGGGCGTGGGCGTGGACAAGATGTATTCGCTGATGCTGCGCCACGGCAAGGAACCGCCGGAGTTCACCCCCTACCCCGACGCCGTGACACTGGCCCTGCACAGCCCCGGCTTTGACGCCGAGTTCGTGCGCTTTGTGGCCAAGAAGCAAGAGGAGATGCAGACCCTCTCGCTGGACATGCTGATCGTGCTGTCGCTGCTGGCGCGCGAGGGCGAGGCCACCCGCGCCCACCTCGCCCGCGCGCTGCAACTGCCCGAAGACCGCACGCCCCGGCTGCTGCGCGGCATGGAGGAGCACGGCCTGATTGCCCGCGCGGGCGTAGGGCGCGGCATTGCCTACGTGCTGGGCGAGGAGGTGCGCGTGGCCCTGGGTCACGAGCGCACCGTGCTGCCGGCCGCCCAGCCAGAGACGCCGACCCCCGCGCCGGTGGCCCCTGCCCCAACCCGGCCGGCGCCAGCCACTGCCCGCCCCCGCCCCGAGCGTGACCCCGGCGCTCCCAACTCGGCCGAAGTGCGCGCCGCCGCCTTGACCCTGGCGCGCGAACAGGGCCGGGTGCGCAACGTGGACCTGCGCGCGGCGTGTGGCCTGAACACCCAGCAGGCATGGCGGGTGCTGCGCCGCCTGGTGCAGGACGGCCTGCTGCGCAAACTGGGCACCGGCACACGCGACGCCGCCTACGAACTGACCCAGGGTGCCGGCCAGCCGGCCTAATCTTCCCTAAAACCCCGCACCAGCCCTGGGCGATTTTCCGGGCCTCGCGCGCCGGAACAACCACTAGTCATCTTGGAACTGTTTCCATTGACAGGCTCGGGGCCGACGTGTACGCTGAGCGCTATCTAAAGTTCAGCAAGTGGAACCGCTTCATACCGGAAGCGGGCTGACCACGGGGTCGGCGGTCCACCCAAGGGGGATGCATGAAGAAAGCTATTGCGCTGATCAGCCTGTCCGCCGCCATTCTGGCCAGTTCCCAGGCGAGCGCGGTGACCGTGACCCTGGCCTGCGGCGACGTGGGTGTCGAGCTGAAGATGTGTAAGGAAGGCGCGGCGCGCTGGGCCAAGAAGACGGGGAACACCGTCAAGGTCTTCGAGAGCCCCAAGCTGACCAACGACCGCCTGGGCCTGTACCAGCAGCAGCTGGCCGCCAAGAGCAGCGACATTGACGTCTACCAGCTGGACGTGGTGTGGCCGGGCCTGCTGGCCCAGCACTTCGTGGACCTGCGCGGCAAGGTGCCCGCCAGCGAAGTGAACGCCCACTTCAAGGGCATCATTGACGCCAACACCGTGAACGGCAAACTGGTGGCGCTGCCCTGGTTCACCGACGCCGGGCTGCTGTACTACCGCACCGACCTGCTGAAGAAGTACGGCTTCAAGGCCGCCCCCAAAACCTGGACCGAACTGGCCCTGATGGCCAAGAAGATTCAGGACGGCGAGCGCAAGACCAACAGCGCCTTTAGCGGCTTCGTGTGGCAGGGCAAGAACTACGAGGGCCTCACCTGCGACGCCATGGAGTGGCTGGTGTCGTTTGGCGGCGGCACCATCGTGGACAGCACCGGCAAAATCACCATCAACAACGCCCAGGCCGCCAAGGCGCTGGACACCGCTGCCAGCTGGGTCAAGACCATCAGCCCGGCCGGCGTGACCACCTACGACGAGGAAGCCGCGCGCGGCATCTTCCAGGCGGGCAACGCCGCGTTCATGCGCAACTGGCCCTACGCCTGGGCGCTGGGCCAGGGCAAGGACAGCAAGGTGGCCGGCAAGATCGGCGTGGCGCCGCTGCCCAGCGGGGGCGCGCGCAACGCCGCGACCCTGGGCGGCTGGCAGCTGGGCGTGAGCCAGTACTCCAAGAACCAGGCAGCGGCCATCAGCCTCGTGCGGTACCTGACCAGCCCCGAGGAGCAGAAGATCCGCGCCATTCAGGGCACGTATAACCCCACCCTCCCCGCCCTGTACAAGGACAAGGACATTCTGGCGAAGAACCCCTTCTTCGGCAGCCTGTACAGCGTCTTTACCAGCGCGGTGGCCCGCCCCTCGGCGCCCACCAAGTTGAAGTACAACCAGGTGTCGCAGGCCTTCTCCACCGCCGTCAGCGACGTGCTGAACGGCAAGATGAAGGGGCAGCAGGCAGTGGCCAAGCTGGCCACCGACCTCGCCCGCATCAAGGGCCGGGGCTGGTAAGCGCCCAGAGGCGGGCCACCCGGCCCGCCACGCCTGCGGGGACGCCCACCTTCCGGGTGTCCCCTCTTCCATGTGGCCCCGGCTTACCCCACGCCCCCAGCCTGGGCCGGCGTTTTCGGCCTGAGCCCGCCAGGAGGTTTTCCCGGACATGACTGTTCAAGCGCCCACCCCTGCCCGGCCCCGCCGCACGCGCGGCATTGAAGCGGCCCGCGCCCGGCAGGCCCTCTGGCTGCTGCTGCCCACCCTGATCGCCATTGCGCTGGTGGCCGGCTATCCGCTGTACCGCACCTTCTACTTCTCGCTGTTCGACGCCAACCTCACCAGCCCGGAGCAGCGCAGCTTTATTGGCCTGGGCAATTTCTGGTTCACCACCGAAGACGGTATAGCGGTGGGCTTCCTGCAGGACCCCAAGTGGTGGGGGGCGGTGAAGAACACCCTGCTGTTCACCGTGGTCTCCGTGTTTCTGGAGACTGTGTTCGGCATGATCATCGCGCTGGTGGTCAACAGTGCCTTTAAGGGCCGGGGCCTGCTGCGCACCGCCATGCTGGTGCCCTGGGCGATTCCCACCGTGGTCTCGGCGCAGATGTGGGCGTACCTCTACAACGATTCCTTCGGCCTGATCGGGCGCGGGCTGCTGGGCGGCCAGGCGGTACTGGCCAATACCGACACCGCCATCTGGGCGCTGATCGCGGTGGACGTATGGAAAACCACCTCGTTCATGGCCCTGCTGATTCTGGCCGGCCTGCAGAGCCTGCCGGGCGACATGTACGAGGCCGCCGATGTAGACGGCGCCAGCAAGTGGACCCAGTTCTGGAAGCTGACGTTGCCGCTGCTGCGCCCGGCCCTGCTGGTGGCGCTGGTGTTCCGCAGTCTGGACGCCCTGCGCGTGTTCGACGTGATGTCGGTGATGCTGGGCAACGTGAACGCGGCCAGTACCTCCATGACCGGCTACGCCCGGCAGGCCCTGATTGACAACCAGCTACTGGGCATGGGCAGCGCGGTCAGCGTGGCGGTGTTCCTGATCATCATGGTGATCGTGGTGATCTACGTGACCGCCTTCCGCGTGAAATTCGACTGAGGAGGGGAATGCCATGAACCTGAAAACCGCCAACCCCGCCCTGTATTACCTGCAGCGGGCCGCCTTTTACCTGCTGGTGCTGGTGATTGCGGTCTATCTGCTGGCGCCTTTTGTTTGGGCCGTGCTCACCAGTTTGCGCTCGCCCGGCGACCTGTTCCTGACGCCCCGCGAATTCATTGCGGCGCCCACCACCCTGCAGAATTACGTGCAGGTCTTTTCCAACCCCAACTTTCAGCGAGGCCTGCTGTACAGCCTGATCGTGGCGGTGGGCTCGGTGCTGGTGAGCCTGCTCATCGGCGCCTTTGCGGCCTACGCCCTGGGCCGCTTCCGGTTTAAAGGCAAGACCATCGTGCTATACGTGATTCTGGCAGTCAGCGTGTTCCCGCAGATTGCGGTACTGGGCGGTCTGTACACCCTGATCGGCGGCCTGAAGCTCTACAACAGCCCCCTGGGCCTGATCCTGTCGTATCTGATTTTCACCATTCCGTTCACGGTGTGGGTGCTGACCAGCTTTGTGCGGGACATCCCCGGCGAACTGGAAGAGGCGGCGCTGGTGGACGGCGCGTCGCCCCTGCAAACCCTGTTCCTGGTGCTGTTCCCGGTCATGATGCCCGCGCTGGTCACCACAGGGCTGCTGGCCTTTATCAACGCCTGGAACGAGTACCTTTTCGCCCTGACCTTCACCAGCACCAACCGCACGGTGCCGGTGGTGATCGCCAACTACTCCGGCGCCACCCAGTTTGACCAGCCCTGGGGGCCCATCATGGCCGCCAGCATCGTGGTCACCATTCCGCTGATCATTCTGGTCCTGGTGTTCCAGCGCAACATCGTCTCGGGCTTGACCGCCGGGGCCGTGAAGGGCTGAGCCACAACCACAGGTCAACACGCGGCGCCGCCTTCCTGGCTGGGAAGGCGGCGCCGCAGTTCTCTTTCAGTTCAGGTGGCTCTCGACAGCGGGCAGGCCACCGTAAGTCACCGTGACATCACGCAGCAGCTGGCGGGCAAGGCTAAGCAAGGCGTCCTCGGTGTCCTGCTCCACGCGGAACACGCCGCTCTGGCCGTACTCGCCCTGAAAGGCCCCGGCCACCCAGCGGACCCGCACCAACACCTCGCACAGGCCCAGGCGCAGCCACGCGGCATGAAAGCTGCCGCTGGGCGGCGGACGCAGGCGTACGGTGGGATCGGTGGTGAAGTCCAGGGTCACGTTGTTCAGCGGCAGTCCCGGGCCGCTGGCGGTGCGCAGAGCGTGGTACAGCGCGTTCAGGAACGCTTCGCAGGCCCGCTGCTCGGCCTGCCGCTGGGCAGCGCAGCGGCGGATCACCGCCTGCAGTTCATCGAACTCGCTCATGGCGTAGGAGGCCGGGCAGGAAGGCCCCACCCAGCCGAAGAGGCTGGTGGCTCAGTCCTCGCGGCCACTGGTGGCGTCGCCCATGTTGGTGCTGGGCGGGTCGCTGGCGTCCATGCTCTGGTGGCTGGCGATGTCCTGCTTGTCCAGCCCCTCGCGGCGGTACTGGCCAGGCGACTTGTTCTCCTGGTCCACCGCCGCCTCAATCTCGGCTTCGGCGCTGGGGCGGCCCATGAACTGCAGGTCCACATTGCTGATCTCGTTCTCGTGGCGCACGGTGCCCTCGGCCTGGGGCTGCGCGGACGGCGTGGGGGTCTGATCATCGTGCTTGGTCATGGCTGTACGCTACCGCTGGGCCGCGCGGCGCACCTGAACAGCTTCTTCATGCACGCGCCCGGGTTACGCGCTCAGGTGTAGCACGCTCTGGTTGCCGCGCAGCACGTACACCAGCACCCCCAGGCCAGAGAGCGCCGCCGCGCGCCGTTCCAGGTCGCGCACGGTGTCAGGCGGGGCACTCCACTGGCGCCGGGGCTGCTCGCCGGGTTCCAGATAAAAGCCCTCGGGAATGGCCACGATGCTCACGCGGCTGGCGGTGGCGCGGGCGCGCAGGGCCTGCTCGACCAGTTCGGGCCCTGCACCCGCACTCAGGATGATCAGGTTGCCCCCGGCCCGCACGGGCGGCAGCGCGGGCACCGCCCGGGTGGAGGCCAGACGGGCCAGCTGGCCCAGGGCCGCGCGCAGGGCGCCGGGGCCCCGGCCCATCGGCGTCGGTTCTGGGCCCGTCGCCACGGCCACCGGCAGGTTCAGGTCCAGCGCGGCCTGCACCAGGCTGGCCCCCAGCCGCGCGGCGCTGTCGGCAAAGACATCCCCGCCCCCACTGGTGTCGACAAACACGGTGAGGCTGCTGGCGGCGGTGCGCTCCAGTTCGCGCACGGTCAGCGCGCCGGTGCGGGCCGACAGGCGCCAGTGCACCCGCCCTGGGGGATCGCCGGGCACATACGCGCGCGCCCCACGCAGACTGATGGGGTCATCCAGCCCCAGGCTGCGGCTCAGTTCTCCTTCACTCAGCAGGGGGCGCAGCACCTCGGGCAGGCGCAGGCCGTGGGTGCCGGGAAAGACCTCCAGGGCAGTCTCGGGGCCAGCCAAGGGCATGCTGCGCCAGAACAGGCCCAGTGGATCGGCCCAGTGCAGGGTGGCGCCTGGCCACGAAAAGACCCCCCGGCGGTTGAGCTGCACCCGGGTGTGCCAGTCGTGCACCGTTTCGCCCAGGTGCAGGCCGCCCACCACCAGCGGTTCGGTGGGCACCACAGCGCCCGGGGCAGGGTCGCTGACCCGCACCCGCAATGGGCGGCGGCTGCGCACCCGCAGCGCCACGGTCAGGGGCACACTCTGGCCCTCAAACGCGGCTTCGGGCAGCGTGCGCGTGAGGGTGACGGCGGGCGGGCGGCGCGACAGGGCCCACAGACCCAGCGTGACCAGCCCCACCAGCCCCAGGTACAACAGGGCGGCCAGCAGCGGGTTCATGGGGTCCCTGCAGCAGTGGCGCTGGCGTCAGCCACGGGCCCGGTCACCGGGCACCTGCCCCCACCGCCGCCGGGGCGGGCGCTGCCCCAGCAGACGCCGTTTCAGCCGGCACCGGCTCGCGGGCCAGCACCTCCTGCACGATGGCCTCGGCAGGCTGGCCCTGCAGCCGGGCTTCAATCTTCAGGCTCAGGCGGTGGGCCAGGACCGCGCCGGCCACGCGCTGCACGTCATCGGGGGTGACGAAGGCGCGCCCAGACAGCCACGCCAGCGCCTGGGCCGACCCCTGCAGGGCGAGGCTGGCGCGGGGGCCGCCGCCCAGCGCCACATGGGGGTGGGCGCGGGTGGCCGCGCTGAGGCGGGCGATATACCCCTGCACCGCTTCCGAAACGTACACGCCGCGCACTGCCCGCTGCGCCGCCAGCAGGTCGGCCGGGGTCACCACCGCCCCCAGCGCCGCAATGGGGTGCTCGCCCTGCAGGCGGCCCAGCATCCGCACCTCTTCCTCCACGGTGGGATACCCCACCGACAGGCGCAGCAGAAAGCGGTCCAGCTGCGCTTCGGGCAGGCGGTAGGTGCCCTCGTGCTCCACCGGGTTCTGGGTGGCGATCACCACGAAGGGCCGGGGCAGCGGGTGGGTCACGCCAGATTCGGTTACCTGCCCCTCGCCCATCGCCTCCAGCAGCGCGGCCTGGGTCTTGGGGGTGGCGCGGTTGATCTCGTCGGCCAGCAGCAGGCCCGTGAAGATGGGGCCCGGCACGAACTCGAACTCGCCTGTGGCGGGGCGGTAGACACTCACGCCGGTCACGTCGCTGGGCAGCAGGTCCGGGGTGAACTGCACGCGGCGAAAGCCCAGCCCCAGGCTGAGGGCCAGGGCGCGCGCCAGCATGGTCTTGCCAGTACCGGGGGCGTCTTCAAGCAGCACGTGGCCGCCGGCCAGAATGCCGGCCAGGGCCAGCCGGGTCACGTCTTCTTTGCCCACCAGCACCTGGGCGACGTTGTGCAGAACAAGACGGGCGAAGTCCGGGGTGGCAGCGGTCTGGGTCATGGGGTGTCCTCGGGGGGGGGTAGGGTGGGGGCCAGGATCTGAATGGTGCGGGCAGCGGCCTCGGCGGCGCTGGCGTCGTCATCGGTGAGGTGCCCGCCGTAGCGCACGGGCTCGTAGGCGGCAGTCAGGGTGTGCAGGGGAGCGGCCAGGGCCGGGTGCGCGGCCCCCAGGCGCGCCGCGTAACTGGCGGGGGTCTCGGCCGGGGCGCGGCCCAGCCCGGCGGCGGCCAGGGCGGCACTCGCCTCGCGGTAGGCGCGGCGCACGCGGTGCAGGGGCGCGGCCGGGCTGATCCCGGCCACTCCGACTTCTGCCTCATTGGGGTCCGCGGGCAGCGCAGGGCCAGGACGCAGCTTCAGGCGCAGCAGCCAGAGGCCTACACCCAGGAACAACAGGGCCGTGAGCCACACCAGCACCTTCATCAGCGCCGGGATGGCCACCAGGCGCATGGTCGCCTGCGCGTCTTCGGAGACGCCCCGCCCCAGGCCTTCCAGTGCCTCCTGGCCCTGCGACCCGGGCGGGCCGCCGCCCCCACCACTGCCCAGGAACAGCAGGCCGCCCGCCACCCACCACGCCAGCGCCAGCACCACGAGGCCCAGCACCATGGCCACTTCGGCCGGGTGGGGGGGCCCCCGGCGCTGCGCCCGGCCCTGAAGCACCCGCCACGCAGCCACCAGACACAGCAGGCCGCCCAGCAGGGTCAGTTCGCCCGGCAGCCCCAGTTCCCCCAGATCCATCATGACGGTGGGCGCTTCCGTGACGGTGGACCCGCCCGCGCCCGCTGGCGGCTGGGCCTGCTCTCTGAAGGTCGGCTGGACTTGGTCGGCGGCGCGCGGCCCCGGCGTTTCCGTGGGCAGGCGAATGGCCGTCCACAGGGGCGGCGTGGGGGGCAGCAGGGCGGCCAGCAGGGTCACGCCCAGCAGCCCCCCGCCCAGCAGGCCCCACCACGCGCGGCGTTCGGGCAGCGGCGCGCTCGCCGTGTGGCGCCCCGGCCGGGCCAGCGCCCCGCCCGCCAGCGCGACCAGCACCAGCGGCTGCGGAAAGATCAGCCCGGTCAACAGTGGGGCCAGCAGCCCGCGCCGCTGCCCGTCTTCCAGGGTGTTCACCCCCCAGATCAGCGCGAAGCCCAGCAGGCTGAGCAGCAGATACTGCGCGCCCAGGGCGATCATGGCCCCGGGCTGGCCCTGCGCGCCGGGCACGGCGGTGAGCAGCCACACCCCCAGCACCAGCTGGGTGAGCAGCACCCGGCCCTGGCTCCACACCGGCCACCGCACCCCGAGGGCCAGCAGGGCCACCAGCGCCGCCACCACCCACCACGGCAGCGCCCCGGCCAGACACAGCGGCAGCAGGGCCACCCCGTAGGGCGACAGGCGCAGACCCGGCGCGCTGGCAGCAGCGGCACTTACCACGGTGGCTTCCGCACGGCTCTTGGCATGACGGCGCAAGAATACGCCCTGGCGCCCCGCCCTGCCGCCGCATGTGCCCAGCCCAAGAACAACCCCGCCGCCCGATCCCTGGGCAGCGGGGTGCTTGGACGTGAGGGCTTAATCCAGGAAGTCGCGCAGCTTGCGGGTGCGGGATTCGTGGTACTTAAGCTTGCGCAGCGCCTTGTTTTCAATCTGGCGGATGCGCTCGCGGGTCACGCTGAAGCGCTGGCCCACCTCTTCCAGGGTGTGCTCGCGGCCATCCACCAGCCCCTTGCGGAACTTCAGGACCATCGCCTCGCGCTCGGTGAGCTTGGACAGGGCCTTTTCCAGTTCCTCGGAGAGCAGGGTCTTGGCCGCGTTCTCCACCGGGCTGTCCAGGTTCTCGTCGGGGATGAAGTCGCCGTAGAAGGAATCCTTTTCGTCACCGATGGGGGTTTCGAGCGACACCGGCTCCTGGCTGACCTTCTGCACCTCTTCCACCTTGGCGGCGTCCCAGCCGGGGCCCATCGCCTCGGCGATTTCCTCGTAGGTCGCCTCGCGCGAGAGTTCCTGCTGCAGCTGCCGCGCGGTGCGGGTGAGCTTGTTGATGGTTTCGACCATGTGCACCGGAATGCGGATGGTGCGGGCCTGGTCGGCAATGGCGCGGTTGATCGCCTGACGAATCCACCATGTGGCGTAGGTGGAGAACTTGTAGCGGCGGCGGTACTCGAATTTTTCCACCGCGCGGATCAGGCCCTGGTTGCCCTCCTGAATCAGGTCCAGAAAGCCCAGGCCGCGCCCGGTGTACTTCTTGGCAATGGAGACCACCAGGCGCAGGTTGGCCTCGATCAGGCCCTGGCGGGCGGCGGCGCCGTCCTCGGTCTGGCGCATCAGGCGGCGGCGGGCGCGGTCGTCGAGGTCCAGGTCCTCTTCCAGCACCTTGCGCGCTTCTTCGCCTTCCTCGATGCGGCGGGCCAGGGCAATTTCCTCTTCCAGGGTCAGCAGCGGCACCCGGCCGATCTCGTGCAGGTACTGACGCACTGGGTCGTTGGACACGGCGCGGGGCATGTCGTCGAAGTATTTCTCCTCGTCGTCATCCTGCGCGGCGGCGGCCACGGTGCCTTCTTCAGCGTCCACATCGTCGGCGTCGTCCTCGTCTTCGTCGAGGTCCTGCACCTCAATGTTCTGGCCGGCCAGGAACAGCTGCATGTCCTCGAAGGCGTCGGGGCTTTCGGGATCCAGGCCCGCCGCTTCCAGGGCCGAGGCCAGCGCCGTGGCGATGTCCTCGCTGGAGAGCACGCCGGCCGCGCGGCCAGCCTTCAGCAGTTCCTGAATGCTGGGGTGGGCGTAGTACGGCTTCTCGGCGGGGCCGCCGGCCTTGGGGACCGGCGCTGGCTTGGCGGCCTTTGCAGCCTTGGGCGCGGCCTTGCCAGCCTTGGCGGCAGGCTCGGGCAGGGCCGGGCCTTCCTCGCCCCCTTCGGGAAGGTCAGCGGGTGCGGGGGCCGCTTTCTTGGCGGCTTTCGGCTTGTCGGCTTTGGGGGCCTTGGGCGCCGCGTCCTTGGGCTTGGGCGCGCTGGCCTTGGCGGCTTTCTTGGCGGGGGCCGGGGGAGCGCCGGCGCCCGGGGTGACCGGGGCGGCTTCGGGGACGCTGGCTTCGGCGGGTGCGGGGGCGGCGCTGGCGGCGGGCACGCGGGCGCGGGCGCGGGCCGTGGCCTTGGGCGCCGCGCTGCCGGCCTCGGGGGCCTCAACTTTCTTGCGGGTGCGAACGGGAGAATCTGCCATGCGGCCTCCTGCAGGTGCGGGGATAGAGAACAGTCGGTGGGATGCGCGGACCCCCCTGGGCCCGGCAAAGGGTGGCTGGGGGGGGCCAGCAGCGGAAAGCGCGTCAGTCTAGCAAACGGGCCGGGCGCGGCTGGAGAGCGGAAGCACGAAACGGACTGAGGGGGAGGCCAACAGACAGGATACGGGGCCGGGACTGCAAAGGTTCCCGGGCCCTCAGGCGGGGCGGGTCACCTTGAGCACCTTGAAGCCGCCCTCGCGCCGGGTCTGCTCCACTGGGCCCAGGCGCGCCAGCTCGGTCTCGTAGGGCAGGGGCTCGTTGGCCACCACGTAGAGGGTGCCCCCAGGCCGCAGGCGCCGCCCAGCCGCCGCCATGAATTCGCGCGCCACGTCCAGCACCACGCCGCGCCCCACATGAAAGGGCGGGTTGGTCAGGATCAGGTCGAAGGTCTGCGCGCCCAGCCCGGCGTCCACGTCCGAGTGAAGCACCTCGCCGCCTAAGCCGCTGGCCTGCAGGGTGGCCTGGGCGCTGCGCACGCTCTGCAGGTCGCCGTCGACCAGCACGGCCCGCGCGCCGCGCCGGGCGGCCCAGGCGCCGATCAGGCCCGCGCCGCAGCCCAGGTCCAGCGCGCCTTTGCCAGTCAGGTCAGGCTCACCCAGGCTGTCCAGCAGCAACGCCGTGGCTTTGTCCGGCTTGGCGGCGCTGAACACGCCGGGCAGGCCCACCACGGTCACGCCATACGCCTCGTAGCCTTCGGGCTCGGGGAGGGGGGGGGTGGGGCCGGGGCGGCGCACCAGCTTCGCCACGCGCATGCCGCCGTCGCGCGCCACAGTTTCGCCCGCGCCGAAGGCGGCACCCGCCAGACGCACGTAGCGGTCAAAGCCCTTGTCGCGGTCCCCGGCGAGGTACAGCGTGCCCCCCGGGGGCGTGCAGGCGTGGGCCCAGGCCACCTGCGCGGCGGCGTAGGCGTTGCCCCGGTCCCCGGCCAGCACCAGGGCCACGGTGCGGGCGCGCTCTGGCCAGTGCCCGCGCAGATCGTCGCCCGGCGCGGCGGCCTGGGCGTCCAGCCCCGCCGCGCGCAGCACCGTCAGGGCCGCCGCCGACCCTTCGACTGCCCGGAGCGTCACGCCGGTCAGGGCGCCCAGCAGTCCGCCCATCGCGGTCAGGTCCAGCACCTCGCCCCGCACGCGGTCCTTGCGCATGGTCTCCATCAGCAGGGCCTGGGCGGCGTCCACACCTGGAAAGCCGCGCACCCCGGGCTTGGTCAGCACCTGCAGCCGGTCCAGCCGGGGGCCCAGCACGGCGGGCCGCACCTCGGGATACGGCGCTGCCTCTGCCGGCACGGGCCGCGCCCCCCCCGGGCGTTCCGCCGCCGGTCTGTTCAGTCGAATCTTCTGCCCACTCTTGCCGGTCTTGCCCTTGCCAGTCACCCCCCCAGAGTGGCACATGGGCGCGGGGGTGCGCCGTTTGACCTTGCCCGGGGTGCGCCAAAACCGGTATGCCAGCCCTGGGGGCCCGTCTTTAGAATGCCCGGCATGGAACACGCCTTCAAAGTGGATCTGCGGGGCATCATTGACCTGCTGTCGAACCACCTGTATTCAGACCCCAGCGTGTTCGTGCGCGAATTGCTGCAAAACGGGGTGGACGCGATCACCGCGCGGCGGGCCCGCCACGGCGACTTCGAGCCGCTGATCGAGGCCCGGCTGCTGCGCGGGGACGGCGAGCTGCCCCGGCTGGAATTCCGTGACAACGGGGTGGGCCTGTCGGAAAGCGAGGTCCACGAGTTCCTCGCCACCATCGGGCGCTCGTCCAAGCGGATTGACGAGGCGCGCGACACCTTTCTGGGGCAGTTCGGCATCGGCCTGCTGTCGTGCTTCATGGTGAGCGGCGAGATTGAACTGGTGACGAAAAGCGCCTCGGGTGGCCCCGCCGTGCGCTGGCTGGCCCAGGCTGACGGTACCTACACGCTGGAGGTGCTGCCAGGCGACCACGGGGCCGACATCGGCACCACCGTTCGCCTGCGGGCGCGCGAGGACACCGACTTCTATTTCGAGTACGACGAACTGCGCGGGGCGCTGGAGAATTACGGCCGCATCCTGCCCTACCCCATTCACGTCACGGACGGCGAACAGTACGCCCATGTGAACGCCGTGATGCCGCCGTGGCTGGCCTACGCGGCGGGCGATACGAGCAAGCGCGACGAGGTGCTGGCCTACGCCCGCGAGGAACTGGGGGTGCAGGCGCTGGACGCCGTGCCGCTGCGCAGCGAAGCGGGCGGGCTGCTGGGCGTGGCCCTGGTGCTGCCCCACGCCACCCAGCGCTCTTCACGGCAGTGGCATTCGGTGTACCTCAAGCGGATGCTGCTGGGCCATGATCTGAGCAACCTGCTGCCCGAGTGGGCCTTTTTCGTGCGTTGCCTGCTGAACGTGGATGGGCTGCACCCCACCGCCTCGCGCGAATCGTTCTATGAAGACGACGCCCTGAAGGCCGCCCGCGAAGCCCTGAACGCCGGCCTGCGCGGGTACATCGAGGAACTGGCCCAGCAGGACCCCAAGCGGCTGGACGCCCTGATCTCGCTGCACCACCTGCCGCTCAAGGCCCTGGCCACCGAGGACGACGACTTTTTCCGGCTGCTGGCCCCCGAGTTCAGCCTGGAGACCTCCACCGGGCGCATGAAGCTGGGCGAGTACGCGCGGCACTCTCCGACCCTGCGGATGGTCACCGACCTCGACCAGTTCCGCCAGATCGCGCAGGTGGCGAGCGCCTACGGGCACAGCGTCGTGAACGCGGTGTACACCTACGACGTGCCGCTGCTGCGGCAGTACGCCCGGTTGTTCGGGCGCGAACTGGAAGAGGTGGACGCCCAGACCTACGCCCTGTCGCTGGAAGACGTGGCGGCGGGCGGCCTGGAGGGCGTGCTGGCGCGGGCCAACGCGGCGCTCTCGGGCCTGGGCTGCGAGGTCAGCGTGAAGCGCTTTGAGCCCGCCGAGCTGCCCGCCCTGCTGATCGTGACGAGCGAGCGCCGCCTGCTGGACGACATTGAAGCCGCACAGGAGGTTTCGGACGAGGTGTTCTCTGAGTTTCTGGCCGATTACGCCGCCGAGTACGAGGAGGTGCGCGTCTCGCGCCTGCACCTCAACCTGGGCCACAGCCTTGTTCAGGAACTGCTGCATGTGGACGACGGGGCGGTGTTCGCTCGCCTGGTGCAGATGATGTATGTCCAGGCGCACCTGCTGGGCCACCACCCCCTGCGCGCCGAGGAACTCGCGCTACTGACGGGCGGCCTGTCGGACATGATGCGCTGGGGCCTGCGGGCGACGCGGCTGGACACCCTGAACTGATAGCGGTAACCACATGACCTGGAGGCTTCACCTTCAGGTCATGTGGGGCGAGCGGAGCGAGTGACCGCGACAGACAGCGGTTGGAGTGGAGTTGAGGGGGGATACTTCCCTCCCCTCAACGGAACGGAATACAGCTGTGAGGCGGATGGCAGAAGGCTGAAGGCCGGTGGCCCAAACCGCCTTCTGCCCCGCAGAGGAACACCATGAACACTGTAGACGAACTGATGGCACTGGCCGGAGCGCAGGATTCAGAGGAAGGCGCGCTGGGCTTTCTGACGCAGGCCGCGCGGCTGGCGGACAGCCAGCGGGACCGCGAGGCGGGGTTCCGTGCCCGCACGGCGCTGGTGCGCGCCGCCACCTTCAGCGGCTTTCCCGACCGGGCGCTGATTCATTTTGCGTGGCTGCTGGGCACCTTTGACCGCCACCCCGCTGAGTTCGGCCACCACGGCTACCAGATGATGTGGATGTACAAGTGGATTCTGAACGGCAGCCTGGACAACCCGGAATTTTCTCTGTCGCAGCTGGCCAAGCTGCAGGCCGACTTCGAGCGGCGCGCACAGGCCTTCGGTTCGGGTGCGCACTACGCCGCCTATCACCGCCTGAACGTGGCCACCCATGTGGGCGACCGGGCAGAGGCGCAGCGGGCCTTTCTGGCGTGGCGGGCCCTGCCCCGCGATCCCCTGAGCGACTGCCCCGCCTGCGAGCAGAACAAGCTGATGGACTACTACACCGAACGCGGCAACCCCGCCGCCGCCGTGAAGCTGGGCCGCGAGATCATTGAGCAGGGCATGAGCTGCCACGATGTGCCCACCGTGACGCACGCTAACCTCCTGCAGCCGCTCTTGCGCCTTGGTCAGCAGGACGACGCCAGGGCCGCCCACGACGAGGGCCTGCGGCTGGCCCGCCTGGACCGCAACTTCATCCAGACCATCGCCCACCACATCACCTACCTCGTGGCGGTGGGGGAACTGGACAGCGCCCTGACCGTCTGGGCCGAACATCTTGACCTGGCGCTGGGCATCCGCTCGCCGCTGGACCTCCTGAGCTTTCTGGGCGCGAGCGCGGCCCTGTGGCGGGCGCTCGAAGGCCGTGGCCCCCAGACCCTGCTCCTGCCGCGCACCTTTGCCCTCTTCCGCGAGGACCGGACCTACCGCCCCGAGATGCTGGCCAGCCACTTCACCCGTGAGGCGCAGGCCCTGGCTGCCCGCTTTGACGCCAGAAACGGCACCGACCGCTTTGCACGGCGGCTGAACGAGCAGCTGGGGCTGGCGGGGTAATGGCTGGAGGCGGCTCGGCCACTGGCGGCGCACACCGCGCCACAGGTTTCTCCAGGGAACAGGGGCAGAACACCCACGCCACCGCACCAAGCGCAAGGGCTGCCTTCAACGCTCCGAGAAGGCTACGCCGCTTTTGCTTTCTCTCCTTTCGCTGGGATCAGAGATAAACCGCCACGCGACGCCACGCCCCCAAACATTCCCTTCCCCGCTACCCTACGCCCATGCCCGTTTCCGTTACCCCCGACTGGTCCTTTGAACGCGAGCACTGGCGGCGCGGCTATTTCCGGGTGGCCGGGGTGGACGAGGCCGGGCGCGGCGCCTGGGCGGGCCCCGTGACGGTGGCGGCCGTCATTCTGCCCGGGCTGGCCACCGAGTACCCCTTCCGCGACAGCAAGCAGCTGTCGGCGGCGCAGCGCGAGACCCTGGCGGGGCAGGTGCGCGAAGTGGCGCTGACCTACGCCGTGGAGCACGCGTGGCCGGCCGAGATTGACGAGCTAAATATCCTGGGCGCCACGCACGCCGCCGCCCTGCGCGCCCTGGCCCGCCTGGACCCGCCCCCGCAGGCCCTGGTCACCGATTACCTGAAGCTACGGGCCGGGCTGCCCATCAGTGCGCCGCCCCGCGCCGACGCCCTGAGTTATTCGGTGGCGGCGGCCAGCCTGCTGGCCAAGACCGAGCGTGACTGCCTGATGACTGAACTGGATAAACAGTACCCGGGCTACGGCTTTGCAGGCCATAAAGGCTACGGCGCCCCGGCCCACCGCGCAGCCCTGCAGGCGCTGGGGGTTAGTCCGGTGCACCGGCGCTCGTTTGCGCCCATTCGCGCCCTGCTGGGCCAGGGCGAACCCCTGCTGCGCGAAGGCGGGGCATGATGACCCCATGACCGGCACAGTGATCGGGGTGGCCCGCGACGACGAACACCGCTTCAGCAAGGCCCCACAGCCTGCAGTCACGCTGCTGGCCGGCCTGGGCGTGCAGGGCGACGCCCACGCGGGTCTGACGGTTCAACACCGCTCGCGCGTGCGGGCCGACCCCACGCAGCCCAACCTGCGCCAGGTGCACCTGATCCACGCCGAACTGTTTGATGACCTGGCTGCCCAGGGCTTCCACGTGCAACCTGCCGACCTGGGCGAGAACGTGACCACCCGGGGGTTGAACCTGCTGGCGCTGCCGCGCGGCACCCGGCTGGCCCTTGGCACGGACGCAGTGGTGGAACTGACCGGCCTGCGCAACCCCTGCGCGCAGATCGACGCCTTTCAGCCGGGGCTGTTAAAAGAACTGGTGGGTCAGGATGAGGCCGGACAACCGGTCTTTCGCGCGGGGGTGATGGCCGTGGTGTGCCAGGACGGCGAAGCGCGCCCCGGCGACCCGGTGGTGGTGACCTTGCCCCCCGAACCGCACGAGCGGCTGGTGCGGGTGTAGGGGGAAGGCTCTGGGCTCTGGGCTCTGAGCCATGGGCTATGGGCCAAGGGCGCAGGGGCACACATCGGGGGAAAGCGCGAGGATATCCCTCGCACTCACCGTAACGTCGGTGCAACTGGCACGCCCGGAGCGCAGCGTTCAGGCGCCAGTCCTTACTGCACCATCGCCCCGGTCTCCCCCACTGCCCTTTCCCTCATGGCCCATAGCTCAGAGCTCATGGCTCAGCCCCAGCCCCCGGTGGCCGCTCGATGGCCAGCTGCCGTTCTGTGGGGCGAAAGCCCACGCGCTCATACAGGGCCTGGGCGTGGTACTCGGGATCGGCCACGATCACCAGGGTCCGGGTGCCCAGCGCCCCGCGCGCCCACTCGCCAGCCGCGTGCACCAGGGTGCCTGCCAGCCCCCGCGAGCGGGCCTCGGGGTGCGTCTCGACGCTCTGGTAGCGGGCAACCCCGTCTCCAGCATCAAAAATGCCCAGACCGCTGAGCATGTTCCCCTGCTCGTCAAAGGCCCCGAACATGGCGCCCTGGCCGGCCGCCTGCACCGCCCGGTAAGCGGCCAGTTTGCGCTGGGCGAAAACCCGGTAGCCTTCCGGCTCGTGGGGGTGGGCCTCGGCGGCGTTCACGGCGAGGCGCAGGGCCAAGGCGGCGGCCCAGTCGGCGTCGCCCTGCAGGGGGCGCAGCTGGGCGTCGCGGTTCAGTCTTGTGGGGGGCACGGTCCGCCCGGTGGTCAGCACGGTGTCGGCGCGTACGTCGTAGCCAGCGGCGCGGAACTCGTCGGCCGCGCCCTCATCGGTGCCCGAGGTATCAATACCAAACGTGCGGTGGGCCGCCTGGGGATGCGCCGACACAAAAGCGGCCTCCCAGCGCGCCAGGGCCCCGGGCTGTGGCGGGGCCGGCATCAGCAGAAAGTTGCCCCACCAGAAAGTAGGATTCTGCGGCGAGCGCACCACCACGGCGCCAGGACCGCTTTCGATCAGACTGCCTTCCTGGCGGCGCAGCGCGAGGTCGGTGAAGTAGGCCAGGGAACGGGACATGGGGACAGCGTAGGGGTGCCGGGCAACAGGACACATCCGCTGCATGGCCTGGAGGGTATGAGGAGGGCCGTCCACGTCTGAAGGCGCGAGGGCACGAACAGGTTTTAGGCCGGGTAGCTGGGAAGACTCACGCTGGACCTGATGCCGCCCCGTGCACCTGAGGGCAGCGAGTGCTCCAACCGCCAGCCTCCTCACACGGGATTTTCCATCTCTTCGGCTGACGGGTCAAAGCCTATTCAACCCTCGGCTCAGCGGGGCAGGGGCAGGTAATGCCAGTCCACGCCGCGCAGGGTAGCGCTGGCGCTGAGGGTGATCGCCAAGCCCGCATCCGTCTGTTCGGTGCGGGTGACCAGGGTGTTCCAGCCCCGCGCCAGGGTCAGGGTGCCCTGCACTGTGCCGGGCTGCACCTGCCCACCTGTCAGCGTAAAGGTGCAGGTCTGTGCCGCACTGAAGCTGGCCGCGCGGTCGGCATACACGAATTGCCGCACCGTCAGCACCACGTTCAGCGGCCGGGCCTGCAGCGTGACCGCCGAGGTCGCCGGGCTCAGGCGGCCAGTGATCTGCTCGCCCAGCAAAAAGCGCCCGGCGCGCACCAGCAGCAGCCGGGTGGCGGCCGGCGCCAGGGTCAGGGGCCCCTGGCACTGCACCCCCTGCACGCTGGCGGGGTACTGCTGGGCCAGCCGCGTCGCCGGGGTGCCCAGGTGCGGCGGCGGGCTGGGCAGGGTCAGGCGGTAGCGGCCATCGGCGGCGACACTGGCGCGCGCAATGTCCTGATCGGTGTCCAGGTCCGCGCTCAGCACTGCGGTGCCGGCGGCCGGGGGATAGATCACGGTGCCGTCGGCCTCGGCGGGGGGCAGCGGGGACGCGGCGCAGCCCATCAGGCCCGCCAGCAGGACTGCCCGCAGGCCCCAGAACAGCGACACCCATGGCATATGCCAGAAAGTTAACACTTCCACTGGCAGGGGAACCGTGGGTGATCTTTAGCGGCAGTTACGCCCGGTGATCCCGCAAGGCTCGCGCGGGGTCCAGGGCGCGGCCAGCACCGCCTGGGCCAGTTGCGCGGCGGTGTCAGCGGCGGCGGTCACCAGGGCTGGGGACAGGGCCTTGTCGTCGGCGCTGTGGTAGTGGCGGTCCAGGCCCCGGGTCAGAAACAGGGTGCGCACGCCCAGCGGTTTGAAGGCGGCGTGGTCGCTGCGGCCGGTCACCGCCAGCGTGCGGCCAAAGGTCTCGCGCGTGCTCTGCGCCTCGTCTTCGAACAGGCGCAGGCCCGGGGCCACGCGGCGCACCAGGGGCCGCAGTTCTTCGTGGGGAGCCACCCCCAGCGGCTGGGCGGCCACGCCCACCATGTCCAGGTTCAGCATGGCGCGCGTCTGGCGCAGGGGGTAGCTGTAGGCGCGCACGAACAGCCGGCTGCCGTTCAGGCCCGTTTCCTCATCGTCGAACAGCACGAACCACGCGCGCTCGGCCAGGGGGGTGCCCGCCGCGCGCCGGGCGAGGTCCAGCACCGCCAGCACGCCGCTGGCATTGTCGTTGGCGCCGGGGCTGATCGGCAGGCTGTCTAGGTGCGCGCCGAACAGCACGTCGGGGCTGGCCTCCACCCGCGCCGCAATGAGGTTGGTCGCCTTGGCCGCCCGCTCCCGGGTGGTGGCCCGGAAAGTCACGCGCTGCCCCACGCGCGCCAGCAGCGCCGCGCCGTCCGGGGCAGACACGGCCAGCAGCGGCAGAACGGTGCGGTCCACCCGGCTGAAGGGCGGCGGCTGCGCGCAGTCGTTCACGATGGCCAGCCCCAAGCCGCCCGCCTGCACCACCGCGTCGGCCAGCGGGGCCCAGGGCCCGGGCGGACAGGTGGTGATTGCCAGTTTGCCCAGGATGTTCAGGGCCTCCAGTTGTTCGGCGGTGGCCCCCGGGGCAATGCGCACCAGTTCGCCTTCCTGATCGCCGCCCTGCGCGCCGTACAGGGTCTGGCCGCGCACGGTGAGGCCCGGGGCGCGCACCTCGGCACCCAGATCCTCCAGCACGCGGGCCGGAAAGTTCTGGCGGGTTACGCGGTAGCCCAGGGCCGTCAGCTGCGCCTGGGCCCAGTCCAGGGTCTGCCCGTGGCCGCGCTGCCCAGGTGCCCGGGGTCCAAAGGCGCGCAGGCGGGCCCAGTCTTCCGCCACGGTGCCCTGCTGCGCGCCCGCTTGCAGGGGCGGGTTGGTGGGCCGGGTGATCCAGCGGTAAGCCCACCACCCCAGGCCCAGCACCAGCAGCGCGGGCAGCAGGATTTTCCAGAGGGGAATGGCCGGGCGGGTGGGCAGCGCACGGGTGCGGGGGAACATGCGGGCCAGCATAGGCGCACGCCTGCGCCTGCGGCCAGCGAAAATGCGCTTCTTGCGGCGCCCGGAACCCCGCACACTGCGCCCCCGCCCGGCGCCCGCTAGACTGGCCTGTGTGAACGTCAGGAACTTTTCGATCATCGCCCATGTGGACCACGGGAAATCCACCCTCGCGGACCGCATTCTGGAGCGGCTGGGCGCCATGTCCGAGCGGGACAAGCGCGACCAGACCCTCGACACGCTGGAACTGGAACGCGAGCGCGGCATCACCATCAAGTCCACCCCGGTGCGCCTGACCTACCAGCGTCCCCTGCAGGAGGACGGCACGGGCGGCGAGGAATACACCTTCAACCTCATTGACACGCCCGGTCACGTGGATTTCAACTACGAGGTCTCGCGCTCGCTGGCCGCCTGCGAGGGCGTGCTGCTGCTGGTGGACGCCTCGCAGGGCGTGGAGGCGCAGACCATCGTCAACGCGTACCTGGCGATTGACAACAACCTGGAAATCGTGCCGGTGGTGAACAAGATTGACCTGCCGGCCGCCGACCCCGAAGGTGCGGCGCAGGAGCTGGAAGATGTGATCGGCATTCCCGCCGAGGACGCGGTGTTCGCCTCGGGCAAGGCGGGCATTGGCATTCCCGAGATTCTGGAAGCCATCGTGCAACGCATTCCCGCGCCCAGCGGTGACCCCCAGGCGCCGCTGAAGGCCCTGATCTTCGATTCCTTTTACGACGCCTACCAGGGCGTGATCCTGTTCGTGCGGGTGCTGGAAGGCACCATAAAACCCAAAGACCAGATCCTGCTGATGAACGCGGGCAAGACCTTTGATGTGGACAAGGTGGGCACCTTCAGCCCCGGACTGGTCGTGGGGCAGGAACTGGCCGCTGGCGCCGTGGGCTGGGTGGCCGCCGGCATCAAGGACATCCACGACGCGCAGGTGGGCGACACCCTGACCGGCAAGGACGTGCAGACCGCCGAGCCCTTCCCCGGCTTCAAGCCCGCGCAGCCGGTGGTGTTCTCGGGCCTCTACCCCACCGACACCGAGGACTACCGCAAGCTGCGCGACGCGCTGGAAAAGCTGAAGCTGAACGACGCCGCGTTCTCCTTTGAGCCCGAAACGTCCGAGGCCCTGGGGTTCGGCTTCCGCTGCGGCTTTCTGGGCCTGCTGCACGCCGAGATCATTCAGGAGAGATTGGAGCGCGAGTACGACCTGGACCTGATCGCCACCGCGCCCGCCGTGGTGTACCGCGTGACCCTCACGAACGGCGAGATCTTCGAGACCCAGAACCCGGCCGAGTTTCCCACCCGTGACCGCATCACCAGCGTGGAGGAGCCGTACATCAAGCTGAGCATCATGCTGCCCGAGGACTACGTGGGCACCGTGATGCAGCTGCTGCAGGAGCGCCGGGGCTCCATGATCACCATGAACTACGTGGGCAAGCGCGTGGAACTGCTTTACGAGGTGCCCTTCGCGGAGATTCTGTACGACTTCCATGACCGCCTAAAGAGCATCTCGCGCGGGTACGCCTCCATGGACTACGAGATGATCGGCTACCGCGAGGGCGACCTGCGCAAGGTGGACATCATGGTGAACAACGAGGTCATTGACGCGCTGGCCGTCATTGTTCACGAGACCAAGACCTACAGCCTGGGCCGCAAGATCGTGGACAAGATGGCCGAGGTGATCCCACGCCAGATGTTCCCGGTGCCGGTGCAGGCGGTGATTGGCGGCAAGATCATTGCGCGCGCCACGGTCAAGGCCTTCCGCAAGGACGTGCTGGCCAAGTGCTACGGCGGCGACATCAGCCGCAAGAAGAAGCTGCTGGAAAAGCAGAAGAAGGGCCGCGCCCGCATGAAGCAGTTCGGCACGGTCGAGGTGCCCCAGGAGGCCTTCCTGGCGGTCCTCAGCACCGAGGAATAACACGGCTTCCGAAAAGTTCCGTCAGGCGTGACGGCATTTTTCCGACCGGAGGGACTCGCAGAGCTGCGGAGCAGAGAGGGAAAAAGGACGGATGTCCGGGAATTGGGCTGGAACAGCGCCGAAGGCGGGGAACATCCAGCTCTTCTCTGGATGTTCCGGAAATGAACGGCAGTCCGTAGAACAGGAAAGAGCGCCCACAGCAGCGCAGGCGGCCAAGGACTCTATGCCTTGGCCGTTTCTGCTGGCAAGACAGTGGGTGGCCGCAAGTGGAGCTGGGTGCCATCCAACGCTTCAGAAGCCGGCCCAACCCCGCGACAGAGACGGCCCCGATCCGGTAACCGCGTAACGGCGAGGTAGAAGCCGAAGCCCCTGCCACACGTGCTATGGCAGGCCCACGCTTCTCTGGCGGGTGAACGTCAGGTCATGGCACTTCGAATCAAGCTCTTGCCCCTGGCAGCACACCTTTCCCTCTGGCTGCGGCACTGTCCAGTTCTGGCTGGTCAACCTTGGTGGCGGGGCCAGCCCCCAGCCTCTACCCTCTTCCACTGTGAGCTCTTGCACAAAACGAGCCAGACCTGTTACGCTTATAGCGTAATCAAGAGATTGCGTTCTGAGGAGAGAAGATGACCGATCACGATGCACAGAGCCTTCAACGGGCCTTCAAGCAACTGCGCCAGGAGCAGGCCGCCGCGCAGGGCCGTTTCCAGAGCCGCGCCGAGGCGCAGCAACTGCGCCGCAACCGCGAACTGCTGACCCAGGCTGCCGACCACACCGTGGACCGGATCGTGCGCGAATCCGCCGATGTGCAGCTGGCCGTGGGCACGCTGATGGCGCAACTGGAAGAGCGGCTGTCCGGCGAGGCCACCAAGCTGAGCGAACTGGTGACCGCCACTGAGGTCGCCCAGAAGGAACTGGCTGAACTGCGCCGCGTGCGCGTGGCCGCCGACGCCCTGGCCGCCCTGCAGCAGGAGGGCCGTGAGCGCTTGGCCACCCTGCGCGGCGAGCATCAGGCCCAGCTGGACGCCCTGGCGCGCGAACAGGCGGCCGCCCGCCGCGCCTGGGAGCGCGAGGACGCCGAATTCGCCGCCGAGGAGCGCCGTGAGCGCGAGGACACCGCCCGCGAACGCCAGCAGGAAGAAGCCGACCACACCTACGCCCGCCAGCGTGAGCGCCAGCACGACGCCGACGCCCAGCACGCCGCTGACCGCGCCCAGGAGCGCGAACTGGCCGAGCGCCGCCTGACCCTGGAACGCGACTGGCGCGGGCGCGAGGCCGTTCTGGAAAAGGGCGCCGAGCAGTTCGAGAAGGACCGTGCCCAGGTCGAAGCCTTTCCGCAGGTGCTGCAAGAAGAGGTTCGCAAGGCCCGTGAGGACGGCATCCGGCAGGCCACCGCCGACGCCAAGGTCCGCTCGGACCTGCTGGAGCGCGAGTGGGAAGCCAGCAAACAGAGTTACGAATTGCATCTGGAAGCGCTGCAGGCGTCCGTCACAGCGGCCGAGGCCCAGGTGGCCGAACTGCAGGCCCAGCAGCAGCGCGTGAGCGAACAGACCCAGGGCCTCGCCGCCCGCGCTTTCCGAGGTGAAGCATGACCCCCAAACGGCCCGCCGAAACCGCCACCAAGGCCAAGATTCTGGAAGCCTTCGACGACCTGAGCACCGAGTACAGCCAGCTGGAAGGGCAAGTGGGCACGCTGAAGGCCCAGCTGAACCAGAAGGAAAAAGAGGTGCGCGAAGCCCAGCGAGAGGCACAGAAGAAGGCCCAGCAGGCGGCCCAAGGGCCCATGGCTGCGACCAGCCGGGACCTGCCCACCACGCCCGACGACAAGCCGGGGCGCATGGAAGTGGCGCTGGGGCTGCTGGCCCAGTTGCAGGCCGGGGCATCGGGCACGCTGGCCGAACTGTCGGAACAGCTCAGTGCCCAGGCGGCGGGGCTGCAGGGCGTGCTGAAGCTGGCCCAGGCCGAACGCGAGGCGCTGAAAGAGTTGTACGACCTGGAGGCCAGCGACGACTCGCTGCCGGCGCTGCTGGCCCAGTACGACGCGGCGGCCGAGGGGGCCCGCACCGAGTACGAGACCCTGCAGGCCGAAACGGCCGAGGACTGGGACGCCCGTCAGCGCGAGTGGCTGGCGGAACAGGACGCCCGCGAGCGCACTGTGCAGGAGCGCGACCTGACAGCCGCCACCACCCGCGAGCGCGAAGACGCCGACTACCGCTATAACCGCGACCTTGCCCGGCGCCTGGACGACGAAACCTACCGCGCCGAACAGGCCGAGCTGACCCGTGAGCGCGCCGAGCGCCTGGACATCCAGGAACGCGAGTGGAACGCCCGCGAGGCCGAACTGAGCAGCCGCGAGCAGCGCGTCCGTGAGATCACCGCCCGCGCCGCTGCCCTGCCCGCCGAGCGCGAGGCCGCCCTGAAGCGCGCCGAGGCCGAAGGCACCGGCATCGGCAGCCGGCAGGCGCGCGTGCGCACCGACCTGCAGGAAAAGGAGATCGAGGGCCAGCGCCGCATCTACGAGCAGCGCATCCAGAACCTGCAGACCCGCCTGGACCTGCTGGACACCCGCGCGGCGGGACTGGCCGAGCAACTGGGCGCCGCCAGCCGCCAGATGCAGGACCTCGCCGTCAAAGCCATCGAGGGGCAGGCCAACGCCAGCAGCCTCAGCGCCTTCAAGGAACTGGCCATGGAACAGGCCAAGGCCCAGGGCAAGGGCAAGAACTGAGCCGGACGTTTCTGGGCACCGCCTGACCTTCACCCATCAGGGCCACCTTCTGCGGGAGGTGGCCCTGGTCGTGGGTCGCAGCGCTGCCGCAGCGGGCTGCCCAGGAAGGGGGCATTCGCCGGGGGTGGGGGTTGACAGACCCGTGAGGGTTCTGTCAGAGGCGCCGCTCTACGCTGAGCGCCATGCCCACGTCCGCCGCTGTTCCCCTGCGCCCCGGCGCCGCCGTGGGCCGCGTGCGGACGCTGCGTTCACAGTTCACCTTCGTGATTTTCCTGCTGGCCTTTTTGCCCAACATCATCCTGACCCTGATGGCCCGGCCCGACGTGCCCCCGCTGCCGCTGCTGGCCTGGATGGCGGTGGTGGGGGCGCTGTCGGCGGCCATGGGCTACCTGCTCAGCGGCACGCTGCTGCGCCCGGTCAGCCGCCTGCAGGCGCAGGTGGAACACGGCGACTTTCAGGCCGCCCAGCGCGACGACCCGGCCGAGGTGCGCTCGCTGCGCGCGGCTTTTACGGGCCTGCTCTCGCGCCTGGGAACCGAACAGGCCCGGCGCAACGCCTTTATCGCCACCCTGGTGCACGACCTGAAAACCCCGCTGATCGCCACCGGGCACCTCACCAAGATCCTCACCACGCTGCCCCTGCCGGACCACGAGCGCCGCCTGATGGGCGAGCAGATTCAGGCCGAAACCGGGCGCCTGCTGGCCCTGGTGCAGCAGATGGCCGATGCGCACCGCTTTGAACAGGAAGACGTGCAGGTGCAGCCCGCCCGCACCGACCTGCGCGCGCTGCTGGACGACGTGGCGCAGCGCGTGGCCCCGCAGGCCCAGGAGCGCGACCTGACCGTGCGGGTCGAAGGTCACGGCCACGCCCAGGCGGACCGGGCGGTGCTGGAACGCGCCGTGATGAACCTCACCGTAAACGCCCTGCGCTACGCCACGCACGAGGTCACCCTCAGCGTGTCGGGTGAGGGCCTGCACGTCACCGACGACGGCCCCGGGCTGGCCGCGCCCCTGTCCGAACTGGCCCAGCCGTTCAACGTCCAGCCCACCACCATTGCGGGCCAGCAGTACACCGCTGGCACAGCGGGTCTAGGCCTGTTTATCGCCCGCCGCATCGCCGAAGCGCACGGCGGTGAGTTGCGCTATACCCGCCATTCTCCTCCTTCCTCTGCCTCCGGCCACCCCCCCCCCGAAGCCCCTGCCGGTGCTCCCCTGTCCCCGCCCGCCCAGACCCGCTTCACGCTCTTGTTGCCGGAGGTTTCCCCATGAGACTCGTTATTGCCGACGACCACCCCCTCTTCCGTATGGGCCTGAAATACGCCCTGATTCACCAGGGCTTTGACGTGGTGGCCGAAGCCAGCGACGGCCTCGCGGCGCTGGAAGCCTGCCGCGCCCTGCAGCCCGACGCTGCGCTGCTGGACGTGAAGATGCCCGGCATGACCGGCATTGAGGTCTGCGAGCGGCTGCGCCAGACCAACCCCCGGCTGGTGAGCGTACTGATCACCACCTTTGCCGAGCCCGCCATCGTGCAGGCCGCCCGCGCCGCCGGGGCACGCGGGTACGTGAGCAAGGAGACTGACCCCGAGAGTCTGGCCCGGCAGCTGCGCGACATCGTGGCCAACCCGGATGTGGACCGCCTGCCCCATGTGGACGTGCCGCGCCTGACCCCCCGTGAATCCGAGGTGCTGCCCCTGCTGGCCCAGGGCTACTCCAACAAGGAGATCGCCAAGAACCTGGGCGTGTCGCCCGATACGGTCAAGGACCACCTGGCCCGCCTGTACGCCAAGCTGGACGCTGGCGACCGCACCGAGGCCGTGAGCCGCGCCCGGAGCATCGGTCTGCTGCATTAGAAGAGCGGCATTAAAACGAGGCTGTGCGGCGCCGGCCCACCTGCTTTTGGCAGTGGGCCGGTGCCTTATGTGCCGCAACGCGGGGGCCTGCGGGCGGCTACGATGAACGTCACATGAAGATGCGTCTCTCTCTCGCCCTTACTCTCCTGCTTGCCGGTACCGCCGGAGCCCAGACCACCGGCCTCACCGTGTGGGGTGGGGCGGGCACCGAAGCCTATATCGCCCCCGGCCTCACGCTGGGGCTCAGTGCGCCCGTGGGCCAGGTTGCTGGCCTGAATGCCGAACTGCGCGGCAGCGCCTCGGTGTACCTGCTGCCCCTGCCCGACGTGACGGGCCCCCTGAGCACCATCAATGCCGATCTGCTGTTCTCGGGCAACAGCGGAAATGTGAACCTGTATGGCGGGCCCAGCGTGGGCTACGCCGTGGGGGGGCTGTGGCTGGTGGGCGTGACCGGCGGGCTGCGCGGGCAGTTCGGCGGCGGCAACGTGGGCTGGTTCAGCGAGGCCCGCTTCCGAGCCATGTTTGACTCGGCGAACTTCATTCCGTTTCCCCTGGCCGGCGGGGCCTTCGGCGTGACGTACCGGTTTTGAAAGCGGACCCCAGATCCACCCCAGATGTTCCCCTTGGCGGCTCTGGGACGAAGTGAGGCTCTGCAAAAGACAGCGGCCCCCACGAAAGGGAGGGGCCGCTTTCAGGCCGCAGGGTGGAATGGGGTGCTGCGAGAAAAGGGTGCCAACGGCCCCGCTGAAGCCGCACTGGACCACGCGCGCTGAGAGAAGCGCGTGCGCTGGCCTCCACCCGATTGGACATGAGCAGCGCACCCGGCCCCACATGCGCCTACGACCACCGCCTTGAGGTAGTACACTCCGCAGCGCATGAGCTTTCTTAAGATTCCTTCATTACTTCTTCTCATCGCCGCTGGCAGCGCTGCAGCGCAAACGGTGCCTATCCCGGCCACCACCGATGCCCAGCTCTGGGCTGGCGTGGGGCTGGAAACCATCCTCCCCACCGCGCAGCTGGGGTTTTCGCTGCCTGTGAGCCGACTGGGCGGTCTGACCGTGGAGCCCCGGGCGCAGGTTGAGGTTTCGCCCGTCCTCTTCTTCGGCGCCGACCTGCTGCTGGCTCAGGGCAATGTGGGCTGGTACGGCGGGCCCTCGGTGGGGGTCACGGCCAGTGCGGGCGGCGGCTGGCGGGCCGGGGGCGTGCTGGGCTACCGGGGCCGCACCCGCGAGCACCTGGGCTTCTACGCCGAAGGGGGCCTGCGCTACACTGTCCTGAACGACTTCCGGGTTGGCAATGGCGGCGTGCCCGGCGACACCGGCCCACACCGCTTTACCTTCCCCTCGCCCTCGGTGCGCCTGGGCCTGACCTACCGCTTCTAAACTTCTGGCCGCGCCCGCCCAGGGCCGCCTGTACCTTGCGGGGTATGAGCGGCCTTTCTTCGGTCTCCCCCTTCACGCTCTCGGCGCGGGCCCAGAGCCTCAAACCTTCAGCCACGGTGGCGGTCACCAGCCGCGCATTGGAGCTGAAAAGACAGGGGCTGGACGTGATTTCAATGAGCGTGGGCGAGCCGGATTTCGACACGCCGCCGCACATCAAGGCCGCCGCCATCCAGGCCATCGAGAGCGGCAAGACCAAATACACCGCTGTCAACGGCATCCCCGAACTGCGCGAGGCCATCAGTGCCAAGTTTTCGCGGGAAAATGGCCTGAGCTATGCCCCGGCTGAGGTCACCGTGACCAGCGGCGGCAAGCAGGCCCTCTTCAATGCCTTTTTCGCGCTGCTGAACCCCGGCGACGAGGTGCTGATCCCCGCCCCGTACTGGGTCAGCTACCCGGAGATGATCACGCTGGCCGGGGGGGTGACCGTGGCGGTGCCCACCACGGCGGCCAGCGGCTTTCAACTCGACCCGGAGGAAGTGGCGGCCCGGATCACCCCGCGCACCCGCATGATCGTGCTGAACAGCCCCGGAAACCCCACCGGCGCAGTCTTTCCACCGCAAACGCTGCAGGCGGTGGCTGAGCTGGCGCAGCGGCACGGGCTGGTCATCGTGACCGATGAAATGTACGAGCATCTGGTGTACGGGGCCGAGCAGGTGAGCATCGGTACCTTTGCGCCGGACCACACGCTGACCATCAACGGGGCCAGCAAGGCCTATGCCATGACCGGCTGGCGAATTGGCTACGCCGGTGGACCGAAGGCCGTGATCGCCGCCATGAACGCCCTGCAGTCGCAGAGCACCAGCAATGCCAGCAGTGTCAGCCAGTACGCGGCCCTGGCGGCGCTGGAGCAGCATGAGGCCACCGCACGCTTCATCGAGGAGGCCCGGCAGGCCTACCGCGCCCGACGCGACCGCATCGTGGCTGGCCTTGGTGCCCTGGGCCTACCCACCCCCATGCCTCAGGGCGCCTTCTATGTCATGGCCGACACGACCCGGATTCACGAGGATGAACTGGAAGCGGCCCGGCGAATCCTGGACGAGGCGCAGGTGGCCGTCGTGCCCGGAACGGACTTTGCCGCGCCCGGCCAGGTGCGTCTGAGCTACGCCACGGATATGGCCACGATTGAAGAGGTGCTGCGCCGCCTGGGCACATTGCTCTGAAATCGGGCATCTGGGGGCCCCGCACCGGCCCCCCCCTCGGCAACCTTTAGGCTGGGGGTGTCGTACCCTAGGCCATATGACCAACATGCAGCCCGGCAGCGACGGCACCTACAGCCTCCGTGACTTCATCGCCCAGACCGCCGAGCGGGACAACCCCGGCGAGGTCTTTGAACTCGAATCCAGCAAGATGCTGGAGGTCAAGGTCAATGGCCGCGTGTGGAGCAAGCTGGGCGCCATGGTGGCCTACAAGGGCAACCTGAGCTTTAAGCGCGAGGGCACCCTGGAAGGCGGCCTGATGAAGGCCCTGAAGCGCGCCGTATCGCAGGAAATGAGCCCGCTGGCCAAGATTGAGGGCCGGGGCGTGGCGTACCTTGCCGATCAGGGCAAGGAAGTGCAGATTCTGCGCCTGCAGGGCGACAGCCTGAACGTGAACGGCAACGACCTGCTGGCCTTTGAAGACACCGTGCAGTACGACATCACCATGCAGCGCCGCGTGGCGGGCATGGCGGCGGGCGGGCTCTTCAGCGTGCGCGTGCAGGGCCACGGGCTGGTGGCGATCCTGTCGCACGGCAAGCCCCTGACCCTGCGCGTCACCCCCAACGAGCCCATCTTTACTGACCCCAACGCCACGATTGCCTGGAGCGGCAACCTTCAGCCCCAGCTGCGCATGGACGCCAGCTTGAAAAGCATGTTCGGCCGGGGCGGCGGCGAAACCTACCAGATGGTCTTTCAGGGCGACGGCTTTGTGGTCGTGCAGCCCTACGAGGAATTCGACCACGGCATCGGCGGCGACGGCCACAGCGGCGGCGGCGTGGGCAAGGCGCTGGGGGATCTGTTCGACTGAAGAGGGGAAGTGGTGAGTAGGGAGTAGAAGTACGCAGGGCGCGCCAGCTTGGCCGCGCCCTGTGTTTTTCCCACTTCCCACTTTCCACTGCCCACTCACCACCCCCCAACCCGCTACACTCCCCCCCAATGAGCTTGGTCGTACTGGCAACGGGGGGCACCGGGGGACACATCTATCCGGCGGTGGCGACCGCACGCGAACTCGCCGCGCGCGGGCACGAAACACTGCTGCTGGGGCAGCGCGGCGGCATGGAAGAGCGGGTGGCGGCCGAGCAGGGGCTGGCCTTTGAAGGGGTGGACGCCGGCAAACTGGCCCGCAGCGGCCAGGGCCGCCCCGATCCGCGCGAGCTGCTGCGCGCCGCCCAGGGCGTGCTGCAGGCGCGCGCCCGGCTGGCGCAGCGGCGGCCCGGGGCCGTGGTGGGCTTCGGCGGCTTTGCCAGCCTGCCCGGGGTGCTGGCCGCCCAGAGCCTGGGCCTGCCCACCGTGCTGCACGAGCAGAACGCCCGCCTGGGCCTGACCCAGCGGTTGGCCGTGGGCCGCGCCAGGGCCGTGGGCACCGCCTATGAACAGGTGATCGGCCTGCCCCCGGCGCGCGCCACCCTGGTGGGCATGCCGGTGCGCGAGGACCGTCTGCCCCGCGCCCAGGCCCTGGCCAAGCTGGGGCTGCAAGACGGCCCCCTGACCCTGTTCGTAATGGGCGGCTCGCAGGGTTCCCTGTTCCTGAACAACGCTGTGCCCGATACCCTGCAAAACGTCTTTGGCCGCGAGGGCTTGCTGCCCCCCGAAGGCAGCGGCGGCCTGGTGAATCTGGATTTCACCGGCCCGGTGCCCACCGACGGGCGCGGCCGGGCGGTGCAGGTGCTGCACGCCACCGGCCCGCGCTGGCTGTCCGAGGTGGCGCCGCGCGTCAAGGAACTGGAGTGGTACAAGGCCGTGGGGTATGTGGACGCCGTGGCCGCGTGGTCGGTGGCGGATCTGGCGATCACCCGCGCAGGCACCAGCACCCTGGCCGAAGCCGCCTTTCACGGGGTGCCGCTGGTGATGGTGCCGCTGCCCGAATCCTCGGAAAACCACCAGTACCACAACGCCATGTCCGTGCAAACGGCCGGCGCGGGGCGCGTGGTGGAACAGAAAACGGTGCCGGAAACGCTGGGGCAGGCGGTGTTAGAGTGTGCCTCAGCGGGGACGCGCGCCTCGATGAGCGGGGCGGCCCGCCGACGGGCCCAGCCGGGCGCGGCGGCGGCATTTGCGGCCCTGATCGAACGGCACCTGCGTGAAGGGCCCCCCTCCTCCCATGACTGACCCTGCTTCTGCTTCTCCCCCGCCCAGCCCGGCTGCGGCGTCCCAATCCGTGTCTTCTGCCTCCGCCCCCGCGCTGCACTATCACCTGATGGGCATTGGCGGCATCGGTATGAGTGCCTTCGCCCGCCTGCTTTCAGCGCAGGGCCACCGCGTCAGCGGCTGCGATGAAGCGGCCAGCGACCTCACGGCCCGCCTGGGCGCCGAGGGCATTCCGGTGGCTGCCGGCCACGCCGCCGAGCATGTGACCGAAGTCCCGTACGGCCCCATTGACATTCTGGTGGCCTCGGAAGCGGTCCCAAAGGATCATCCCGAGTTGCAGGCCGCCGAGGGCGCGGGCATTGAGATCCGGCCGCGCATGGCGCTGCTGGACGAGCTGCTGCGCGCCGGGCCCAGCGTGGGGGTGATTGGCACCCACGGCAAAACGACCACCACCTCCATGATTGCCGTGGCACTGACCGGAGCCGGCCTGGACCCGTCTGCGTTTGTGGGCGGCATCGTGCCGGAGTTCGGTAGCAACGCCCGGCTGGGGCGCGGTCCCTTTGTGGCCGAGGTGGACGAGTCCGACAAGGGCTTCGCGGCGCTGGGGGCAGGCACAGCCGTGTTTACCAATGCCGAGGATGACCATGTGGGCGGCGCCCAGGCCACCTACTGGGAAACCGTGGAAGAGCAGCACGCGGCCTTTGCCCGCTTCGTGGCGCAGTCGGGGCGGGTGCTGCTGTGCGCCGACTGGCCGGGGCTGGACGAGCTGTGCGCGGGCGCCCGCGAGCGCCTGAGCTACGGGCAGGCCGAAGGCGCCGATTACCGCGCCGTGAACCTGCGCCCCGATGCCGAAGGCACCAGTTTCACGGTCCTGCGGCGCGGCGAGCCGCTGGCCGAGGCCCGGGTGGCCCTGCCCGGCACCCACAACGTCCTGAATGCCCTGGCCGCGCTGGCGGTGGTGGACCTGCACGGCGGGAACATGGCGCAGGCCGCCGCCGCCCTGGCCGGGTTCCAGGGCCCGGGGCGGCGCTGGCAGCGCGTGGGCGAACTGAACGGCGCGCTGGTCATTGACGATTACGCCCACAACGCCACCAAGGTGGCCGCCGCCGTGCAGGCCGCCCGCCAGACCGGGCGCCGGGTGCGGGTGGTGTTTCAGCCGCACCGTTATCTGCGCACCCAGCAGTCCTGGCCCCGGCTGGCCGACGCCCTGATGGACGCCGACGAGGTGCTGCTGCTCGACATTGCCGCCGCCAGTGAAGCGCCCATAGAGGGCATTCACGCCACCCTGATTTCCGAGCGCATGACCCAGCGCGGGCACGCGGGCGTGCGCTACCTGCCCGACCGCGCGGAGGTGCTGCGCGTGCTGCGCGACACCGCCAGCAGCCGCGACGTGATCGTGACCATGGGCGCGGGCGACGTGTGGAAGCTCTCGCGCGACCTCGTGGGAGGCGCGGCGTGACCGCGACGGTCAGCCGTACCGGCGCCCGGGTGGAACGGCTGCCCCTGTCGCGCTTTACCACCCTGGGCGTGGGTGGCGAGGCCGAGGTGTGGTTCGTGGAGTCGCACGAGGCTCTGCGGGAAGCGATGGAGCGCCCCTACCGCGTGCTGGGCGGCGGCAGCAACCTCGTGGTGTCGGATGCGGGGGTGCCCGAACGGGTGATTCGCCTCTCTGGCCCACTGGCCGAGCGTGACCTGACCCCGGACCCCATCCTCAGCACCCCCGAACGCGTGGTCACCGGCTGGGTGGGCGGCGGCGTGCCCCTGCCCGGGTTGGTGCGGCAGTTGCAGAAACTGGGCCTGAGCGGGCTGGAAGGCACCGTGGGCATTCCCGCGCAGGTGGGCGGCGCGGTGTGGATGAACGCAGGCACCCGCTACGGCGAGATGTTCGACGGCCTGCACACCCTGGAGATCGTGACGCCCGAAGGCACGCGGCAGGTTACCCCCGCCGACCTGCCCTGGGGCTACCGCCAGAGCGGCATTCCCCGCAACCATGTAGTCACGCGCGTGCGTCTGGCCCTGACCGTGAGCACCCCCGAAGCCGTGCTGGCCAAGATGGATTTTGCTGACCAGGCCCGGAAGGGGCAACCCAAGATGAAAACGCCGGGCTGCGCCTTTAAAAACCCTGGCGGCGTGAGCGCGGGCAAGCTGATTGATGAGGCGGGCCTGAAAGGCACCCGGGTGGGCGGCGCCCTTATTGCCCCCGAGCACGCCAACTTCATCGTGAACCTGGGGGGCGCCACAGCCGCCGATGTGCACGCGCTGCTGGACATCATCCGGGCGCGGGTGGGCGTGCCGCTGGAACTGGAATACGAATTGTGGCCGGGGCAGGACACGCCTTGAGACCCGAGCCCAGGCGCAACCGCCGCGTGGGCCCCGAACCCACCGCGTCTGCTCCCACCCCCGACCCAGCCCTGGAGGCCGAGCCCCTGGCGCCCGAACCCGTTTACCCCACTGTTCGGCCCCGGCACCGGGTGCGCCGCCGCGTCCTCGCGCTGGCCATGTGCCTGCTGGTCCTGGGCGGGGCGGTGGGCGCGTGGTACGCGCTGCCCATCCGCACCGTCACCGTGAGCGGCAACGCGCACCTGTCGGCTCAGGAGGTCAAGGCACTGGCTGGCCTCTCCCCGGACTTCGGCTGGCTGTACTACGGCGCGTGGCGGGCCCGGGGCCTGCTGGACAGTCCCTGGGTGGCCTCGGCCGTCGTGACCCGCACCTTCCCCGACCGCGTGCAGGTGCAGCTCACCGAGCGCCAGCCGCGCGCCCGCTGGCGCCAACCGGGCGGCAAGATTGTGGCCGTGGCTGCAGACGCCACCGTCTTGCCGGGCGCCCGCAAGACCGAAAGCCTGCCCCTCATTGAGGGCTGGGGCCCCAACCGCGTGAACGAGGTGCTGGGACTGCTGGACGCCCTGGCCCGTTACAATGTGCAGTCGGTTGCTTATACACCCACGGGCCTGACGCTGAAAGTGGCGAACAGGCGCGTGTGGACCGGCGACGTGCAGGCCTTACTGAAGTATGCTGGGAGCATCAGCATGTATCCGAACAGCGAGATTTCGATTTACCCCTGGGGGGTGAGCGTCCAGGAATGAAAGACAACACCATCATTGTGGGCCTGGACATCGGCACCACAAAAATCACGACCGTCATCGGCGAAGTGGCCGACGGCGGCAGTGTGGACATTATCGGTGAAGGCACGGTGCCCAGCGAGGGCATGAAGCGCGGCTCGGTGGTCAATCTGGAGCGGGCCACCCACGCCATCAAACAGTCGGTGCAGGCCGCCGAGCGGGTCAGCGGCGTGAAGGTGGAAAGCGTGTACGTCTCGGTGGCGGGCAACCACGCCAAGGCGATCACCAGCCACGGTCTTGCGGCCATCCGCCGGCACCAGGAAATCGCCCAGCCGGATGTGGACCGCGCCATTGAAAACGCGCGCGCCGTGCCGCTGGACCCCAACCTGGAAATTATTCACACGTTGCCCCAGGAATACGTGGTGGACGGCCAGGAAGGCATTAAGAACCCGGTCGGCATGCACGGGGTCCGCCTGGAAGTGGACGTGCATATCGTGGCGGGCACCGCCGGGCCGCTGCTGAACCTGCGCCGCTGCGTGCAGGAAGCGGGGCTGCGGGTGGAAGGCTTTGCGCTGCACGCCCTGGCCAGCGGGCTGGCCACCCTGGAAGCCGCCGAGCAGGCCCAGACTGTCGTGGTGGTGGACATGGGCGGCGGTACCACTGACGTGGCCGTGTTCAAGCGCGGCAATCTGGCCCACTCGGCCTGCATTCCGCTGGGCGGCGAGCATGTCACGGCCGACCTCGCGCAGATTCTCAAGATCCCCATGGAGGAGGCCGAGAACGTCAAGCGGCGCTACGGCGCGGCCCTGCCGGAACTGGCCGACCCTGACCTGACGCTGGAAATCACCACCGCCTCGGGCAGCACCCACGCCATCACAGCCTTCGAACTCTCGCGGATCATCAAGCCGCGCCTCGCCGAGATTTTCGGCCTGATCCGCGACGAGATTGACCACACCCTGGGCCCGGTGGAACTGGTGGCCCAGGGCGTGATCCTGACCGGCGGCGCGGCGTTGCTGCGCGGCACACCCGAACTGGCCCGCGACCGCTTTCGCCTGCCGGTGCGGGTGGGCCGCCCACGCGGCATTGGCGGCCTGACCGATATTGTCAGTGGCCCCGGCCACGCGGGCAGCGTGGGGCTGGTGCTGTACGGCATTGGCGAGGACGGCAAGGTGCCGCATCTGGTGTACGGCGACATGGCCCAGACCCAGCCGGCGCCCCTCAATGTTCCCGAAGTGCCGCCCGTGGTGCCGGCTGCGCCCACCGCGCCGGCCACGCCGATCACCCAGGAGAAAAAGACCGGGCCCAGCCTGGCCGACCGCGTGCGCGGCTGGTTCAAGGACTGGATGTGAGCCGCCGCAAAAGGGCCGGAGCCGCGCACACCGCTCTGGCTCTTTTGCTGTGGCCAGCGCGCTGCGCTGCGGTACACTACGCGGCAGTGAATCTGGCGGCGCCCCCGCGCGCGGGTCAGGAACGTAAGGAGACATGATGCAAGCGGCCAGAATTCGCGTGATTGGCTTGGGCGGCGCCGGCAACAACGCCGTGAACCGCATGATTGAATCGGGACTGGAAGGCGTGGAGTTCATCGCCGGAAACACGGACGCGCAGGTGCTGGCCAAAAGCCACGCCGAGATCCGCATTCAGCTGGGTGACCGCCTGACCCGTGGCCTGGGTGCCGGCGCCGACCCCGAAGTGGGCGAAAAGGCCGCGCTGGAAGACCGCGAGCGCATCAAGGAATACCTTGAAGGCACCGACATGCTGTTCATCACGGCCGGCATGGGCGGCGGCACCGGCACCGGCAGCGCGCCCGTGGTGGCCGAGATTGCCCGCGAGATGGGCATTCTGACCGTGGCGATTGTCACGCGCCCTTTCAAGTTTGAAGGCCCCAAGCGCCTGCGCGTGGCCGAAGAGGGCATCGGCAAGCTGGCCGACCGTGTGGACGGCATGATCGTGGTGAACAACGAGAAGCTGCTCACCGCCGTGGACAAGAAGGTCTCCTTCCGCGAAGCCTTCCTGATTGCCGACCGCGTCCTGTACTACGGCGTTAAGGGCATCAGCGACGTGATCAACGTGGAAGGCATGATCAACCTGGACTTCGCCGACGTGCGCAACCTGCTGGCGAACTCTGGCACGGTGCTCATGGGTATCGGGGCCGGGCGCGGCGAGAAGGTGGCCGAAGAAGCCGCCATGAGCGCCATTCACTCGCCGCTGCTGGAGCGCGGCATTGAAGGCGCGCGCCGCATTCTGGTGAACGTGACCGGCAGCTACGACCTGTCCATGACCGACGCCAACGAGATCGTTGAGAAGATCCGCGAGGCCACCGGCTTCGAGGAACCCGACATTCTGTTCGGCATTACGCCCGACGAGGCGGCCGGCGACGAGGTGCGCGTGACCGTGATTGCCACCGGCTTTAACGACATGCCCGTGACGGTGGCGGGCGGCCTGCGCTCCAGCGTGATTGACACGATGGTCAAGCCCGTGCGCGGCGGCACCGCCTACGATCCCAAGGACTACGACATCCCCGCGTTCCTGCGCAATATTGACCGCGACTGAAGGAAGGCACGAAAGGCACCTCTGCGGGGGTGCTTTTCTGTTGGCTCTGAGCCATGAGCTATGGGCCATGAGGAAAAAAAGGAATTGAGCGGGGATCAGGAGTGGGATTGAGGGGTTGGAGCGCGGGCCTCAATTCCACGTCTGCCGATGTTGTTCGCCGGTGTTCGCTCCGGGGCGACGGACGGTTCGCCTCTGGAGCGATTGACAGAAGACCCCCCTCACCCCTCGCTGCGCGGGGGCCCTCTCTGCGGCGCAACTCTTCGAGTCCCACGAGAGGAAAGGGTCGAGACTCAACATCTTCTTGATGGCAACGGCTCTAGGGTCGCGCTGGTGTTCGCCAAACGACAGCTTCTCCTCCGGCCCTGCTCTGCCCCACAGCTCATGGCCCAGAGCCCACAGCCAAAAAGAGGCACCGCAACGTCACCGCCGGGTGCCTCTCCCTGTGGCCTGCTTAGAACTTAATGGTGTATTCCGCGAAGCCGTCCTCGCGGGTGCGCAGAAGCTGGGCACCGGCGGGCAGGTACTTCTGGGCGTTGGGGCTGCTGACATACAGCAGGGTGGCGCCGGGGATGGGGGTCAGTTTCCAGTTGCCGTCGGCGGTGGGGTTCACCGTCTTCTGCTCGTTGAAGTACTTCACCAGGGCCTCGCGGGTTTCGTCCGGCGCCTGCAGCACGATGTTCTTGCCGTTCAGGCCGGGGAAGGAACCGCCGCCTGACGCGCGGTAGTTGTTCGTGGCGACCACGAACTGCTGCTGCGGATCAATGGGCTTGCCCTGGTACTGCAGATTCTTAATGCGATTGGCGCCCGCGTTCACCACTTCGCCCTTGCTGTTGTAGCGGTTGGGCTGGGTCACGTCGATTTCGTAGGTCACGCCGTCAATCACGTCGAAGTTGTAGGTGGGGAAGGACTCGTCCACCAGCGCCTGGGGCTCGGTCTTGCTGGGGTCAATCTGCTTGAACTGCCCGGCACTCCGCTCCAGCCACTCCTTGAGCCCCGCGCCCGTGACCACCACAGCCTGCACCGTGTTGGGGTAGACGTACAGGTCGGCCACGTTCTTGATGGCCAGGGTGCCCGCCGGAATGTCCGTGAAGTAGCTGGCACCCGCGCGGCCCCCAGCCTTGAAGGGCGCGGCGGCCGAAAGCACCGGCAGGTCCTTGTACTGGGTGGTGCTCAGCGCGGCCTTCACGTAGGCGATCTGGGCGTTGCTGACCAGCTGCACACTGGGGTCATCCTGCACCAGCGCCCAGTAGGAGTTGATGGGGGCCGTCAGGTCGGCCACCTTGCCGCGCACGTAGCCCAGGGTGCCCTGGTGTGCGCCCTCCACCGCCGCCGCCACCGCCGTATCCGCCGTCACGAGGTTCTTCTTGGCCGCCTTGTCCCAGATGGGGCGAATGGCGCCCTGGGCGTCGGCAATGGTCCACTTCTGGCTCTTGCGGTCAAAGGTCAGTTTGAGGTCGGCCACACCCAGGTTGTTGCCCCAGAACCCGGGCATCAGCACGACCTTGCCGTTGATGGTGCCCTTGGCAAGGTTCACGCCAGGCACGTCCTTGTAGGTGGCGCTGGGGAATTCCAGGTGGCTGTGCCCGGTGAGCACCACGTCCAGCCCAGGCACCTTGGTCAGCTCGGCGCCCGCCTGCTCCTGGCCGGGGGTGTAGGTGCCGGTGTTGATGCCGGTGTGCGCCAGCGCCACGATGATGTCGGCGCCCTGGGCCTTCATCTGAGGCACGAACTTGCGCGCGCTTTCCACGATGTCCATCACCTGCACCTTGCCGTCCAGGTGAGCCTTGTCCCAGTTGACGATCTGGGGCGGGGTGAACCCGATGACGCCCACGTTGAGGTAGTAGGGCCGGTTCTGGGTGTCGTACACCAGCTTGCGCTGGATGACGTACGGGGTGTACTTGTTGCTGCCGTCCATGTTCAGGACGTTGGCGTTCACGTAGGGCATGGGCGCGCTTTTGAGCACGCGGTCCAGGTAGTCCAGCCCGTAGTTGAACTCGTGGTTGCCCAGCGTGGCGGCGTCAAAGCGCAGGCCGCGCATGGCCTGGTGCATGGGGTGCAGTTCGCCGTCCTTGATGGGCGCCACGCGCGCGGCGTAGTCCCCCAGGGGGTTGCCCTGAATCAGGTCGCCGTTGTCGAACAGAAGGCTGTTGCGCTTTTCGGCGCGGGCGTTCTTGATCAGGGTGGCGGTGTATTCCAGGCCGAATTCGCCCGTGGGCTTGTCCTGGTAGTAGTCGTACCCCTTGGCTGCCGTGTGCAGGTCGGTGGTTTCCAGAATGCGAAGCTCGACAGTCTGGGCACCGGCTGCGCCGAGCAGCAGGGCCGTCATCAGGGGAATGTGTTTAAGCACGCCCCACAGAATACTGGACCTCGCCCATTCAGAGTGGAATCTGCGCCGGTTACAGCTGCGCGGCCAGCGTGCGGAACAGGGCGGGCGGGGCGGGCACCTCTCCCCCATTCACCCAGCCAAAACGGACGTCGCGCAGCGGGCCGCCCTCGCCCACGCCCAGGCCACCCGGGAACAGCGCGGTGTAATCGGGGGGAACAGCAACCGGCACCGCACCCGGCAGGGCCAGCGCCGCCTGCACCTCGGCCCGGTGGCCAAAGTGCAGGGCGTGGGTGCCGTCCGGTGCCTGCCAGGAGAAGCGCGCGGCGCTCACCAGGGGCCCCGCATACACCACATGCCCCCAGTGCACCCCCGGGCGCAGGCGCAGCGTCACGTCCAGCGGCTCGCCCAGCAGGCCAAACGACCCCACAAACGGCCGGGTGAGGTCATACCCCTGCACGTTCTTGACCGTGCGCCCCCCGGCCCGCACCACCCGCCCACTGGGCGCGCGAAAGGTCACGCCCAGCACGTCCCCGGCAAAGAAAAAGGTCTGCCCGAAGCCCCCACGCTGCACCAGCCCGCCCACCCCGCCCGGCAGGCCCACAGGCGGAAACGGCGGAAACAGCCCGGCTGGCAGCGCCGCATAGACCTCGGGCAGCGAGGTGTCCCCGCTGACCGTGATCGTCTGGTCCCCCGGCGAGAGGTCAAGAACAGGCATGGAACGCCTCCGGCGTGGGGATGGTTGATGGGTGATGGTTGATGGAAAAGGATGCTGACTGCACGAACAGGCTTTGACGCCTGAATCTCAGGGCGGAGCCGGTAGCCCCATCGCCCCACCCCCGACGCTTCACCATCTTCCTTCGACCATCACCCCTCACCCCTTCACCTCTTCCGGCAGCACCTTGCCTGGATTCAGCAGCCCGGCCGGGTCCAGCGCACCCTTGACCGACCACAGGGCGCCCAGGGTCACGGGATCCACGGCGTCGCGCATGAAATCGCGTTTCATGGTGCCGATGCCGTGCTCGCCGCTGAGAACGCCGCCGTGCCGCAGCGCCACCAGGGCGATGCGGTGGGCGAGGTCATGCACCGCGTGTGGGTCGTCATGGCGGGGGTCAAAGAGGATGTTGGGGTGCAGGTTGCCATCGCCAATGTGGCCAAACTGCACCACCGTGAAGGCGCTGGCGTCGCCCAGGGCGCGGATTTCGCGCACCACTTCGGGCAGGGCGGAGCGGGGCACGGCGATGTCCTCATTCATGCGCTGCGGGCGAATGCGGCCCAGGGCGGGGCTGACGCTGCGCCGCGCCTGCCACAGTGCGGCGGCCTCGGCGTCGGTCCCGGCGCGGCGCACGGTGCCGCCCGCCGCCACGCAGGCCGCTTCCACCAGGGCGCGCTCCTCTTCCACGGTGGGCAGGTCGTCGCCGTCGGTGTCCACGAGCAGCACGGCCTCGGCGCCCCGGGGCAGGCCCAGGCTCAGGTAGTCCTCGACGGCGTTCGTGCAGGCGCGGTCCATGAATTCCAGCTTGCTGGGCACAGCGCCCGCCGCAATCGCCTGACTCACCGCCTCGGCACACGCCCCCACCTCCGGGAAATGGGCCATCAGGGTGCGGGTCACGCGCGGGGGCGGCACGAGGCGCAGCGTGGCCTCGGTCATCAGGCCCAGGGTGCCCTCGGAGCCAATGAACAGGCCGGCCAGATCGTAGGCGTCGCGGGTCAGTTCGTGAACCTCGCCGGCCGCGTCCACCACCTGCAGCGCCCGCACGTAATCGCCGGTCACGCCGTACTTGAAGCACATGGGGCCGCCCGCATTCTCCGCCAGATTGCCCCCGATGGTGCTGGTGCGGAAGGAGGCCGGGTCGGGTGGGTAAATCAGGCCGTGGGGGCGCGCGGCCTCGCTGACCGCCAGCGTGACCACGCCTGCCTGCGCGCGGGCCTCGCGCCGGGCGGGGTCTATGCGCAGCCCGGTCATGCGGGTAAACGAGATCACCAGTCCCGGTTCCAACGGCGCCGCGCCCCCCGAAAGCCCGCTGGCCGCGCCGCGCCCCACCACCGGCACCCCGGCCGCCCGCGCCGCCTGCACCGCCGCCACCACATCGGCCGTGGTCTCGGGCAGCACCACCGCCAGCGGCGTTTCCCCGAACTGAATGGCGTCGTAGCGGTAATTGCGCCGCTCGGCGAGGGTGGTGAGCACCTGGTGGGAGGGCAGGCGGCGCAGGAGGTCCGTGGCGAGTGGGGAGTGGGGAGGAGGACCGGAGGCCTGTCTTTTCCCACTTCCCACTCCCCACTTCCCACTCACAATTCCCCCCGGTACGCCCGGTCCAGCACTTCCACCGTGTGCATCACCGGTGCCCGGCTGCCTGCCCGGCGCACATGGCTCTGAATCTGGGTGTGGCAGCCAATGTTGCCGCTGGCGATCAGGTCCGGCGCCGTGGACAGGATGTTCTTCGCTTTGCGCGCGCCCAGCTGGCTGGCCAGTTCGGGCTGTTCCAGGTTATAAGTGCCCGCCGAGCCGCAGCACAGGTCACCTTCGGGAACCTCCTGCACGGTGACCCCCGGAATGAAGCGCAGCAGGGCGCGGGGCGCGGCGCGCACCCCCTGGGCGTGGGCTAGGTGACAGGCGTCGTGGTAAGCCACCGTGATGGGGCGCGAAGCAGGCAGGGGCGGCTCCAGTTCACCCGCTTGCAGCAGCCGGTGCAGATACTCGCTGATGTCCATGACCTTGGCGGCAAAAGCGCTGGCCCGCGCTTCATCGTGTTCGCCGCGCAGCACCATCGGGTATTCCTTGAGGCCCGCCCCGCAGCCCGCTGCGTTGGAGAGGATGGCGTCGTAGTCGCCCGGGTGAAAGGTGGCGAGGTTGCGGCGCACCAGGGTCAGGGCCTCGTCCCGCGCGCCGGTGTGCAGGGCGGCGGCGCCGCAGCAGCCCTGGCCCTCTGGCACCACCACCTCAATGCCGTTGCGGGCCAGCACCCGCAGGGTCGCCGCGTTGAAGTTAGGGGTCAGGGCCTGCTGGGCGCAGCCCACCAAAAAGGCCACCCGGCCGCGCTGCACGCCCCGGGCCGGGGTCACGGCGGGGCTGGGCTGCATGGCGGGCACCGTTTCGGGCAGCAGGTCCAGCGGCGCGCGCAGGGCGGCGGGCAGCAGCGGCGCCAGGGGCTTGGTGTACTGCCCCACCCGGGCCGCCACACTGAACACCTTCGGGGCCGGCAGAATCTTCAGAATGGCCGACCGCTTGGCCCGGTCCAGCGGTGAGCGGGCCCGCTGGGGCTCCGACCAGCCGCGAAACGCCGTGATCAGTTCGCCGTAGGGCACGCCACTGGGGCAGGCGGTCACGCAGCCCTGGCAGCCCAGGCAGCGGTCCAGGTGCGGCGCGGCGTCGGCCAGGGGCAGCGCGCCCTCCAGCACCTCTTTCATCAGCACAATGCGGCCACGGGGGCTGTCCATCTCGTCGCCCAGCAGCGCGTAGGTGGGGCAGGCGGGCAGGCAGAAGCCGCAGTGCACGCAGGCGTCCACAGCGTGCGCCATCACCTCGCCCTGGCCCCCGGGCACCGCCCCCCGGATCTCGTTGTTCACACAGCCCCCGTCATGCGCCACAGGATAGGCGGGCCGCGTGAAGGGAAGGCCAGGGCGGCTAGGTGAGCCAGGAAGCTCATCTGGAGACAGCCTCACTTCCGCCAGCGCGCGCTCACAGCAGCGGCCCGTTTCACCCTGAAGCCAGACAGTAGCCTCACCTCACGTCCACGCCACCCTTTCTGGGGCCCGCTGTCAGTGGGCCTCGGCCAACCCAGGCGGCCCATGCAGCCAGACCTGTACGCGCTGCGCCGTCTGTTCCGGCGTCAGGCCCGTGGTGTCCAGCGTCTGCCCCGGCCACGTTGTCTGGGGAGCCGCCTGCCACTGGGGCCAGCGCATCTCCTCCCAGGCATCGTCGGTCAGGACCTGGGGTTCCCAGTCGGCCAGAACCTGATGCGCCCGCAACCACGCCGCCCAGTTCAGCATGTCCTGGGTGGCGTGCCCGTCCCCGCGCGCCCGCAGGCGACGCACCCGTTCGGGGTCGGCCACGTCCAGCAGCAGATGATGAACGGCACTCAGGTGCTGGGCCCCAGGGGCCGCCAGCACTTCACCCCGTGGGCAGGGCCCCAGCAGGCCCAGGGGCCGGGGACTGTGCAGGGCCGTCTGAATCCAGCCTTCGGTGAGTTGCTGGCGCTCCCGCTTGCCGCCGCCCACCCAGCGTTCATCGAAGTCATGCCAGCGAATGTCGGGCTGCACCGCCTTCAGCCAGGGCAGCAACGTGCTTTTCCCCGAACCAGAGGCGCCCGCAAGCACAATCAACATACCCTCACCCTAGAGGGCGTTTCTTCCCCTGACCATCAGCGTTCTGGCCCAGTGGGCGCGTCACCCAGATCAGGCCGGTCAGCAGTGGGGCCGTGACGCCCACTGCGAGGCCCCAGGTCAAGAGCCCCATGCTCAGGTGATCCCAGCACTGCGCCGTCAGATCCACCTTTGCGCACCAGCCGAAATGGGTGTCCCAGAGGGTGCTCAGAAGCGCTGTCAGCGCGTAGGGCAAGAACAGGCAGCCCGCAACCCGGATCAGATCCAGGGCCAGGAGCCCCCCACGCTGCGGCCCGGTGAATCTGGGCAGGTGGCGGGTTGAAGGAATCAAGCGGTACAGCACCAGTGGGCCGCCCAGGGCAAGCAGGAGAAAGCCAAGTTCGGCAAAGGTGGGCACCCTGGCACCGTACCGGCCTGCCCCTGGGCCCGGCATCCACCTTTGGGCGCAGCCGATGAAGCCGTCATCCGGGCTGCCGTCCATTGCCGGATCATCCAGAAACGAACGGGCTGTTCCCCGCCCCCGGCGCTGTTTCAGCCCCATGCCCGGCAATCCGTCTCTTTTCCCTCTCTGCCCCGCCGCTCTGTGGGTCCCTCCGGTCAGAAAAATTCCGGAATTGTTCAAACGTCATGTCAGCAGGGCGGCAGAGCCACTTCTGCCGGGCCAAACACCAAACCCTCCTGCACCCGCGCCAGGGCTGCCCCCATGGCCCGCGCCAGCGCAGGACCGTCCGGGGCACCCATGACCACATGCCCGGCCGCGTCCCCACTGAAGCCCCGCGCCCAGCCCGCCTCGCCGGGAGCAATGTTCAGCTGGGCCGACTGCACCCCCGGCAGCTCCGTGAAGTCCGGCACCTGCAGGCACATGCCCTCCTGCGGCGGGAAGAGCAGCCAGCCGCACAGCTGCGCCGGTTCCAGGGTCTGAAGCTGGGCCTGTGCGGTGGCCTCGTCCACCATCCCGGCCTGCAGGCGGCACTGCCACTCGTTCAGGTTCGGGCCGCCCGCCCGGTGCAGCGTGTCATTGATGCGGCCCCCGCCGGTGCGGCAGGCGATCTCGCACAGGGACAAAGAGCCGTCCTCGTGCACAAAAATTTCGGCATGGAAGGTGTGGCCGCTGGGCAGGTTCAGCGCCGCGCACACCGCCCGCGCGTACGTTTGCAGCGGCCCGAACAGCGGGTCCTGGCGGCTCAGCATGAAGCTGCCCACCACCTGCGTCTGGGCGAAGGCGCCGATCTCCAGCCCCGGCGTGAGGTACTGGCTGGGCCAGCTCCAGGCCACCTGGGCGCCAACCGCGATGCCGTCCACGTGGTACAGCCGCCCCGGGTGAAAGGTTTCGACGCACAGGTCTGAGACGTATTCGGCGTAGGGCACACGCGGGGCAAAACCGCTTTCCAGAAAGGCCGTCAGGGCAGCCGGGTCCGCGATCTGGCGCCCAAAGACCGAGCCCGAACTGGTCCGGGGCTTTACGAAGACGGGCAGGCCATGCACGGCCACGAAATCCAGCAGGTCCAGCGGGCCGTTCAGGGCGGCGCCCGCGTGGGCCGGCACCCCCGCCGCCTGCACCTGGGCGCGGGCCAGCACCTTGTCGCGGAAGGACGCGGCGCTGGCCACCCCCTGCCCCGGCAGGCCCCAGCGTTCGCGCAGGCGGGCGGCCCGCAGCACATCGTCCTCGCCAAAGGCCAGGATGTGGGTCACGGGGCGCGTGCGGTGCAGGGCGTCCAGATCGGCATACACGTTGCCGTTGTTCAGGTAGTTGGGGTAGGCGCGCACAAAGCCGTAGGCCGGGTCAGCCGCCAGGGCCGTCAGGTCTTCGGCCGTCACGCTGTCTCCGTCCAGCACCAGGCTCAGCGCGCCGGGAGGCAGCCCGGGCAGCCACGCTGGAAAGGCAAATTCGGTGGGATCGTGCAGGGTCAGCAGCAGGATGTGGGGGTGGGGCATGGGTTCCTTTCGCCGGGGCTGGGCTGGTGGGCGTGGGCCCAGGCGACCCGGGCCGCCCGCGCAGCATAGGGGACGGACGCCCGCCCAGAGACCGCACATGGGGCTGGGCCTAGTCTCACCCTGTCGCCTCTGGCCGCTGTTGCCGCCCCTAAAGGACGCCGCTCTACTTCAGTTCGGCCCGGGGTGGCTCGGGCAGGCGCGCCGCAATCAGGGCGCTGGGCAGCAGCAGGGCGAGGCTGGCCAGCGCCGCCGTGACGGGGCTGGTCACATCGGCCAGAGCCCCCACCAAGAACAGCAGCAGCCCCGCAAAGCCCCAGGAAAAGCCCATCATGATCGAACTGGCCACCGCCACATGCCCCGGCGCGTATTCCTGGGCGGCCACCACGCCCACCGGAATGCTGGCGTTCACAGCGGCCCCCACCACGAAGGTCAAAGGATAAAACCACCAGTCGCCTGGACTGGACAGAATGAGGCCCGCAAACAGGGGAATGGTGGTGAGAATGGCGCCGCGCAGCACCGGCACCCGCCCGTGACGGTCACTCAGGCGCCCGCCGATGATGCCGCCCACCGCGCTGGCCACGGAATAGACCCCCAGCGTCAGGCCCACCTCGCGCGGACCGTAGCCCCGGCCCAGCAGGATGAAGGGCAGCATGGCGTTGTAGCCCATGCTGGCCAGTGAGCGCAGCACCGCCATGCCCCACAACCACGCTAGCGGTCCCCGGAAAATACCGGCGTATTCCACCAGCGACACGCGCCGAGCTTTTTGCACCCCCGCCGGGGTGACGGCAAAGGTCAGGGCCGCCACCGCCGCGCCGATCAGGGCGAACCAGGGCAGATGCGTGAGGCCCACCCCCGCAAAGACCGGCCCCAGCGCCATGCCGGCCGTGCCCCCGGCGCTGAACAGGCTGGCCCACAGACCCCGTTTGTCGGGCGGGCTGTGCTGGGCGACATAGGCGGCCCCGGCCGGGTGGAAAAACCCGCTGCCAAAGCCCGCCACCGCCACCAGCAGCACCAGCGCGCCAAACCAGGGCATGAAGCCCATCAGGGTCAGGCCCAGGCCGGTGAGCAGCGGGCCCAACGCAGCGGCGTAGCGGCGGTCCAGGCGCTCGCCCAGAATGCCCAGCAGGGGCTGCAGCACCGAACTGGTCAGCGAGTACACGCTGGACAGAAAGGTCACGGCGGCGATACTCACGCCGTACTTGGCCTGCAGGGCCGGGGTCAGCGGGGTCAGCATGGCGCCGTAGGCATCGTTGATGAAGTGCCCGGCAGTGACCGCCAGCGCAATGGCAGTGGCGTGGCCGGTGGTGGCGAGGCGGGCCTGCATGGCGGCCAGGGTACGCCTGTTGTCTGGGGCCTGTCCGGTCTGCCGGGCCAGCCCCTCTCCTTGCTGGCCGTCTTCAGACACCCGTCAGGTGAACTGTCACAGGAATGTGACAGTTGTGCAAGACAGGGCGCCTTAAGCTCGGGCCATGCCCGCCGTGTTCCGTGACGCCATCGCCAGTGCCCTGCCCAGCGTGGACGGGGTGCGTGCCCGGCTGCTGGACCTGCCCGGCGTGGCGGTGCAGGCCCTGGCGGAGTATTTCAGCGCCCGCCTGCCCGAGGTGGACGTGCTGGTGGCCCTGCCCGGCGCCGAGGCCCTGGCGGCGGCCACCGCCTCGCTGCGCGGCACGTATCTGGCGCCCTTTGACCCGGTGCTGGGCCTGCACGACCTGCCGGACATGCGCGACGTGCGTGGCCGCCCCAGCGCCGCCCTGCTGACTCCCGAACTCACCGACGGCTCGGCGGAACTGCAGGCCCTGCTGCACGCCGAGCACCTGGGCTGGCGGGTACAGGCCCTGGCGGCGGCCGTGGAGCGCACCAATGGCCTGGGCCGGGCCCGGCTGGAGTTTCAGGGCGTGCCCCTGCTGGTGCCGGTGCTGCTGGCCGATACCCCCGGCGGGCTGGTGTTCGAGCGCCGCATTCCGCAGCCGGAGTAATTGAGCGGCAGTCTATGTGGGGTCCGGCGAGGGCCCCCTTTTGCTGTGCCCGGCCCGCCTAAACCGCAGCCACACCGACTGGGGCACCGTGGATCAGTGAGCGGGATGTCCGGCGAGGGTTCTCTCTCCAGGCTCACTCTCTGCCCTGGGTGTCCGGCTTTCCCTGGGCGTACGCCCGGAGCGCCGCTTCCTCGGCGGGAATGCGCAGGCCCAGCAGCAAGGCGGCGTTCAGCAGGGTAAAAGCCAGGGCGGTGCGCCACGCGCCCACCGCCAGCGGGGCCGCCGCCAGCTCCAGGGCCACCACCGCGTAGTTGGGGTGCTTCAGGTAGCGAAAGGGCCCGCCCGTGACCCGCTGCCCCCCCGGCACAATCAGGATGCGGGTGTTCCAGTAGCGCCCCAGGGTGCGAATGACCCAGTAGCGCAGCGGCTGGGCCAGCAGCAGCAGCCCCAGGGCCGGCCAGCTGACGCGCGCGCCCGCACGGCGGCCCTCCAGCAACGTGCCCAGCAGCCAGGCCGGGTGCAGCACAAAAAACAGGGGGTAATGCGCCTGCCCGTACTCCACGGCGCCCCGCTCGCGTGCCCAGCGTTCGTTGGCGCGGGCCACCCGCAGTTCCAGCAGGCGTTGCGCGCCCAGGGCGCCCACCAGCAGCGGCGCGGCCAAGCGGGCCTTCACCGGGCCCCCAGCAGGTCATCGGCGGCCTGATCGGCGTCCAGTTCGCCCTGGGCCACCCGCTGGTACAGGTCGCGGCCCTGGGCGCGGGCGCGGCGCAGCAGGCGTTCTTGCACCAGCGTGCGCACCTCGTATTCGGCGCGGGCCTCGCGGCGGGCCAGCAGCCCGGCTTCCCCCAGGTGGGCGCGGTGGGCCTCTACGGCGGCAATCACGGCGTCTATTCCCTCGCCCTTGGCGGCCATAGTCTTGCGAATGGGCGCAAACCACGTGTGTTCGTCGTGGGCGCCCAGGCCCTGCGCGGCCATCAGCTCGCGCACGGTGCGGTCGGCGCCGGGCAGGTCGGCCTTGTTCACGGCAATCACATCGGCGATTTCCATGATGCCCGCCTTGAAGGCCTGCACGCCGTCGCCGCCCGCCGGGGTCAGCACCAGCAGGGTGTGGTCGCAGGCAGCGGCGATGTCCACCTCGCTCTGGCCCACGCCCACGGTTTCCAGAATCACCCAGTCGAAACCCGCCCCTTCCATCAGGGCCAGCACGCCCGGGGTGCGCTCCGAGAGGCCGCCCAGCGCGCCCCGGCTGGCCAGCGAGCGCACGAACACCCCGGGGTCGGCGTGGTGACGCAGCATGCGAATGCGGTCGCCCAGAATCGCCCCGCCGCTGTAGGGGCTGCTGGGGTCCACCGCCAGCACCGCCACCCGCTGCCCCCGGGCACGCAGGGCGGCAATCAGGGCGTCCACCAGGGTGCTTTTGCCGCTGCCAGGGCTGCCAGTCACGCCCAGTACCACGGCGCGCTCACCCCGCGCGGCCCGCTGCCGGGCGGCGCGCAGCAGCGGCCGGGCGCCGTCCAGTCCCGCCTCAGCCAGGGTGACGGCGCGGGCCAGGGCGCGCAGGTCCCCGGCGCGGTAGCGCTCCAGCAGCGGGCCCGTGGGCGGGGCAGAAGGAGCGCTCACGGGCGCCCCCAGTCAGGGAACGGAGGGTGAGGGTGCATGTCGGGCCTCACCCTAGCGCACCGGCCGGGCCGCGCCCCCTCAGGCGCCCAGCACGCGCAGTACGTCTGCCGCGCGGTACCCGGGGACCCAGTCTTGCAGTGCACCTATGTCGTCGCCGCTGGTCAGTAGCCCCGGCTCGGGCTGGGCGCCGCGCTGCACCTGGGCGTAGCCGGCGTCGGCCAGCAGGGCGTTGCACAGGCACTTACGGCCCTGGGTGCTGGCCGCCTCGCCGCCCTTGGCCACGTAGGCCGCCACCGGCTCAGCGGGGCAGCGCCAGCCCACGCCGCCCTGCTCGGTGCGGTAGGCCTCGCGCAGGTACCCCAGATCGCACACCCGGGTGCGGGCGGCGTAGACCTCGGGCTGGGCCAGGGTGCCGGGCAGCGCCACCACCTTGAAGGGAAAGCCGGTGGGCGAGGCCTGCGGGTCGGTGAACACCGCCAGCGGTCCCTGAGCGGCGCGCGCCAGCACGTCTGCCTTCAGGTCGGGGCGCAGGCCAGATTCCTGGGCAAAGGCAAAGAGGGTGCCCACCTGAATGCCTGCCGCCCCGGCGGCCAGCGCCGCCTGCAGCCCTGCGGCCGTGCCGTAGCCCCCCGCCAGCCAGAAGGGCAGCCCCAGCGCGCGCATGGCGCCCAGGTCGGCGGCGTCGCGCTCGCCGTAGACCGGCTGGCCCTGGCCGTCCAGGGTCAGGGGGCCGCGCGGCGGCGCGTTATGCCCGCCCGCCGAGGGCCCCTCCACGATGAAGCCCTGCACCGCTCCACTGGCCTTTTTCGCCAGCACCCCCGCCAGCACGTGCGAAGACACCACCGGGTAAAACCTGGGCCGCGCCAGGGGCACGCGGGGCAGCCCGAAATCGGCCGGATCAAAGGTGAGGGGCAGGGCCTCGCCGCCTCTGACGTCCAGCCGCAGCGTGGCCGGCTGCCCGGCGGCCAGGGCGTCCAGAATGCCCGGGATGTCGCGGGGAATCCCGGCGCCCATGATCACGGTGTCCACCCCCGCCAGCAGGGCGCCGTACAGAGCAGGCAGGGTGTGCAGTTGCAGCTTGGTCAGCAGGTTCAGGCCCACCGGCTGCACGTGCCCCTCGCGGGCCAGGGCCACCTCGGCGTAGGCGCCCAGCAGGGTCATCTCCCAGGCGTCGCGGTAGCGGCCAGCCGACGGCAGCGGCAGGCGGGCGTAGGGTTCGCCGGGCGCCCGGCCCCCTGGGCGGAAAAACCGCTGCAGGCACGCCTGCACCAGCACAGGATTGGGAAAGGTGGCCAGCACGCGGCGCAGGTGCCCGCCGGGGTCGCCGTCCTGCAGGCGGCGCAGCAGCACCGTGTCAATGCCGGTGCCGGACACCACGCCCAGCCCGCCCTGCTGCGACACGGTGCGGGCCAGCTGCCAGTCGGACACGGCGATGCCCATGCCGCCCTGAATGATGCGGGGCAGGGGCACGGAAACAGGAAGCGCGGAAGCAGCGGCGGGGGCAGACAGGGTGGTCATGGTCGTTCCTTTCGCTGCGGGCCGGTTCAGTGGGTGCAGCGGCCCACCCGCCCACCCCACGCCGCAGCGCACGCCCCCAGCCTGCGCGCGGCCCACGGGGGGTCCCCACAACCTGGGACGCCATGCAGGATTGAACCGCATCCCAAAGGTGGGCAAATTCCAAAGGGGCAAACGGGCGGCGCCGTGGCCTGCCCCCGTGCCAGGGAGAGACCACGGCGCGGCCGACTGAACTTAGGGCGCCTGGCCCAGCACGTCGTCGGCTTCGGTGGCTTCCAGCAGGTTTTCCAGGTGGGCGTCGTCGTTGAAACCCAGCAGCATGCCGCTGCCCTCGCCCAGCAGCACCCGGGTAATAGAGGTGTTGGACACGCTCAGGCGGGCCCAGGCATTGGCGGGCACGCCGCCCAGGGCCAGCCCCACCGCCACGCGCACCACGCCGCCGTGCGTAAAGACCAGCACCCGCCCGCCGGGGTGGCTGGCGCGCAGCGCCCCAAAGGCCGCGCCGCTGCGGGCGTACAGGTCCTCCATGCTCTCGCCGCCGGGGCGCCGGGTGCTCCAGGGTTCGGTAGAGAGGGCCTGCAGGTAGGATGGGTAGCGCGCGCGAATCTCGGTGATCACCAGCCCCGACAGTTCGCCCACGTCAATTTCGCGCAGCCCTGGGTGCGTCTGCGGCGCCGGGGCCCCCTGCAATCGCTCGGCCACGATCTCGGCGGTGCGCGAGGCCCGCTGCAGGTCGCTGGTGTACACCGCGTCGAAGGTCTGGCCGGTCAGGCGCTCGGCGAGGCTGGCGGCCTGCAGAATGCCAATGTGGCTCAGGGGCACGTCCGCCTGCCCCTGATAGCGGCCATCGGCATTCCAGGTGCTCTCGCCGTGGCGCACCACCCAGAACTCGGTGGCGCTGGCGCGGTCAGGGGCCGCAAACCCGGTGGGGGCCAGTTTGGCCGGACGCTGGGTCAAGACGCGCCCCGGAAACTCACGCCCTGGCCCGGCACCATCTCGCCCAGCACCCAGGGCTGCTCGCCCGCCGCGCGCAGGGTGTCCAGCGCCGCCGCCTCCTCGGCCGCCGGCACGATGAACAGAAAGCCCACGCCCATGTTCAGGGCCCGGAAGGCTTCCTCGCGCGCCACCTGCGCCCGGGCCACGATCAGTTCAAAGACCGGCGGCACCGTCCACGAGTCCAGGTCCACCTGCATGCCAATCCCCTGGGGAAAGACGCGCGGCGGGTTGTCCACCAGCCCGCCCCCGGTAATGTGTGCCATGCCGCGCACGTCCACCCCCGCCCCCTGCAGGGCGCCATAAGCGTGCAGGTAGGCGCGGTGCGGCACCGGCAGCACCTGGGCCAGCGTCTGGCCGCCCAGGTCGGCACGGGCCTCCTGCCAGTCCAGGTCGTCCAGCGCCATGCGGGCCAGGGAAAAGCCGTTGGTGTGCAGCCCCGCGCTGGGCAGGGCCACCACGCGGTCCCCGGCCTGAATGCGGCGGCCATTCACCAGCGCTGGGCGGTCCACCACGCCCACGATGGTGCCCACGATGTCCAGCTCGCCTTCCACGTACACGCCAGGCATCTCGGCGGTTTCGCCGCCCAGCAGGGCCACGCCCAGCGCCTCGCAGGCCTGGGCGGCGCCGGTCACAACTTCGGCCACGCGCTCGGGGAGCAGCTTGCCCATGGCCACGTAGTCCAGAAAAAACAGCGGCCGCGCGCCCTGCACCAGAATGTCGTTCACGCAGTGGTTCACGATGTCGGCGCCCAGGCCGGCAAACTGCCCGGTGCGTACCGCCACCTTGGTCTTGGTGCCCACGCCGTCGGTGCTCGCCACCAGCACGGGGTCTTCCATATGCCCAAAGGCGGCGCGGAACAGGCCGCCAAAGCCGCCCAGGCCGCCCAGCACCTGGGGCGTGTGGGTGCGGGCCACCGCCCCCTTCATCAGTTCCACTGCGCGGTGCCCGGCATCAATACTGACCCCCGAGCGCTCGTAAGCCGAGGCGGGCGCGCCTGTCGTGTTCCCTGTCATGAGCCTCCTGCCGTGCCTCGGTGAGCCGCGACACGTTCTGCCGCCCAGTCTACCAGGGGCGCCCAGCCGGGGCGAAGGACGTGTCCGGGGAGAGACGTGGTGTCCCAGGTCCCCCGCGTGAGAGGGGCGGCCTGTGCCAGTCTGGGGAGTGGTGCCCTCTTGGTTCCGATGTCATAAGGCTTCCAGTTCACCAATTTTGGATGAACCGTTGAACCCAACCAGACGGACTCGCAGAGCTGCGCAGCAGAGAAAGGAAAAGGAGGACGCAGGGGTGTAGAAGCACCGAAGCGGAGGGGCTGGAACGGATGATTCAACATCCGTATGAGACGGCCAGCCACGCACCAGAATCAGCTTTCTCAAGTGTGGTGAGCCTCTTCCTGCGCAGGCCTGATCCGCGAGGCCCGGAGCCGATTCAGTGCCTGTCCCCTATTCGCGACCCGGGCCCTCATCCCGGCGCCCAGCCCCCGCGCGGCGCGACAGCCACCAGCGCACCAGGGCCACGGCCCCCACCACTGCCGAGAGCAGCCCCAGGCCCCACATCAGCCGCTGACCGCTGCCGCTGAGCCACACCACCAGGGCCGTGACGGGCAGCGCCCCAGCAGCGGTCGCCAGCATGAAGGGCCGGAACCCCATGCGGGCGGCCCCCGCCACCAGATTCATCACGTCGGCCGAGAGCACCGGCATCAGGCGCACCATCAGCACGCCCTGCACGCCGTGGCGCTCGGCAAAGGCGTGGGCGGCCAGCCGCGCCCGCTCCCCTGCCAGGGTGCGCACCAGGGTATCGCCCACCAGGCGCCCCAGGCCGTAGCCGGCCGCCGCGCCCAGCAGCGTGCCCACGTACACGATCACAAAGCCTTCTACCGGGCCATAGGCGCGCGCGGTCACGGCCGTCATGACCAGGGCGGGCAGCACCGGCAGCACCGCCTGCAGCACGAAGCCCGCGATCAGGGCCAGCGGCCCCGCCCACCCCAGCCCCGACACAAAGGCGTGTGTCACCTGCGGGTCACTGCTGGTCAGCGCGGCGTAGCCCCGGCCCAGGAAGGCGCGCACCTCTGGCTGCAGCGCCACCACGATCAGCAGCAGCGCCGCGCCCCCCAGGATCAACCAGCGCAGGTAGCGGGGAGGGTGGGCAGCGGCCGTCATCGAAGGGACAGTGTAGAGCCCCCTTCGGTGAATTTCGTCCTCAAAAAGTGAAGCGGTTGCGGGAGAGCAGGCAAGCCCGTGCAGCAAGGGACAGCCGACGGTCACGGAGCGTGGCACACAGGGCCGTCTGACCCCGGGCCAGAGTGGGCTGCGATCAGAGCGTGCTCAAGGCAGCGGCAGACACAGGCCGTCGTGGGCGTAACGCCAGCCAACTGGCAGCAGGGCCGTGCCGCGCACATCCACCCCATGCGACAGGTGGCTGAGCACCACCCGCCGCGCCGAACGCGCCCACGGAAGGGCCAGGCCCTCGCGCACGTCGTACACGCTGCGGCTGGCGTGGGGCTGGCCAGATTCGTCAGCAAAGGACGTGCCCAGGACCAGCAGGTCCAGGTTCACCAACCAGCGGGCAGCCACCTCGTCTGGCACGTCTATGGCGTCCGTCACCACGGCGGCGGCCCAGCCGCGGCCGTCCAGCCGGAAAGCGTGGCTCTGGCCGTTGGCACCGTGGGGCACTGCAAAGGCGCGTATCTGGACACCGCCCAGCATGACGCCCTCCTCCGGCCACACCTGCACGGGCGAGCGCACCCGAAAGGCGTAGCCAAAGCGCTCGCGCAGCGCGGGAATCACGCTGGCCGGGGCATATACGGGCAAGGTGCCGCCCGCGTAGCGCACGTAGTCCAGCAGGTCGCCCAGGCCCAGCACATGGTCGTTGTGGGCGTGCGACAGCAGCACCATGTCCGGCACCAGGGGGCGGTCCAGGCCGGCCAGCGCCGCGTGCGTGTCGGGTCCAGCGTCCAGCAGCGCCGTCTGCGGCCCCACACGCAGCAGGGTCGCGGTGCGGCGGCGGCGGTTGATGCCGGTCTGGCGGGCTTCGGTACACACTGCACAGGCGCACCAGAAGCGCGGCACGCCTTTGCTGTCGCCGGTGCCCAGCAGGGTCAGGGTGACCGGGGCCGTCACCTCAGGACAGCGCCATCAGGTCACGGGCGGCGCGTTCCAGGTCGCCGCTGCCCGCAAGGCTGGTGCCCACCAGCACGGCGTCCGCCAGGCCGCGCACAGCCTGCAGGTCGGCCGGGGTGCGGTAGCCGCTTTCGGCCACCAGCACGCCGTCAAACCCGGCCTCGCGGGCGCGGCGAATCAGGCGGGGACTGACCCCCAGATCAATGTGCAGGGTGGTGAGATCGCGGTTGTTCACGCCGATGATGCGGGCGCCGGTGGCCAGGGCCAGATCCAGTTCGCGTTCGTCGTGGACCTCCACCAGGGCGTCCAGGCCCAGGCTATGGGCCATGGCCAGGAACTCGCCCGTGGCCTCGCCCAGCACACTCACCATCAACAGCGCGGCCGAGGCCCCCCAGTCAGCCGCCTCGCGCAGCATGGCCGGGTGCACCACGAAGTCCTTGCGCAGCGCGGGCAGCGCAACCCGGTCCACCACGTCACGGAGCGCCTGGGCGTCGCCGCCGAAATGCCGGGGCTCCGTCAGCACACTGATGGCCGCCGCACCCCCGGCTTCGTAGGCCCGCGCCGCCTGCGCCGGGTCCAGCGGCGCAATGGCGCCCTGGCTGGGGCTGGCCCGCTTGACCTCGGCAATCAGGGCCAGCCCGGGGCCACGCAGGGCGGACTCAAAGCGCCGGGCAGCCGGGCGGACCTCACCCAGCGCCGGGTCTGCCTCCCGGTAATCGGCCACCCGCTCAGCCACAATGCGTCCCAGCACCCCCGGCACCCGGGAAAAGTCCAGTTCTACCCCCACGCCCCCCCCTGTCATGCGGGCGAGGATAGCGCGGCGCGGCCCCGTGTTAGCCTGAACAGGTATGACTCTCGCCCCCGGCAACGGCCCCGTTCAGATCACGCAGGAGCAGCTTCAGGCGCGCATTCAGGAAATCGCGGCCCGAATCCGCGAGGACTACCGTGGCCTGGAACCGCACCTGATCTGCGTGCTTAACGGCGCCTTTATGTTCCACACCGATCTGGTGCGTGCCCTGAACATGCCCTGCACCATTGATTTCCTGCAGGCCAGCTCTTACGGCAACGCCAAGCAGTCCAGCGGCGAGGTGCGGATTGTCAAGGACCTGCAGTTTCCCATCAGTGACCGCCACGTGATCCTGGTGGAAGACATTGTGGACACCGGCATCACCATGAACTACCTGCTGCACTACCTTGAAGGGCGCGGCCCCAAGAGCCTCAAGATCGCCGCGCTGCTCAGCAAACCCAGCCGCCGCAAGGTGGAAATCCCCGTGGAGTACCTGGGCTTTACCATTCCCGACGCCTTTGTGTACGGCTATGGCCTGGACCGCGCGCAGTTTGACCGGAATCTGCCATTTATCACCAGCCAGGAGTAAGCACCGGATCCACCTCTTCCGCCCCCGACCACCAGTTCACAGTGCCTGCCACGGTCCGCAGGCATGAGGACAGGTGGTCGGGCATTTCGTCCTGCCACCAGACCAGTCGCAGCACGGCGCTTACGCTGCCCACACCGTCCACCGCTGATCGCGCGGCGTGGGCCTTGAACTGCGCCTGAGCCTGCACACTGGGCAACGCCTCCAGCCGGACCTGCTCGGGCGACAGCTGAGCTGGCGGGCCCGGTGTGATCGTGGGTGCCAGCACCAGATGCGCGTTCTGGGCGGCCTGCTCCAGAATCCAGGTGTTCAGCTGGGTGCAGACCCTACCCTCGACCAGACCGGCATACGTGTATCTCAGGTCAAGGTGATCCAGCCACGCCTCTACTCCGTCCCAGAATCTGACCTTCATGGCAGCGCCACCGTCGTCAGCATCGCAAAGTGATCGCTGATCTTGGGCTGGTCCTGGCGAATCCGGTCATCCGTGTGCCGCAGGCCCGGGGCGTAGAAGAAGTAGTCAATGGTGCGGTCGGGGCGGCCCACGGCCGGGTCGTTGGGGAAGTGGGTGAAATAGCGGGCGTCTCCGCTGTCAATCTGCGCCTCGTTGGGAAATGAGTCGTACGCGGCCATCAGGGGCTCAAGTTCAGTCGCTGGATTGAAGTAGGCGCGCTCCCGCTCGCGCAGACGTGTATACGCCCCCGCCGTGCCCAGCAGGTTGAAGTCGCCCCCGATCAGCCAGGGGCCGGGGGTGGCCCGCAGCAGCTCATGGAGAGCGCCCACCTGCCGCTGCATGGTGTCGCAGCCCTGAGCAAAGGCGTCCATGTGCGTCTGGTAGGCCGTGAGGGGCCGCCCACCCTGCACAGGCAGGGTGACGCCCAGTACGGCGCGCTTGAAGTTGAACGCCACCGTCAGCGGATCGCCACAGATGCGCGGCAGGGCGTAGCGGGTGGCGGTGTCCAGACGGTAACGGCTGAGGGTCACCAGACTCAGGCCCACCTTGCCCATGATCTTCGGGTGCGGCACGAACGCCGCGCGGTGGTAAGAGGCGCTGGCAGCGCAGGGGTACGCCCCACCCAGGCGCGCCTGCAGCTGCGCCAGCTGGTCGGCGTAATCCGTGCGCTTGCTGTCGCGGTCCACCTCTTGCAGCAGGATCAGGTCGGGGTTTTCTGCCTGGATCACGGCCGTGACCTCGTCCAGCGTGCGGGCCAGACTTGCGGGGGCAGGGCGGGTGTCGGGGCCGTCGCCAGCCAGGGTGTCGTAGAAGAACACATACCCGCGTCCGGCGAGGTACTGCACGTTCCAGCTCAGGACCTTCACGGGTTGCCCGGCCTGCAGGGTCGGCGTGCCCGCCGGGCAGGCCAGTTCGGCAGCCTGCACCGGGCGGGGATGATCGGTCAGGGCATAGACCAGGCCCGCCAGTGCCCCGGTCAGCAGCAGCAAGCCCAGAAACGCGCGCACAAGGGGGCGCGCCCGGCGAGAAGAGGGTCGCATGTGAAGGGCAGTGTAACGAAGGCACAGGGAACCGTCGCGGGCGCGGCGCTCACGGCTGGGCAGAAGGCGCGGCCACGCGGCGGCCCACCCACTGCGCCGGGGCGCCTGCCCGGGCCGCCTGGGCTACCCTGCGGGCCATGAAGCGCCCCCTGGTTGTGCTGTCCGTTGCCCTGCTGGCCGTGCTGCTGGGGACCGCCGCGTGGTGGCAGAGCGGCGCACGCTGGCGCGGGGCCCTGTACTGCTTTGAGCGGCCCGGGCAGGTGTGGGGGCTCTCGCCCCTGCCCGCCGGGGCCACCCCCACCTGCCCCGAATCGCGCACCGTGCGGGCCGAGATCCGCGCTGGGCAGACCCGCCTTGAGCAGTATCTGTTCTCCGACTGGCAGCCCGAAGCGGTGCTGAAGCGCCTGGAAGACGCTGGCTTTTCCCGCCTGACCACCCGCCCCGACGACGGCATTCAGTTCGAGGTGGTGCTGACCCGAGGCCGCGAGCGCGTGTTGTATATCGCTGAGCACCGGGGCGCGGGCACCCTGGTCCATGTGGGCGGTACGCCAGTTCGCTAGCGCGGCCACCGCACCCATGCGGTACAATGCGCGCCATGATCCGCTCTGCGCTTACCACCCGGGGACGCCTCGACTAGCCCAACCGCTATGTTCGAGCGTCCCCGGTTGCGTGCCGGGGCGCTTTTTTTGTTGAGGGGTGATGGTGGAAAGTTGATGCACAACACCATGCGCCCCCTTCAGCAACGATCAACCCTCTTCCGTTCAACCTCCGAAGGAGCCATGCCATGACCCAGACGAACGAATCCAGCATCAACATTCAGGAACCGCGCATGGAGCGCTACAACCCACACGCCATTGAGGGCAAGTGGCAGGACACCTGGGCGAAGGCAGGCCTGTACACCTTCAACGAGGACGCGCCGGGCGAGAAGTTCTATGCGCTGACCATGTTCCCCTACCCCAGCGGCAACCTGCACATCGGGCACTGGTACGCCAATGTGGCGCCGGACGCGCGGGCCCGCTGGATGCGGATGCGCGGGCACAACGTGCTGTTTCCCATGGGTTTTGACGCCTTCGGTCTGCCCGCCGAGAACGCGGCGATCAAGAATAACGTGGACCCGGCGGGCTGGACCTACCGCAACATCGAGTACATGACCGGGCAGTTCCAGCGCATGGGCACCATGATTGACTGGAGCCGCGCCTTCGCCACCTGCGACCCGGAGTATTACCGCTGGAACCAGTGGTTCTTCACCGAGTTCTTCAAGCGCGGCCTGGCCTACAAGAAAGGCGGCCTGGTGAACTGGTGCCCCAAGGACCAGACCGTGCTGGCCAACGAACAGGTGGTGAACGGCGCCTGCGAACGCTGCGGCACCCCGGTGGAAAAGCGCAACCTGAGCCAGTGGTACCTGAAAATCACCGATTACGCCGACGAACTGCTGGACTTTGCCCAGACAGACATGCCGGAAAAAGTCCGCCTGATGCAGACCAACTGGATCGGCAAATCGGTGGGCGCGGAAGTGACCTTTGACACCCCGGCCGGCCCCGAGACCGTGTTCACCACCCGCCCCGACACCCTGATGGGCGCCACCTTCATGGTGCTGGCCCCCGAGCACGCCAAGGTCCCGGCCCTGACCACCGACGAGCAGCGCGGGGCCGTGGAGGCGTACGTGGCCGCTGCTGGCCGCAAGACTGACGTGGAGCGCCAACAGGAGGGTGAGAAGACCGGCGTGTTCACCGGCTCGTTCGCCACGCACCCCATCACTGGCCATCAGCTGCCGATCTGGGTGGCGGATTACGTGCTGGTCACGTATGGCACCGGCTCGATCATGGCCGTGCCCGCGCACGACGAGCGTGACTTCGCCTTTGCGAAGAAGTTCGGCCTGGAAATCAGGGAAGTCATCCGCCCCGAAGGCGGCGAGGCGATGGCCGACGACGCGGCCGAGCCCTACGTGGGCGAGGGCCAGATCGTGAATTCCGGCGAGTTTGACGGCATGCCCGGCGGCAAGGCCAGCATTGCGGTGATCGTCGAGCAGCTGGAAGCACGCGGCGTGGCAAAGGCCAAGACGACCTACCGCCTGCGCGACTGGCTGGTCAGCCGCCAGCGTTACTGGGGCACGCCCATTCCCATAGTGTACTGCCCGGAGCACGGCGCGCAGCCCGTTCCCGCCGAGGAGCTGCCCGTGCGCCTGCCGGACAACGTGGAATTCACGCCCACCGGTCAGAGCCCGCTGAAGCTGAACACCGAGTGGCTGCGCGCGACCTGCCCCATCTGCGGCGGCGAGGCCGAGCGCGACACCGACACCATGGACACCTTCGTGGATTCGTCATGGTACATGTACCGCTACCTGAGCCCGAAGGATGAGGCGCACCCCTTCGACCCCGCCAAGGCAGGGATGCTGCCGGTGGACCTGTACACGGGCGGCATTGAGCACGCGATTCTGCACCTGCTGTACAGCCGCTTCTGGACCAAGGTGATGCGCGACATGGGGCTGACCACGCAATCCGAGCCGTTTGCGTGGCTGCGCAACCAGGGCATGATTCTGGGCGAGGACGGCGAGAAGATGAGCAAGAGCCGGGGCAACGTGGTGGACCCCGACGACCTGGTGCGCGAGTACGGCACCGACACCGTGCGCACCTACCTGCTGTTTATCGCGCCGTGGGAACTGGGCGGCCCCTGGGACCCGCAGGGCATCAACGGACCGGCCAAATGGCTGGGGCGCGTGTGGAACCTGTACTTCGAGGAGAGCCCCGTGGGCCCCGCCGAGAAAGTCACCGACGCCGAGTTGCGTTACGCGGTTCACAGCACCCTGAAGAAGGTAGGGGCCGACTTTGACCGCCTGAGCTTCAACACCATCGTGGCCGCGCTAATGGAACTGACGAACACCCTGGTCAAGGCCAAGCGCGCGCCGGTATATGGCACCCCCGCCTGGGACGAGGCCCTGCACATTTTCAACCTGATGCTGGCGCCCATCGTGCCCCACATCGCCGAGGAGATCTGGACCGAGCGTGGCGGGGGGGGCAGCGTGCACACCCAGAGCTGGCCCGCTGTGGACGAACAGGCCGCCACCCGCGACAGCGTGACCCTGGGCGTGCAGGTGAGCGGCAAGGTACGCGGCGAGGTCACCATTTCTAAGACCGCCACCGCCGAGGAAGCCCTGGGCGCCGCCAAGGCCAATGCCGACGTGGCCCGCTTTATCGAGGGCAAGACGGTGGTAAAAGAGATCTACGTGCCGGGGCGAATCATCAATATCGTGGTGAAGTAAACCCCGCTGTACCGGGCCCCGTTCTGGCTGTAGCCAGGGCGGGGTTTGACCTTTGGTAAAACGTGGGGCCGCGCTCCTGCCCCCGCCCAAGGCCTCATCACGGGCAACAGGGGCAGCATTTCGAGCCCTGATCTACAGGACCACCTGGGCGGCGAAGAGGGGGCGGAGACCCGTCAGGACAACACCTGATGCCAGACCATGGAGAGTCCAGCCCTACACGGCTTTCCGTTTGTCCTCAGGAAGCCGCCGCTGCTCTATCGGGCTGCCTGGGGAGGTAAACGCCCGGGACCGTTCCTCAGTTTCTAAGTCGCTCGCTGTTGCTCTTTAGATCAACCGAGCGGGCTGGAACAGCTGCGTCGCAGAGCGAGAAGCGAAAAAAGTGCCTCGCCCCGAGAATGGAAACGTTTCTGCGCTTTTCTGAAATGTTGGAATGGGAGGGGCGAGGCACTTGGTGGCATCCCCGCCTGACCGGCCATAATCAGCCCGCGAGTTGCTGAGACAACGCCTGCCACGGTTGCCCGGCCAACGTCAGGTGGCCCGCCTCCAACTCAGAGGGCACTGTCAGCGGCACATAATCCAGCCGAACCTCGCCGAACAGCACCGCGCCTGTGGGGAGGCGGCGCAACGCCTTGGTCAGCCAGGGCACGCGCGCCTGGACATCGGCCACGGTGGGGGAGCGGCCCAGCGCCGCCTCCAGGGCCGCGTGGGCCTCCGCGCGCAGCAGCGTATCGGCATACACATGGGCGGGTTCAAGATGCTCACTCAGGACCACCTGGGGCAGCAGGGTCAGGTGGTCATCCCAGGGCTGACGCTGCACACTGACGTCCACCACCAGAAAGGGCGGCGCCACAACCCAGGCGTGCCCTGTGACGGTGCGGCCTTGCAGGTCGGCAATGGCAGGCAGACTCAGCCGGGTATAGGGCAGCGTGATGCCCAGAGCTCCGTTGACCACGACATTCCAGACGCCCTGCGCATCAAGCAACCTGCTGATCACCTGCGCGGTGGGCAGGCAGTGGCCCAGACGACCATCCTCCAGCAGCCGGGCATGAACCAGCCGGGCGGTCTGCAGCACCAGGCGGCGTGCCCGCACGCACTCGGCAGGAGAGGACGCGCGGCTCAGCACCAGACGGGCATACGCCTCGGGCAGAAAAGGATCGTGCGCGGCCGCTGCCAGGAACGCTTGGTCCCGAAGAAAGCCGGGCGTGGTTGGGTCTATGCCCAGTGCCCTGAAGCGCTCCACCAGCTGCTCGTGTTCCGTCATCTTCCTTCATCCCTTCTCGGCGGCCCTGGTCTTCGGGCAGACGATCTCAAGATAAAGAAAAAATAAATGAGTGAGGTGTTTGGGGCCTGAACTCTCCTGCTCCCCCGACAGGGTTACCGTTCACAGCAGAAAAGCTGGCCACAGCGCGACGGGGCACCCCTCCAGGGGTAGGCGACCGCGAAGCTGGAACGCCCGCCTACACCGGTGGCCCGTCCAGGCGCTGCTCCGGGCAGGGTTCGGTGAACTCGGCATCCAGCCAGTATTCGGCGGCGGCGGCGTCCTCGCCAGCCGCGTCCAGCTGGGTTTTCCAGATGGACCAGACAGCGGCGCGGGTTTCCGGGTGGCAGCCCAGGTAATCGGCCAGGGCCGCGCGGGTCTCGGGAATGGGGCCCTGGGCGTCGTCGTCGCGCTGGGCGCGGTACGCCGCGTCCAGCAGGTCCGCCATTTCCACCAGGGTCAGAGCGTCGGGGCGCATGGAGCCAGGGTACGACACCACGCGGCCAGGGCCCTGCTGCGCCAGCAGTGTTCAGGGGCACGGCGCCCGGTGCAGCGGCGAGGCCACCAGACCGACCATTTCCCAGGACGAGCGGGACGGTGCGCATATAAGGCACCGTCCCGCTCGTCCTGGGCTGCTTACATCAGGCTGCGAATCTTCTTCTCCAGCTCGCGGGCCACAGCGTCCACCCCAGCATTCAGGGTCTGGCTGCTCAGGTGCCAGTTGCCCTTGCGCTCAATTTCGGTGGCGAACATGCTGGCCATGCCGGTGGCGCGGCGGTCCACCTCCAGAATCACGTCCAGGCCGCCCGCCTGCGGGAAAATCATCATCTCGATTTCCTCGATCTTGTACTGCCCACGGGGGGGGCGGAAGCTGATTTCCTGGGCAATGCGGCCGTGGTGGTATTCCACCTCACTGCCCGAAATCTGGAAGCCCAGCTTCTGCGCGCCCTTGAACAGCACCTCCATCTCACGGCTGGGCAGCACCTGCAGGTTGTCCTGGTCGCCGGGATCGGCGGCGCCCGCAATGTCGGCGTCGGTGGCCAGCCAGACCCGGGTGCCGCTCAGGGTCAGCGGGGTGCCGGGGGCCACCGGAATGCTGAAGGGGAACTCGCGGCGCTCTCCGGCGCGCAGGTCGAACCCCGGAATCACCGGCACCTTGCTCAGCTGGTGGTGCACGTAGGTGTCGTCGGCCTTGTACATGGTGGCCAGCCCCAGGTTGATGCGCTCAATGCGCTGATCCACCGAGCCGCCCTGCACCACGATCACGCCGTTGACGCTCTCGCCAATGCGCACGGTGGAGTTATTGACCTGGGCGTCCACTTTTGCTCCGCCCACGCCGACTGCTGCCATCATTCGTTTCAAGAATCCCATACGACCCCCTGTACGCCTGCGGCGCGCGAAAAGTTCCTAGGAGAACATTTGAGCTTCAGTCTAAACTTTTTTGGCACTGCGGCTGGGCTTGGCCGGGGCCGGGGGCAGGTGCCCGGCAGCCATCATGGCGGCGCCCACGATCCCGGCTTCGTTCTGCAGTTGCGCCGGCACCACGCGGCTGCGCTCCAGGTTCAGGTGCGGCTGCCATTTCTCGGCTTTTTTGCTGATGCCGCCGCCAATAATGAACAGTTCGGGGCTGAACAGCAGTTCCAGGTGCTGCAGGTAGGTGCAGGCGCGCTTGCTCCACTGCTTCCAGTTCAGGTCGTCGCGCTCGCGGGCGCGGTCAGAAGCCCAGGTTTCGGCGTGCTTGTCGCGCAGCCACAGGTGGCCCAGTTCGGTGTTGGGCACCAGCACACCGTCATGGATCAGGGCGCTGCCAATGCCGGTGCCGAAGGTCAGCACCAGCACGGTGCCGCTCTGGCCCACCCCGGCCCCAAAACGCGCCTCGGCCAGCCCGGCGGCGTCGGCGTCGTTGATCAGAAAGACGTCGTGGCCGGTGGCCTCGGTGAACAGGGCGTCGGCGTTCAGGCCAATCCAGTCTTTGTGCACGTTGGCCGCCGACAGGGTATGGCCGCGCTGCACGATGCCGGGGAAGGTCACGCCCACGGGCCCGGGCAAGCCAAAGTGGCCCACCAGTTCGGCCACCACCGCTTTGACGTCGTCTGGCGCGGCGCCTTCGGGGGTGGGGATGCGGCGGCGCTCGGCCACCAACTGTCCCGTGGCCGTATCCACGGGCGCGCCCTTGATGCCACTGCCACCAATGTCGATGCCCAGAATCACGGTCATATGAGGCACAGCGTACCAGAGCCCTATGGCGCGCCCTTTCCCGGAACCTGTTTGAACAGGGTGCAATTTTGAACCCGGCACGCTATACCTTGGGGAATCATGGATTCCACCTCGCTGCGCGAACGCCAGAAGGAGCGCCGCCGCGCCCGCATCTATTCGGTTGCCATTGACCTGTTCAAACGCGGCGGGTTCCAGACCACCACCGCAACCGATATTGCGCGCGCCAGCAACGTTTCGCGCGGCACCTTCTTCAACTATTACCCCTACAAGGAAGCGGTGCTGCTGGACTACGGCAGCGAGGTGATGAACCGCCTGCGTGACCACGCCGAGGCCCGGCTGCACGAGGGCACCCCGCCCCTGACGGTGCTGTACGAGGTCTGGGACCGGCTGGCCGAGGAAAACACCCGCGAGCGCGACCTGTTTCCGCCGCTGGCCTACGAGGTCATGAACCCCAACCCCGAGCGCGCCCGCACCGCGTACCAGGCGCTGCCGCTAAGCAAGGTCATTGAGCTGATTCTGCGGCCCATGCACCACGCCGGGCAGATGCGCACCGACCTCAGCCTGCAGCGCATCAGCAACCTGATTGCCGATACCTACCTGATGGTGGCGCTGCGCTGGAGCGCCTACGGCACCGAGCGCCCGCTGCGCGAAGAAATGCGCCTGGCCCTGGGGCTGCTGCTGGAAGGCGCGATCAAGCGCGAGGGGCGGAGCTGAGGCCAGTGGGCACCGGGCGAGGCCCGGGTACAGTCAAGGCGCGGCTTGGGGCACACACACCCCAAGCCGCGCCGTTCTGCACGGCCCCCGGCCACACCGTGCCCTGGGCCTTCGGCGGCGCCGGACCAGGGGAGTAGACTGCCCGGGTGAACCGCTCCGCGCCCCTCTCCCCCATTCCTTCGCCGTGACCCAGCCCGAACTGCGGATTGGCACCGCGCGCCACGCCTTTCCGTTCAGCCGGGGCCTGCTGGTGGAGTCACTGGTGAACGCCGGGGCCGAGGGCGCCCAGGCCGCCGCCGCTGCCCGCCGCATAGAGCAGCAGCTGCGCCTGGCGCGGCGCACGGTGGTCAGCCCGGCCGAGTTGCAGGCCCTGATGGTGGAGGTGGCCCGCGACGTGCTGGGCCCAGAGGTAGCCCGGGCCGCCGAGGCGCAGACCCCCGCCTTTGCCGACATTCTGGTGACGGCCAAGAAAGGCGAGTTGCCCTTCAGCCGGGGCGTGCTGGCGCGCACGCTGGAAGACACCGGGCTGTCCAGCAAGGACGCCTACGCCACCGCCAGCGTGGTCGACGTGCGGCTGCGCCAGCGGGGCGTGCGCCGCCTGAGCGCCGAGGAGATTGATAACCTCACCGAAGACGCCCTCGCCCAGCGCTACGGCGAACACCTGCGCCTGACCTACCGCTACCTGCGCCACAACCGGGGCAAACTGGGCGTGATTGGCGAGGGCAGCACCGTGCCCGGCCCTTTTTCCAAGGGGATTCTGGTGCAGTCCATGCTGGCGGCGGGCGTGACCCCGGACGTGGCGCGCAAGGTGGCGCGGGTAACCCAGCGTGACCTGCGCGGGCGCGAGGACCGGGTGGTGACCCGGCAGGCCATTCAGGCCAAGGTGGAAGCCCTGCTGCGTGACGAGGTGGGCCCGGACGTGAGCGCCCGCTACCGCCTGCTGCGGGTGATTCGCCGCCCGCCCCGCCCGGTGATTGTGCTGCTGGGCGGTGTGTCGGGCACGGGCAAGAGCTTCCTGGCCGCCGAGATTGCCTACCGCCTGGGCATTGCGCGCGTGGTGAGCACCGATTCCATCCGCGAGGTGATGCGGGCGATGGTCTCCCCGGCCCTGGTGCCGACCCTACACGCCAGCACCTTCAATGCCTGGGAAGCCCTGCTGCCCCCCGGCGCCGAGCGCCCCGAGCGCCCCACCCGCGAGGCGCTGCTGGCGGGCTTCCGCGATCAGGTGGGGCAGGTCAGCGTGGGCCTGAGCGCTGTGGTGGAACGCAGTGTGCAGGAGGGCAGCAGCTTGGTGCTGGAGGGTGTGCATCTGGTTCCCGGCTACCTGCGCGCCGAGGCGTTCCAGGGCGCGCTGATGGTCCCCATGCTGGTCACCCTGCCCGACCCGGCCGAGCACCGCCGCCACTTTGAAAGCCGCGACGCCGAGACCGCCGCCAGCCGCCCCCTGCACCGCTACATGGCCTATTTCGATGAAATTCGCGCCATGCAAGATGAACTCGAAGCCCTGGCCCGCGCTCAGGGCGTGCCACTGCTGGACGGCCTGACGCTGGACGAAAGCGCCGAGCAGGCCGTGGACGTCGTGCTGCGGCAGGTGATGGTGGCCCTGACCCCCGAAGAGCGCCAGAACCTCCTGGGTGAGGAGTTCAGCGACACCAGCCTGGACCCACGCGGCTGAAGGAAAGACCGGAGGCCAGCTCGCCCAACCGGGAATACGGCCCAGGCCAAGCTTGGATGCAGGGCCGACCATGCCTGGACCATCCAGAACAGACCTGGCCTTCCCCGCCCTCGGCGCAGCTCCGGCGCAATTCACAGCAACCCGTTGCTTCTCCTGCTCTGCTGCACCGCTCTGCGCGTCCCTTCGGTCGACGCCATGCCTTCACAGTTCACGGCCTCTTTCGGAAGTGAGAGCGGCTGGCAGCCGGATTCAGCTCCCCTTGGGCCTCTCTGGCCTAAAGTCCCGGACAGATTTCTGGCTGCCTTCGACCACCTACGTCCAGTCGCGACACATAGCAGCTCCTTACGCACAGCCCAGGCATGGGTGACAGAGAAGGGTGAGCCACGCTCTTTCGCCGCGTGCTCACCCCGGATCTGCCACCAGCGGCAGAAACCGCTTTGCTTCTCGCCTCAGCGCACGGTGAGGCGCACGTCCACGTTCCCTTTGGTCGCCACGCTGTAGGGGCAGACCTCGTGGGCGGCGTGCATCAGGGCCTGGGCCTGCTCGGGGCTGAGGCCGGGAAAGTGGCCTTCGAGTTCCACGTCCAGCGCAAAGCTCAGGCCCTCGCGGCGCAGGCCCACCTGGGCGCTGACGGTGCTGGCGGGGTCCAGGTCCAGCTTCTGGCGCCGGGCGGCCACCCCCAGGGCGCCCAGAAAGCAGGCGGCGTAGCCCGCAGCAAACAGCTGCTCGGGGTTGGTGCCGGGGCCGTCGTCCCCGCCAAGCCCTGCGGGGACGCTGAGGTTCAGGTTCAGGCGGCCATCTTCGCTGCGCACGGTGCCAGCGCGGCCCCCGGTGGCGACAGCCTGGGCGGTATAGAGGTTACTCATGCGCGCCAGCATGGCCCGCCTGGGCCCCAGGCAACGGCGCTGTAGCCCACAAACAGGGTGTTCCCGCGTGAGGGGCAGCCCCAGCCTCCCCCTTTACCAGACGCGCACGCGCACGTAGGCCCGGTCGGCGTAGCCGTCCTGCCCGGGGCGATGGGGCCGCACGTAGGGAAAGCGCGTGATCAGCAGCGGGTCGGCGGCCAGCAAGTCGTCGAGGTGGCGCTCGGCGGCGGCCAGGGTGGGCAGCACCGCTGGATAGCCGCCGCTGGCCAGACAGACCTCGCGCGGGCCAGGGGGCAGCACCGAGACGCGCAGGTGCTCGTCGGGGATGGCGCGGCCGTCCACCAGGCCGTAGCCAAAGGGGCCGGTGGTGTTTGCCAGCGCGGCGTGCGCGGCCAGCAGCGGGGCAAGGATGGGCTGGGCCGGGTCGTCGTGGCGCAGGGCGGCCGGGGTGTGGTGGGCGTCGCCGCGCGCCAGAAGGGCGTGCAGAAAGACCGCCCGCGCCTGGGCCGCCGCCGCCAGCGAGGGCAGCAGGCTGGGCAGCCCGTGGCTGGCCTGGGGGCCGGTGCCGCCGTCCCACTGGGCGCCCACGGCGCCAATCTGCCAGACCTCGCGCCGGGCGTGGCTGACGGCCGCCACCGCGTAGGCCACCTGCAGGCGCCCGGCCCCGCCGCTCACGCGGCCCACCGCCTGGTCCAGGGTGCGGGTGAAGCGGTCAGCGGCGTCGCGCAGGTCGGCAGTGGGGGGCAGGTCGCGCAGGGCGGCGGCGCCCGCACTGGCGGCAAACCGGCCCGGGGGCTGGTCGTGGGGCCGCGCGCCCCCGGTGGTGGCCCCAAAACTCAGGCCCGCCACCACCGCCACGTGGTGGGGCGTAATCACCAGCAGGTCGGCGCCGTCTTCCGGCTGCCCCGTGCGGGCGCGGACGCTGGATTCGACCACATGCAGCGGCATGGGCCCATGCTACCCCGGCTGGGAGCTGGCCCCGTGCCGATTTACGGCGCCCTTCAGCAAGGCGCGGAGAGTTACAGCACGTCAGCTGGGGCAACAGGGTGAACCCAGCGCTCTCCTCCCCTTTTGCCAGGGAAGGCAGGGCAAAAGCCGAAGGGAAACGCACGTCCCAGAGAACGTTTTTCTTATGACCTGCTGGCTTCGCTTAAAGCCTGGCCGCACCATCGCTCAGACAGCCGCCCATCTCTGAACCGTTCAGGAGGTTGCTCTCCTGTGGCCGCCCTCAGGTCCACGGCCCGACACACCAGAGCTGTTTCTCCCCGCGAGGCCTTGCTGTCCAAACGGCCAACTCGCGTCACGAACGTTTCCAGAAGTCGGATCGAAGGCGCTGTCCACCCACTCAGGGCATCAGGCGGGTGATCCGCCAGTCGCCGCCTGCCCGGGTGTACCTGAAGCGGTCGTGCAGGCGGTTGGCGCGGCCCTGCCAGAACTCCCACTCCTGCACCTGCACCCGGAAACCACCCCAGAAGGCTGGGCGGGGCACTGGGGTCTCGCCGGGGTAGCGGGCATGCAGGTTAGCAAAGGCGGCCTCCAGCGCCTCGCGGCTGGCAATGGGCGCACTCTGCGGGTCGCTGGCGTGGGCGGCCAGCTGACTTTCGCGGGGGCGGGCGTGAAAGTAGGCGTCGGCTTCGTCGTCTGGCACGCGGGTGACGGGACCGTAAGCGCGCACCTGCCGCTCGTGCTCGGCCCAGTGAAACAGCAGTTCAGCCTGCGGGTTGGCCCCCAGGTCGCGGCCCTTGTGCGACTCGAAATTGGTGTAGAAGGTCAGGCCCTCTTCCCCAGCCCCGCGCAACAGCACGGTGCGCACACTGGGGCGCCCCTTGGCGTCGGCGGTGGCGAGGCTCAGGGCGTAGGGCTCACGCAGCCCGGCCTCCAGGGCTTCTTGCAGCCACGCCTGGAACTGCTGCAGGGGGTTGGCGTGCAGGGCCGTACGGCGCAGTTCGGCGCGCGTGTAGGACAGCCGTAGCCCGGTTAGGTCGGTCATGGGGTCTCCTGGCGGGCGCGGGGGTGCAGCGGCTGGCAGACCGGGCAGAAATGGGTGCCCCGCCCACCCAGCACGATCTTTTCGATGGGCGCGCCGCAGCGCTCGCACGGCTGCCCGGCCCGGCCGTAGGCGTGGTGCTGGGTCTGGTAGCCGCCGCTCTGGCCGTCGTGCTGGCGGTAATTGCCCACCCCGTCGCCCAGGCTGCTGCCGCCCGCCGCCACCGCATGGCCCATCACCTCGCGCACCGCGTGGTACAGGCGCCCGGCTTCCTCGCGGGTCAGGCGGGTCTGGGCGGGGTGCAGCTGCGCGGCCCACAGGCTCTCGTCGGCGTAGATGTTGCCCACACCGCTCACGGGTTTCTGTGAGAGCAACCAGGGTTTCACCGGACCACACGTCGCCGCCAACCGGGCAAAGGCCTCTTCGCGGAAGTCGTCGGAGAGAGGTTCGGGGCCCATCGCCAGCAGGGTGGGGTGCCCCGCGTATTCCCCAGCTGGCACCACCGCCATCTTGCCGAAGCGGCGCGGGTCATCGAAATACAGGTCGCCGCCGTCGGTGCGCAGGGTCACGCGGGTGTGCTGGCCCTGCTCCAGGCGAAAGCCCCCGGTCATGCCCAGGTGCACCAGCAGTTCGAGGTCGTGGGCCTCGTCCTGGGCCGCGCTCTGCTCGGCGAGGTGCAGCAGCAGGTACTTGCCCCGGCGGCTGAGGCCAGCGATGCGGCGCCCGGCGGCCCGGTGGGTGTCGCGGTAGCGGTGCGGGGCGTCGTGCACGACCTCCAGAATCGTACGGCCCGAAAGCAGCGGCTCGATCTTGCGGCGGGTGGTTTCCACTTCCGGCAGTTCCGGCATGGGGGCAGCATAGCCCTGCCCTGGCGCGGGCAACTGCGGCGCAGGGGACGGTCAGGGGCGGGGAATGATCAGGGGAAGTACACCTGACTGACCTTCAGCACGCGCGCGCCGTCCAGGCGCAGGCGCACGACCCCGCCCGCAAAAGGCCAGCAGGCGGCCGGGTTGCCCTTCCACGACGCGACGAAGCGTATGAGCGGCACCGGCCTGGGCACGATGTCCGAGGACTCGACGCCGGGCTTTTCGGGGCAGGCGAGCTCGAAGACCGTGCGGGGATCGGTTTTCAGGGTGCGCAGTTGCGGATTCACGTTGCGGGCCAGCACGCCACTGGGCGGTATAGCCGCCCGAAACGCGCGGGCATTCGGGTAGTATCCCAGTTCCACCGCGCGGGCGGCGTCCTCTGGCGAGTCGTAAAACACCTCGATGTAATCCAGGGTCATGGTCATCAGGCCGGCCTGCACTTTCGCCGCCTTCAGGATGGCGTATTGCGTGACCGGCGCGGCCAGCGCCGAGGGCACCAGAGCCAGCAGAACAAGAGCCAGGACATGGTTCATGTGCCCAGCGTACCCTGCTGCCGGGCCCGTTATGACCCAGCGCAGGGCACCTGTCGCTTAGTACACCGAGGCCCCGTTAAAAGGCCGGCCAGAAGCCGTGGAGGGCCTTTCTGCTCGGAAGAGGAGTAGCCCAGGGGGCGCCTTGCACGTTCGGGAAAAATGTGCCCCCCAGATTCGGCTTCAGCCCTTTACAGCATGGTGGCCTCTGCTTCATGCAAGAGGTCATGCAGCGCCCACACCGCCATGTTTTCCATTTCCCACTGCGCTTCTATGGCGGGAAGCAGACGGCCGACATACAGAAGGGCCGCGTGCAGCGCAGCCACAGGCCGCGAGAGTTCGTAAGCCCGGCGAAGCCGCGCTGGTGTGGTGACCCCCACCCAGGCCGAGAGGTAAGCCTCGACAATAGAGTCACGCGCCGTTGGCTGGGCGGGCAGAAACGTCTCAAGCTCTGCCAGAAACAGCCGCAGACTGAAAAACGGGTGGGTGATCGTGGTGTCTGAAAAATCGAAGAACACCACCTCCTCCCGCCGAACCGCCACATTGGTGGGCCAGAAATCGCCATGCTCCAGCGTGTCTGGTACGCCACAGGCCGCCAACTGGGCACAGAGGGCTTTGAGCTGTGGGGCAACGGCCTGCAGCCGTTCCAGATCGTGAGGCCCCAGCGGGAGTGACCGTTCAGGCAACGCGTTCAGCAGCCAGTCCACCTGATCAGCCAGCGCCATGCAGGAGGCGTGGGGAAGGTCTGGCCCCTGGCCCACGAGTGCCCGCTGCATCTCGCCGTAGCGGCGCGCAGCCTGTTCATACCGTGCCAGATCCTGGGTCTCATGGAGGGGAACGGCCTGCAGATCCTGCATCAGAAAGCCACCCCTGGCCTCGTCCAGGGCCATCACCTGCGGCACTTCGCCTGGAAACCGCTCTGCCAGCCAGCACAGGAGCGGCCCCTCCTGCGCCAACGGCGCAGGCGCCGCTTTGTAGTACAGCCGCCCTTGCTGCGTCGGCACCTCCAACAGCGTGGACCGCTCCCAGTTGCGAAGTTGCCGGACCGGACCAGTCAGGCTGAGGCCCTGCATCCTGGCCTGCTCTTCGATGTAGGTTCTGACAGCCTGAAACCAGCCGGGCCGCGCCCAGGGACGACGAATATTCGGACGCCCAGCTCGCTGCTCCCTGAACCAGTGGTCCAGATAGGGGCGGTGCTGCGGCGCCGCGAGTGAAAGGCCCGCGATCTCGTCCTGTGTCACCCAGCGGCACCCGGCCGGGAGCCGGGCGTCCGGGGTCAGGTTCTCCAACTCGTACACGCTGTTGATGACCTCAGCGCCGGGCCGCCAGTCATCCCCCAGCGAACGAAGGGTGACGGCGTCCAGGCCGAAGGCCCGCTGGACAGCCTGATTCAGGTGGGCAACCACCCCGAAATGCGGATCGGTGGGCGTCACGGCCGGCAGGGCCCAGGCCCCCTGGTCAGGCACGAACAGCAGGGCGGCCTGATGGGGGTGGGGAAGAAGCAAATGGCAGGTGCTTGAAATGGTGGATAAGGACTCGCTCATGCGGGCCTCCCTCGACATCATGAAAAGGCAAGAAAGCGAGGGAAGACGGTCTGCACAAAGGGGAACAGTTTTCCCCTCCGCCGTCCCTCACGAACAACACAACCTGCACCCCAACACGTGGAGTGCCGTTGTGGAGCGTGAGGGTTAGAGGCGTTTGAACATGAGTGGTCCTTGGAGAAGTGCCGTCAACGTACCATGCCCTTGACGCGCCGCGAGGCTGACTGGGCACTGGTTGACCGTTGCGTCGCCCACCACCTTTCCTGTCACCGGGCCTCTATCCTCGGGCCATGCCCACCGCGCTGCTCACCGGCTTCGAGCCCTTTCACACCCACCCGGACAACCCCAGCGCGAACGCGGCGCGGGCGCTGCACGGCCTGCAGGTGGGCGACTGGCAGATTGAATCGGCCCTGTTGCCCGTGGAGCCGCACGCCGCGGCCCAGCAACTGACCGAAGCGCTGGACCGCACGCAGCCCGGCGCTGTGCTGCTGACCGGGCTGGCGGCCGGGCGCCCCCAGGTGACGCTGGAACGGGTGGCCGTGAACGTCATGGACTTCGCCATTCCCGACAACGCCGGGCAGACCTACCGCGACCAGCCGGCCGGCCCCGCCGGCGCGCCTGCAGCCTACCTGAGCACGTGGCCGCTGCGCGCCACCCTGGCGGCGTGGCGGGCGGCGGGCCTGCCGGGGCACATCAGCAACACGGCGGGGCTGTACGTGTGCAATTTCGTGCTGTACCGCGCGCTGCACCATCTGGCGCAGGGTGGGCGCGCCGGGGTGCCCTGCGCCTTTATGCATGTGCCCGCCAACCCGGCCGTGGCCCTGGCGTGGCCCGAGGACCGCCCCCCACTCCCCTACCTGCCCGACGCCGAGATCACGCGGGCAGTGCGGGTGGCACTGGAAAGCTTAAACGGGAACAGCTGATCCAGAAAGGGCGACGGGCAGAGGTGGCGTGCAGGTCCGGGAGTGGTCCGTCCCGCCCCAGTCAGAGCGGCGGCCCAGGCCACCCCGGGGCAAAACATCTGCCCTGCATCTGTCCCCTGTCTCCCCTCGTTCACCCCAGCGCTGTTAAAGGCAAAACCGGAGGTGGCTCTGGGGTTCGCTCTCAGAACAGCCTTCTTTGACGCACCTCTCCCCCATTCTCCGCTGCTGCCCTACGCCCCAGGTTTCAGCCTCTGCACCGCAGAGCACTGAGCCTCAATCACGGGGAAGGACGCTCGCCCTGCCCGCATCAACTGACCCACCCGTTATGGAAACGGTGCGCGGCCCGGTACCCACGCGCCCTGTTCGCCGCCGGCCCAGTGCCATTCGCCCTCTGCAGGGCGGGCGGCCAGCGCGGCCTCCACTGCGGCCAGGGGCACGCGGCGGGCAAAACGGGTGCGGGCATGCCACGCGGCCAGCGCGGCGCCGGGCTGGGCCGGGCGCAGGCCCCGCAGCGCGGCCCAGGCGCGGTTGACGGCCAGATCGAACAGCGCGGCCGGCACGGCGCCAGCTGGGGCCACACCGTCCGGGCTGGGGTCGGTCAGAAACGGGCGGTCCTGGGGCACGGTTAGACCAGCAGGGGACGCCGGGCCAGCGCCGCAATCTGTCCAGCGTGCCAGACGGTATGCCGGACCAGGGCCAGCAGGGCGTCCTGCACGGTGGGGCCGGTGGACCCCAGAGGCAGGGCCAGGGCCCCTGGGGGCAGGGCGCGGGCGGCCGTGACTTCCCAGGCCATCAGGCGGGTCAAGCCCGCGTCGTCCGGGGGGGGTGCCTGCCCAGCTGCCGCCGTGACCGCCACCCAGGTTTCATGCTTCACCGCGCGCAGGTGGGCGGTCAGCGCCGCGACGCGCGGGTGTGGCTGGCCGTCCACCCGTGCCAGGGCCGCGCGCACGCTGTGGGCGGGGCTGTGGTTGGCGTCGTCCAGCAGGGCGGCCAGCAGGTCCGGGGTCATCTCAGGCAAGTCAGGCAAGGCGGAAGGCGTCGCCCTCGCGCACGAGGCGGCCCAGGTCCAGCATGCGCGCGGTGACGGTCTGGGCCTGTTCGTCGGTCAGGGGGCTGCCCACGCGCAGGTCGTCCAGGGTAAAACGCCCGCCCTTGCGGTGCGCGAAGCGGTAAACCATGCGCTCCTGCACGTCCAGTCGGGGCGCCGTGTCCAGGCGGCGGCCAAAGCTGCGCCACACCAAAAAGGCCACCCCGGCGCCCAGCAGCAGGGCCAGCGGAATCAGGGTTGCGGCCAGGGCGGGGTCGCCCACTTGCAAGCCCAGGGCGTGCAACTGGCGCTGGGCTTCGGCCACCTGCGCCTCGGTACCGCTCTCGCGCAGGCGCTTCAGGGCCCCGCGCGCCCGCAGATAGGCGAACACGCCGCCCAGGTCGCCGCGCACAAAGGCGGCCCCATACGCGATCAGGGCGGCGGAACACCCGGCAATGAAAGTCAGGGCAATTCTCTGCACGTTCACGGCCCCATGCTACGGGAGGAGCGCGCCGCCAAGTGCCTCGCCCCTCCCATTCCAACGTTTCGGAAGAGCGCAGAAACGTGTCCATTCCCGGTGCAAGGCACTTTTTTCGCTCCTCGCTCTGCGGCGCCGCTGTCCCAGTCCGCCCGGTTGATCTAGAGCGGTTGACCAAAGAACCCCCTCACCCCTCGCGGCGCGAGGCCCTCTCTGCGGCGCAGCTCTTTGAGCCCCATGAGGGCGGAGGGTCAAGAACGTGACTGCTCAGCAGGGGGCCTGGACTTAGGTCAACAGGTAGAGTAGTGGCATCTCGAACGACGCCTGCCCGAATTGCAAAAAGTTGGAAGCTCAGCTGGCCACCGTGCTCGCTGAACTTCAGGACATCAAGGCGCATCTCGGCCTGAATAGCACGACCTCGCACCAACCTCCGAGCCAGGATAAGCCTTGGACGCCGAAGAGTGAGCGCCAGAAGACCAGCCGGTCTTCTGGCGCTCAACCTAGTCACAAAGGCAAGACGCTGAAGATGACCGAGCACCCTGACCAGCTCATCACGCTTCCTGTCACTGGGCATTGTGGGTGTGGTCAGGCCTGGGACACGGTCACAGTCACCGATGAACTGGCGCGGCAGGTTTTGGACCTGCCTGAGATCCGGCTGCAGGCGGTGGAGTACCGCGCCCAGGTCAAGGTGTGTCCGACGTGTCATCACCGCGAGCAGGCTTCGTTTCCAGCTCACGTGCCTGGTCGGGTGCAGTACGGTCCACGCATCCACGGATTGGCGGTGTACCTGAATGCGGTGCACTTCGTTCCGCTCAAACGCACGGCAACCATTCTGGAAGCCGTCTGTGGAGCAACAATCAGTGACGGCACCATTGCCCTGAGCCTCAATGTGGCCGTAGGGCGTCTGACCACTTTTGAGACCGAGCTTAAAACCGCGCTGTTGAAACAACCTGTCCTGCACGCAGATGAAACCGGCAGCAAGGTGAACGGGAAGCTGGCCTGGATGCATGTGGTGAGCTGCAAGCAGCTCACGTTGTACGCACATCACGAGCAACGAGGGCACGCGGCTCTGAAGGACATGAATGTCCTTCCCCGCTTTCAGAGCACCGTCGTTCATGACGCTTGGAGCACCTATTTCCAGTTGCCTGTACAGCATGCCTTATGCAAGGCCCATCTGTTGAGGGAATGGCGGCACCTGGCTGAGGAACATGGACAGCTCTGGGCAGGAGAACTCCGCAGCGCCATGCAGCGCGTCTATCACGAGCACAAAGCAGGGACGCTGACCTCCGAGGGAAAAGCTGCGTTCCTGGACCAATTCGACAGGTTGGTCCAAGCGGGGTTAGACGTGAATCCAGCAACAGACTCAGTCCCTGGGCAACGGGGTCGGGTGAAACAGACCCGGGGGCGCAACCTGGCGCTGCGGTGCCAGCGGCATCGTGAAGCGATCCTGCGTTTCCTCGATGACCAACAAGTGCCGTTTGACAATAATCAGGCAGAGCGGGCCATTCAGATGGCCTGTGTGAAACGCAAAGTCTCTGGTGGGTTTCGTTCAGCGAAGGGGAGTATGAACTTCTGCCGTGTTCGGAGCTATACGGCCACCCTTCACAAGCAGGGGGCGAATGTTTTGCACGGTCTCGTGAGTGTCTTGCGTGGCAATATCCTTATGCCTAACTTCTCGCGTTGAGTGTTCAAATGAAAACACTACTAGAATCGCTTGAATCCGAAACGGATACTATCAACAAGCTGCAAATTCTTGAGGAAATTCTCTCTTCGGAGAAAATTGATAGGGTTAGATTCCTAAGAGATCAATATAATAGTGAGGGGAATTTTTCTAAAATACAGATTATTCTCACTCTTCGTGAGCACGATAGTGATTTCTCAAGGAGATTTTTAGAGGAAATACTTCTTTTAGAAAAGGAAACGTTTAAAAAAGTGCAAATTCTTGAAGCGTTAGGAGAGATAGGCAACTGCTTATCCATTGCTCCAATATACGAGGCAACCAAAAACGATTTTGCGTTGGATTATGAAGATATGCCTCTCCAAAGGATTGGAGAAGAAATAATAAGAGTTATAAATAGGAGGTAACTGCTTAGCACCGGAAGTCTTCGTGCTAAGGAGCTACTCAAGAACCAGCATTATCTTGATGTCAACTGCTCTAAGGATCAACAGCCAGCCACTTAACGGTGAGCCCGCCCCCGGCCCAGGCGGCGCACCCGGCGCGTGGCGGCGCGCAGATCGGCCAGGGCGCGTGCGGGGTCACCTGGGGCGTAGCGCGCGGCGTGGTAGGCGCGCAGCACGTCCTGCAGGGCGCCCGCCTGTTCGGGGGCCTGGGCGCTGAGGCGCGCCACGTAGGCGGCGGCCGTCTCACCTGGGGCGCGCGGTTCCCCCAGGCGCACGCCCAGGTCGTGCAGGGCGCGGGCCGCCGGGTCGACGGGCGCGGCGCGGCGGCGCAGCAGGGCCAGAGCCGGCAGCAGGGTCAGAGCCACCACCGCCGGCAGCAGCAGCAGGTAGGCGGGCTGGCCCACCCCACCCAGGCCCGCGCGGGCCAGCAGCCCCGCTTGCCGCTCGCCGTCGTAGTCCACCACCAGTTCGTTCCAGCGGTTCTGCAGGGCGTCCAGGCGCAGGCGCAGCCGGCCCAGGGTGCTGGGGGTCAGCGGCGCGGTGGCATTCGGGCGGGTCAGGGCGGTTTGCAGCCCCGCCTGCACGCGCGCCGGGGCAATGGCGGCGGTGGGGTCTACCCGCACCCAGCCCTGGTCCGGCAGCCACACCTCGGTCCAGGCATGGGCGTCGCGCTGGCGCACGATCAGGTAGCCGCCCTGCGGGTTCAGTTCGCCGCCCTGGTAGCCGCCCACCACCCGCGCACTCAGGCCAGCGGCGCGCATCAGGAAGGCAAAGGCCCCGGCGTAGTGCTCGCAAAAGCCGGTGCGGGTGGTGAACAGGAAAGCGTCAATGCGGTCCTGGGCGGGCAGCGTGGGCGGCGAGAGGGTGTAGGTAAAGCCCCCCTGGCGCAGGTAGTTCAGGGCCGCCTGCACCCGGCCTTCGGGGGGCAGGCTCTGCCAGGACTGCCCCAACGCCGCCGCGCGCGGGCTCTGGCCCTGCGGCAGGAAGAGGTTGAAGTTCAGCCGTGCGGGGTCCTCCTGGCGACCCAGCAGCGCCGGGCGGCTTTCCAGGTCCAGGCGGCGCCGGGTGGTCACCGGGCGGAAGGTCACGGCCTGAAAAGCGGTGGACACGAAGGCCCCGTCCGGCACGCGGCTGGGGGCGTCCAGTGCCAGCAGCCACGGCGTGCCGCTGGGTTCCAGGGTCAGGGTGTAGCGCTGAGCTGGGCCTGTGGCCTCCACGCTGGGGCTGACCCGGCTGCCGCGCACCTGCCGCCACGTCTGGCCGTCGTAGGCTTCGTAGACGGGGCCGCGCCAGTACAGGGCCTGCTGGGGCGGCGGGGCGCCGTCAAAATCGGCGCGGAACGCCACCGCGTCACTCTGGGCGAGGTTGCTGAATTCCCCGGCGCGAATCTCACTCGACAGGCCCGAGATCGCCTGCCCCTGCACTGGCAGCTGCCACAGCGGCGCGGCGGGACGCGGGAACAGCACGAACAGCGCCAGGGCCAGCGGCGCGGCCAGCCCCAGCAGGGTCACGGCGCGGCCCAGGGCGGGGCGGTCCAGCCCAAAGCGGCCCTGCGCGGCCCCCGGCGCACGCCACGCGGGGGCGGCGGCCAGCAGCAGCGCCGAAGACAGCACCGTGTGCGCGGCCGTCAGCGGCCCCTGGCTGAAGAAGTAGTGGGTGCTGGTGGTAAACAGGCCCAGCAGCACCAGCAATTGGCCGTCGCGGCGGTTGCGGCTCTCGGCCACCTTGAGGGCCAGCAGCAGCGCCAGAAAGGCCGTGCCCGCGTCGCGGCCCAGCAGGGTGCCGTAGACGGCGTTCAGCGCGGCGCCCCCCGCCACCGCGAGCAGGCCCAATAGCCAGGTGGGCAGGGGCGGCCGGGGCGTACCCGACCCCGCGTGGGTGCGCCACAGGGCGTGCACCAGCAGCGCCGCCACCACCGCGCTGAGCCACACCGGCGCGCGCAGGGCAGTGGGGGCCAGGGTGACCGCCAGGGCCAGCAGCGTACCGCGCAGGGCAACCGGGTTGGGGGCTTCGGGAGTGGGGGCAGCCTTGGCCGCGTCCTGGCTGGGCAGCGGGGCGTGCAGGGCCAGGGTCCGCTGCGCGGCCAGCGCGTGGGCCTCGCCCTGGCCTACCGGCAGCTGCGCGCCGGGCAGGTGCAGGGCAAATGGCACCCCGGCGCGCCCCAGTTCAGTCACCCAGGCGCTCAGGCGCGAGAGCCGGGCTTCCGGGGGCCCGGCCGTGTCGGCCCAGTCCAGCAGGCGGGCGCGGCCCTGTGGGGCGTCGGTTTCACGGGTCAGCAGGGCGCCGGTGCGCGCCACGTGCCGCCACGACACCTGCCGGGGCGAGTCGCCGGGGGCGTAGGGCCGCAGCCCCGCAAAGTCCTCGTCGCCCCGGGTGCGGCCAGCGCCCTCGCCCTCGCCAGGCAGGGTGCGCGCCGGGGCGGGCGGGGCGCCTACCTCAGGCGCGGGCTGCACCAGCAGGGTGAGGGATTCGGGGGCGGGCAGCGGCACCCGCCACAGCCCCAGGCGGTCATACACCTGTGGCGTGGCCGTCAGGGTCAGCGGGCCCCGGTGCGTCACAGGCAGGGCCAGGGTGGCCTCCAGCGGGCCCCCCACCAGCGGCCACGTCCCCGCCACCGGACGCGGGCCGCCCCGCAGGGTCAGGGCCAGGGCGCCGTCGCCCCCGCCGCTGAGCACCACCTGAACGGCGGCCTCGCCCCCGGCGACCGCACCGGGCGGCGGCCGCAGGGTCACCACGGCGCCGCGCGCCGCGCGCAGGGCCTGGGTGGCGGTCATCACCCACACGCCGCCCAGCAGAAAGGTCAGGCCGTAGCCCAGGCTCAGGCCGTAGTTCACGCAGCCCACCAGGGTGAGCAGGATCACCAGCAAAAAGGCCACGCCGAAGCCCGTGGGCCGCAGGGTCAGGGGGGGCGCCGCCACAACGGGGCCTTTCAAGGAATGGGGGTGTCGGCCAGCAGCCGTTCCAGCAGGCCCGGCAGCGGCGTGGCGGGGTCGCGCAGGCTCAGGCGGTGGGCGGCCAGCGGCACAAAGACCGCCTGCACGTCCTCGGGCAGCACCATGCTGCGCCCGGCCAAATACGCCCAGCCTCTCGCCGCCGCCAGCAGCGCCAGCAGGCCGCGTGGACTCAGGCCGCCGGCCAGGGCGGGGTGCTCACGGGTGGCGCGGGCCAGCACCTGCAGATAGTCCAGCAGCGGGGCCGCCGCGTGCACCCGGTCCACCTCGGCCTGCATGGCCAGCAGCACGGGCGCGCTGAGCACGGCAGGCAGGTCGCGCACCGAGAGGCTGCGCCCGCCGGTTTCCAGCAGCAGTCGCTCGGCGCGCACGTCGGGGTAGCCCAGGGTCACGGTCATCAGAAAGCGGTCCAGCTGCGCTTCGGGCAGGGGGCTGGTGCCCACGAACGCGGCCGGATTCTGGGTGGCAATCACAAAAAAGGGCTGCGGCAGAGGCCGGGTCACACCGCCTTCGGAGACCTGCCGCTCTTCCATCGCCTCCAGCAGCGCGCCCTGGGTGCGGGGGGTGGCGCGGTTGATCTCGTCGGCCAGCAGCAGTTCACTGAACACCGGGCCCTCGATAAAGCGGAACGACGCACTGGGCGCGTCCCATACCGACACGCCCGTGAGGTCGGCGGGCAGCAGGTCGGCCGTGAACTGCACGCGGCGAAAGTGCAGGCCGCAGGTCCTGGCCAGCGCCTGGGCCAGCGTGGTCTTGCCCACCCCGGGCTGGTCTTCGATCAGCAGGTGTCCGCGCGCCAGCAGGCAGGTCAGCGCGAGGCGGATCTGGGTGCTCTTGCCCAGAATCACGCCTTCCAGTTGGGTCACCGCCGCCTGCAACGCCGCCGCGTGGCTGGCGTGCGCGGGCGGAGTCAGCGGCAGGGTGGTCATGGAAAAAAGCCTAGAGCGCGCCCTCTGACAAAACTGCAACGGCGCCCGCAGGCTTCAGAAGACGTGAAAACAGAGTCAGGCGGGCCTCCAGGGGGCGAGATGTGAAGTTGGGCAAGGCAGCCTCACGCCGCTGGAGCGGGGCCCCCACACAAGCCACGGGCAGGCCTTCAGCGGCCCGGCAGGAAGGCAGACCGCCGCGCTCTCTAAGGTGAAAAGCCGGGGAGGAACGGCCACATGACGAAAACGCCGGACGAACACGCGCAGGACGAACACGAGATAGAGGCGCTGGACGAGAGTGGCGCCAGCAGCGGCGCGGGGGCTGTCTCCGGAGCCGTGAGCGACGACAGCGCCGGCCCGCCGGACCCCGACGGCGACGGTGACGGGCGGGCCGACGCCGCTGTGGTGAATGGCGCCCCGCCCGGGGACCGCTCTGGACCCTGACCGCCTCCCCCATCCGCCTTCCAGGCGGCCAGGGCGCGTGCATGTGCCCTGGCCCTCCCCCCTTGCTGCCCCAGGCCAGCCGGCCTGAAGGAGACGCCGTGCGCCACACCGCCCACCCCACGCCCCTGCTGGAACGCGACGACTGGCGCGACCTCAGCGGCCCCTGGCGCTTCTGTTTCGACGACCAGGGCCGCTGGGATCACCCCTCAGAGGTGGGCTTTGACCGCGAGATTCAGGTGCCCTATGCCCCCGAGAGCCCGCTGAGCGGCCTGCATGACCAGGACTTTCACCCGGTGGTCTGGTACGGCCTGACCCTCACCCTGACAGCCCAGGAGCGCCAGGGCCGGCTGCTGCTGCATTTCGGGGCGGTGGACTACGCCGCCACCGTGTGGGCCAACGGCGAACTGGTGGCCACCCACGAGGGCGGGCACACACCGTTTACTGCCGACCTCACGCGGCAGGCCCGGGCCGGGGGCACGGTGGAGCTGACCGTGCGCGCGCAGGACTATCCGCACGACCTGGCCAAGCCGCGCGGCAAGCAGGACTGGCAACGCCACCCGCATTCGATCTGGTATCCGCGCACCACCGGCATCTGGCAGACGGTGTGGCTGGAGCGGGTGCCCGAGACCTACCTGCGCAAGGTGGGCTGGTCAAGCAACCTGGACCAGTGGCAGCTTGGGCTGAAGCTGGAACTGGGGGGACCCCACACGCCCGACCTGTCGGTGCGGGTGCGGCTGTGGCGGGACGACACGCTGCTGATCCATGACCGCTACAGCCTGTCCAACCACGAGGTTGAACGCCAGATTGCCCTGCCCGACCCCGGCATTGACGACTTTCGCAACGAACTGCTCTGGAGCCCCGGGCATCCCCAGTTGCTGCGGGCCTGCCTGGAACTGCTGCGCGGCGAAGAGGTGGTGGACCGGGTGCACAGCTACACGGCCCTGCGCTCGGTGTGCGTGGCGGGCAACCGCTTTCTGCTCAATGGCCGCCCGTATTACCTGAAAATGGTGCTGGACCAGGGCTACTGGCCCGGCGGCCTGATGACCGCCACCGACGCCGAACTGCGCCGGGATGTGGAACTGGCGCGGCAGCTGGGCTTTAACGGCGCGCGCAAACACCAGAAGATCGAGCAGCCGCGCTGGCTGTACTGGTGCGACGTGCTGGGCCTGCTGGTGTGGGCCGAGATGCCCAGCCCGTACCGCTTTACGCCCCAGGCGGTCGAGCGGTTGGTGCGCGAGTGGCAGGAGGTGCTGGCCCGCGACCAGTCGCACCCCTGCATCGTGGCGTGGGTGCCGTTCAACGAGTCATGGGGGGTGCCGGATCTGCCCACCAACCCGGCCCACCGCGACTATGTGCGCGCCCTGTACGCCCTGACCAAGACCCTGGACCCCTCGCGCCCGGTGATCGGGAACGACGGCTGGGAACACGTGGCCACCGACATCCTGACCATTCACGACTACGCCGACGACACGGCGGTGCTCCGGCAACGCTACGGCACCCTGGACGCCACCCGCGCCACCCTGCGCATGCAGCAGCCCGCCGACCGCTTTCTGACTCTGCACGGCTTTCAGGAGGCCGAGCAGCCGATCATTCTCTCGGAGTTCGGCGGCATCGCGTATATCCCCGACCACTCGGTGGGGTGGGGCTACAGCCAGTCGCAGAGCGAGGAAGACTTTCAGCGCGATTACGCGGCCCTGCTGGCGGCCGTGCACGATTGCCACGGGCTGTCTGGTTTTTGCTACACCCAGCTGACCGACACGTTCCAGGAGAAAAACGGCCTGCTGGACGAGGACCGCCGGCCCAAGGCCAGCCTGGCGGCCCTGGCCAAGAGCACCCGGGGCAAGCGCACCGCCCGCGAAATGACCGTTGACCCGCTGCTCAATCCTTTCAGCGCGGCGCCTGTCTGGCCGGACGCGCCCCTGGAGGTGGGCGAACTGGCCGAGGACTGAGCCGGAGCGGGGGCAGAGGCAAGCAACGAGGGAAACAGCTGAAGGAGCCTGCACTCGGCCTCCCCTTTCACCCAGCGACCCCCAACAGAACGCCGGGGCACCTCGTGGGCGCCCCGGGAGGGAAGGTGCGGGTGGCCGGCCTCGAACCGACCTGGGGCCTTCGAGTGACCCGCTCGCGCGTCCGTTTTCAGGAAGGTGGACGCCGCCCTTCTGGGGTCTGGTGGCTCTGCCGCCGCCCAGACCCCACCACTCTGCCGCTGGCACGTCAGGGGCGCGTGAAGTGAGGTTCAGGGCCGGTGCGAGGGCTTCTGGGCCTACCCCTGAAGGCGATGAAGGAGGCTTTATGGTGAGAGGCCAGGGCAAGGCTAAGCAGGAGCGAGGTGCAGAGGCGGCTCACTGCGCTTGGGCGGCAGAACAACACCCATGACTGCCGCTCTTGTCCCCCCAGAGCGGTCAAAGGTCCCAGCGCTCAAGAGCCCAGGCATCCGCTACAGGAAGTCCTGTTCTACCGGCGCCCTGGCCACAACCGGGGTGGGCGGGTCTGCGCGCCGCGTCCCCACGCGGGCCCCCAGCCACGCCCCCGCCACATCGAAGAGCCAATCGGTAATTCCCGCTTCACGGGGCGGCACGAACGCCTGATGAATCTCGTCTAGGGCGCCAAACCACGCACACAGCACCAGGGCTGCGGCCGGGCGCCCAGTGGCCCGCGCCACGCACAGGCCCAGCGCCGCGTAGCTGAAAAAGTGAACAGCCCAGTCCCAGGGATGCGCCAGCCGGGGCCCGGGGGTCTGCGGCTGGCCGCTGAACAACCAGATCAGGCCCATCACCACCAGCGCCGGCACCCACCAGCCGGGGCGGGGGCGCGCGCTCAAGGGTGGGGCCCGCCGTGCGGGTGTTCCACCAGTTCAATCAGGGTGCCCTGGCCCCATTTGGGGTGCAAAAAGGCCACGCGCGTACCCGCCCGCCCCGGCACCGGGGCTTCTTGCAGAAAGCGGGCGCCCCCCAGCTTTAGGCGGGCCATTTCGGCGTCCAGATCGGCCACGCGGTAGGCAGTGTGGTGCAGCCCCGCGCCGCGCTTCTCCAGAAAGGCTGCAATGGGGCTGTCCGGGCGGGTGGGCGTCAGCAGTTCGATCAAGGTGTCGCCCACCTGATAGGCCCGCACGCGCACGCCCTGGGTGCCCACCTCCTCGTCGGGGCCTTCGGGGTGAAGACCCAGGGCCTCATACGGCGCGGCTCCGGCGTCCAGGTCCGGGGTGGCAATGGCGACATGATCCAGCAGCAGCACAGACATGCGCGCAGGCTAATACGAAATGGCCGCGAAGCGCCCTCCGCAGAGGCCGGAGGAGGCAAAGTTCTTTTCCCACTTCCTACTGCCTACACCCCACTCCCCCTACTGCGGGCGCGCGCGGATGTACCAGTGCGCCACAGCGCGCATCACGTCCTTTTGCTCGCCGTCCTGCACGGTCACGTTCACCACCAGCCGGGCCTTGCCTTCGCGGGCGAAGTCCGCGTGGGCGCCCGGCTGGGTCGCCGGGTCGGCCAACTCGGCGCGGGCGGTCAGGTCGCCCACGGCGCGGTTCACGTAGTGGGTTTCCAGTTTCTCAATCAGGGGCACGGCGCTCATCAGCTGCGCGGCAAAGGCCCCAGCAAAGGCGGCGCCGCTCACGGCCTCGGCCAGCAGGAACTGCACGCCCGCGTGAATGGTCCCCAGGTGGTTGCGAAAGGGCGCGGTATCGGGCGCCTGCCCGGTGGCCCAGCCCACACCTACATCGGTAATCTGCACGCCCACGGTGGCGTTCATAGGAATGTCGTGCAGGGCTTTTTTTACGGCGGCAGCGGCGAAAGCGGGCAGGGCAGCAGGCTGGGTCATGGGAAAACCTCCGGGTGGATTCGAATTTGAACTCGGTCCAAGTATAAGGGCGGCACGGTGGACGCGGCAGCACTAAACTCCCCTCTCCGCCTCGGGTTCATGAAGGAAGCCTGAGCCTTTTCCCAAAGCAGCGCCGCCGGCAATATGGTGCATTCATGTTGGGGTCAGATTCACGGCCCTGTGGCATTCGTCTTCTCCTGCCTATCTGGCGCTCAGTCTGCTTCCCACCTTTTTGCATCCTCCCTGGCAGGCTTCATGCGTTCACTGTTTTCTGACGGCCCCCGCTTCGCTGTTTCGCCGCTTGCCCTGTGCCGCACGCCGCCTGAGCGGGCGGCCCTGAGTCCTTTTCCCCAGCGGGAGAGGCATGCTGAATGAACTGCTGCTGAATCTGGCGCTCCTGATGGCCGGGGTGCTGCTGCTGGCCCGATTGGACCGCCCGGGCCCCCCGCAGCCTCGCTTGCTCCCCCTGAGCCTCCTGGGGGCCTCGGGGCTGGGGCTGCTGCTCATGTACAACGCGGTGCCGGTGGCCCCCGGGCTGCTGCTGGACCTGCGCAGCGTGGTGGTGGCGCTGGCCGCGCAGCGCTACGGCGTGCTGGCGGGGCTGGCCGTGGCGCTGCCGCTGGCGGCTTACCGCTGGCTCCTGGGCGGCGCCGGGGTGGGGCCGGCCCTGCTGAATCTGGTGCTGGTGGCGGTGCTGGCGGGCAGCAACACGGGGTGGTTGCGCCGCGTGCCCTGGTCGCCCGACGACGACCTGCGGCGGCAGTGGTGGGTGCCGCTGCGCGTGTTCGCGGTGGCCAATCTGGCGGTGTTCCCCGGCTTTGCCCTGGCCCAGCGCCCACTGCCGGACGCCCTGCTCACCTACGGAGCACTGACCCTGTTCAGCAGCGTGGGGCTGGTGGTGGCCCACAGCATTCAGCAGGGACGGCTGCGCGCGGCCCAGCGCACCCTGCAACTGGAAGACCTCGCGTACGTGGACAGCCTGACAGGCTGCGCCAACCGCCGCCGCTTTGAAGAAGATTTTGCCCACGCGCGCCAGCCCGCCTACCTGCTGATGCTGGACCTGGACCACTTCAAGCAAGTGAACGACTCGTATGGGCACGAGGTGGGCGATCAGGTGCTGGTGATCGTGGGGGCCACCCTGCGCGGGGCGGTGCGGACCAGCGACGGCGTGTACCGGCTGGGCGGCGAGGAATTCGCGGTGGTGCTGGGCGAATGCCACGAAGACGCCGCCTTCGCCGTGGCCGAGCACATCCTGCGCTGCGTGCAGTTGCAGGTGGCCACCCGCGCCCAGTTGCCCGGTGAAAGCGTGACCGTCTCGGGCGGCCTGACCCCCCTCAGCGGCGACCGGGCCGAGGTGCTGCGCGCCGCCGACGAGCAGCTGTACCGCGCCAAGGCCGCCGGGCGCAACTGCGTGGCCGCCATGACGCGGGTGGTGCGCGGCCTGCACCCGGCGCGCGCCATGACTCGAACCAGCGCCCCCCGCCATTGAGGGGAAAGGGCGAAAGCGGTCAACACCGAAAGGTGGCCGGGGACGGGGCCGAACTGTGGTTTATCGGCGTCAGCAACAGGCTCCGGGCTGCCTTCGATGGCTGGCCTGAGCCCCCTTCAACCTCTCCTCTTCCACCCGACATGAAACAAGGCGCCCCTGCTTCATCGGCGCCCCCTCCACCCTCCGGCTCAGGTGTACGGGTCTTCCAGATACCGCCGCAGCACCGCCAGCGGCGGGTAGGTCCCAGCCAGCAATTCGGCGCGCACCTGCGCGGCATGGGTCCAGGTGGCTTCGGCCTGCGCGGCGTCCACCAGCCCCGCCCGCACCGCGTCGTCCAGGTCTTCACGGTCAATGATGTGCGCTTCGGTCACCTGCCCGTGGCCGCGCTCATCCACTACCCAGTTGGCAATCACGTCCAGGTACAGATCGTCGTGCCAGGGCAGGCCCGCATCGGTCAGCCCCTCGCCGCCGTGCAGGTCCACGTACAGCTGAACCAGTTGCCCGCCCTCGTCCAGCATCGCGCTCAGGGCGCTGCCGGGCACGCCCTCGCCGCTGCCGGTGGGGTGAACGCGCACCCAGCGGTAGCCGTGGTCCACCACGCGGATGGTCTGGTCTCCGAAAGGCACGTCCTTGGGGCCCGTCACCTCATGAATCGCCAGATCCACGATCACGTGGCCGGGCACCCGCAGCACGCTCTCGGTACAGCGGCGCACGCGCGCCCACTGCCGCAGATCGAAGACCTTGCGTTTCATGGTGTGGCCCGCACGGCCGCCTGCGCCGCCAGGGCCTGCACCGCGCGCAGCATCAGCTCGCCCTCCACCGCCTGCACGCGGGCTTTCAGGGTGTCCAGGGTGTCGCCCGGCAGCACCGGCACCCGGGCCTGCGCCAGCATGGGGCCCTCGTCAATGCCGGCGGTGACCAGATGCACGGTGGCGCCGCTTTCGGTGTCGCCGGCCGCCAGCACGCTTTCATGCACCCGGTCCCCGTACATGCCCCGCCCGCCGTGGCGCGGGAGCAGGCTGGGGTGAATGTTCAGCAGCCGCCCCGCAAAGTGCGAGAGCACCCGGGGCCCGATCTCGCGCATGTAGCCGCTGAGCACCAGCGTGTCCGCCCCCGCGTCCTGCAAGAAGCCCAGAATGGCGGCGTCCAGCTCGTTGGGATCAGGGTATTTCGCGCTGCTGAGGTGCGCCGTGCGCAGCCCCGCCGCCTGCGCCCAGGCCAGTGCGGGGCTGCGGCTGTTGTTGCTCACCAGCGCCACTGGCGCCGCCTGCAGCTCGCCGCGCCGGCACGCTTCGGTCAGGTGCCGCGCCGCGCTGCCCCCGTGCGAGGCGAGGAAGGCGAGGTTCACAGGCGCTCCGCGCCAGGGATGCAGGCGGCAGGGCGCGGGACGCAGTGACCGCGCACCGCACACCGCGCACTGCTTCCTGTCACTGCCCCAGCTCCTGCAGCAGATACGCGCTCGTCAGAATCCCGTTGAAGTAGTCCTGCACGGCAAAGCTCTCGTTGGGGCTGTGGGGGGCGTCTTCGTTCAGGCCCAGGTCCACGAACAGCACCGGGGCCTGCAGAATGTCGTTAAAGGCCGCCACAATCGGAATGCTGCCGCCCGTGCGGGCAAACACGGCTTCGCGGCCATACACGCGCTTCAGGGCGCGGTTGGCGGCTTTGTTAAAGGGACTGTTCAGGTCGAACTTGAAGGGCCGCCCGCCGTGGTGCGGCACCACCTTGGCGCTCACGCCCGCCGGGGCGATCTTGGGCACGTAGTCGGCAATCAGCCCCGTGATGCGCTCCGGGTCCTGGCCGGGCACCAGCCGCATGCTGACCTTGGCACCCGCCTTGGCGGCGATTACGGTCTTGCTGCCCTCGCCCTGGTAGCCGCCCCAGATGCCGTTCACGTCCAGCGTGGGGCGACCCCACAGGCGCTCCAGGGTGGAATAGCCCGCCTCGCCGGGCAGTGAGGGCACACCGATGCTGCCGGCAAAGTCCTCGTCGCTGTGGGGGAGGCTGGCCCACATCTGGCGCTCGTCCTCGGTCAATTCGTCAATGCCGTCGTAAAAGCCGGGGATGGTCACGCGGCCCTGGTCGTCCTTGAGCCGCGCGATGATCTCGCACAGCGCATTGATGGGGTTGGGGGCCGCGCCGCCGTACGACCCACTGTGCAGATCGCGGTTCGCGCCCTGCACGTGAATTTCCACGTAGCTCAGGCCGCGCACGCCATAGGTGATGGTGGGCACGTCCGGGGCAAAGCGGCTGCCGTCGCTGATCAGGATCACGTCGGCCTTCAGTTCGGCGGCGTGCTCGCGCAGGTAGGCCTCCAGGTTCGGGCTGCCGATTTCTTCCTCGCCTTCCAGCAGGAATTTCACGTTCACCGGTAACTCGCCCTGCGAGAGCAGCAGTTCAGCGCCCTTCACGTGGGCGTAGGCCTGTCCCTTGTCGTCGGTGCTGCCGCGCGCGTAGATGCGGCCGTCGCGCACGGTGGGCTCAAAGGGCGGAGTCACCCACTCTTCCAGCGGGGCCTCGGGCTGCACGTCGTAGTGGCCGTAAATCAGTACGGTGGGCTTGCCGGGGGCCTGCAGGTGCTCGGCGTACACCACGGGGTGCCCGGCGGTGGCGTCCACCCGGGCCGCAAAGCCCAGGGCCGCGAGCTTGGCGCGCAGGAACTCGGCGGCGCGGGCCATGTCGGCGCCGCGCGTGGGGTCGGCGCTGACCGACGGAATGCGCAGCAGGTCAAACAGTTCGGCCTGGGCCTGCTCGCGGTTCAGGAGCGCGCTGAGGTCTGGAGAGGTCATGGGCCGAATGATAGCGGGGACACTGCGCGCCATGAGCGGCCCCCAGGCGCGCCTCCCCGGCCCCGCGCCGCGCAAGGACGATCTGGGCCTGAGCGGGGCCGACGAGAGCGAACCCCGGTTCCTGTGCCGCGCGGTGAATGGCCCGTCGCGGCGTATCCGCCGAGAGCATGCCGGGGCGTGTGCAGGGCGCGCTGGCGGTAAATGTGCGGCGCCTGCACGACCCCCGGTCCGCCGGAGCGCCGCAGCAAAACTGACTCCGGTATACTCAAGGGACGTTATGCCCTCTGACGCCAAACACCGGCCCGTATACGTGATCTCCGTGGCGGCGGAACTGGTGGACATGCACCCCCAGACGCTGCGGCTGTACGAGCGCAAGGGCCTGATCCGTCCCGGGCGCAGCAGCGGCAAAACGCGGCTGTACAGCGAGCGCGACATTGAGCACCTGCGCGAGATTCGTCGCCTGACCCAGGAACTTGGCGTGAACCTGGCGGGCGTAGAAGAGGTCATGCGCCTGCAGCACGAGCTGGACGACCTACAGGGCGAATTCGAGGCCGAGATTGAGCGCCTGGAAGGCGAACTGCGCCAGCAGGCCGCCCGCCCGGACGCCCTGCCCGCCCCGGACGGCCGCCTGGACCCGCGTGACCGGCCCGTGTACGTGATCTCGATTGCGGCGGAACTGGTGGACATGCACCCCCAGACGCTGCGGCTGTACGAGCGCAAGCAGCTGATCCGCCCGGGGCGCAGCAGCGGCAAAACGCGGCTGTACAGCGAGCGCGACATTGAGCACCTGCGCGAGATCCGCCGCCTCACCCAGGAACTTGGCGTGAATCTGGCGGGCGTGGAAGAGATCATGCGCCTGCGCCACCAGCTGGACGCGGCGCGTTCGGGCCTGGAAACGAACGTGCGCCGCATTCAGGACGACATCTCCGAGCGCATGACCAAGTGGCGCACCCTGCCGCAGGGCGAAGCGGCCCCCGAGGACGAGGACGGCGGCGTATGAGGCCCCCCCAGGCGCGCCGGGGGGTAGACTCCGGCATGTGCACAGCGGCCTTCAGCGGGAACAGAAGCGGTCAGGCAGGGGCCCCGGCGTGACGCCGCGCCTAGGTGGGGGCGGCGCGTGAAGGCGCTGTGGGTGGTGGGCGATATTCACGGCGCCTATGACAAGGTGCGCGCCCTGCTGCTGCGCGCGGGCCTGATTGACTTTGGCGGGCAGTGGACGGGCGGCGACGCCCACCTCGTGTTTCTGGGCGACTACGTGGACCGGGGCCCCAACGGCGTCGGCGTGATCCGCCTGATCCGGGGCCTGGAAGGGCAGGCGCGCTCGGCGGGCGGGCAGGTGAGCGCGCTGCTGGGCAACCACGAGGTGATGTTCCTGGCCGCGCTGGTGTTCAAGCAGGGCGATCCCCATGACCGCCTGGGCTTCCGCGAATACTGGCTGGAAAACGGCGGCCAGCCCCGCGACGCCGACCAGATCGAGCCCGCCGAGCTGGGCTGGCTGGCCGAACGCCCCGCCATGCTGCGGGTGGGCGACTGGCTGCTGGTGCACGCCGACTCCATGGTGTACCTGAAGATGGGCGGCACCATTGACGATGTGAACGCCAGCGTGCGCGCGGTGCTGGCCCACGCCAACCCCGACGACTGGGGGGTGTTCCTGAACGCCTTTACCGAGCGCTTTGCCTTTGTGCTGGGCGGCGGCGACACCAAGGCCCGGCGGATGCTGGGCACCTTTGGCGGCCAGCGCATCGTGCACGGGCACACGCCGGTCTACGTGCTGCTGGACGAGCACCTGCACGGCCCCACCCTGGGCGCCGGGGCCCCCATTCCCTACGCCGGGCGCCTGTGTCTGGCGGTGGACAGCGGGATGGCCTACCGCGAGGACGCCGGGTTTATCGTGCGCCTGGACCCAGGCGGGCTGGCCGACGTGGTGACGTTTCCCAGCGGCACTCCGGTGTACTGATAGAGGTCGCCACATGACCTGACAGTGAACCCTGCAGGTCATGTGGCGCGAGCGGCGCGAGTCACCGGGACAGACAGCGGTTGAAGTGGCGTTGAGGGGGGTGCTTGCCTCCCCTGGGCGGAACGGAAGACCGCTGTGAGCGCGGGCGGTTCTGGAACCCCGGGGGCGACTCCGGGGTTCTTCGCTGGAAGGAGTAAGGCTTCCGGTTCATCGGTGATGGAAGAACGGGTGAACCCGACCAGAGGCGCTCGCAGAGCGGCGCCGCAGAGCAGGAACAACGGGGACGGAGCGGCATGCAAGCACCGAAGCACAGAGGCGGTCACGGGTGATCCGGCCTCCGTAGCACTGACCAGACGCGCCCACCCTGCCTCCCCTCCCCTGCACGACCCTGGGCGTGACCAGCACGCGGGCGCTGTGCCAGGATGGCGGGCGTGAGTGTGCCCCCAGCCCCGCCCCCACCCGACGCGCCCCTGCACGAAGGGGGGCCCCCGGCCCTGCGCCTGCGCGGCGTGACCAAGCGCTTTCCCGGCGTGGTGGCCAATGACCGCGTGGACCTGACCGTGGCGCGCGGCGAGGTGCTGGCGCTGCTGGGCGAGAACGGCGCGGGCAAAAGCACCCTGATTTCCATGCTGTATGGCCTCTATCAGCCCGATGAGGGCACGCTGGAGGTGCAGGGCCAGCCGGTGCGCATCGGCAGCCCGGCGCAGGCGCGGCGGCTGGGCATTGGGCTGGTGCCGCAGCACCCCCTGTTGGTGGCGCGGCACACCGTGGCCGAGAATCTGGCGCTGGGAACGGGTCGCGGGCTGTTTCCGGCGCGGCAGGTCGCGGCGCGGCTGGGGGAACTTTCGGCGCGCTACGGGCTGGAGGTGCGCCCGGAGGCCCGGGTGGCTGACCTCTCGCCCGGCGAAAAGCAGCGGGTGGAGATCCTGCGCGCCCTGCTGGGCGGCGCCCGCGTGCTCATTCTGGACGAGCCCACCAGTGTGCTGACCCCGCAGGAAGCCGAGGGGCTGTTCCGGGTGATGCGCGAACTGCGCGCGGGCGGGCACAGCCTGATTTTCATTTCTCACAAGCTTGACGAGGTGCTGGACGTGGCCGACCGCGTGACCGTGCTGCGTAAGGGGCAGGTGGTGGGCGGCCTGAGCACCGCTGGCGCCACCCGCGAGGCGCTGGCCGAACTGATGGTGGGCCGCAGCGTGGATTTTGCGCGCAAGCGGACCGCCGGGGCGCCCCCAGAAGCAGCCCCCACCCTGCTGAGCGTGCAGGGGCTGCGCGCGACCGGGGCCCGGGGCCCGGAGGTGCTGCGCGGCGTGTCCTTTGAGCTGCGCGCGGGTGAAGTGCTGGGCGTGGCGGGGATTGCCGGCAACGGCCAGAGCGAACTGGTGGAGGTGCTGGCCGGGCTGCGGGAGGCGGCCGGCCACGTGACCCTGGACGGCCAGCCGCTGACCGGGGACGCGGCCCAGCGCTTCCAGGCGGGTGTGGCCCACATTCCCGAAGACCGCCTGCACAGCGGCACCGTGCCCACCATGACCGTCAGCGAGAATCTGGCCCTGCGCGACTATGACCGCCCGCCCCTGGGCCGGGGCCTGGCGCGCGACCTGAAGGCCACCGATGAACGCGCCCGCCGCGAGGTCGAGGCCTACGCGGTGGCCACCCCGGGCCTGCACACCCCGGTGCGGCTGCTGAGCGGCGGCAACATTCAGAAACTGATTCTGGCGCGCGAACTGGCGGGCCAGCCCCGCCTGATCCTGGCCGTGCACCCCACCTACGGCCTGGATATCGGGGCCACCGATCAGGTGCACCGGGCGCTGCTCTCGCGCACCGAACAGGGCGCGGGCGTGCTGCTGGTCAGCGAGGACCTGGATGAACTCCTGAGCCTCTCGGACCGCGTGGGGGTGATGGTGGGCGGCCAGCTGCGCGGTCCCTACCCCGCCGCCGAGGTCAGCCGCGAGTCGCTGGGCCTCCTGATGGGCGGCGCGCATCCGCACAGCCTCCCTGGAGCCCAGCAATCCGGCAACGAGCAGGGGGTGGGCGCATGAGGTTCGTGCCGCTGACCACCCCCTCCCCCGCCCGCGCCGCACTGGTCACCCTGGCCTCGGTGGCCGCCGCGCTGCTGCTGTGCGCGCTGGTCTTTGTGCTGGCCGGGCAGGCGCCGGGCACGGTGTACGGCACCATGCTGCGCGGCACCCTGGGCGACCCCACGGGCTTGGCCGAGGTCGCGCGGCGCACCATTCCGCTGCTGCTGATCGGCTCGGGGCTGGCGCTGGCCTTCCGGGCGCAGTTTTTCAACATTGGCGCCGAGGGGCAGTTGCTGCTGGGGGCGGTGTTCGCGGCGGGCACCGCGCTGTTTGTGCCGCTGCCCGGCCCGCTGCTGCTGCCGGCCATGTTCGCGGCGGGCTTTGTGGGCGGCGGCCTCTGGGCCCTGATCGCAGCGGCGCTGCGCCGGGTGAATGTCAACGAGATTCTGTCCACCCTGATGCTGAATTACGTGGCCGCCGCGCTGGTCACCTACCTGATCGCCGGGCCCTGGAAGGGCAAGGACGTGCGCGGGTACATCTACACCGATACCTTTGCCCCGCAGGCGTGGCTGCCCACCCTGAGCGGCACCCAGGTGCACTGGCCCACGCTGGTGCTGGGCGTGGCGCTGGCGCTGGGGCTGCAGTGGCTGCTCACGCGCTCCACCTTCGGCTACGCCCTGCGTGTGGTGGGCGAGAACCCCGGCGCGGCCCGCTACGCCGGCCTCAAGGCGGCGCGTGTCGCCACGCTGGTGGCCCTGCTGACGGGCGGCCTCGCCGGGCTGGCCGGTGCGGGCGAGGTGGCCGGGATTCACCACCGCCTGCTGGAAGCCGGGCAGATCAGCCTGGGCTACGGCTTTACGGCCGTGATCGTGGCGTGGCTGGCGCGCGGCCATCCCGCCCTGTGCCTGCTGACCGCGCCGCTGATGGGCGTGCTGCTGGCCGGCGGCGACCTCCTGAAAATTGACCTGAACCTGCCCTTCCGCGTGGTGGATATCTTCAGCGGCGTCATGCTGCTGTGCCTGATTTCCGGCGAAGTGTTTGTGCGTCACCGCGTGGTGTGGGGCCGGGGGTAGGGGGTGGCAGATGGCAGTGAGACTGCCTCATGCGGCCCAGCGGGCCTGTCAAACCCCACCCCTCCCGCGCACCGCGCCCTGCCCCCCGCTTCCTTCTTTTCCCACTTCCCACTTCCTACACCCCACTTCCCCTTCCGGAGCCCCCACATGGACACCCTGATTCTCGAAGCTTTGGCCCGCGCGCTGGCGGTGGGCACGCCGCTGCTGCTCGCCTGTCTGGGGGCGATTCTGAATGAACGCGCCGGGGTGGTGAACCTGGGCGTGGAAGGGCTGATGGCGGTGGGCGCCCTGGCCGCCTTTGCGGTGGCGGCCAGTGCCCCAGACGCCAATCTGTGGCTGGCGGTGGGCGCGGCTATGGCGGCGGGCGCGCTGCTCGCGGGGCTGCACGCGCTGGCCACTGTGACGCTGCGGGCCAACCAGTTCGTGAGTGGCCTGGCGCTGGCCCTGATCGGCACCGGGACCGCTGGCCTGCTGGGCAAGCGCTTTGAAGGCCTGCCGCTCTTTAACAAGGTCCCCGACTGGACAGTTTTTGGCGTGGCCCTCAGTCCGTTTACCGTGGCCGCGCTGGCCCTGGCGGCGGGGCTGGCCTTCTGGCTGTCCGCCACGCGGGCCGGGCTGACCCTACGTTCGGTGGGCGAGAACCCGGCCGCAGCCGACGTGCTGGGCGTGAATGTGGCGCTGGTGCGGGTGCTGGCGGTGCTGGGGGGCGGCGCCTTGGCCGGGCTGGCGGGCGCCTTTCTGTCGCTGGCCTACCGGTCCTCGTGGGCGGACAACATGACGGCGGGCCTGGGCTGGATTGCCGTGGCCCTGGTGATTTTTGTGGGCTGGCGACCGCTGCGGGCGGTGCTGGGCGCGCTGTTTTTCGGGTTCCTGTATTACCTGCAGTTCCGCCTGCAGGGCAGCAGCCCGGTGCCCACCGAAGTCTTCAGCGCCATGCCCTTTGTGCTGGTGCTGGTCGTGCTGGCGCTGGCCGGGGTGCGCGGGCAGGCTGGCGACGCCCCCGCCGCCCTGGGCCGCCCCTACGTGCGCGGCGAACGCTGACAGAGGAGGGCTAAGCGGCCCAAAGCCGCTGCCGGCGCGCCCCACACTTTCACAGTGTGGGGCGTTTTTCGATCAAGCACGACCTCCTTCCCTTTGCCCCTACGGCCGCCAACGGTGCTGGGTCGGCGTAAACGCCACAGTCAGGGTCCGTCCCGGCGTCAGGGTCACGCGGCGCACCTGCTCCTGCACAGTGCACAGGCCGCGCGCCTTATCGCACAGGAACAGGCGCAGGCGGACGGTGGCCGGGCCCCGCGCGTCTGCCGGCAGGGTCAGGCGGGCAGGCAGCAGGCGGGTGTAGGCCTCGGGGGCCGTGGGGTCGGGCACGCCCCGCAGCGCGGCCACCTGTTCACGGTCACCCACCACCACCGACACCGTGGACGGCGCCAGCGCACTGAAACTCAGGCCGGGGGGCGCGGCCACAGTGACGTTCAGCGTGGGGCCGCCCAGGGCCAGGGTCAACAGCAGCGCGCTCAGGGTCATGCGAGCCCCCATGCTAGCGCGCTAGCCCGGTTCTCGCCGGCCAAGTTGCGCGGCAGGGCCAGACCCGCCCCGCTTGTTGTCAGTGGAGGGCGGCGGACTGGACCGCCCTCTCGCCATAGGTCGGCCCCCGGGTGCCGTTGCCTGTGCCGGTCATTCTCTTGCCCACACACCGCACCCAGAGGGCCCCCGCCTCTCAAGGCGACGCCGACCCGCGATCTGTCGGGAGGGGCCAGGCCGCGTGCCGCTGGGGCCGCCGCCACCAGCGCGCCAGGAACAGGAGTGCCAGCACTCCTGCCGCGATCAGGGGGGGCGTGTGGTCCTTTTTCACGCCCCAGTAGTAGTGCAGCGTGGCCAGCCACACCGAGACGTAGACCAGCCGGTGCAACTGCGTCCAGCGCGCAAAGCCCAGGCGCCGCACCGCGCGCGGGGTGCTGGTCAGGGCCAGGGGCACCAGCAGCAGCAGGGCCGTGAACCCCACCGTGATAAAGGGCCGCTCCAGCACGTCCTCGGCCATCTGGGCAGGGGCAAAACCGTGGTCAAACAGGTAGATCAGAAAGTGCAGGGCGGCGTAGCCAAAAGCCAGCAGCCCCAGGCTCTTGCGCACCCGCGCGGGCCACGTCCAGCCGGTCCAGCGCCGCAGGGGCGTGCAGGCCAGCGACAGCAGCAGCAGCACCAGCGACAGTAGGCCCGTCTGCTGCGTGGCGCGCTGAATGGGGTTGGCCCCCAGGGCGCCGCTCAGGGCGTCCAGCACCAGCACGGCGGCAGGCAGCAGGCCGCCCGTCACCACCGCTGGCACCAGCCACCGCAGCGGCGCACGGCGGCGCGTCAGAAAAATCTCCGCAGGTCCATGCCCTTGTAGAGCCCCGCCACCTGATCGGCGTAGCCATTAAAGAGCAGCGTCTTGCGCCGCCCCAGCTCGCCGATGCGCCGCTCGGTGGCCTGACTCCAGCGCGGGTGCGGCACCGCCGGGTTCACGTTGGCGTAAAAGCCGTATTCGCGCGGCGCCGCCAGGGCCCAGGTGGTTTGCGGCTGCTTTTCGGTCAGGGTAATGCGCACGATGCTCTTGATGCTTTTAAAGCCGTATTTCCACGGCACGGCCAGCCGCAGCGGCGCGCCGTTCTGCCCCGGCAACACCCGCCCATGCAGGCCCACGGCCATGAACGCCAGCGGGTGCAATGCCTCGTCCAGCCGCAGCCCTTCCACATAGGGCCAGTCCAGGACCGGCTGGCGCTGGCCCGGCAGCTGCTTGGGGTCCAGCAGCGCCGTGAACTGCACGTACTTGGCCTTGCTCGTGGGCTCCAGGCGCCGAATCAGTGCGGCCAGCGGAAAGCCCAGCCAGGGCATGACCATGCTCCAGCCTTCCACGCAGCGCATGCGGTAGATGCGGTCTTCCAGCGGAAACCACGACTGCAGGGTGTCGATGTCCACGGTCTGGGGTTTACGCACCTCGCCGTCAATGCGCACGGTCCAGGGCCGGGGCTTCAGGCTGCCGGCCAGCCGCGCCGGGTCGGCCTTGTCGGTGCCCAGTTCGTAGAAATTGTTGTAGGTGGTGGCCTGCCGGTAGGGGGTCACGGCCTCGGCGGTGTCGTAGGGGCCTAGGGGACGGGCCGGGCGGGCGAAGGGATCGGCAGCCTGCGCCTCGGCGCTGCCGGCCCCGGGGCGGCGGGTCAGCAGTTCCAGGCCGCCGCCCAGGGCCCCGGCGGTCACGGTAAACAGCGCGGCGCTGCGCAGAAACTCGCGCCGGGGGTTGAGGGGATTGCCCGGCGCCAGCAGGCGGCGCTCCTGCTCCTCGGTCGGCATCGGGTGGTCGGGGGGGGTCTGCGGCTCGGTCATGGGGCCTCCTCTGTACTCAGATGTACGCAGCTTGGCCGCGTTCGGTTCACCTCACCGTCAGGTGGGGCACCAGACAGGGTGGCCCCCCAGCCAGCAAATGAAGGCACAATAAAGACCCAGGGCGCTGGCCGCGCCTGCCCCCTTTTTCGGAGGTCTTTCCATGAACAAACTGCTGCTCGCTGCCGCACCCCTGACCCTGGCCCTGGTGGCCACCGCGCTGACCACCGCCGCCAGCCCCGCCGCCCAGGCCCAGCAAGGGGCCAAACTCAAGGCCTGCTTTATCTACGTGGGGCCGGTGGGCGACATCGGCTGGAGCTACGCCCACGACGAGGCGCGCAAGAAAACCGAGCGGGCCCTGCCCTGGCTGGAAACCAAGTACGTGGAAAGCGTACCCGAGGGTCAGGCCGCGCCCGTGATTGACCGGCTGGTGCGCGACAAGTGCCAGGTGATCTTCACCACGTCCTTTGGCTTCATGGACCAGACGCTGGAAGCCGCCAAGAAGTACCCCAACGTGATTTTTGCCCATGCCAGCGGCTTTAAGCGCGCGCCGAACATGGCGACCTACATGGCAGACTTCTACCAGATCTACTACCTCAACGGCCTGATGGCGGCGGCCGTGAGCAAGAGCGACAAGCTGGGGTATGTGGCGGCCTTCCCGGTCCCCGAACTCAAGCGCCACATCAGCGCCTTTGCCCTGGGTGCCCGCGCCGTGAACCCCAAAGCCACCGTTAGCGTGAAGTGGATCAACGCGTGGTTTGACCCCAACAAGGCCCGCGAGGCCGCCGAAGCCCTGATCAGCGAGGGGGCCGGCGCCCTGGCCTTTACCGAGGACACCGCCACCGTGGTGCAAACCGCCGCCAGCCGCAAGATTCCCAGCTTTGCCCACTACTCGCCCATGTACAAGTTCGCCCCCGATTACGTGGTGAGCGGCCAGCTGGTGCACTGGGAAAAGATCTACATTGATTTCCTGACCAAGGTCCGCAATGGCACCTACACCAGCAAGAACCTGCAGAAGGTGGACTACTGGAATCTGCTGCGCGGCGGCAGCGTGGAACTGGGCGCCCAGGACGGCATGGCCATCAACCCCAAGTGGATTCCGGCCCTGAAAGCCAAGACCATGACCGTGAACGGCAAGAAGATCAGCGTGTATGACCGCGTGATGGCGCTCAAGGCCGAGATGGAGAAGGGCGGCAAGTTCGACCCCTTCACCGGCCCCCTGAAAGACCGCAACGGCATTCTGCGCGTGCCCGCCGGCAAGGTGATGTCGGTGGCCGACCTGAACAACATGGCCTGGGTGGCCCCTGGCGTGGTGGGGCAGGTGGCCGACGAACCGAAGAAGTGAATGGGTGATGGTGGGGCCGGGCCTTGCCAGCCCCACCCGAAGGAGGGCGGCGGGAGGGAGCATTCCCCACCGCCGCCCTTTCTTTTTCCATCAACTATTGCCCTTCAACCCTCTCTGCCCGGGCACGCACCTGCGCGGGCGTGAGCGGCCCGCCGTGGCCCGGCCAGATTTCGCGCAGATCCATGTCGGCCATTCGCTCCAATGTCGCCAGGGCCTGGGCATGGTCGTGGTTGTAGGCCGCGCGGGGCAGGTGCGCGCCGTCGGGGGCGCCCACCACCGCGTCGGCGGCGATCAGGACCCCGTCCCGCTGCACGCCGATCTGTCCCGGGGTGTGGCCGGGCAAATGCACCACCTCCCACCCCAGCAGGTCCTGACCGGGCAGGGCGGCGCGCAGGGCCTGGGCCGGCACCTTGGGGTGCAGCCGCGAGATCAGCGGGCCCAGTTCCGGGCGCCGGGCGGGGTACGGCAGGTCGTGCACCTGTCCGGTCAGGGCGGGGTGTTCCAGCGGGTGCGCCAGCAGCGGCACCCCGGCGCGGGCGGCCACGAAGGCGCCCCCGGCGTGGTCCACATGCGCGTGGGTGAGCAGCACGGCGTCGGGGGCAAAGGTGCGCAGCAGGCGGGCAAACACCGGCGTATACGGCAGCGCGCCGCTGTCCACCATCAGGCGGCCCCCGGGCGTGCTCAGCAGAAAGACGTTGGCGTATAGCCGCTCCACCCTCACAGTCACGCGCCGAATGATGCCATGAGAGAAGGGGCGGTGCAGCCCGCCCCTTCTCATGGTCGCTGGCTCTTAGCCCCGGCTGTAGCCGGTGGCCACCCAGCCGCAGCCGTCGCGCACCAGGGTGACAGTGCCGCTGTAGGTGTCGCTGGTCGGCGTGTTCGAGCCCCGGGCCACGAGGTTGATGGTCACGCTGCCGCTCACCTGGGCCGTGTTGCCATTCACGCTGGCGCCACCCGTGGACACCTGATACGAGAAGCTGGAAAAGCCCGCCGAGTACGCGCTGGCAGCGGCCGAGAGCGCGGCTTCGGCGGCCGACTGGGCGGTGGCGCGCGCGGCTGCGGCGTCCTGCTCGGGGGTCAGCTTGCACTCGGCGGGGGCGGGGGCCGGGGTGCCGTCACCCGTCGCCGCCCCGGTCGTGGGCAGCGTGCCCTGCAGGTTGGCCACATTCACCTTGTAGTTCACGCCCAGCGCCAGCCGGGGCCCCACGATGGGTTGCAGGGCGGTGCTGATGCGCTGCACGCCCGCTTCCACGTAGCCTTCCACTGGAATCAGGGGAATGCCGTAGCGCAGGCCCAGCCCCGCGTGCAGGGCGGCGTTGCCATTGAGCAGGTCGGCGCCGGCCAGCGCGTAGGTGGTCAGGCCGCCGCTGCGGAATAGGTCAAAGGACACGGCGGCGCCAAAGGCGGCCCCGCCCGATTGCCCCTGCACGCCACTGAGGCAGTAGGCGCCCTGGGCATGCACGCCCACGCGGCCCTCCTGCACCCCGGCGCGCACGCCCACCACCTGGCAGCCCAGGCCCAGGCTGCTGTTCAGGCCCAGGCGCACATCGGCGGCGCCCGCTGCCCCGGAAAGACCCAGGGCGCCCAGCGCCGCCGCCATCATCCACTTCATTCGCTTCATCGGCCCCTGTTCTAACACAGGCGGGAGCCACAGCACCCCACAGACGTACGGTCAGTAGCGGTAAAAGCCCTGCCCGCTCTTGCGGCCCAGCAGCCCGGCCTGCACCATCTTGCGCAGCAGCGGGCTGGGGCGGTATTTATCATCACCTAGGCCCTTGTGCAGCACTTCCATGATCGCCAGACAGGTGTCCAGGCCAATGAAGTCCGCCAGGGTCAGGGGGCCCATCGGGTGGTTCATGCCCAGCTTCATGATGCCGTCAATGGCCTCTGGCTCGGCCACGCCTTCCATCACGCACTGAATGGCCTCGTTGAGCATGGGCATCAGGATGCGGTTGGAGACAAACCCCGGGAAGTCGTTGCACGACAGCGGCGTTTTGCCCATCTTCTCGGCCGTTTCGGTGACGATGCGGGCGGTGTCGTCGCTGGTCTGGTACCCGCGAATGACTTCCACGAGTTGCATCAGCGGCACCGGATTCATGAAGTGCATGCCGATAAAGCGCTCGGGCCGGCCGGAGGCGGTGGCGAGACTGGTGATCGGAATAGAGCTGGTGTTGCTGGCCAGGATGCCGTCTGGCTTGACGATCTGCCCCAGTTGCCGGAACAGCTCGGCCTTGACCGCCTCGTTTTCTACGATGGCTTCCACCACCAGATCACAGTCGGCGAAGGCGTGCAGATCGGTGGTGAACTGAATGCGGCCCATCACCTCGGCGGGGGTGCCTTGCAGGCGGCCCTTCTCGTGCAACTTGGCGAGGCTCTTTTCCATGACGGCCTGCCCGCGCGCCAGAAACTCCTGCTTGACGTCCTGCACGACCACGGTAAAACCGCTTTGCGCCGCGACCTGCGCGATGCCGCCGCCCATCTGACCGGCGCCGATAACTCCAAATTTCATAGGGCTCCTCACTGAGATTGAATAAATCGGCCGACCTGCTCAAGATGCTGGAGCAAAGCTGGCATTACCATTGCGCCCCGCTCCGCTTCCATGTTTTCCCTCAGTGCAAGCACATGGGCTGCCAGCTCCCGCCTTTGCTGGACACTGAACTCGGCGAGGTCTAGCAAGTGGTTCCATTGAGCGACTTCAACTCTGTCCCGCAACTCGCCGTCAACCGTCCGATGGATCACCCATTCGCTCAGCGCACCGTAGAGGGCATTTGACAGCGAAAGGTGCTCCCGGTCCGCCACGTCGACGATGAGAACGGCCACTGTCTCTTACTCCACCAGCGGCACGCCTTCCAGATCCACGGCGCGGCTGCGCTTGACCGGCGTAAAGGCGGTGTAGCGGTAGCGCGCGCAGCCCTTTTGCACGAAGGGGTCCTGGTCAAACAGGTCCACCAGTTCCTGCAGGGTGTCAGCATGGGCCAGGATCACGCCGCCCGTGCGGTCCACCTTGCGGCCACTGACCAGGAAGAGTCCGCTCTTGTAGTGCTGCTCCAGCCATTCGCGGTGGGCGGGGGTCACGGCGGCCAGCTCCTCGCCCATCTTCAGGTAGGTGCTTTCCACGATCCACAGGGGTTTGGTCTGCAGGGTCATGCGCTTAGCCTACCCGTTTCACAGCCAGCGCAAGGCCATTGCCGCCGCCCATGCACAGGGTGGCCACGCCAGTCTCCTTGTCCTGCTGCTGCAGGGCGTGCAACAGGGTGACCAGAATGCGCGCCCCACTGGCGCCAATGGGGTGCCCCAGAGCCACCGCGCCGCCGTTCACATTCACCCGCGCCGGGTCCAGGCCCAGTTCACGGCTGACGGCGAGGCTCTGCACCGAAAAGGCCTCGTTCAGTTCCCACAGGTCCACGTCGCCTGCGGCCATGCCCAGATTCTTCAGCAGCTTCTGGGTGGCGGGCACCGGGGTCATCATGACCCACTCCGGGGCCAGGCCGCCCGTGGCGTAGCCGGTGATTTCCGCCATGACCTTTAGGCCGTGTGCCTGGGCGAAGGCTTCGGAGACCACCAGCAGGCTGGCGGCGCCGTCGTTCAGACCCGGGGCGTTCCCAGCCGTCACCGAGCCGTCTTTCTTGAAGGCAGGCTTCAGCTTGCCCAGCGTGTCCAGGCTGGTGTCGGCGCGGGGGCCCTCGTCGGTGTTCACGGTCACCTCGCCCTTGCGGCCCTTCACAGTGACGGGCACGATCTCGTCGGTAAAGCGCCCCGCCTGCTGCGCGGCGATGGCCTTCTGGTGGCTGGCGGTGGCGTAGGTGTCCTGTTCCTCGCGGCCAATGGTGTACTTCTCGGCCACGCGCTCACCGGTCAGGCCCATGCCCTCATCGTTAATCGAGCACCACAGGCCGTCGTGGGTGTTGGCGTCCAGCACCTGGGCGTGACCCAGGCGGTAGCCCTTTCGCGCCCCGGGCAGCAGGTGGGGCGAGTTGCTCATGGACTCCATGCCGCCCGCCAGCACCGCCTGCTGATCCCCCGCACGGATGCTCTGAGCCGCCAGAATGACCGCTTTCAGGCCGCTGCCGCAGACCTTGTTGACGGTCAGGGCGCCCACCTCGTGGGACAGGCCCGCGCGCAGGGCGGCCTGCCGGGCCGGGTTCTGCCCGCTGCCCGCCTGCACGACCTGCCCCATGATGACGTCTTCAATCAGCTCGGCGCCCAGCCCGGCACGCCGCAGGGTGTCACGCAGGGTGAGGCTGCCCAGTTCCACTGCCGGCACATCGGCCAGGGCGCCCAGGAACTTCCCGGTGGGCGTGCGGCTGGCCGCCACGATCACAGCTTTGGTCATGGGGGCAGTCTAGCGCGCGCTGCCTAACGGGCGTTAGGTGGGCGTCCACCACAGCCGACGAACGAAGGCGCCGCGTGCCTGGGCCTTTGCGGCACGCGCCTTTTCCAACTCGGCGGGAGTTAGCCCATCCAGTTCGGCCAGGGCAAAAATGACTTCCAGGACATCGGCCAGTTCCTCGACCTCGCCGCTCTCCAGATACTCGGTCACCTCTTCCTGCAACTTCTCGTGCAGGGCGGCGCGGAAAGCGGCCTCTGGCAGCGGCGTGGCCTGCCCGCCAAACAGTTCAGGAATGCGGTCGCGGACCAGTTTGGGCATGCGGTCACCCTAGCGGATGGTCAGGGGCTGCGGCGGAAAGGTGAGGTTGAGTTCGTGCTGGGCCACGAACACGCCCTTCATGCGGACGGTGACGGTGTATTCCCCAGGCGGGAGCGGCAGCCAGCGATTGAACTGGTTCAGGGGCGCGCCCAGCTGAAGATGATCCCATTGACATGGGCCAACCGGACAGAGGTGGCTGCTTTGCAGCCAAGCATCGAGCGCAGGGGTGTACCAGCGCACCGGCTCGCCGCGTTCGTTGCGAAGAGTGGCGTCAAGTGGGGACAGTCCAGAGACCACCTTGACCGAACGCCCCGTTTCGTTATGCAACACGGCGGCGAGGGTCAGCGTCTCCCCCACCTGCGCGGTTCTGGGGACCTGCACCTCGGCGCGCAGCGGTCCAGTCTGTGCCTGTGGAGCCGGAAACGTGGGCGCTCGGGTGATACGGATTGCCGTCCATTTCCGTAACATCCAGAAAAGAGCTGGATGTTCCTCCAATTCCCGGCAATCCGTACTTTTTCCCTCTCCCTCCGGTCGGAAAAATTCCATAACCTGTTACGGAATTTTTCGGAATTCGTATGAGCGCAAAACCGCCCGGTGGCACCGGCAGTCCGGCCAGACGCAGCGCGGCTTGCCACTGGGCTTCCGTGGCGGTCCCTGTCCCCAAGAGCGAGTCCAGTTCACAGCCAAGCCCAAGCGCACAGCCACGCCACACCGAACCCTGCAGCTCAAGGGGCAATGGCTCAAAGGCCTTTAGATAGGCCTGCCACCGGGCTTCCCTGGCCTGCATAAGAGCCAACCACGCGGCCTGCTCCTCCGCCTCTCTGTCAGGCAGCAACGTGCAGGCACTCAGAGCCAGCAGCGCCAAACTGCACAGCACGTTTGTCCACATCGCTCCACCCTATCCCGCACGGTGCCGACACCATTGCCCCTTTGCCCTGCGTGGTAGCCTCGCAACATGTTTGAGTCGCTGGGCAACAAGTTACAGGACATCCTGGACCGCGTAGGCAAGGAACGCCAGCTGACCGAAGCGCAGGTAAAGACCGCCATGCGCGAGATTCGCATGGCGCTGCTGGAAGCCGACGTGAACTTCAGCGTGGCCAAGGATTTCGTGGCCAAGGTCAGCGAGAAGGCCGTGGGGCAGGACGTGCTGGGCAGCCTGAACGCCGGGCAGACGGTGGTGAAGCTGGTTCACGACGAACTGATTGAAACCCTGGGCGGCAAGAGCGTGCTGCCCGAGCTGAAAACCGAAGGCAACGTGTGGTTCATGGTGGGCCTGCAGGGGGCCGGCAAGACCACCAGCACCGGCAAGCTGGCCGCGCACTATAAGAGCAAGGGCCGCCGCGTTCTGCTGGTGGCCGCCGACACGCAGCGCCCGGCGGCGCGCGACCAGCTGGAGGTGCTGGCCCGGCAGGTGGGCGTGCCGATCCTGAAGGTGGCCGACGGCGAACGCCCCGAAGAGACCAAGCGCCGCGTGGACGAGCACCTGAAGACCGATTTCCGCGACCTCGTGATCGTGGACACCGCCGGCCGCCTGCAGATTGACGAGGCCCTGATGGACCAGCTGGCCGACCTGCAGGTGACCATGCAGCCCACCGAATCGCTGCTGGTGGTGGACGCCATGACCGGTCAGGAGGCCCTGAACGTGGCCCAGACCTTCGACCAGCGCGTCACGGTCACGGGGCTGGTGATCACCAAGATGGACGGCGACGCCCGTGGCGGGGCGGCCCTTTCGGCGCGCAGCGTGACCGGCAAACCCATCTACTTTGCCGGCACCAGCGAGAAGCTGACCGGCCTGGAACCCTTTTACCCTGACCGGGTGGCGGGGCGCATTCTGGGGATGGGCGACGTGCTGGGCCTGATCGAGCGCGCCCAGCAGGCGGACCTGAAGGCGATGGAGGTCAAGAAGCCCGGCGACTTCGACCTCGAAGACCTGCTGACCCAGCTGCGCCAGATTCGCCGCATGGGCCCGTTGGGCGACCTGCTGAAGCTGATTCCCGGCATGAGCCGCGCGCTGCCCGAAGGCTTCAACGTGGACGAGAAGCAGATTCAGCGCATTGACGCCATGATCTCCAGCATGACCCTTAAAGAGCGGCGCAACCCCAAGATCATTGACGGGCGCCGCCGCAAGCGCATTGCCGAGGGCAGCGGCCACAGCGTGCAGGACATCAATAAGCTGCTGAAAATGCACGAGCAGATGAAGGACATGATGAAGATGCTGCAGCGCATGGCCGGCCCTGGCGGCAAGGGCATGAAGCCGCCGCGCATGCCGAACCTGCCGCCAAATCTGAAGCGCTAGGGCGCGGCCGTTGACAGCCCTGGCCCGCCTCCGTATACTCACTGCCGCTGAAGAACGCGCCCACGTGGCGCCCAGCGGTGAGGGACGTTAGCTCAATCGGTAGAGCAGCTGACTTTTAATCAGCGGGTTGTAGGTTCAAGTCCTACACGTCCCACCAAGAAAAACCTCGCTCCGGCGGGGTTTCTTCGTTGTGGTTTGGGCAGGTCTTCTCTCGCCCACCCCAGGTGGGGCGCCTCAGGCTCTGGAGAAGCCGGGGACACGACGGAGTATCACAGGCGAGAACACCCCCCAGGCTCTGAGCTTGCCGGCAAGCTCAGCCAGGCGCGCGCTGTTCACAACTGCGACGGTACGGCGCCGAACAGTTGGCCGGGGCGGGGCAAGGCCAGCTCGACCTGCGGCCACGGCGCCACCGAGAGCACCAGGTCCGAAGCGCGGATGGACAGCAGGCCCGGCAGCGGCGCCTGGGGCAAGGCCCACTGCCCCAGCGGTGGACAGCCGCGTGCGCTGGCCGGCGCCCCAGGGGCCGGGCGCCATTCCAGGCAGGTATTGGCCGAACTGTGCAGCAGGCGGTAGGCCAGGGGCCCAGCCGGCAGTTGCAGGTGTAGCCAGGGCAGGCGCCCGGGGTCCGGCTGGGCCGACTGTCCCAGCCGCAGCACATGCCAGCCCCCCTGTTCCTGCACGACGTGGTAGCCGCACGGGGTCCAGACCGAGGTGGCGGGTTCGCCCAGAGGTTCGGGCAGCCCCAGCACCGGCCGCCAGACGGGCGCGGAGACCGGGGCGGCTTCGGGGGCGTAGGCTCCGGCGGGCGCGGCCTCGCGCGCCTGCAGGCGCAGGGTGCCCGGCAGGGTACTGGCCAGCGCGGCGCGCTGCAGTTCGCTGGAAAACATCAGCGGGCCGTCGCGGTCCGGGGCCTGCCACGCCTCTAACTGGGTCAGGTCCAGGTGCAGATTGCCCGGGGCGGTGCGCAGCACCCCCACCTGCAGGGCGTCCCACAGCAGCGCGGCGTGTTCTGGGCCCAGCAACAGCTGGGCTTCGGCCGCCGTGAAGGGCGCCTGCAGCGCTGCCAGCCGGGCCAGCGGGCCCCGGGCGTGGGGCAGCGCGGCGTCCAGGTCGGCCAGCAACAGGCGGCGCTCGCGGCTGGGCAGCTGCGCGCGGGGCTGGGCCTGCGCCACCTGGGGACGCAGGGCCAGGGCCGCCGCCTGCCACCCTTCAGACTGCTGCAGCAGGTACAGCGCGCGCCGGGGTTCATCGGGGGTGTTGGCGGTGCGCAGCGTATTGAGCAGCGCCGACAGGGTCAGGCGCGGTACCTCGGCCAAATGCAGGCGCTCTGGGGGCAGGTGGGCCGTCAGGTCTTCCAGGGAAGGCTGGATCTGGGAGGGGTGCACCGTGAAAATCACCAGCAGCGGCAGCGGCCACTGCAGCAAAAACGCCAGATGGGCCAGCAGCGCTTCGGGCAGGCGCTCGGCCCCGCCGATAATCAGCGCCACTGGGCGGCCCAGGCGCAGCAGGGCCTGGGTCAGCCCGGCCACCGCTTCATCCGGTGAGGTGGCCGGGTGAGGCAGCGGCGCCCCGGCGGCCTGCTGCACCAGCACCCGCGCCACCGAGAACAGCAGCGCCGCGCTGGGCAGCGCCGGCACCGATACGACCACCCAGCGTTTATCCAGACTGGCCGCCACCAGCCGGTGCCGCCCGCTGCCCGCCGCACCGCCCAGCACCAGCACCTGCGGCTGGCGCAGGGCCAGGCGCGCGGCCTGCCACACCGCCTCCATGGGCGGCGGCTTGGGCGCCGACGAGGGCAATTCCAGGCCCAGCAGATCCAGGTGCCGCGCCAGGCGCTCGCGGCGACGGGGATCAGCTGTGCTCCAGGCGGCCTGCAGGGCCAGTTCGATCTCGTCGAGCAGGCGCTGGCGGGTGCGGTCCACCCAGGCAGTCAGCGGCGGACTGTTCAGGTCTTCCAGGCCCGAGAGCGGCAGGCCGCGCAGCAGCCCCAACCAGGCGTCCAGATCGGCCGGGGGAGTCTGGCGCCACCGGGCCAGATCGGTGGGCAGCCGGATGCCCAGCAGCGCCGAACGCGGCGCGCCCAGGGCGAAGCCGGCGGCGCGCAGCTTGGTCAGCTCGACGCGCAGGCTGGCCAGCGCGCGCGGGGAATCCCACAGCATGGCCGCCACAGTTTCGCGGTGGTGGGGCTGGCCTTCCAGGGTCAGGAAGGTCAGCAGCGCGAGCCCCTTGGCCGACAGGTGAACGGTTGTCCCGCCCCGGGAGATATAGGTGGGACCCAACATGTGCAGGGTCACAGGAAGCGACACGGCACCTCCTTTACCCGGGCCGCCAAGAGACGCTAAAGCGCAGGCCAAGGTGCTCCCACGTTAATCAGAAAATCGGCTCAGAGGCAAGCGGCGCAGCGGTGCCCCGCAGGCAATAGGAACGCGCTGGGCGGGGCTTTAACGTCCCTTTTAACTTCACAGAAACGCCACCTCTTTTACTGTGCGCCCGTTTGGCCCCGGCCGCGCAGGAGGGAGCACTGGGGGAATCGGGCGCTTCCGGGGACCAGGCAGGGAGGATCAAGGATGAAAAACGTACTCTGGCTCGCCGCTTTCCTGAGTGGGACCTCGCTGGCCGCCACGGCCACCGGCACTGGCTCGGCCTCCACGGCCACCATTGACACCGTCACCATTTCCGGGGTGCCCACCTTCGCCTTTGTGGCGGCAGACTTCCCCGGACTGGCCACCATCGCCTTTAAGCAGGCGCAGACGGTCCTGAACACCAAGACCAACGTGTCCAACACCCTGCAGGCCAAGGTGACGGGCAACATGGCCGGCAGCGGCCTGTACTACGTGAGCATCACCGACGGCGCCTACGACTGCACCACCGCCAACCACATCGGCCTGATGAACACGCTGGCCGGGCGCCAGATCACCTGGAGCATTACCCAGGGCACCGATTCCAAGACCATGTTCTGGTGCGCCGGCGCCTCGCTGCTGATTCCCACCGACGGCCTGTCGCACGTCATCACGGTCAACGCCACGACGTTCTAACGCCCCTTCCTGCGTGCCAAGCCCGGCGGCCTTCCCCCAGGGGCCCCCGGCTTGGCTTCGCTGGTGGTGGCCCCCCGGTGCGGGTGCGGGGACGTTGGCCCGCCGCGCGCCCCTTCTGCTTCTCTATTTCCCCACGAGGTGCCCCCATGCGACTGTGGTTTCTGGCCCTGCTGTGCTGCCTGCTGGGGTCGTTTGCCCGCGCCGACCTGAGTGTGACCACGCCCCTGGTGCGCCTGCTGCCGCTGCGGGCCGGGATGCAGCACGAAGGCCGCATTACCTTTCAGAACACGTCCGCGCTGCCGCTCACCGTCCGGGTGTCGCAGGCGGATTTTCACCTGTCGGTGGACCAGGGCGGGCAGCTCTCGGCGCCGGGCAGCACGCCGCAGTCCAACGCGGGCTGGGTCACGGTGGACAGCCGCCCCTACACGCTGGCGGCCGGCGAGAGCGTGACGGTGCCGTTCCGGGTGCAGGTGCCGCAGAGTGCCCCCAACGGCAGCCGCTGGAGCGCCATTCTGGTGGAAGCGAACCTGCCGATGCAGCCGGTCAACACGCCCGAAGGGGCCAAGACCAACGTCTCGGTGCAGGTGGTGCGCACCTACGTGACCTCGGTGGTGACGGTGCTGGGCGAGACCGGCGCGGGCGCCGTGCTGCTGGATTTCGCCCGCCCCACCCTGGCCCTGGACACCCGCACGGTGGACGGCAAGCCCCAGCCGGCCCACACGCTGAACGTGGAGTTTCTGAACGCGGGCGTGCAGGCCACCACGGCGCTGCTGACCGCCCAGGTGTTCAGCGGCGGCAAGCCGGTGGCCCAGGCCGAACTGGACCAGATGCTGGCGCTGCCCGGCGAGGGCCGTGTGGCCAAATTCAGCCTGCCGCTGCTGCCCCCCGGTGACTACGAGGTGGTGATGCTGGCCGACGCCGGGGGCGACGACGTGTTCGGCGCCCGCTTTGCCCTGACCGTCCGGCCATGAAGCGCGCGGCCCTGCTGACCCTGCTGTGGCTGGGCACCCTGAGCGGGCTGGGGGCCCAGGCCGCCGTGCGCCTGAGCGGCGAGGTCAGCGGCGAAACCGGGCGCGGCGCCCTGACCCTGCGCCTGGAGGTGCGCCATGACAGTGGCCCCGCCGAGGAGGTGCGCCCCACCGTCACCCTGCCGCCGGGCTGGCGCCTGCTGCTCCCCCCACAGGCCGTGAGTGTGGCCCCCGGCGAGGTGCGCGCCGTGACCCTTACGGTGCTGCCCCCAGCCGGTACGCCCGCCGGCCGTTACCCGGTGCGCGTGCAGGCCGGCGAGGCCGAGACCACCATTCAGGTGGAGGTGGCCGCGCTGACCCGCGCCAGCGTCCAGCCGCTGTCTGCCCCCGGGCTGGCGGTGGGCGACAGCTACGAGGCCACCTTTGTGGTCACCAACACGGGCAACGTACTCCTGCGCAGTCCGGTGGTGGCCAGCAGCGCGCTGGGCTACCGGGTGCGCGCTTCGCCGGCCCAGGTGGAACTGGCGCCCGGCGCGCAGGTCACCGTGACGGTCACGGTGACGGTGCCCCGACTGGCGGTGCCCTCGCAGCGGCACCTGCTGGAAGTGGACCTGCCCGGCTACACCCGCGCGGCGGCGCGCGCCGTGACTGAACTGGTGCCGGAAACCCTGGCGCTGTCGGCCACGCACGTCACCCTGCCACTGGCCCTGCGCGCCGAGGCCGAGGGCGCGCCGGGCAGCGTGCGCGTGGTGCTGGGGGCCCTCGGCACCGCCCAGCTGGAAAATGGCGCAGAACTGGAGGTGGACCTGAACACCCGCACGCCGCGCGTGAGTTACCGCCAGCACCGCTGGAGTGCCGAGGCCGGGTACGTGCCGTTTGGGCTGCGCTTCGAGCCGTTGCAGGGCCTGCGCCTGGGGACTGGTGACGGCCCCCTGACGGTGACGGCTGGCCTGTACCAGCAGGCGGCGCCGCTGGGCTGGCTGAGCTGGCCGGCCACGCCCGGGAGCGCGCCGGGACCGTGGAACGCCGGCCTGGAGGTGCTGTACCTCACCCCGGAGCGGCGCGCGTGGGCCGAGGTGCTGCTGGGGGGCAGCGGGTGGCGGGTGGGCAGCACCCTGAACCTCACGCTGGCCCCGGGCTGGCGCCTGCGCGCCGGGGGCGACGCCCGCTCTGACGGCACGTGGCAGGGCGAGGTGGGGCTCAGCCGCGCGTCTGCCACCCAGACCTTCAGTGTCAGTGGGGCTGCCCGGCGCGTCGCCGGCGAACTGCAGTGGCGTGCCGCTGCCAGCGCCAACTGGCTGAATCTGCGCGGCTTCGAACTGGGCCTTGCGGGGGCGTGGAACGAGGGCGGCAGCGTCACGGTGCCCGGCTACGGCCCAGAAGGCGCCGAAGCCCAGATCAGCCTGGGCCGCGCGCTGGGTTGGGGCCGCTGGTCGGCGCGCTACGCTTATCAGCAGACCGCCACGGCGCAGCACGCCAACCACGAACTCAGCGTGTCGCTGGCCACCGACGCGGCGCGCACGCTGCAAACCGTGCTGGTGGGCTACGGGCCGGTGTGGCGCTGGGCTTACAGTGGCCGCGCCAGCCTCTCTGGGGCCAGCGGCACCTGGACCCCCAGCCTGGACCTCGCGCAGGTGGCGGGCGCCCCGCTGCAACTGGGCGCGGCCGTGGCCTGGACCCTGCCGCTGCAGGATGGACTGGCCCTGACCCTCAGCGGCGGCACCCGCGACGCCCTGGCGGGGCAGTGGTTTGTGGGCGCCGAGGGCAAGTACGTGTGGGCCGACGGCGCCGAGCTGGCCGGGCAGCTGAGTTACACACGCGGGGCCAGCAGCGGGCTGTCGTGGCGCCTGAGCGTGCGCGTGCCCGCCGAACTGCCCCTGGCCCAGCGGCAGAACGTGGGCCGCCTGGAGGGCACGGTGCAAGACGCCAGTGGGCAGCCCCTGGCCGGCGTGCTGGTGCGGGCCGGGGCCGCCACCACCCGCACCGACGCCGCCGGGCATTACCTGTTCAGCGCCCTGCCCGGTGGCCCCACGGCCCTGAATGTGGTGGCCGGGCCCGATCAGGTGGTGCGCCCGGCGGTGCCCCTGGCCGTGACCGTGACCCCGGCACGCACGCTCACCCAGGACCTGCGGGTGCTGCCCGGCATTCAGGTGGTGGGGGCGCTGCGCCTGGAACTGCCGGACCCTGCCCGGCTGAGCGCCGAGTCGCAGGTGGTCAGCGTGCCGCCCTCGGCGCTGGCGGGGGTGCCCGTGGGCCTGCAGGCAGAAGACGGCACCATCACCGAGGCAATCAGCGGGGAGACCGGCGGGCTGGTTTTTGCGGCGCTGCCCCCGGGCCGCTACGTGGTGGTGCCGCCGCCCGAGGGGCACCCGCTGCGCACGCTGGCCACCCTGACCCTGGAACCGGCCACCCTGGACCTTATGCCCGGCACGCCCGCCAGCATTCAGGTGCGGGTGCAGCCGCGCGTGCGCACGGTGCGGGTGCGCAGTGGCGGCACAGTCGAACAGTTGCCGCCACCCACCAACCGCTGAGATCGGTCTTCCGTTCCGCCTACAGGAGGAAAAACCATCCTCAACCCCACGCCAACCGCTCTCTGTCGCGGTCACTCGCGCCGCTCGCCCCCCATGACCTGCAGGTGAACCCTTCAGGTCATGGGGTGACCCCTCTGGGAGGGGGGCAGCGACACGGCACCCGCCGGGCCAGGACCCGCAAACCCCGCAAAGCCTGGCCCCAAAGGGCAACGCGGCGCAGAGAGCTTCTGCGCCGCGTTGCCCCTTGCCGCTTAATGGTCGTCGTGGTCGGTGTGCGCGTCGCCGGAGGCGTCGTGTGCCGCTGCCTCTGCAGGCGCCGCGTGCGCCGCGCCATGCTCCTCTGCGGCGTGTGCAGGTTCCGGTTCCACCTGAGCGGGCGCGGCGTGGGCGGCCTCGTGCCCGGTCTCGGCCACGCGCTGTGCCGGCTGGGCCGCCTGGGTGTCGGTGCCGGCAGCCGCCTCAGGCTGGGTGGCGGGCGCCGCCTGATGCCCGGCAGCGCCGTGGCTGTGCCCCTGGCTTCCGGGCACCGCAATCGCCCGGGCCACGCCCGACAGCGTGCCAAACAGCAGCGCGGCAGTGGCCACTATGCCGCCCACCAGCGCCGGCAGCTTGCGCCCCAGGCGCACGCCCTCGCGCGCCAGGAAGGCCAGCACCGACAGCAGCAGGCCCACCGGAATCAGCACCGAGGAGTAGGTGGGGTTATCCAGGAAATGCTGCACCCCGCCCGTCATCATGCCCATGCCCACCGACAGGACAAAGGAAATGAGGAGAAAAGACGCCAGATTCATCGGCCGGCGGTTGGCGCGCAGCACGAATTCCTGCAAGTAATTGCCGGCCGTAAAGCACACCACCCCCACCACTGCCAGCGTGAGGTAATAGGCCGTATTCTCGCCCAGCCCCACGTGCACGATGCCCCCCGCGATAAAGCTGGTGGAAGCCAGCAGCAGGAAGTACGAGAAAAAGGGCAGCAACAGGTGGCGGCGTACCGAGGTCTGGTCAAGCGGTCCAGGTTGAGTGGGGGTCACGGCCACAAAGGATAAGGGCGGCGTGTAAAGAAATCATAAAGTCCTGATGAAGACAGTGCAGGGTGGTGATTCCACCCCAGGGCACACGTGAACGGGCGGACTGGCCCGGAACCTTACCCCAGCCTCTTTTACCCGCAGCGGAAGGGAATAGGCACCGGGCCGCAGCAGCACACCCCGCGCACCGAACCGCCGGTGGCCTGGGCCGCGCCAGTAAGGTGGCCGTACGCCTGGGCGCAGGTGTGAAAACGGGCGGCGATGTCGGGACGGGCGGCCAGGGCGCCGCGCTCGGCGACCAGTCGGCGCACGGCGGCCGAGCAGGATTCGCCGCCGAAAAAGGCCGCGTGGGCGCAGCGAAAACCCTTGAGGGGCGACAGCCAGCGCTGATACAGGTCTATGGAGGACAGCACGGCGGTGTTCAGGGACGGCATAGCGGGGCCTCCGAAGAAGGGTGCGGGCAGAGCTGAAGGCGGAACAACACTCAGGCGGGCCACCGCAAAGGGCCGCCCGCCTGATGGCTGATTCGCTCGTTGCCCCGGCTTAGCGCGGGGTGTGGTTGGTGGTGGTCGTGGTGTGCACCGCCGTGTGCTTGGGACGCGACAGCCCGGCCAGCCCCGCCAGGCCCAGCAGGCCCAGCCAGCCCCAGTCCATGCCGTCCTGGTCACGGGTTTCGGTGGTGGTGGTGGTGGTCTCGGTGGTGGTCGCCGTATCGCTTGTGTCCTGCGCCAGGGCAGGGATGGGGGCGGCGGCCAGAGCCAGAACCAGCAGCGTCTTTTTCATGTCTCGCTTCATAAAGCCTCCTCCTATGCACTGTGTGCGTAGCTACGAAGAAAGATCGCACGCAGGCCTGCCGGGCACCGAACAGAAACTCTTGGGGTCCTCTTGGGTTTTTCTTCAGCGTGCGTGCGGTCGCGCTTGCGCTGGGCGCTGGGCGGCGTCTCTAAATGCCTGCCCAAGTCGAAACGCAAATTGTAGCCCCGGCTCTTGTCTATAACCTCAAGCATGAGGCACTTCTGGGCGAACAACGCACTGTCCATCGTCCTGGTTCTGCTGTTCGCCGCGTTCTGGGTGGGGCAGGCCCTCACCGGCTGGGCGGTGCACAACGAAGAGCTGCAGACCCTGCACCAGCACACCCTGGGCTGGGGGGAGTACCTTGCGTCTGCCCATTTCTGGTCGGCCACCGCCGAGAACTGGGAAAGTGAATTCCTGCAGATGGCGGCCTTTGTGACGCTCACCATCTACCTGCGCCAGCGCGGCTCGGCCGAATCCAATCCCTTTCCCGAGGACCAGACGGCCGAGGAACGCCAGAAGGACGCCGACGACGCCGCCACGCCCGGCTTCTGGCGTCGCAACGGCCTCTCGGTGGTGCTGGGGGGGCTGTTCCTGGGCTCGCTGGCGCTGCACCTTGTAAGTTCGTGGCAGGATTTCAACCTGGAAGAACAGGCCCGGGGGCAGGAGGCCCTGAGCCTGGGCGCCTTCATGGGCCGGCCGGAATTCTGGTTCGAGTCCTTCCAGAACTGGCAAAGCGAATTCCTGGCGGTGGTGGCGATTGTGGTGCTCACGATTTTCCTGCGGCAGGTGGGCTCGTCGCAGTCCAAGGCGCTGTCGGACCCCAACGACAAGACCGGAGACGCCTGACCGTGGCCGACATTCGCCCCCAATCGTGGTCAGCGCTGCTGGACGCCCTGCAGCACAACACCTGGAATCCGCAGCTGCGGCGCTTTCGCTCGCCCTACGTGTTTCGGGGGCAGGGCACGCCCGCGCCGCTGACCACTTCACTGCAGCGGCTCTCGGAGGCCCCGCGCGAGATCGAGCGGCATCTGGTGCGGGCCTTTCGCAAATACGCGCTGGCCACTGTGCCCCCGCAGGACGACCTGTGGACGTGGCTGACCATCGGGCAGCACCACGGCCTGCCCACCCGGCTGCTGGACTGGAGCTATTCGCCGCTGGTGGCCCTGCACTTTGCCACCAGTGACGAGCGCCACGACGACGAGGACGGCGTGGTGTGGCTGCTGGACGCCCCGGCCAGCGCGGCGGGCCTGCCCCCGGACCTGCGCGACCTGCTGGAGCGCGAGGGCGGCAACGTGTTTACCACCGAGATGCTCAGCACCTTTGGCCGCGCCGCCCCCAACCTGCCCCTCCCCTACGACACCGAGATCGGCTGGCTGGACCGCCTGGAAGCGCAACACGGCGAGCCGTTCCTGTTACTCCTTGAGCCGCCTTCCATTGACCAGCGCATCGTGCAGCAGTCGGCCCTGTTTGCCCTGCTGTCCAGCCCCGATGTGCGGCCCGAAGACTGGCTGCGCCGCCAGCCGGAGCTGGCGCGGCGGGTGGTGGTGGCGCGCGAGCTGAAGTGGGAAATCCGTGACCGCCTGGACCAGTTCAACATCAATGAGCGCACCCTGTTTCCCGACCTCAGCGGCTTAAGCCAGTGGCTGCGCCGCTACTACCGCCAGCGCCGCGAGCGCCCGGACGCGGACCCCCCTGAGGCCCGCACCCCCGAGGACGAACGCGATCAGACCCGCTGAAGGACGGGGGGCTCACGCCACGCTGCCGGGCGCACTACCACGCTGTGGGGTCACTCTCCGGTTCTTCCAGCAGCAGCCACAGGGCCCGGTCCTGCCCAGCGGCGCTGCGCTGGGCATCCAGCAGCGTGGCTTCCAGTTCCTGGCTGAGGTGGGGATGGCGGCGGCGGAAGTCGGCGTAATCGCACAGCAGCAGGGCCAGCCGGGGCGGCGTGCGGTCAGGGTCGGTCAGCACGTCGTACAGGGCGTCCCAGTTGCGGCCAAAGGCGCCGGGCAGGGCCAGCCCCGCGCCCAGGGCCAGCATCAGGCCGCCCTTGTCGTGCACTTCACCAAACTTGATCTCCCGCACCCCGATCTGGTGGCCGGCCGCCAGAATGCGGGGCTCGTGGGGCGCGGCCTGCAGACCCTGGGGCGGTTCATTGAACACCTGAATCATGGCGCAATCCTCCGGAAACTGGCGTAGTGGTCGGCGGTGTAATAGCACTCGGCAGTGCGGGTCACGGGCACGCCACCACACACGATGCGCCGCGCGCCCCGGTCGGTTTCGCCGGGGGTGGGCACGGTGTATTCGCGGTAGTGGCCGCCCGGCTGCCGGGGAAGCAGCCGCTCGCGGTTGCCGAACGCCGCGCCGTCCTTGCGGTACGGAAAAGGACCGCCCTGGGCAATGCGGGCCAGCACCTGCCGGCCTTCGGGAGGCAGGGCCGCCCGCGTGATCCACGGCAGGCCACTGACTGGATCGCGGGCGGTGGGTACGGAGCTGGCCGGCGCCTCGCGGCCCCTCTGCCCACGACTGGTCTGCTCAGGAGTGGTTGGTTCGGCCGTCGTCTGGGCCGGCGCAGGCTCGCAGGCCACCAGCCACCCGGCCAGCAGCAGGGGGGCCAGCAGGAAAAGCCGCGAACGGACAGACCTCATACGGTTCAGTCTAGAAGGCGCTCGTCCAGCCACGTCAGCAGCCCAGGCAGCACCTGGGTTAATCCTTTGTAGACCACCTGTTCAGGGGTCATGCTGCGCAGCGCCGCCACCAGCGCGCAGGCCTGGGCAGGGGTTTCAACGGCCCTGTGCAGCGGATATGTATAGGGCCGGATGGTAAACAGCGCGCCGTGGGCGGCCGGAAAGCCAGTCAGGGTCTGGCGCTCCACGCGCAGAAACGCGGCGTCCGGGTCAAAGGTGGTGTCCGGGGCACGGTCGGCGTCGGCAGGGGCAGCGGGGTGGTGGTCCAGGCGGTCAGTCATGCTGATGCCCCAGGCAAAGCGCACGAAGGGCCCGCGCCCGATCACCGCGTCCACCAGTTTGGGGGCGGTGGCGTTCATGGGCCCGCTGCCCGCCACCGGGGTATGCACCGCCACGAAGTCGCGCCCCAGCTTGTCGCGCGGGTCCCAGTGCTGCGGGCTCAGGACATGGGTGGCCGCCAGCCAGTCGCGCCCGCCTGCCGGGTCGCGGGCGATCAGGGCAAGGTCCTCGGGGGCATTCAGGCCCAGAAAGTCCAGGGCGTGCAGGGGGGTCAGGTCGTGGACCAGCGCGGCGTTGGGGGCGCCAAAACGCTGCAGGTCCTCCACGGCGTTCCAGCGCAGGTTCAGCGTGGCCTGCCAGCCCAGGGCCATGTTGCGCAGGGTCCGGCCGTCCCAGGTCACCTGCCCCCCGCTGTCGGCCGCCAGGGTACGGGCCACGTGGGTCAGCGCCACTTCGCGCAGGTCTGGACCCAGAGCCGCCTCGCCCATGTATTCCCAGGCCGCCCGGCGATGGGCCGCCGCCTTGCTGGCGATAAACGAGGCATACGTGTCATCGAAGGCGAAGGTGTGGTGCTCGGGCGCGGGGGGGTCCAGCCAGGGGATGGCCTGCGCCCCCAGGCGATACAGTCCAGCCGAGACAGCGTAGACGCCACTGAGGAAGGGGCGGTAAAGGGTGGGGGACGCCACCGGGGCATTCTGGCAGATGGGCTTAGGCGAGTCGGGGAGCAGACCAAGGACCGGGCAAAGTGTCCACACCCCAAACCCGGCAGCGAACTTCTTTGTTCCGCTGCCGAACACCGAAAGCGCAGCGGCGCAGGGGGCTCGCTCATTCCCTGCGCCGCCTGGGCAAGCCCGCCGGCTTGGGTTGTGGTGGGGCGCAGTGGTCTTGGGAGCGCCCTCAGAGCGGGTGGGCCTTCCGAGGATCAACACCCCCACGCCTCATCTCTGTCAACCCACTCGTTGAGCCCGAAAGCGGCCCCCTCTTTGCTCAGGCCAGATTGCCGTTGGTCATCACGCCTGTGGCGATCAGCACCAGAATCAAGGCGCCCACCACCACGCGGTAGACCGCGAAGCCCTTGAAGGTGTTGGTGGAGACGAACTTCAGCAGCCAGCCAATAGCAAGGTAGGCGGTGACGAAGCTGACCCCGGCGCCCAGCAGCACGTTGGCGAGGCCAATCTCACGGAAAATCAGTTCGCGCTCCTGAATCAGGTTCAGCAGGGCGGCGCCGCCCAGGGTGGGCACGCCCAGGTAAAAGCTGAACTTGGTGGCGGTGGCGCGGTCCAGGCCCAGCACCATGCCGCCCAGGATGGAACTGGCGCTGCGCGAGAACCCCGGCCACAGCAGCGCGAGGCACTGCAGCGCGCCGATCAGGAACGAGCGCTTCACGCCGATCTTTTCAATGGCGTCTACGTTCGGCGTCACCTTGCGGCTTTCGATGAGCCACATCAGCACGCCGCCCACGATCAGGGCCCAGGCCACCACGCTGGGGCGAAACAGGAACGCCTTGATGGCGTCGCCAAACAGCAGGCCCAGCACCACCGCCGGAATACACGCCACCAGTACCCCCAGCCACAGGGTGCGCTGGGTCGGGTCACTGCCCACATGCCGGATCTTCAGAAAGTCGCGCCAGTAGTACACCAGCACGCTCAGAATGGCGCCGCCCTGAATCACCACCTCAAAGGCGTCCTTGACCTCCTTGGTCCAGGGCACGCCCATCAGGTTGCCCGTCAGGATCAGGTGCCCGGTGGAACTGATGGGCAGGAATTCAGTGATTCCCTCGACGATCCCATACACAATGGCGTACAACCAGTCCATAAGGCGCCAGTGTACGGCCTGAAGCGGCAGTGGCGTCCGCCGGAAGGTGCAGACTGAGGGGATGAGGGCACAGACCTATATCCGACGTTGGGGTCTGGAACCGGACGGCGAGCCCTTTGCCACCCACAGCAGCGACCTGTGCCCGGTACGCTGGCAGGGCAGAAAAGCCATGCTGAAAGTGGCCAGGAGCGAGGAAGAGCGGCGCGGAAACCTCCTGATGGTGTGGCTAGGCGGCGTGGGCGCCGCGCAGGTGTACCGCCAGGGTAGGCGCGCGGTTGTGCTGGAACGGGTTGAAGGCGCACACGACCTGATGGCGATGGTAGCGGCAGGCCAAGACGATGACGCCAGCCGGATTCTGTGTCAGGCCGCCGCGCAGGTGCATCTCCCCCGCCCTGATCCGCCACGCCAACTTCTTCCTCTGGACTGGTGGTTTGAGGCCCTTTTTGACGCTTCCACGCAGAGCGATCTGTTCGCGCAGTGCTGGCGGGTGGCCCAGACCCTGCTGGCCTCGCCCCGGGACGTGCGCCCCCTGCATGGCGACCTGCATCACGGCAATGTCCTGCACAGCGCAGAACGCGGCTGGCTGGTGATCGATCCCAAGGGGTTGATTGGCGAGCGAACCTTTGATTTCGCCAACATGCTGTGCAACCCCTCGCTGGAGGTGGCAACGCAGCCCGGGCGACTGGCGCGGCAGGCGGGCGTGCTTGCCGCCGCTGCGGGGCTGGACCACGCCCGCCTGCTGGCCTGGGTGGCGGCCTACGCGGGCTTATCGGCGGCGTGGCATACGGAAGAAGATCAGACCGACATGGCCCGGCAGACACTGGAGGTCGCCCAGGAAGCCCTGCGCCTCTCCCCCGCGCTGTGAAATTGGTCTATACTCTCCGTTTGGGTGCCCCCGTGACCCTGCCTGTGCGCGCTCGAGCGTCGCGCCTGGGCCTGGCCCCTGAACGCGGGGCTGGCACGCGGACGGCAAACTTTTTCCCACTCAACGCTCAGGAGTTTCCATGTCGTACATCTCCATGAAGCAGCTGCTGGAAGCGGGCGTGCACTTCGGCCACGAAACCAAGCGCTGGAACCCCAAGTTCAAGCGTTTCATCTTCGCCGAGCGCAACGGCATTTTCATCATCGACCTGCAGAAAACCCTCAAGCAGGTGGACCGCTCCTTCGACTTCATCAAGGACCTCGCCGAGCGCGGCGGCGTCATCCTGTTCGTGGGCACCAAGAAGCAGGCCCAGGAAATCGTGGAACTGGAAGCCCGCCGCACCGGCATGCCCTTCGTGACCAGCCGCTGGCTGGGCGGCATGCTCACCAACTTCAAGACCATGCGCACCCGCATTGATCGCCTGAACGAACTCGACGATATGTTCGAGTCCGGCCGCGTCAATGACCGCCTGAAGGCCGAGCGCATCAAGCTGGCCGCCGAGCGCGAGCGCCTGCAGCGCTTCGTGGGCGGCATCCGCAAGATGAGCCGCCTGCCCGACGCGATCTTCGTGGTGGACCCCACCAAGGAAGTTATCGCCGTGCAGGAAGCCAACCGTCTGGGCATCCCCGTGATCGCCCTGGCTGACACGGACTCTGACCCGGATGTCATTGACTACATCGTGCCCGGCAACGACGACGCCATCCGTTCCATCCAGCTGATCACCCACCGCATCGGCGACCTGCTGGTCGAAGCGCGCGGCGGCGGCGAAGATGTGGGCGCGGCCGAGGGCGGCGCCGAGCAGACCGAAGACACCGAGAGCATCGAAGCCTAAACAGAGGCCGGAAGGGGGCTGCGTCCGGCGAAGGTGCTTTGCCCGGACCGCCCCTTTTTCAAGCCGCACCAAAGCCGCTTCACTTTCTTTCCCAGGAGGGATACCCATGCTGGAATCGATCAAGAAACTCCGTGAACTGACGGGCGCAGGCATGATGGACGTGAAAAAGGCCCTGGCCGACGCCGGCAACGACGAAGACAAGGCCATTGCCCTGCTGCGCGAGCGCGGCATTGCCAAGGCCGTGAAGAAGGGTGACCGCGAAGCCAAGGAAGGCATCGTGCGCTTCAAGGTGGACGGCAACCGCGCCGCCATCGTGGAAGTGAACAGCGAAACCGACTTCGTCGCCCGCAACAGCGACTTCCAGGCCGTGGTGGAGCAGCTGGCCCAGGCCGCGCTGGACGCCAAGACGAGCGACCTCGAAGAATTCAAGAACTTCAGCGTGAACGGCGAGACTGTCGCCACCCTGGTCGCCGCGACCGCCGGTAAGATCGGCGAGAACATCGTCCTGAACCGCGTGGCCTACCTGGAAGGCAGCACCGTGGCCGGCTACGTGCACAGCAACGGCAAGATTGGCGTGCTGGTGGACGTGGAAGGCGGCGACGACACCAAGGCCAAGGACGTGGCCCTGCACGTGGCCGCCGAGCGCCCGCAGTTCCTGACCCGCGACGAAGTGAACAGCAGCGACATCGAGAAAGAGCGCGAAATCCTCACGAACAAGGCGCTGAACGAGGGCAAGCCCCAGCAGATCGTCGAGAAGATCGTCGAGGGCCAGATCGGCAAGTTCTACTCCGAGAAGGTGCTGCCCGAGCAGGCCTTCGTGAAGGACAACAGCCTGACCGTTGCCAAGTACCTGGGCGACGCCAAGGTCAAGCGCTTCGTGCGCTTCGAGATCGGCGCGTAAATCTGAACAGGGCCCCTGAGAAGGGGCCTTTTTCCTGACGCGGCCTCTTTTTCTGTACGTTTCTCCGGCAGCCGCGTGTCCTGGCTGCCGGATTTCTGTTCACGCCCCCGAGCGAGGTACACATGTTCAAGCGCGTCTTACTCAAGCTGTCAGGCGAATTTCTGGCTGGCGAATCCGGTTTTGGCATCAGCCCTGAAACCACTGCGGCGCTGGCCCGGCGCATCACGGCGGCGCTGGACGGCACGGGGGTCGAGCTGGCCATCGTGATTGGCGGCGGCAACTTCTGGCGCGGCGAGCGCAACGGCAAGGGCATGGACCCGGCCACCGCCGATTACATCGGCATGCTGGGCACCGTCATGAACGCGATGGCCCTGCAAGACGCCATGGAAACGGCCGGCCGGCCCACGCGCGTGATGAGCGCCATTCAGATGGCGGCGGTGGCCGAGCCCTATATCCGCCGCCGCGCCATCCGGCACCTGGAAAAGGAGCGCGTGGTGATTTTTGGCGGCGGCAACGGCGCGCCCTTTTTCACCACCGACACCACCAGCACCCTGCGCGCGCTGGAAATTGGGGCCCAGGTGGTGCTGATGGCGAAAAACAAGGTGGACGGCGTGTACGACAGCGACCCGCGCAAGAACCCGGACGCCAAGTTCATTGCCCAGGCCACGCACCTGCAGGTGGTGGAGCAGCGCCTGGAAGTGATGGACGCCACCGCCCTGACCCTGTGCATGGACCGGGGCCTGCCCATCGTGGTGTTCGACCTGTTCCAGGAAGGCAACCTGCGCCGCCTGCTGCAGGGCGAGCGCGTGGGCACGCTGATTCAGAGTTAGGCAGCGGGGTGCGAGGAGCGGTGCGCGGGATGACAGGGGGGCTGGCTATCACGCTCACCTGCAAGGCAGCCACCATGCCTTTCACCGCGCCCCGCCTCCTGCCTGCCGCCTCCCCATCCTTTACACTGACCCCACTTCCCCGTAAGGAGACTTTCCCATGGCTGACATGAAATCCATCCAGGCCGACGCCCGCGAGAAGATGGGCAAGGCGATTGAAGCGCTGGAAAACAACCTCTCGGTGCTGCGCACGGGCCGCGCCAACCCCGGCATTCTGAAAAAGGTGCTGGTGGACTACTACGGCTCCACCATGCCCATTGATCAGGTCGCCAGCATCACCACCCCCGACGCCCGCACGCTGGTCATCACGCCCTGGGACCGGGGCGCGCTGAACCCCATTGAAAAGGCGATCCGCGACAGCGACCTGGGCCTGAACCCCAACAACAAGGGCGACACCATCTTTATCTCGCTGCCCATGCTGACCGAGGAGCGCCGCAAGGACCTGGTCAAGAACGCCAAGAACTACGCCGAGGACGCCCGCATTGCCATTCGCAACATCCGCAAGCACGCGCTGGATGAAGTGAAGAAGGTCGAGGGCATGGGCGACGACGACATCAAGCGCGGCGAGGGCGAGGTGCAGAAACTCACCGACGAGTTCGTGGCCAAGGTAGACACCACCTTCCAGAAGAAGGAGCAGGAAATCCTCGGGTGAAGGCGCTGCGCGCCGGTCGTGGGGGGTGGGTTGTGGGGGGTGGGGCCGTGCTCACCACCGACAACCCACAGCCCACATCCCTTCTGAGAGGGGCAGCATGGAGTCGCTGAGCAGCCGCATCCTCACCAGCGTGGTGGGGTTTGTCATTCTCAGCGTGGTCGTGTGGATCGGCTGGGGGGCGCTGCTGCCCGCCTTGATCGTGGTGGCGGTCATGGCGCTACGCGAGTACATCCGCATGCTGGACCGCAACGACATCGACGTGCGGCGCATGAGCCTGGGGGTCTTTGCCGCCGCGCTGCTGGTGGCCAGCCTGCCCATGTGGCCCGGAACGCCCTGGCCCGGGGGCTCGTGGCGCGAAGCAGTGCTGACGGTGGCGATTGGCTACTTTCTGGTGGTGGAGGTGATCCGCCCCGGCGAGCGGCCCCTGGAGCGCATTGTGTACTCCATTTTCGGGCTGCTGTACATCCCGTGGCTGCTGGGCTATTTCCTGCTGCTGCGCTACAGCCCGGATGGGCATGACGGCCTGCTGTACTTTGCCCTGCCGCTGCTGGCGACCTTCGCGGCGGATATCGGCGGGTACTTTGTGGGCCACTTTTTCGGGCGGCGCAAACTGGCCCCGGAAGTCAGCCCTGGCAAAACGGTGGAAGGCTCGATTGGGGGGCTGCTGTTCAGCTTCCTGATGGTGCTGGGCCTGACCACCCTCACCCACATCTGGACACCGTTCGAGGCGCTGCTCTATTCCATTCTGGTGGCCAGCGCCAGCCAATTGGGCGACCTCGCCGAGAGCCTGCTCAAGCGCGCGCTGAAAACCAAGGACAGCGGCACCAGCCTGCCCGGCCACGGCGGCTTTCTGGACCGGGTGGACAGCCTGCTGTTCGCCGTGCCCGCCACCTATCTGTTTCTGAACATCAGCGTGTTTACGCGGTAGGGCCGTGGGAGGGGAGCAGGAGAAGAGCGGGCGGCCTGCGGAGGTCGCCCGCTTGGCGTTTCCGGGGCCTTTGCCCACAGCTTTGGGGCGGGTCTTCCACTAGCATGGCCGCAATGACGCAGCTGGGGCAGGACAACCGCATCACCGTGCTGGGCAGCACCGGCAGTATCGGCACGCAGACACTGGACATCGCGCGGGAACGGGGCTACCGGGTGACCGCCCTGGCCGCCGGGAAGAACCTGGACCTGCTGGCCGAGCAGGTGCGCGAATTTGGCCCGGACGTGGTCAGCGTGGACGAGGCCGTGTATGCCCAGGCCCGCGAGCGCTTTGCCGGGCGGACGGTGGTGGCCGACCCCAGCGCGCTGGCGGTGCTGGAGACCGACGTGGTGGTGAACGCCATGAGCGGTCTGATTGGGCTGGCCCCCACCCGCGCCGCGCTGGAGGCCGGGCAAGCCGTGGCCCTGGCAACCAAGGAAGCGATGGTCACGGCCGCCCATCTGATGTGGGAGGCAGCGGCGAAAGGCGGCGGGCGCGTGGTGCCCATTGATTCGGAACACACCGGCGTGTTTCAGTGCCTGACCGGCGAACACATGGCCGATGTGGCCGAGGTGATTCTGACCGCCTCCGGCGGGCCCTTCCGCGAGGGCCCGGCTGACCTGAGCGGCGTGGGCCCCGAACAGGCCCTGAGGCACCCCTCCTGGCGCATGGGCCCGAAGGTCACCATTGACAGTGCCACGCTGATGAACAAGGGGCTGGAGGTGATGGAGTGCGCCAGCCTGTATGGCCTGCCGCTGTCTCAGGTGGGCGTGGTGATTCATCCCCAGAGCCTGATTCACGCGGCGGTGCGCTTTCGGGACGGCAGCCTGAAGGCGCAGTTTGGCCCCACCGACATGCGGCTGCCCATTGCGTATGCCATAGACGCCGCCCCCACCGGCATGACCCGCCCCGGCGACGTGCACGGCGCGCGGCGCGGGCGCGAAGTGGGCCCCCATCTGGGCTGGCCGATGCGCGGCGAGTGGACCTTCAGCGCACCGGACCAGGGGCGTTTTCCCTGCCTCGCGCTGGCCTACCGCGCGGGTGAAGCGGGGGGCCTGAGCCCTGTGGCCCTGAACGCCGCCGATGAGGTGGCCGTGGACGCCTTTCTGGCCGGGCAGATTGGCTTTCTCGATATTCCACGCCTGATCGAGCGGGTGCTGGACGAAACGCCGGCCGGCACCCTGACCTGGGCGGCCCTGGCCGACACCGATGGCTGGGCGCGGGCGCGGGCCCGGGAACTGTGCGCGGCGGGGGTGCGCGCGTGAATGTTCTGGAAGGCATTGCTGCCGCCCTGACCCCGCTGGGGCTGCTGTGGACGCTGCTGATTATCAGCGCCGCCACCTTTATTCACGAACTGGCGCACTACGCACTGGCCCGCTGGCAGGGCGTGGCCGTGCAGTCGTTCAGCATTGGTATGGGGCCGGTGCTCCTGCGCCGCCTCTGGCGCGGCACCGAGTGGCGGCTCTCGCTGCTGCCCATCGGCGGCTACGTGGAGATTGACGGCATGGCCCCGGAAGACGACGGCCAGGGCGGTCACCGCCAGCCCACCCGGGGCTTTGCGGCGCTGCCTGCCTGGGGCAAGGTGGCGGTGCTGCTGGCTGGGCCCCTGGTGAACCTGCTGCTGGCCGTGGCGCTAATGACGGTGAATTTCAGCGCCCAGGGCGTGCCGCAGCCAGACCGGGCCCGGATTGAAGAGGTGGTGGCCGGCTCGCGGGCCCAGGCGCTGGGCCTGCAGACGGGCGACGTGATCACCGCCATCAACGGCCGCGACATTCCCGATTCGGCCGAGGTGGGGGGCCGCCCCGTGGCCGGCTGGGAGGGGCTGCGCGAGGTGCTGACCCGGCCGGGCCCCCACACCTTCACCGTGGAGCGCGCCGGGCAGCCGCGCGAGGTGCGATTCGACTGGAGCCCGGTGCAGGGCGGCCAGCGGCAGCTGCTGGGCATCCGCTACGGCCCAGATGTGGCGCCGGTGGGCGTGGGCACGGCGTTCGTGCGCTCCTGGCAGGTCACAGCCGAGGCGGTGCCGCAGGTGTTGCGCTCCTTTGCGGGCCTGTTCCAGCGCTTCTTTACCCTGGACCTCTCACGCGACGAGAACGTGAGCGGACCCATCGGCACCGCCGAGATTGTCAGCCGGGCCGCCGCCGTCAGCCCCTGGGCGCTGCTTCAGGTGGCCATCCTGCTGAATCTCTCGCTGGCGTTTTTCAATCTGCTGCCCATTCCGGGTCTGGACGGCGGGCGCATTCTGCTGGTGCTGGTGGGCGCCCTGCGCGGCCGACCCCTCAGCTTTCAGCAGGAGCAGGCGATTAACCTCGCCGGCTTTGCCCTGGTCATGGCGCTGATGGTGTTTGTGGTGGTGCGGGACGTCACGCGGTTTTTTTAAGGGGATGTAGGTTGTGGGGAATGGGTTGTAGGAAACCCACACAACCTACACCCCACGGCCCACAACCCTCTCTACCCGTTCCCCCACCCCGGTCAGCACCTCGTATTCCACGGTGCCGCCCCAGGCCGCCACATCCGTCACCGTGACGCCTTGGCTGGTCCACAGGGTCACCCAGTCGCCCACCTGGACGTCCAGGCCTGTGACGTCCACCATCAGCTGGTCCATGCAGATGCGGCCCAGCACCGGGCGGCGCTCGCCGGCCACCAGCACCTGCGCCTGCCCGGTGGCATTGCGGGGATAGCCGTCGCCGTAGCCCAGACCCACGGTGGCGACCCAGGTGTCCTGCGCCGCGCGCCACAGGGCGCCGTAGCTGACCGTTTCGCCGGCCCGCGCCGTGTGCAGGTGCGTGATCCGGGCCTGCAAGGTCATCACCGGGGTCAGGGGCACAACACGGTGCAGGTGGGCGGGCGCAAAGCCGTAGGCAGCCAGCCCGGGGCGGGCCAAGGCCATGCCCGGCAGCGCCCCGAAGCTCAGGACCGCGCCCCCATTGGCGGCATGCACCAGCAGCGGCGCTGGCGTCTCGGGCAGGGCCGAGAGCACCCCCTGAAAGCGGCGCAGTTGCTCGTGGGCAAAGCGGGGGTCGGGCTCGTCGGCGGTGGCGAAGTGGGTGTACACGCCTTCTAGCAGGCCCCGCTCGGCCAGTCGGCGGCCCACGGCCACGGCGTCTTCGGGGCGGGCACCCAGGCGGTTCATGCCGGTGTCCACCTTCAGGTGCGCGCGGGCGTGGCTGGGCAGGGCCTCGGCTTCGGCCAGGGAAGCCACGGGCAGGCGCACGCCCAGGTCGGCCAGGGGGGCCACCTCCTGGGGCATGGGCGGGGTCAGCAGCACCACGGGCCGGCCCAGCCTCAGCGCGGCCAGTGCCGCTGCCTCCTGCGGGGTCGCCACCGCCAGGCCCCAGAGGTTCGGGTGGGGCGCAGCGAGGTGGGCCACCTCACTTAGCCCGTGCCCATACGCATTGGCCTTGACCGGCAGCAGCAGCGGTGCGCCGGCCCGGGCCGAGAGGGCGCGGAGGTTGGCCTGCAGCGCCTCGCCGCCCAGCAGGGCGCGGGCGCGGGCGGCCAGGAGGGGCGGGAGGGCAGGGCGCATCAGGGCTGAATGCTAAGGGCCTCGCCCCTCCTCTTTCAATGCTTCAGACAAGTGCCGAAGCGTTTTCATTCCCGGTCCGAGGCACGTTTTTCGCTGCTCGCTTTGCTTGGTTGAGCTGAAGATCGGCAGCGAAGGGACCTGAGCTGAGCGCCAGACGCCGGCGGTATGCTGGGCGGCAGCTCATGCCCACCCTGTTCTCTGCCCGCGCCCTGCCCGCCGCCCTGGTTCTTGCCGGGGCCCTGCTGCTCAGCCCCGCCGCCGCCGCCCAGACGGGCGGCATCCTGCCGCTGGTGTCGGTGGGGGAAAAATGGCCGCAGGCCCAGGAATCCTACGAAATCCGGGTTTCGCCCCAGAACGCCGGTCGGCCGCTGGGGCTGGAGGTGTACTCGCCGGGCTTTAACCTTGCCGACTACGTGGACGGCCGCCGGGGCGACGGGTACTTTGGCGACGAGCTGTACAAGAAAAACGAGCCCTTTGAAACCACCTTCACCCTGACCGGCCCCGGCGGCACCGTCACCGAGCGCCGCTACGGCCTGGGGCGCGAGCACACCTGGGAAGGCCTGTTCGCGGGCGGTCTGCCGGCGGGCACCTACACCCTGAAGGTCACCAGCAGGGGCGACGGCAAGAACTCGTTTGCCCTGCGGGTGGCCGCGCCCTTTGTGCTGGAAACCAGCGATTTCAGCGTGAACGCCCGCAGCACCGACGCCGAGCCGCTGCTGGCCGCCCGGCTGAACGTGACTGCCGACTGGGTGGGCAAGACCCTGAACCTGCTGAATTACGACGTGGACGGCCCCCAGGAAGCGGAACTGTGGGCAGTGCAGCCCGGTGGCGCCCGCGTGAACCTCACGCCCAGCGACAACGGCAAGACGGCCACCGACAGCTTCGCCATCACCCCGGCGCTGGTGGGCGAGTGGGGGATGTACATCCGGGTGCTGCCCACCACCAAGCAGTACAGCAACGCCATCCGTTACAGCTTCCGGTTGGGTGAACAGGCGGTGCGCGCCAGCGTGGGCGGGTTTACCCTGCCCGACACGGTGAAAATCGCCAACCAGCTGCTGGTGGAAGTGGTGGACCCCCAGGGCCGCCCCATTCCTGGGGCCTCGTACACCCTGGTGGGCGACACGGTGGTTCGCCCGGTGCTGCCGGCGGGGTATCTGCCGGTCAGTTCGGTGCTGGTCACTGGCACCGGCAACATGGTCTCCCCCACCGAAGTTCGCTACCAGCCGGGCTTTACCAAGGTGCGCTTTGTGGCCCGCGCGCCGGAAGGGCAGTTGCAGGTGGACGCGGTGGCGCTGTACGGCGGCCAGCGTCTTCCCCTCAGCGGCGTGCCGTTTGAGGTGGCGGGGCGCACGCTGACCACGCCGGCCACGGTGCCCCTGGCGCCCGGCGACTACCCGGTGACCCCCACGCCCATTCCCGGCAGCACGGTCACCCCGCCCCTGCCCGGCCGCGTGAGCGACGGCGCAGCGGGCCGCGTGACCATCGAGTACCGCGTGCGCACCGACCTCACGCTGGTCACGGCCCCGGACATCCTGAACGTGTGCGACGTGACGCAGCTGACCGCCCTGGCCAAGACGGACTTTCCCTACCGCCTGCCGGGCCGCCTGAACCTGACCCTGCCAACCGGCTGGACCAGCGATTACCCGCTGGAGGTGGCCGGTGAATTCAGCGCCGCGCAGCCGCTGCGCCTGAAGGTGCCAGTGCGCGTGTGCCGCACCGACACCGCCGAGGCCACGCTGGACCCGGCCGCCCTGCGCGTAACCGGGCAGGCGCGGGTGCGCAACCCCGGGGGCGCCAACGTGACCCGTACCGTGGAGGGCGGCGCGCGCGCCAGCCTGCAAAAGAGTGTGGAGGCCGCCGCGCAGGGCTATCAGGTGACCCTGGTGCTGACCGTGGACAGCACGCTGGAGAACGTGCGCCTGACCGACCCCCTGCCCACGGGCGGCGCGCAGCCGGCCGTGCGCGGGCCGCTGCAGGTGCAGGGCCCCAGCCTCGCCAACACCAATCCCCGCTTTGAGGGCGACGCGATTGTGCTGACGCGCGTGATTCCCGGCACCTACACCCTGACCTACACCCTGTTCACCGACCAGCCCGCCGACCGGGTGGTCACCCCGCCCGATCTGGTCTGGTGAACCGCCCGGCCTCCACCTAAATGTTCACGCCTTGCCAATGGTTCTCAGGTAGGCTGGAGGTCATGAAGCGGTTGTTGCCAGCCTTCCTGGGCCTGTGGCTCGCCGCCTGTGGTGTGCAGCCCAGCCCGCCGCAGGTGGGCGAGCTGCTGAATGCGCCCACAGCCCTGAACGTGAATGGCCAGATGGTGACGGTGGGCGCGGCCCCGGCGGCGGGCGCCGGGGGATTTGGCGTGCGCGTGCAGCTGAATTCGGCGCGCAGCCCCCTGCCGCCAGTGCGGCTGGACGGCGTCTTTGTGGTGGGCGGCGAGGGCCTGTGGAAAGCGCCCATTCGCGGCGCGGGCACCCAGGCGACGGTGTGGGGCCGCAACGTGGCCGGCCTGCAACCCGGCGAGCCGGTGCAGGTGGTCGTGCGCCTGCTGGACGACCGGGGCCGCGTGCTGTGGCTGCGCGGCGCCCAGACCCGCGTGGGTCAGGCCCCCTGAAGAGGGCGGGGAGGGCCATCTGGTCTGGTGGCGCTCTGGCGCTGTTCCTGTCCCTGTGCTCTGCCGCGCTGGCGCTGACACCCAGACAGGTGAACGTGGCCCTTGAACACCAGTTCAGGGCCCGGTTTGGCGGAGGAGACAGCGTGTGTGTTCATCAGGTATTGGAACGCACCCCGGCAGCCGTCAGTGTCTACGCTGCCTGCGCGAAGATTCAGGTAAGGGGCGGCGGGCTGACGTTCCAGGCGGGGGAAGTCGTGCCCTACCGGCTGGAGCTGAATGCCTCAGGTCAGTTGCTGCGCCTCCGGGCCCCTCGCGACGGCAGCCTGTATTCCGGCGACCTGCAGCGGCTTTTTTCCCCCAAAGTCCGGGCGCAGCTGACGCCCGCCCGGCGCCAATCATTGCTGCAGGCGCTCAACGACGCGGCGCAGGCCTCAGGCGCTCTGCGGCCCCGCTGACTTTACCCCGGGGTCACCGCGCCGTCGCGCACGTTCAGGTGGTGGTCGGCCTGGGCGGCGATGTCGCGGTCGTGGGTGATCAGGACCACGGTGCGCCCCTGCCCGGCCGCGCCGCGCAGCAGTTCCAGCACGCGCTCGCCGGTGCGGGTGTCCAGGTTGCCGGTGGGTTCGTCGGCCAGCAGAACGCCGGGGTTGCCCACCAGAGCGCGGGCAATCGCCACCCGCTGCGCTTCGCCGCCCGACAGCTGCCCGGGCAGGTGGCCCGCGCGGCGCTCCAGGCCCACCAGGGCCAGCAGTTCGCGCGCGCGCTCCCGGCGTTCGCGGGGCGGGCGCCCGGCCAGGGCCAGCGGGAACTCCACGTTCTCCTGCGCGCTCAGAATGCCCACAAGGTTGTGGTTCTGGAACACAAAGCCGTAGTGCGCCAGCCGGAAATCGGCGCGGGCGGCTTCGGGCAGGGCGGTGAGGTTGGTGCCGCCCACCTCCACATGCCCGGTGGTGGGGGTATCAAAGCCCGCCAGCAGGTTCAGCAGGGTGCTCTTGCCACTGCCCGAGGGGCCCACCACCGCTGTCAGGCCGGGGGCAAAGGCGTGGGTGAAGGGGGCCAGGGCCTGCACCTGCCCGTCGCCGCTGGGATACACGCGCGAGAGGTCCTGTACGCGCAGGGTCAGGGGGTGGGCAGAGGCAGGCACCGTCATCTGGGCTCCGCTCATCTCAGACCCGCCCCAGCGCTTCGGTGATGTTCAGGCGGCTGGCACTGCGCGCGGGCAGCAGGCCCGAGAGCAACCCCAGCAGGAAGGAAATGCCCAGCGCCAGCAGCGTCAGGCGTGGGGTCAGGGCCGCCGCGTCAATGCCCGCCAGCTGCTGCGTGTACAGGTTCACGACCACAATCCCCACCAGCCCCAGCAGCACCCCGAAGACCCCACCAGCCAGCGACAGCAGCAGCGATTCGGTGAGCACCAGCGCGCGCACAAAGGCCGGGCGGGCACCGATGGCGCGCAGGGTGGCAAATTCGCGGGTGCGCTCAAAGACGCCCATCATGACGGTGTTCGCTACCGCCAGCCCGCCCACGATCAGGGCGATCAGGGAAATGCCGAAGCGCACCGCGTCGCTGATGCGCAGGGCGCGCTCAATGAAGCTGAGGAAATCGGACTGGGTGGCGGCTTCGAGATCCAGCTTCTGGGCAATCTGGGTGGCCACGGCCCGGGCCTCGCGGGGGTTTTGCAACTTGACCGCCACCAGCGACACGCGGTCCTGGGCGCCCTCGGCCTGCTGCAGGGTGTCCAGCGGCAGGAAGATGAAGTTGTCCACCAGCCCCGATTCAGGGGCCAGCACGCCCACCACCTTCACGCTGGAGCGGCGGTTGAGATTCAGGCGACTACCCAGGTCCAGCCGCAGGTTCTGCGCGGCCTTGGCCCCCACCACCGCCGCGCCCCCGGCGTTGTCACTCGCCTGCAGGGTGCGGCCCCGGGCCACCGCCGCACTGGGAAACACGGCGGCAATACCCTGCCCCCCGGCGGGCAGGCCATACAGCACCGCGCTCTGGGTGGGGTCCAGGCTGCCGCGCACCGCCATGATGACCGGGGTGACGCTCTGAATGCCCAGTTCCGGCGCCAGGCGTTGCAGGTCAGCCACGGTGCTCTGCGGCAGGTTGGGGTGCAGCGACATGCCCTGCGACAGCGGGGTGAGGCTGACCTGAATATCCGGGCCAATCCCGCCCAGTTCCGAGACGAACACCTTGCGGATGCCCTCGCCCAGCGACAGAAAAATCACCATGCTGGCCACGGCCACCGTGATGCCCAGCGCCGTGAGCAGGGTCCGCACCCGGCGCCGGGTCAGGCCCCGCCACGCGAGTCTCCAGAGGTCAGCTGCCTTCATGGTCCTCAGGCTACGCTGCGCCGGGCGGGACATGGCGGCAGGGCCCGGAGAGGCGGCGCCGCCCCGGGCCCGCCTGACACCCGCCGCGCGGCACTCATGAACCCGCGCGGGCCGCACGCACACCCCAGCCGCAAGGCACGCTCATGGGGGCCCCGTAGGGTGGCAGCCATGCGCGCCCTGCTGCCCCTGGCCCTGCTGCTGTCCTTCGGGGCGGCCCACGCCCAGACCCTGCTGCCGCTGGATTCCCGCCCCGCCACCCGGGTGCTGCCCGCGCTGGTGGCGGGCCTACGCGGGGCGAACGTGCAGGTGCCGCCCGCCACGCTGCTGGGCACCGCCACCACCGGGGCCGACCCGGCAGCGCTGGGCGCGTGGCTGCAGGCCCAGCCGAACACCGGCCCGCTGATCGCCGCGCTGGACGCCCTGGCTTATGGCGGGCTGGTGCAGTCACGCACCAGTCCCCTGAGCGCCGAGGAGGCCCTGGCGCGGCTGGCGCCCCTGCGCACCTGGCAGGCGCGCACCGGGCAGCCGGTGTACGCCTTTATCACCCTGCCGCGCGAGCCGGACGCCACCAACCGCGCGCGCAATCTGGCGGTGGTGCGCGCGGTGATGGACTGGGCGCGCGAGGGCCACCTGAAGGAACTGCATGTGACCTGGGACGACGCCCTGCCCGGCAGCCCCGCCCCAGGCGAGGGGGCCGCCCTGGCCCAGGAGGCGCCGGGCAACGTGCGCGTCTACCCCGGCGCCGACGAGGTGCTGAGCATGCTGGCCGCCCGCGCCCTGGCCCCGGAAGCGGCCACCGTGCGCCTGGAATACAGCGACCCCAAAGCCGCGCAGGCCGTCATGAAGTACGAGGGCATTCCGCTGACCCAGAGCGCACTGAACCATGCCCAGGGCGCCGGGTTTACGGTGGTGGACGGCCGGGCCGACCTGACCCTGTACGTGTACAACGGCGGCGACCCGCGCCGGGCGGCCCTGCGGGTGAGCGCGCTGCTGCGCCAGGGGCCCGTGGCCGTGGCTGACGTGGCGCAGGTGAACCTGGGCAACACCCGGTTCTGGGGCGACCTGCGCACCCTGCGCCAGCACGCCAACCTGCGCGCCCTGGCCGCGTGGGGCACCCCGGGCAACAACCTGGGCTCGGCCCTGGCCCACGCCAAGCTCAGCCTGCGCGGCGCCGACCCCATTCGCCAGGACGCCCTGCTGGCGCGCGAATTCACCAACGACGTGATCTATTCCGCCCAGGTGCGCGCCCGGCTGCGGGCCCAGATTCCCGAAGCGCAACTGAACACCCCCGAAGGGCAGGCCGCGCTGAAGCAGGCCGCCGAGGGCTTTTTTCCGCTGCGCGTGGGCAACACCTATACCCTGGACGACGCCGAACTGCCCTGGGGCCGCTCGTTCGAATGGAATTTCACCCTGGAAGAGAAGAAGTAGGAAGAGGGGCGCGAGATGTTCAACTGTTCTTAGAGAAACGAAGTGGAGCGGCACCCTTTTGCTTCCGGCACCGATCTCTATTTCCATCCTCCCGGAGGAAAAATCCGTTTCCGCTGCGGAGTGAGGTGCAGCGGCCTGCCCGTCTGAGCACTTCAAGCAGACGGGAGCTGGCCGGACATCCCACGCTCCCGCCCAGGCGAAGCTGTCCCCAGAAACCAGAGCCCAGGCAGAACCCGCGCTCTGCCCATCCCCTCTTACTCGGCCTGCGGATGGGCTTCTTCGGGGCTGAAGCTTAAGAGAAGCGCGGCGCCGATGACCAATGCGGCGCCCAGCAGGGCCAGGGCGGCCAGCCGCTCGTCAAACAGTGCGGCGGCCAGGGCGGCGGCCACCACCGGTTCCAGGCTGGCAATCACGCTGGCGCGGGTGGCGCTCAGGCGCCGCAGGCCCGCGCTGTAGGCCAGATACGCCAGATAGGTGGACAGGACGGCAATGGCCCCCAGACTGCCCCACACCGGCGGCGTCTTGGCCGTAAAGGTCACGAAGGGCAGCAGGGCCAGCGCGCCCACGGGCAGGGCCACCGCCAGCAGCGCCGCTGGGTCGTAGCGGGTAAAAAACGCCTTGCCGTACAGGTAATAGAGGCTGTAGGTGAATCCTGCAGTCAAGCCCCAGCCCAGCGCCGGCCCGCTGACCGTGATCCCCTGCCCCCCACCCAGACTGATCAGGGCAATGCCGCCCAGGGTGCCCGCAATCGCCAGCCCTTCGCGCAGGCCCAGGCGCTCGCGCAGCAGCCCCCAGCCCAGCAGCGCCACGAAGGCGGGCGCGGTGTACAGCAGCACACTGGCGAGGCTCGCGCCCCCAGCCTGCACCGCCAGCTGGTAGGCGCCGTAAAAGACCGCCACCCCCACCACCCCAAAGGCCGCCGTCACCAGCAGATCGCGCCCGCGTGGCCAACGGGCGCGTGTGAAGGCCGCGTGCGCCGTAAACAGCCCCCCGGCCAGCACCGCCCGCCAGAAAGCCACCTCCAGCGGCCCCAGGCCGCCCGACTGCGCTTGCTTGCCCAGAATCCCCAGCAGGCCCCACAGCACCGCCGCCGCCAGAATCAGCAGCGGCGCGCCAAGGGCGGGGCGGATCATGGCCGCCCGGCCAGCCGGCGCCACACGATCACAGTGGCCACCACCGTCAGCAGCAGGCCGCCCACCCCCAGGGCAATCAGGGTCAGGCTCACCCAGTCGCGCGTTTCGCCCACCGGGGCCAGGGTCAGGGCGCTGTACACCTGCGTGTCCCCGGCCGGGGCCAGCACGTCCACCGGCGTGGGGGCGTCGGCGCGCCCGGCCTGCAGCAGCGTGGGCCCGGTCTGGGTCACCGGTCGCAGCACCCCGGTGGCCGAAAGCGGCGTATACACACTGTTGGTCACCCAGTAGCCGTAGGTGCCGGGCGGCACCGCCGCGTCAATGATCAGGCTGGTGCCGGACACCTGCACCTGCGGCGTGGGCAGACGGGTCAGCGCGCCCTGGCTGTCAGCCCGCACCAGAGAGGCCCCACCCCCCGAAACCCGCAGGTGGTAGGCCCAGCCGCCCTGGCCGCGTACCCGCAAGCCCGTGTCGGCCAGCGCCTGCTGGCCCCCCAGGGGCCCTTTCACAAAAATGTCGGTCACGCCCGCGCTGTGGCCCGAGGGGGCATTCCACGGATTGCCCATAGCCGAGAAGCTGACGGTCAGGCGCATGCCCTCGCCCTGCGGCTGGGCCGAAAAGGCGCGCAGGTCCAGCATGTCCGGGGTGATGGCGGGGCGGGTGGGCAGCACGTATCCGCCGTCGCCGCGCGCGTCGCCAGCAGGGTCGGACAGGGTTATGGTCGAGGCGAGCAGGGCCAGCACGCCCGGCAGTATAGGCGCGCTACAGGCGCACCAGATCGTCGCGGTGCACCGCTTCGGGGCCGTGGGAGTAGCCCAGCACCGCCTCGATATCGCGCGAGTGCCGCCCCGCAAGGCGGGTCAGGTCCCCTGAGGCGTAGCGGGCCAGCCCCCGGGCGAGGTCGGCACCGTCCGGGCCCAGCAGGCGCACCGTGTGGCCGCGCTCAAAGCGGCCCTCCACCGCCGTGATGCCGGCGGGCAACAGGCTCGCGCCCCGCTCGCGCACGGCCTGCGCGGCGCCCGCGTCCAGGTGCAGGCTGCCGGCGGCCACCTCGGCCAGAATCCAGCGCCCGCGGGCCTCCAGGCGCGAGCCGTGCGCCTGAAAGCGGGTGCCCAGCGCCTCGCCCGCCACGATGCGTGCCAGGGCGTCGGGGGCGTCGCCGGGCGCAATCACCACCGGGGTGCCCGCGCGGGTGGCAATCTCGGCGGCCTGAATCTTGGTGTGCATGCCGCCCGTGCCCCGGTGTGAGCCCGCGCCGCCCGCCAGCGCCCAGATGTCCGGCGTCACCCGCTCCACCACCGGAATCAGGGTGGCGTGCGGATCAAGGCGGGGATCGGCAGTGTACAGGCCCGGGGCGTCGGTCAGGATCACCAGCAGGTCGGCCTCCACGAGGTTGGCCACAAAGGCCGACAGGGTGTCGTTGTCGCCCACCTTCAGCTGTTCCAGGGCCACGGCGTCGTTCTCGTTGATGATGGGCAGCACCCCGCGCGCCAGGCAGCCGGTCAGGGTGGTGCGGGCATTCAGGTAGCGGGTGCGGCTGCGGAAATCGTCGGCGGTCAGCAGCACCTGAGCCACGCTGAGGCCATACAGGTCGGCCAGCTGCGCGTACAGGTGCATCAGGCGGCCCTGGCCCACGGCGGCCAGCAGCTGCTTTTCGGCCAGGGTGCGGGTTCTGGGCGGAAAATTCAGCGCCTCCCAGCCGGCCAGCACGGCGCCGCTGGTGACCAGCACGGCCTCATGCCCCGCCAGCCGCACGGCAGCCAGTCCCCGCATCAGGTCTACCAGCCGGGGGCGGTGCAGGCGGTCGGTGCCGGCCGTCAGGACACTTGTGCCCAGTTTCAGAACAACGCGCACGTGCGCCAGCATACGCGGCTGGCCCGCACCGGCCAGCCCCGCTGTGCAGATGCCGGATTTCCGGCACCCCTCACCGACCGGCTGCGGCAGAATGAGAACAGGATGATTAGCGGTTCAAGACACCACGTGGGCCAGCGCGCCCCCTGGCCGGTGCGCGTGCTGGCGGCGGCCCTGCTGGGGGCGCTGTTGGGCGGCCCCGGGGCCGGCGCGCAGGCACAACCGGCCCTGGGGCCAGAGCGGGCGCTGCAGGCCTTCATGCAGACCTTCGCGCCTGTGCCTGGGGAACAGTCGCTGCTGGCCCTGGCCCGCCGTGAAGGGCTGGACTGGACCGCCACCCGCAATCTCTTTTCCACCCGACTGAGCGACGAGGCCGCGTTTTTTCTGGACTGGCGTGGGCACAGCGTGACACCCGAGGGCAGCGTGTTCACCACCGTGCGGGCCGCCACGTACCTGCGCGGCCAGGAGGCGCTGCTGGTGCTGAGCCGCCAGTGGTGCGTGCAGGGGCAGTGCCAGGAGCGCAGCGCCTTCGCGTGGCTGGGGCCGGGCGGCCTGCGCTCTGCCACCGAACAGGCGCTGATCCCCCTGATCCGGGACGCGGCTTTTTTTCCAGGCAGCGTGCCCCCCTGCCTGCGCGGGGTGACGCTGGGGGTGTCCTACCTGCCCGCCCGTCAGGGCGCCGCGCTGTACGCCCTGCCGCTGCTGCCCCCCCAGGCGGCGCGCGCCTGTGCGGCGGCCGGGGTGAACCTGAATGCGGTTACCCGGCCCCTGCGCCTGAACTGGCAGGCGGGGGCCGGGAAGTTTGGCTGGTAGAGGTGGGGGTCAAGAGAACTGGCGCGTGGGTTTCCCCTGCGCGCCAGTTCTCTTGGTTGATACCGAGGTTGTAACCGATTCCAGCGGCGGCCGAAAGGAGCGGGCGTCAGCTGGCGGTGGCGGCCAGGGGCTCAGCCGGGGTCAGCTGCCCCAGGATGGCGCGCAGGGCCAGCTCGAATTCGCCGTACAGGTCGGTGTCCTGGGGCGAGCGCAGCTGAGCGGTCACCGGGTCGGTGCCGGGCAAAGACTCGCTGAGCTGCTGCCAGCCGATGGTCATGGCGTACAGGTGGCGCAGCACGCGCATGGCGGTCTCTGCGTCGTAGGGCATGTGGCCCACCAGACGGCGCAGTTGCAGGTCCAGGTCGCGGCGGAATTCCAGGGCCAGCTCGGGGCGCACGTTGCGCTCCAGCACCGTGCCCAGCAGCACCAGCAGGCGGCGCAGCGGGGTCAGGTGCTCGGCGTGGTGCAGCAGCACCGCCGCCACCTGCTCGGCCGTGCGCGGCTGGCGCTCGGTAAACAGCTCGGCGGTGGCCTCGATCCAGCGGTGCAGGTGCTCACTCAGCAGCGCCAGGAACAGTTCTTCCTTGGTGTCGAAATACAGGTACAGGGTGCCCTTGGCCAGGCCGGCTTCGCGCGCGACCTGATTCATGCTCAGTTCGGCGTAGCTGGTGGTGGTCCACAGGCGCTCGGCGGCGCGCAGAATATCGTCGCGGCGTTGGTGTTTTTCTTCGGCGCTGCGGGCGCGGGCGGGACGGGCAGAAGTGCTTGACATCGAACAAAACCATAGTGGCCGGTGGTCAGTTCCGCTGTGAACCAGTTCACGCTATCCCCAGGGGGGGGATTCCTGACAGGTGCGCCCCTCTGGCGCGGGCCCCGGGGTACACTCCTGCCTGAACGGACGCCCCCATGCCCAGACCTGACCCTGCCCAGCTCCCTGCCGCCCCCCACTCCCTGGCCGGAAAGGCCCTGGCCGACGAGGTCACCGCTGGCGTGCGCGCCGCGCTGCGGGCCTGGGAGTTCCAGCCGCATCTGGTGAGTGTGCTGGCGTCCGGCGACCCGGCGTCGCGGGTGTACGTGGACAGCAAGGCCCGGCGGGCCCAGCGTCTGGGTGTGCGCTTCAGCGTGCGCGACCTGGGCGAGGCCCCCACCCAGGCCGCGCTGCACGACACGCTGGATGACCTGTCGGCCGATGGAGACGTGCACGGCATCGTGCTGGAATTGCCCCTGGCCCCGGGCCTGGACGCCGACGCCGCCCTGCTGCGCCTGACCGCCCGCAAGGACATTGAGGGCCTGAGCCCCGCCAACCTCGCCCTGATCGCCGCCGGGCGCGAGAGCGAGGCGCTGCTGCCCCCCACACCGCGTTCAGTGCGCTTTCTGCTGCGCTCGGCCCTGGGCGACGACCTGCGCGGGCGCCGGGTGGCGGTGATTGGCCCGGGGCGCACGGTGGGCCGGCCCCTCACCTTCATGCTGAACAACCGGGGCGTAACGGTGACGCTGTGCAACGAACACACGCGCAATCTGGGCACGGTGCTAACCCCTCAGGACGCCGTGGTGGTGGCCGTGGGCCGCGCGGGGCTGCTGCGCGCCGAGCACGTGCAGCCGCATCATGTGGTCATTGACGCGGGCATCAACGTGCAGCCTGACGGCGTGGTGGGCGACGCCCAGGCCAATCTGCCCGTGCAGGCCCAGACACCGGTGCCCGGCGGCGTGGGCCCTCTGACCAGCGCCCTGATGTACCAGAATCTGGTGCGCGCCGTGAAGCTGCAGCGCGGCGAGCCGGTGGAGTAGGGGCTCAGCGGGGTTGAGCGGGCGCTGAACGGGGTTTACGCCCTCGCGTTACAACAAACAGGCGCGCCCGGTCAAAGGCGCGCGCTCTTTTCTTCCCTGACTCAGCGGAAGGACAGGTCTGGGTCCTGGGCAGCGTAGGCCGCCTGGGCCGTGTCTTCGGGGGCTTCAGGCTCGCTGTCGTCGTGGCGCACGCTCTTGTACCAGCCCCGGCGCCCGGTGAAGTGGTTGAAGTAGGCCAGCGGCAGGCTGGTGAGCAGCACGAAGGAATACACCGGCAAGCCCAGCAGAATCACCGGCACCATGATCCAGGGCAGGCGGCGCTCCAGGCAGTAGCGCGCGGCCCAGTTCAGCTGGAACAGCAGCGGCAGCACGCTTAGGACCAGACCAGCGGCTGGAGACAGCGGCAGGCCCTCCCAGCCGAACACGCGGCGCAGGCCCTGGCTGGCAATGCTCAGGATCAGCAGGGCGTTCAGCCACGGGCCCAGAATGAAGTAGCTGAAATCCAGCCGGGTCAGCAGCGGCCCGGGGCGGCGCCACAGCCGGGGCAGGTAGGCCAGGCATTCCATGGCCCCCTGCGTCCAGCGCACCCGCTGACGGATAAACCCGGGCACCTCAATCAGGCCCTGCTGGCTAACGTGCGCGGTCAGGGCGGCCACGCGGTGCGCAGGGTCGTGCAGGCGGATCTCCACGGCGCTGGCAAAGTCTTCGAGCAGCACTTCGGGCCAGGGGTCCACGCCACGGGCCAGCTGGTCGGCCACGTAGCTCACGCGCATGCACTGGCCGTTGCCGGTGAGCGAGGCGGTGCCGCCCCGGTGCCGGTAGCGCTGGATGTGGCCGGTAATAAACGCTTCGATGTCCTGCTGGAGCAGCAGGGTGCGCCCCAGCGCGCCGCGCAGGCCCGCTGGGGCGCCGGTCTGTCGAAAGCGCATCCAGCCCTGGGCGGCCATCACGTGGGGATCGGCAAAGGCGCCGCGCACCTGGCGGGGAAAGTCGGGGCCCACCCGGCCGTCGGCGTCCAGCACCACGATGACGTCGTCCTGGGCCTCCGGGAAAAAGCCCCCCTGGACCAGATGGCGCACCGCCCAGTTCATGGCGCGGCCCTTGTTCTGGCGCGCCTCGGGGGGCTGGCGGCGCAGCAGGGTCACCAGGGGGTCGCGCGCCGCCACCCGGGCCACAATATCGGCCGTGTCGTCGTCGCTGGCGTCGTCAATGACCACCAGCCGGGCGCCAGGGACCGTGGCGCGCAGGTTGGCCAGCGTCGCGCCGATCACCTGCGCCTCATTCAGCGCCGGAATCAGGAAGGTCAGGCGCACGCCGTCTTCGCGCTCCGGTGGCCGCAGACGACGCTGCACGGCACTCAGCAGTTGCTGGGTCGCGTACAGGGTAAACAGGAGCAGGCCAATGAGGTCAATGGCGATCAGCACGTATCTCAAGGGTCACCTCGGGCGCGGGCAGCCAGGGGCCGCCGCTGCAACCCTGCTACTATGCCCGGTTCGCCCTGAGAACGCCAGCGGGAACATGAGAGGGCCCCCCATTGGCCAGGGGGGCAAGCGTGAGGGTGGCGTCTGTGGGGCACCCCTGCGCCCCCGGTCAGGCCGAGGGCAATGCCGCCCCCCCGCCCAGAAACGCCCCCACCTGCCCCGGCAGGCCGCCGGGGTCCATCAGAAAGGCGTCGTGGCCGTGTACGCTGTCCAGCTGCCAGTAGGTGCCGTGTGGCAGTTGCCGGGCGTAGGCCTCGACCTCGGCGGCCGGGTACAGCTGGTCACTGGCAATCCCCACCACCAGCACTGGCGCCTGGATGGTGCGCAGTTCGGCGTCTGTGGGCTGAAAGGCGTCCATCGCCCCGGTGAGGGCCAGATACGTGCGCTCGCAGAAGCGGGCCTGCAACTTCTCGCCCTGGTGGTGCAGGTACGAGGTGATGGCGGGCACCCCTGGGGCACGCAGGCCGCTCTGGGTCTGGGCGAAGCTGTCCGGGCTGCGGTAGGAGAGCATGGCCACCATGCGCGCCACCTTCAGGCCCTCGCCGCCGGGCGCGGCGCGGATGGCCCCGCGCGCGGCGGTGTTTAAGCCAATGGCCCAGGGCGAGTGCCGCGCGGGCGCGCCGATGATGACCGCGCGCTCCACCAGATCGGGGCATTCCAGCAGCCACGCGTAGGCCAGCATGCCGCCCATGCTGGCCCCCACCACCCGCACCCGGCGCACGCCCAGGTGTTCCAGCAGGGCCCGCCCGGCCCGCGCCATGTCGCGCAGGGTCAGCGGCGCGTCGGTCCCGCGCAGGGTGGGCAGTTCACCGGGGCTGCTGCTGCCCGCGCAGCCGCCCAGTACGTTGGCACAGACAATGTAGTCACGCGTGGGGTCCAGGGGCTTGCCCTCGCCCAGAAAATCCGGCCACCATTCATGCACGGCGCTGGTGCCGGTCAGGGCGTGCAGCACCAACGTGGCCTCTTCACGCGCCTCGCCGTAGGTGTGATAGGCCACGCGCACGTCGCTCACGGGCAGGCCGCAGTCCAGCAGCAGCGGGGCGTCCCGGAACAGGCGCGCGGTCTGGCGCCGGGGGGCCGGGGAACATCGCTCGGGGCTGTCCTCTGGGGCCAGGGGCGGGGGGATCAGGGGGGCGGGGCGAGGCAGGGCGGTCACGCCTCCTCTCCGGGGGCGGCCTCCAGGGCGTCGCCCTCGACCAGCGCGGCGGCCAGCGCCTGGGCAAAGTCCTCGCGCAGGTCGTCAATGTGCTCAATGCCCACCGACACGCGCACCAGCCCCGGCGTGACCCCGGCAGCGTGCTGCGCGGCCTCGTCCAGCTGGCTGTGGGTGGTACTGGCCGGGTGAATGACCAGGGTGCGGGTGTCGCCCACATTCGCCACATGCTGGGCCAGGGCCACCGAACGGATAAATGCCTCGCCGGCCGCGCGCCCGCCGCGCAGTTCGAAGGTGAGCACCGCCCCGGCGCCGCGCGGCAGGTAGTGCTGGGCGCGGTCATAGTGGGGGTGGTTGCTCAGGCCGGGGTAAGTGACGCGGGCCACGTCGGGGTGGGCGGCCAGCCAGCCAGCCAGCGCCTGGGCATTCTGGGCGTGGCGCTCGGCGCGCAAGCTCAGGGTTTCCAGGCCCTGCAGGAACTGCCACGCCTGCTGCGGGGCCAGGGTGGGCCCCAGGTCGCGCAGACCCTCGGTGCGGGCGCGGATCACAAAGGCCACGTTGGGCAGCCCCAGCGCGTTGCCCTCGCCAAAGGTTTCCCAGAAGTTCAGGCCGTGGTAGCTGGGGCTCGGCTCGGTGAAAAGGAGATAGCGGCCATTGCCCCAGTCAAAGTTGCCGCCGTCCACGATCACGCCGCCGATGCCGTTGCCATGCCCGCCGATCCACTTGCTGGCCGAGTGCAGCACCACGTTCGCGCCGTGCTTCAGCGGCTGGCAGAAGTAACCGCCGGCGCCAAAGGTGTTGTCCACGACCACCGCCACGCCCTGTGCGTGGGCGGCGGCGGCAATCGCCTCGAAATCAGGCACGTTCAGCGCGGGGTTGCCGATGGTTTCCAGGTAGACCGCGCGGGTGCGCTCGTCAATCAGGGCGGCAAACTCTTCCGGGCGCTCCTCGCGGCTGGTAAAGCGCACCTCAATGCCCAGCCGTTTCAGGGTCACGCGGAATTGGTTGATGGTGCCGCCGTACAGGTTGGGCGTGGAGACAATGTTGTCCCCAGCCTGGGCAAGGTTGGTGATCGCCAGAAACTGCGCGGCGTGTCCGCTGGCCACCGCCAGGGCGCCTACCCCGCCTTCGAGCGCCGCGATCCGTTCCTCGAACACCGCGTTGGTGGGGTTCTGAATGCGGCTGTAAATGTTGCCAAAGGCCCGCAGGCCGAACAGGTCGGCGGCGTGCTCCGGGGAAGGAAACACGTAGCTGTTGGTGGGGTAAATAGGCACCTGCTGCGCGCCCGTGGTGGGATCGGGTTTCTGGCCCGCGTGAACCTGCAACGTTTCGAATCGGTGCGCCATGACAAACGCCTCCTCAGGGAGTGGTGGGGATGGAGGCGCGCCGGGTCAAAAAGGCGCGCGCCCCTGCTCTGAATCGAATGAGAAGGGGCGCTGAGCGTGTGATCGTCCGCGTAGCCTTCCCGCTTGGTCCCACCGGGCGGTCATCGTTGACCCGCCTGCGGGCTGGCCTTGGCACCGTGACGTGATGAGGTCCGGTTGCCGCGCCGTCTACGAGCCAGGTCTCTCGGGCGCTCTAAAGGGGGTGTTGGCTCCACGCGGGAGCTGCCTGACAGGGTAAGGGCATGGGGAGGGGCGGGTCAAGGCAGGGCCTGCACCCAAAGGAAGGGGCGTCCAGACAGCCCTGTTGACCCACCTTGCAACTGCGTGGGGAACGACAGTCAAAAGGCAGCAGAGATGCTGTTGCCCCCTCGCCAAAGGCGGTAGGATGGGCAACGTCGGAAAATTGGATGAGTGGCGCGCGCGTCAACTTCCCCTTACGTCTTCGGAACACGCGCCAGATCGCCTTTTATTCATTGGAGCTGTTTCTCAGAGGAGTCCCATGCGCAAACTGTCCCTGGCCACCGCCCTGCTCAGCGTCGCTCTGCTCGCGGCCTGTAACCCGTCCCCGGCCCCCACGCCCGAGCCGACCCCCACCCCGGCCCCCACGCCCGGCACCCAGACGGACTTTGGCCGCCTGCAGACCCTGAAACCCGGCCAGGAAGACACCGTGCGCACCAAGCTGAAAGTGAACATTGTGTTCGTGGGCTACCGCCAGACGCTGCCCGGACAGGTGGCCACCGCCCGCCAGATCAGCACGCAGGACTTTACCCAGACCCTGCCCAAGACCTACGACGCGGTCAACCGTATTCCCAGCGCCTACGGCCGCATTGAGAAGACGGGGAACACCTTCGATTTCGACTACAACTACGTGTTCGCCAACCAGGCCTTTGAAGACGACTTCTTCAAGTACCTGCTGAGCAAGGGCACCGAGAAGAACCTGACGGTGCAGCAGCGCAGTTACAACTGCCAGACCGACCCCAACACCCAGAACCCCACGTGCGCAACCCCGGCTGGCAACATTAACCGCCCCATCACCGGCAACCTCGAGATTGACGCGCTGGAGACGGAAAACTGGCTGGCGGACAACGTGGGCCGCGTGGGCGTTAAGCCCGGCGAGCACACCATCTACTTCATCAACTGGTTTGACCGCCCCGACTTCAAGTTCCACAGCTACACCCGCGCCACGGCCGCCGATACCGATACCGGCACCGTCTTCGGCGCACGTGGCAGCCGCCGCCTGATCGCCTGGGGGGGCAGCACCCGTCAGGGCGCCGCCGCGCAGCGCGTGTGGTTCTACGACCTGTCGGCCAACCCCGATCCCTGGACCCGCGCCTTTGACATCACCAACCCTGATACCGACGGTGACGGCGCGCCCGACTACCGCATGCCGCCCATCTGGGAATACGGCACCCGCAAGGCCAGCATCGGCTTCGGGCGCAAGGTCAGCCCAGACCTCGCCCTGGTGGCGCGTTACACCGCCATCAACCTGCTCTTTACGCCCAGCCCCATCTACCGCGCGGCGCTGACGCCCCCGCAGATGCCTGAGGAGATTCTGCTGGACACCCATGTGGAACAGGGCGCGGGCGCCGTTGCCCCCGCCACGGTGCTCAAGCCGCAGCTGCTTCAGGACCGCGTGTCGGTGCTGCAGCCGTTCGCCAAGTTCAGCACGGTCATCAAGGAAACGCCCCTGGACGGCAACCTGGCGGACGTCTACAAGTGCTTCTTCCCCGTAGAGGCCGACGATATCTGCTCGCCCGACTACACCGACTTCAGCGGCGAGGCCCTGTTCCAGTACGGCGTGCGCGAACTGCGCGAGGCGTACAAGACCACGCCCGCCAAGCAGTACCGCCTGCCCATCTACCTGTTCAACGACAGCACCAACAGCCAGGGTGGTCTGCTGGGCATCGCCTACGACGACGGCGAAACCGGCACCCAGAGCTTCGTCTACTCCTTCCTGACGCCTGACCTGATCAGCGCGGGCTACGGCTTTACCGACACCACGGTGCACGAGGCCGGCCACCACCTCAGCCTGTCGCACCCGCACGACGGCTATGACAGCGAGCAGAACCTGTCGTACGGCCCCAGCGGTGACTTCTTCTTCGTGAACACCGGGGACCAGAGCGCCACGATCATGTCCTACAACGACCTGTCGCGCACCTTCGGGCAGTTCAACCTGGACAGCCAGTACCGCTACCTGACGGCTGCCTACCTGAATAACACCAACGCCATTCTGGAACTGACCCGCCGCGCCGGGAAGGCCAGCGGCGTGGGCAGCGTGGTCGTCAACGCCGACAGCCTCTTTACCCAGGCCAAGGCCAAGTACGACGCCCTGGATTACCTGGGCGCCGCACAGCTGGCCCACCAGGGTTACCGCGCCGTACTGGGCGCGGCCCAGACGGCCGGCGTGAGCGTGCAGGGCTACAAGTGGTACGAGAACCTCAACGGCCTGCAGGCCCAGAACGTGGCCGCCAAGCCGCGCGTGAGCAAGACCTTCCAGGCCCAGCAGGGACTGGTGATCTTCCCCGAAGAAACCCCCATGCAGCGCAAACTCCGCACCGAGCAGTAAAGACAAAGTCTGAGCTTTTGGTCCCAGCCCGCGATGGCTGGGACCTTCTGTTTGGCGCCCCGATGGGTTCAGTCTGGCTTTTGCCGTGGAGGACACCACAAGGCGGAGGCGGCTGACTGGCTCAGGGCGAGCATGGTGCGGGGTACCAATGCAGAAGAGCTGGCACGAATGCTGCCCGTTTCGTGAATCCATGCGAACGGAGCCAGAGTGTTCAATCCAAGCCTTCAGGGCTGTATTCCTGCGGCGCACATTGCTCGGCTCGAATCGGTTCTGTCAACGAGGAGAGCCGTGTTGTCGTGAGTGCTGCTTTCTTCCTGCGAGGCTCGCTGGCTGCGCCTCTGCTCTCGGCCAACTCACTTTTCTGCTGGTTTTATCAGCTGGTCATCAGATGGTAAGCCGGTGTCCGGTCCTGGCCCGGGGGGCTGGCTACAGTGCCGCTATGGCACCCTTGCGCGCGCTGGCCCTGCTTCTGACATCCTGCCTGTTGCTTGCTCCGGCGATGGCGCAGCCGGGCCCCACCCTGCCCCCACGCCCCGGCACCCCCGCCAGCCCAGCGGGTGTGACGGCGGCCCAGCTGCAGGCAGCCCTGAACGAGCGCCCCGTCCTGCGGCTGATGCTGCTGAACCTGAGCCTGCGAGAGGTGATGCGCACCGGCACGGTGAAACTGGCGCCCAATACCGCGCTCAAGGTGCGCATTCTGCTGGCGCCGCTGTCCTCCAATCCCACCCTGCGCTCCGACATCGCGCAGCAGACCATCACCAATCTGCTGGCTGCCCTGAGCCCAGAGCAGCGCCGGGCGGTGGAGAGTAATATGCTCAGCCGCGAGGACCGCGCGCGCATGCTGGCCTCGCAGACCCGGCTGGCAGGCGGGAGCCCAGCGAGCGGCGTACAGGCGGTGCTGTACCTGCTGATTCCGGGTGGCCGCTCGGCGGTGGACCGCCTGAACCGTCAGGACGACGTGAATCCCTACCGCTTCAACGCCGCGAACACAGATATCCTAAACAGCCTGCTGGATCTGTTGAAGTAAGTCTGGATGGATTGAAGGGGCCCCGGTGGCCCCTTTTTTACGGCACAGGTCAAAGGGTGACTCGGCGCATCCCCTGTGGTCTTGCGCCGGCTGGCTTCTCCAAGCAGCCAGCGCAAAGAAAAGAGTGGTTCCCCAGGCCCTTTTCTCCTGGCTTGCGGCTTTGACCCGTTGCTGCCCCTGGACCCGCTCAGCACTGCCGTTGTTTCAGATCCGCATGGCAGAAGAGGGCATGCCTTGTTTTGGGGCAAGTGCTTGAAATTTCTACAAGCATTCACCACTTGCCCAGGTAGTCTTCAGCCCCAGCGAAGCGAAGGCGGTGAAGACGTCGTGTGGAACGCTGCGCACGCTCACTGCCTCTGCTGCGCCGCTCCCCAAGTTCCAGCTTCTGTCAGGCTCCCAGAAGGGGGACAGAGAAGCGCCGTGTTCATCGAGTCACTCCAGCTGAACTGTTGGGCCTATCCGCACCCTTGGTTGACCAAAACCTCGATGAAGCGGGTATCTCTCCCACCCATACTTGCCAAGCAGGGCTTAGCCAGCCGGTGCTTCGCCGCGCACGCATTCAGGGCAGCGGCCGTACAGGGTCACCTCGTGGGCCTCTACCACGAAGCCGCCGGGGTAGACCGTGCCGCTGGGCAGGGCCACGGGACAGGTGTGCAGGGTGAACACCCGGCCGCAGGCGGTACAGCTGAAGTGGTGGTGGTGGCCCTTGCCGCTGGGCTCGTAGCGGGTTTCGCCGTCCAGAGTGACCGGGTGTATGCGGCCCTGTTCGGTCAGCAGCTTCAGGGTGCGGTACACGGTGGCCACGCCCAGGGCGGGCAGATCGGTGCGGGCGCGCGCCAGCACGTCGGCCACGGCCAGCGGCCCTTCGGCGTCGTGCAGCACGCGGGCAATCACGTCGCGCTGCCGGGTGCTGCGCGCGGCGGTCACGCGTCCCCCAGCAGCCCGGCAACAGAAGCGGCGGCCCAGCTCATCCCCGGCAGGCTAGCATTCCCCCGGCACCACAATCAAAAAGCCGCCCACGTTCGGGGCGGCCAGAGAAGACAGGGGGTTCAGCGCAGGTTGGGGTTGGCCATTTCCTCGGGTGCAATGGCGCTGCCCTCGGCCTTGGCCTGCACCTGACTGGGCGGGGTGGGCACCTGCCCGGCGTGGGCCTGCGGAGCCATGGCGGGCGGCGCGCTGCGCTCGGCCGGGGCCTGCTGCGCGTAGCTGAGGGTCGCCGTGCCGACGGTGGCCGGAGCTTTGCTGGGGGCCTTGTCCGCTGTAGACGCCTTGCCTGCCGGGTTGGTCTCCTGCGGCTGTCCGGCGCGGGCCATCAGGCTCTCGGCCAGGGTTTCCAGGCGCGGGGCAATCACCTTGTCGGTGAGGGTCTTGACGGCCAGGGTGCCCAGGGTCGCCACCAGCGCGCCGCCCACGCCGCCACCTTTTTGCTTCTGCTGGGCCTTGACGAGCGCCTTTTGATGCTTGACGGGGCTCTGGGCGTCCACATAGATCTTGCGGCTGCGCCGGAACTGCCGGCCCACCACCAGCCCCAGTACCGCCCCCACCGCCGAGGCGCCGCCCAGCATCTTCAGGGGCTCCTGCTGCATCTTCACCTGCAGGCTGGCCTCGCGCGTCAGGGCGTCCACGCTGGCCTTCAGGCGCTCGCGGGCTTCCTCGCGCTCGGTGATGTACACACGGCTGGGTTCAGCGGCCATCAGCGCCCACCCCGCTTCATGTCGCCCCGGAAGGTGGGCTCGGTGCTCACCGGGATGCCAGGGGCGTCTTTGAGCACCACGGGCTCTTTCAGGTTGGGGTCATGGTGGTGGCCGTGCCCATGGCCGGGCTTGCCCACTTCGCTGCCGTCAATCTGCTTGTTCAGGCCGCTGCTGTAGTGCTGCGGCTCGCCGCCGGGCTTGCTCTCGTACACCGGCACCGTGACCGTGCCGTGCTCCACGCGCACGGTGGCCACGCCGCCCTGTTCACCCATCACGCGGGTTTCGCCCGCCGCGTATTCGGTGGGGTCGCGGCGCAGCTCTACGCGGGGGCCGTTCGGGTTGTAGGCGTCGCGCTCAGCGTTGTCGCGGCTGGCGGGCACGCCCATGCGCGCGTCGCCTGTGGGGCGGGCGGTGTGCAGCCCACTGCCCTGGGGGCCGGTGGGGCGGGGCCCACTGTGCTCACCTCTGGGCTCGCTGTGGTCGGTGTCGTCCATAGGCTCCCTCCGGAAACGGGGCTCATCGCTGGGCACCTCGGCGCTCAGCTTCTTCAGGCCCATCATGACCAGCGCGCCGGTCACGGCAAAGCTCAGCAGGGCGATCAACAGCGCGGCGGCCCAGGCCCCCAGCCCCAGGCGCATCAGGCCGTAGAACACGGCCAGGATGATAAAAATCAGCCCCATGATGAGCGGCCCGGTGGAGGCCAGCAGCAACACCGCGCCGATCCCCTTGGCCTTGGCCACCTGCCCGGCCTTGCGGGCCACGGCGCTCAGTTCCGCCTTTACGAGGGTCACGCCGGCGTCGAAAACCTCCACCAGCGCGCCACCCAGACTCTTGCGTTCTTCCATACTTCCCTCCAACGCGGCCCTGCACACGGACAGGGCCAGACGCCCCCAGCATAATGAACGCAATGCCAGGCCCGCCCCAGCACCAAGAAAATCTGAACCTGACCCTGGCGCAGCGCTCCAACCTGTGGCCACTGACTGCGCGGGGCTACCACGCGTGGCGCGCCCAGTCGCTGCGGCTGCTCGGCGCCCCCGGTCTGACCCTGGCGCGCGAGGCCGCCCTGCTGCGTGACCTGTGCCGCCCGGGGCCGGGCCAGCAGTGGCTGGACGCCGGCACCAGCAGCGGCTTTTATGCCGGGGTACTGGCCCGCGCGGGCGCAGAGGTGCTGGCCGCCGACCTGAGCGCGCCCATGCTGCAAGAAGCGCAGCGGCGCCAGCGCGGGCTGGGCATCCAGTGGCGGCAGCTGAATCTGGAAGCCAGCGGCCTGCCCGCCTGCAGCTTTGACGGCGTGACCGTGGGCGCCACCCTGAACGAAACCCATGACCCTGCCCGGCTGCTGGCCGAGCTGGCGCGGCTGCTGCGCCCCGGCGGGCAGCTGTGGCTGATGTACCTGCGCCGCACGGCCGGGCCCCTGCAGACCGCCCTGGCCCGGCCCGCCCTGGGCGGCCTGACCTTTCCCGACCCCGCCTGGGTGGCCCGCGCCCTGCCAGAGCTGCGCCTAATCCATGGCCTGAACGAGGGGGCCGTGCGCTTTGAGCGCTACGAAAAGGCCGGGGGAGGCCAGCTGGGGCCCGGGCAAGCCGCAAGAACTCTGTAAGAATGCGTGACGTTTCGCGCCCGCCCGCCCCCTACACTCGGTGCTCAAGGACAGCCAACGTGACTGACGCGACCTTTTCTTCCCTCCGTGCCCCGCCGCTAGAGCGGGCCGTGGCGCACTGCCGGGACGTGACGCGCACGCACAGCAAAACCTTTTACCTGGGCTCGCGCTTTTTTCCGGCCCAGCAGCGCCGGGCGGTGTGGGCGGTGTACGCCGCCTGCCGCGACGGCGACGACATTGTGGACGAGGCCAGCGGCGAGGCGGCGCGCGCCGGCCTGGACGCGTGGTGGGCGCGGATGCAGGCGGCCTTTGCCGGGCAGCCGGGGCCCCACCCCATAGACACCGCCCTGGCCTGGGCCGCGCAGACCTACCCCATCCCGCTCTCGGCCTTTGCCGAACTGCATGAGGGCCTGCGCATGGACCTGGAATCGCGCGAGTACCGCGACATGGCCGACCTGACCCTGTACTGCCGCCGGGTGGCGGGGGTGGTGGGCTTTATGATCGCGCCCATCAGCGGCTACGAGGGCGGCGAGCGCACCCTGGACCACGCCCTGAAGCTGGGTCAGGCCATGCAGCTGACCAACATCCTGCGCGACGTGGGCGAGGACCTGACCCGGGGCCGGGTGTACCTGCCCGCCGGGCTGTTGGCCGAGTATGGCGTGAGCCGCGCCGACCTGGAACGCGGCGAGGTCACCCCCGAGTACCGCGCCCTGATGCGCCACCTCTCCGAACTGGCCCGGACGTGGTACGCCGAGGGCCGCGCCGGGATTCCCTGCCTGAACGGCCGGGCCCGACTGGCGGTGGCCGCCGCCGCCCGCGCCTACGAGGGCATTCTGGATGACCTGGCACGCGGTGACTTCGACAACTTCGGGCGGCGGGCGCACGTGAGTGGCACCCGCAAACTGCTGCTGCTGCCCCGGGCGTGGTGGGAAGTGCGCGCCGCGCCCGCGCCGCTGTCTTAACGCCCCTATCCTTCACTTTATTTCTGTCGCCTGGGGCCATGCCCCAGCGGGAGGCATCCTGCCCATGACCCCCACCACCCTCTCCCCCACCCATCCCCGCCGCAAGACGGCCCTGATTATCGGCGCCGGTTTCGGCGGCCTGAGCCTGGGCATTCGCCTGCAGAGCCTGGGCTTTGAGACCACCATTCTGGAGCGCCTGGACGGCCCCGGGGGCCGCGCTTACCAGAAGCGCACGCCGGACGGCTACGTGTTCGACATGGGCCCCACCGTGATCACCGTGCCGCACTTTATCGAGGAGCTGTTTGCCCTGGAACATGGCGCCGCCGGGCTGACCACCCCCGATTACCCGCCTCATGTGCTGGCCCCGGACGCGCGGATCAAGGAAGGGGACAGCGGCGGCCCCCGCACCCGCGACTACGTGAAGCTGGTGCCCATCCTGCCCTTTTACCGCATTTACTTCGATGACGGCACGTTCTTTGACTACGACGGCGACCCCGACAACACCCGGCGCCAGATTCTGGCCCTGGCCCCGGACGATCTGGCAGGCTACGAACGCTTTCACGCCGACGCCCAGGCCATTTTCGAGCGTGGGTTTCTGGAACTGGGCTACACCCACTTTGGCGACATGGGCAGCATGTGGCGGGTGGTGCCGGACCTGCTGAAACTCGACGCCGTACGCACGCTGTTTTCCTTTACCAGCAAGTATTTTGCCAGCCCCAAGCTGCGGCAGGTGTTCTCCTTTGAAACGCTGCTGGTGGGCGGCAACCCGCTGTCGGTGCCGGCCATCTACGCCATGATTCACTTCGTCGAGAAAACCTGGGGCATTCACTACGTGATGGGCGGCACGGGCGCGCTGGTGCGGGCCTTTGTGCAGAAGTTCGAGGAACTGGGCGGGCAGATTCGCTACGGCGCCGGGGTAGACGAACTGCTGGTGACCGATGACCGGGGCCGCCCGGTGCGCCGCCCCCTGGGCCGCCGTGTGGCGCGCGGGGTGCGCCTGGAGAGTGGCGAGGAGCTGCACGCCGATCTGGTGGTCAGCAACGGCGACTGGGCCAATACCTACCTCAAACGGGTGCCCGCCCCCGCGCGGCTGGTGAACAGCGATCTGCGCGTCAAGGCCGCCCGCCAGAGCATGAGCCTCGTGGTGATCTACTTCGGCTTTCGCAAGAGCGGCGAGGACCTGGGGCTGCGCCACCACAACATCATCCTGGGGCCGCGCTACGAGGCCCTGCTGACCGAGATTTTCGGCCGCAAGGTGCTGGGCCAGGACTTTAGCCAGTACCTGCATGTGCCCACCCTGACCGATCCCTCGCTGGCGCCCGAAGGCCACCACGCCGCCTATACCCTGATTCCGGTGCCGCACAACGGCAGCGGCCTTGACTGGTCGGTGGAAGGGCCCCGGCTGGTGGACCGGGTGCTGACCTTTCTGGACGAACGCGGCTACATTCCGGGCCTGCGCGAGCGCCTGACGCACCAGGAGTTCATTACCCCCGACTATTTCGAGGGCACGCTTGACAGTTACCTGGGCAATGCGTTTGGCCCGGAACCGCGCCTGACCCAGAGTGCGTTTTTCCGCCCACACAACCGCAGCGAGGACGTGAAGAACCTGTACCTCGTGGGCGCGGGCGCGCAACCGGGCGGCGGCACGCCCAGCGTGATGATGTCGGCCAAGATGACGGCCCGCCTGATCGCCCAGGACTTTGGCCTGCACCCTGATCTGCTGGGTGAGGGTGTGAAAAGCGCCGCCGACTGAGTGAAGTGTGGACGAGGAGGCCGGGACGCTATGCCCCGGCCTGTGTCATGGGAGATAGGGGAATTCTGCACCGCCAGACCTGCCCACCCCTCAAGCTCTGCGGTGGGCTTCATAGCTGCCCGCCTCCTTCCACCCTCTCTCCCCCACAAAAAAACCGCCTGAACCGAAGTCCAGGCGGTCTGTATTCCGCGTTGCTCAGCGGGGGTACATGAAGTTGATGGTGCTCTTGTCAATCGTGGAAAAGCCGTTGCGCTGGCCCATGCGGTTCAGATCAATGCTGCTGTTCAGCGGCTTGATCGCTAGCTTGCCGTCAAAGTAGGCGGGGTAGTGCATGATCGAATCGAAGTCGTAGGCGCCGTAACCGCGCGAACCACTGCGAATCTGGTACTGGCTGTGCCAGTCGGTGGGAATGTTGCTCCACTGAATCTGCACGTAGCTGTCGCGGTCGGGACGGGTCTGCTCGTGGAACAGGCCCATGGCGTGGCCGAACTCGTGGATGATGGTGCCGGTGGAGCAGCGGTCAGCCAGGGTGATGGTCTGGCGCCCGCCCACCATGCCCAGGCTGGAGGCGCAGGATGTGCCGGTGTTGTACGTGATCTGCACGTAGTTGCTCTGGTTCGTGCGCGGCGTAACGATCACGTTGGTGTTGCTGCGGATGTTGGCGGCTGCCGCCACCACGCGGTCACGAATGGCCTGGGGCACGTTGCTGGCGAAGGTGTAGGGAATCGTGCGGCCCGTCCAGCGGTAACGGGTGTCCACCACGTACGTGCCCTGCTCCTTGGGGGCACTCAGGTCGGCCAGGATGATGTCCTCTTCAAGCATCAGGTAGCCGTCCTGCTCGAAGCCCATCACCTGCTGATGAGTGCCGTCGGGCATGATCAGCGTGGCGGGCTGGGTCTTGGGGGCGGTGCGGGCCTCGGGGGCGCTGGTGGGCGCTGTGGAGCAGGCGGCAAGAAGAAGGGACAGCAGCAGAACCGGCGTGAATCTCGGCATAGAACAGCACCTCCGTTGTGTGATTCCCTGAGGTTAGAGCTTGCTGAGCCCGTTGTAAAGCGCCGCTGACAACAAGTTGTTTGGACATCGTGCCGAACGATGTTTTTTGAAAGCCAGGAGACACGAACCTTCTCATCTGACCACAATCTGACGAGCGAACTGAGCAATCGCCAGGGCGGAGGGACAGCGCCGCAAGGGGAGCACCGGGCTGGAGTGCCTCTTCAGCGGTGGAGGGCCACACCTCGTCGCCTCACGTCGCGCCACTGGCCTTAGCGGGTCATCAGCTCTGCCCCTCCTGTGGCACCCGCGCCTGCAGCCATTCGACGATCCGGCGGCGGATGTCCTCACGTGGCTCGTCGTTGAGCAGTTCGTGGTAGCCGCCCTGCACGAGGTGCAAGGTCTTGTCGGGGGATGCGATGGCCTCTGCGAACCGCTGGCTGCCGCGCGGGTCGGTCAGCTGGTCCTCGCTGCCGTGCAGCACCAACGTGGGCACCCTCCAGCGCGCGTAGTGCGGCCACAGGCTTTCGCTGAGGCGCAGCATGCTCGCGCCAGTCAGGGCCGGCACGTGTCCGTGGTACATCGTTTCGTCGGCCTCGTAGGCGCTGACTTCCTCGGCCAGCCGCGACAGGCCCCCGGTGGGCAGCGCGGTGGTTTTCAGGCCCGGGGCCACGCGCGCCACCACGGGCGCCAGCCGCTTGAGCCAGGGCCGCTCGTTTTTCCCCACCAGCAGCGCGGGGCTGGTGAGCACCACCCCGGCCACTCCACGCGGATCGCGCGCCACGCTGGCAGCCGTGACCAGGCCGCCCATCGAATGCCCCAGCAGAAACAGTGGCCCGGACAGGCTGCGCAGCGCTTCTCTGGCCTTTAGATGGTCTTCGACCAGTTGGGTCAGATCCACCACCGCCCGGCGCCCGCCGGAGCGCCCGTGGCCGCGCTGGTCGTAGGCGTACACCGTGAAGCCGGCCCCCACCAGGGTGGGAATCAGGGCGTGATAGCGCTCCACGTAGCGTCCGGCGTATTCCCCGAAGCCGTGGGCCAGCAACACCGCGCCGCGTGCGTGCGCGGCGGGCCACACATACCCCTCCACCGGCGCCCCAGGCACCGACCAGATTTGACTTTGCATGCACCGAGTCTAAGGCGGCCAGGGCTGGGTGGTGCAGGAGGCTGCGGTTCCAGGGTCTGCTGGTTGTAGCGCCCCCGGGGGAGACTGGTTTACCAACGCTACTCCCATACGAGGGCACCATTCTTAGAGCCTTGAAGGGCGACCACACCGCGCTGTCCCTGTCTGCCCGGATTCAATCGGGGTGTGTATCAGCCGGTGGTGCGAACCGTGTTTGAGCGAGGCGAGAAGGCTGCGATGGAAGTGTCGTCTGGGAGGCTCGACCTGCTTCTCCCCTCTGCGACGCGACTTTCCAAGCCCCCACCTCTGCGAGTCCCTCACAAGGGGGAGGAGCAAAATCAGCGTGTTTGTCGGGTCGTACTCTGCGGCCCGCTCAACCCGCCCGCACCAGTGATCAATCCGCGTGGGTGGGCATGTCCTCGGCGGGGTGCAGACGGCCCTGCACTGCCGCTTGCAGGAAGGCATATTCCTCGGCCAGTTCGTTCAGGGCCTCGTAGCGGCTGCTAGAGCCACCGTGCCCAGCGCCCATGATGGTTTTCAGGACCACCACGCCGCTGCCGGGCGCTGCCAGGGTTCGCACGCGCGCCGCGTACTTGGCCGGTTCCCAGTAGGCCACCCGGGGATCGTTCAGGCCGGTACTGACAAACAGGTGGGGGTAGCGCCCCGCCTTCAGGTTGTCGTAGGGGCTGTACGCCGCCATGACCGCGTAGTCCTCGGGGCGGTTGGGGTTGCCCCACTCGTCGTATTCGGCCGTGGTGAGGGGAATGGTGTCGTCCAGCATGGTGCTCAGCACGTCCACGAATGGCACGCCCACCGAGGCCGCCGTCCACAGGTCCGGGCGCAGGTTGACCACGCTGCCCATCAGCAGGCCGCCGGCGCTGCGGCCCATGGCCACCAGTTCGCGCGCCACCCCTTGGGCCCGCAGCACCTCGCCCGCCGCGATGAAGTCCGTAAAGGTGTTCATCTTGTGGCCCAGGCGGCCCCCGTCATACCAGCGCCGGCCCCGCTCCGCGCCGCCCCGGATGTGCGCGATGGCCCACACCCAGCCCCGGTCCACCAGCGGCAGGCGCCCCGCCACGAAGGTGGGATTGATGCTGAGGCCGTAGCTGCCGTACCCGTAGAGCAGCGTGGGAGCGGGCAGCGGCGTGTCGCGGCGGCGCAGGAGGCTGACCGGAATGCGCTCGCCGTCTGGCGCCGTGGCCAACACCTGTTCGCTGACGTACAGGGCCGGGTCGTACTGCGGCACTGGGGTGGCCTTGACCAGGGTGGTTTCGAGCGTTTCCAGGTTCAGGTCCAGGTGTTCCAGGGGCCGGGTCAGGCTGGTGTGGGTGATGCGGGCTGTGGGGCTGTCATAAACGTAATTCGGGCCGATGCCCACGGTCACACTGGCCTCGGGAAAGGGCACGCGCTGGGCAGGGCCATAGCCGCCCGCCTCGCGGCGCAGGACCCACAGCGCCGTGAAACCGTCCTCGCGCCCGGCCAGCAGCAGATGATCCTGGAACAGGCGCCCATTTTGCAGGTGGCGCCCTTCGTCGTAGGGCAATACGTCGGCGGCGTCGGCCCAGGCCAGGGGCGCACCGTCCCCTCGCTTGGGCCAGCGCACCAGCTTGAATTCTTCGGCCCCACCGTGGTTGGTCAGGGCCAGCCAGTGGTCGCCGCCGTCGGTCAGCACCGGGACCTCGGTGCCGCGCTCGCGGGCCAGCAGCGGCGCAGGAAGACCCTGGGTGTCGTGGGTGGACAGCACCCACCACGCCTGGGCGCGGTTGCTGGCGCTGCAAATCAGGAGGGTCTGCCCGTTCTCGCTGACGTAGGCGCCCAGCCGGAAGGTGGGGTCGTCCTCCTGCACCAGCAGGGTGTCCCCGGCCTGGGGCTGGCCCAGCAGGTGGCGCCAGAGGCGGTACGAACGCTGGGTGGCGTCGTCGGTGGCGTAGTAGAGCGCGCGGCCGTCACTGCTCCAGGCCAGCACCCAGCCGTTCAGGCCGCGCAGGGGCGGGTGCGCCAGCTTGCCAGTCTGGGTGTCCAGCACCCGCAGTTCAAACACCTCCTGGCCGGTGGTGTCCAGCAGGTAGGCCCAGAACCGGCCGTCGGGGCTGGGCGCGGTGGCGTACACCCACACGTTGGCCAAGTCCTCTTCAGCCTTCAGGGCATTCAGGTCCAGCAGCACCTGGGGCTCGCCCCCACCCAGGGGCCGGCGCAGGTAGAGGGGATGGGCCTGCCCCTCCTCGGTGCGGGTGAAATAAGCGTGGGCGCCGCGCACCACCTCGGGCTGTTCGTCGCGCTCCTGCACGTGCGAGAGGAGGTCCTGGTAAATGGCCTCCTGCTCGGCCCGGAGCGGCGAGAGCACCCCGGCCAGATACTCGTTTTCGGCCCTCAGGTAGGCCAGTACCTCGGGGTCGGTCTTGCCCTGGGTTTTCAGCCAGTGGTAGTCGTCCGGGCGCTCGTGGCCGTGCTGAAGGTGAAGCGTGGGCTTGCGGGGCGCGCTCGGCGGAGTGGGCATGGGCCCAGCATAGGCGCGCGGCGCCCGGCTGGGGGCCGCCTTTGGGCACGGCGCAGCGGCACCCATAGGGGCACCTTTCTTAAGCGCACCTTAAGCCCGGCCACCAGAGTGGCGGCCCCAGGCAGGCGCACACTGGGCGCTATGGCAGAGATTGCACGGAAGGCTTCGGCCCACTGGGAAGGCGACCTGAGAAGCGGCAAGGGCACGGTCAGCACTGGCAGCGGCGTGCTGGAAGGCGCGCAGTACTCCTTTGGCACGCGGTTCGAGAACGGCAAGGGCACCAACCCCGAAGAGCTGCTGGCGGCGGCGCACGCGGGCTGCTTCACCATGCAGCTGTCCGCCCTGCTGGCGAACCACGGCCACACCATTGAGGCGCTGGACACCCAAGCCACCTGCGAGATGGTGAAAGACGGCCCCGGCTTCAAGGTCAGCACCATGCGCCTGACCGTGCGCGGCAAGATCACTGGCAGCGATCAGGCCGACTTTGAGGCCCACGTGCGCGACGCCGCCGAGAAGTGCCCCCTGAGCCGCGTGATGGCGGGCAACGTGGAGATCATCCACGAAGCGATTCTGGAATAGGCGCATCCACCGCCCAGAAGGGGCCGCTGCCCATCGCTGGGCGGGGCCCTTTTCTGCTGGCGGCACATGAGGCAGGAGTCGCTGCGCCCAGGCGCCACACTGGGGGCCATGAGTCACCTGTACTACCTCGTGGGGCCCCCGGGCGCCGGCAAGCGCACGGTGGGGCTGGCCCTGGCGCGGCGCACCGGGGCCGCGCTGCTGGACAACCACCTGTTCAACGATCCCATTTTCCGGGCCTACGGCGCCGACGGGGTGAGCCCCCTGCCCGACGAACTGTTTGACCTCGCCGAGACGGTGCGGCAGGCCGGACTGGCCGCGCTGCGGCTGGCGCCACGCCACCTCTCGCACATTCTGACCAACCACCTGAGTGGCAGCGAACGTGGGCAAGAGGTGGTGGCCGAATTGCGGACCCTGGCCGCCGAACGGGGCGCGGCCTTTGTGCCGGTGTGGCTGGCGTGCCCGCAACCCGAACTGGAAGCCCGCATGGGCCGCCCCGAGCGCACCGAGCGCCTGAAACTGCGCGACCCGGGCCTCTTGCGCGCGCTGCTGGAGCGGGGCGGCACCCTGCCGCCGCCCCCGGACGCCCTGGTGCTGAACACGGCCGAGCTGGCCCCGGATGAGGCCGCCGAGCAGATCGCTGCCTTTGCGCGTGTGGGGGCATGACCCCCACCATCTATCATCTGGCCGGGCCACCTGCCAGCGGCAAACGCACGGTGGGGCTGGCACTGTCCACCCTTACCGGAGCCGCGCTGCTGGACAACCACCTGTTCAACGACGCGGTGTTCAAGCCTTACGGCGCTGACGGGTGGCGTCCTGTTTCCGACGAGGTGCGCGCCCTAGCCACCGAGGTCTGGGCCCTGGGCCTGCGGGCAGCAGCCTTGGCGCCCGCTGACGTGGATCAGATCTTCACGGCTTATTACACCAACGACCCGCGTGGAGCAGAGGCGGCGGCGCGCATTCCCGCCCTCGCCAGGACGCGCAGAGCCCAGTATGTGCCGGTGTGGTTGAGCTGCGCCCCCACAGAGCTAAGCCGGCGCGTGACCCAACCAGAGCGGCAGGTGCGCGCCAAGATGCGCGATCCGGCCCGTCTGACCGCCCTGCTGACCGGGGGTGGCCTGCTGCCACCTCCGCCCGGCGCCCTGCAGCTGGACACCACCGCCCTCAGCCCGGACGAGGCCGCGCAGCGGATCATCCGTTTCGCCCAGAGCAGCCGGCAGGGGGCTTGATCCGCGAGCAACGGACTGGGCGCCGCCTCCCTCCTTCAGTACAGGTGAAAGTCCTGCAGGCCGGTGGCCTCGCTGTACTGCGTTTGAACATCGGTCACGCGGGCGTGGGGCGGGCCCCGGCGCAGCCAGTGCAGCAGGCGGTCCAGCTCGGCCTGCGGGCCTTCGGCCACCACCTCTACCCGGCCGTCGCTGAGGTTTTCGGCGGAGCCCGCCAGATTCAGGTCGCGGGCGTGGCGCTGCACGTAGCGCCGGTAGCCGACGCCCTGCACAGTGCCAGAAATGAGAGCAGTCAGGCGCATGTGGCGCATCCTACCCGGCGCGCCGCCCGGGGCGCCGTTCTCTGACCGTTGCATGAGGATGCGCCGGGTGCGGCATTCACCACCCCCGCCGTAGAATGCTGAGAATGCGGCCAGGAGCATTAAGACAACTTCCGAAAAGTTCCGTCATGGATGACGGAACTTTTTCGACCGAAGGGAGAAGGAAAGGGTACGGGTTTTCGGGAATTGAAGGAACAGCCGGCTCTTTCCCGGCTGTTCCGGAAATGGACGGAATCCGTATCCGACAGTTCGCGGCAGGCCCCGAAGGCCGCCCCACACCATGACCGACGAGTTGCCGCCGGGCGCCGCCCCGGCCCCCGAGCCCCAGCCTCCCCCGCCCCCGCGTCGCCGCCGCATCTGGCCCTGGGTGCTGGGACTCCTGGGCGCGGCGCTCTTGGTGCTGGCGCTGCTGCCCACGCTGCTGGGCGGAGCGCTGCTGGGCCGGCTGGGGGCGCAGGCGGGCCTGAGCGCCGAGCGGGTGGGCGGGCCCCTGTGGGCGCCCACCCTGGACGGCGCGCGGCTGCAACTGCCCGGCGTGCAGGCCCAGGCCGGGCGGGTAGAAGCGCAGGTGGCCGGGGTCAATCCGCTGACCAAAACCCTGCGCCTGAATGTGCGCGTGGCCGACGCGGCGGTGGCCCTGCGCCTGAAAGACCTGGTGGGCGGCGGGGCCGGAGGCGGCGCGCAGGGCGGCTGGCGCGTGGTGCTGAACCGCCTGGACGTGCAGCGCACCCGCCTGACGGTGGACGGCAGCGGCGTGAATGTCCCCGACGGCCAGTTCACCCTGAGCCAGGACCGGGGCCGCCTGCAGGTGCGCGGCGCCACCCGAGACGGTGACCTGAATGCGGCCGTGACGCTGGGCGAAGGCCCGGCCGGCAACACCGCGACCATTGACCTGGACGCCGACGCCCGGGTGCTGAATCACTACTGGCCCGGCGTGACGGCGGGGCGGATTGCGGGCCGCTACGTGCTGGGGGACGGCCCGGTGCGCGGCGACCTGCGCCTGACGGGCGGCGCCCTGCGTGTGCCCGAAGCGCCGCTGGTGCGGGTAACGGACATCACCGGCCGCGCCTCGCACCGGGGCGACGTGGTGGAGCTGCAACTCGCCGGGCGCGGCTGGAACGGCCCCGTGACCGCCCAGGGGCGGGTGGATACAGCGGCGAAGAACTGGCGGATCACGGCCGACGCCACGCCCACAGTGGCGGGGTTGGCCCAGGCGCTGGGCACCACCGGCCAGGGCACGCTGCGCCTGCGCGTGACCGCCGGGGGCTGGAGCACGGTGCGGGTCAAGGCCTACGCCCAGGGCGCCGGCCAGCTGGCTGGGGTGACCTTCCGGGACGCCAACGCGGAATACACCTACCTGAGTGAAGACGGCCGCACGGCCGGGCAGACCAACGATCTGGCCTTCAGCGCCCAGACCGCCGTGGGCGGAGCCGACCAGCGCGTGGCGGGCCGCTGGGCCATTGGCCGCGAGGGCCGCGTGACCGTGGCCGGGGTGCTGGGGCAAAAACCACTGGACCTGACCGCCCGCATTGACGCGCAGAACGTGGTGCGCGTGCAGGGCCAGGGCCTGGGCGGGCCACTGAGCGCCACCTTCACCCCCAAAGGCCAGCAGCTGCAGGCCCGCCTGAACCCCACCTACGGCGCGGCGCGTGCCCGGATTGCCCTGAGCGGCACGCCTCAGAACCTGCGCGCGGTGATCACGGACGGTTTGGCGGGCCCCTTCGCGCTGGCGGGCACCGCCGTGCTGGACCGCCAGGGCCTGCGCGCCGACCTGGGCCGCGCCCAGCTGCGGCTGAACCGGCAATTCCGGGGCAGCTGGGCGCTGCAAGAACTGCAGGGCGCGGGTCTGACCCTGAATGGGCGCGGGCAGCTGGACCTGACCGGCGGCGACGTGAGCGGCACCCTGACCGCCGCCGTGCCCGGCCTGCGTGGCCCCCTGAGTGGGCCACTGAATCTCAATTACATCGAGCAGCGCGGCAGTTTTGTGGCTGGGCGGCAGGTACTGGGCTGGCAGGGCGACAGTTTCCGGGTGCAGGCGCGCGATCTGGCCCTGGCCGGCGACCTGCGCGCCACGGGCGACGTGACCCTGACCACCACCCTCAAGGCCTTTGGGTCGCTGCGGGTGCGTGGGCGCGGCCTGGACCTCAGCGCCTTCGGGCGGGGCACGGCGGCGTCGGTGCGCGGCGAGGTGGGCGGCGTCGCCCTGCTGGCGGACACCGCGCTGCAGGCCCCCTACCGCACGGCGGTGCGGGTTCAGGGCACGGACCTGCGCGGGACCCTGAACCTGCAGGGCAGCGGCGCCCTGGCCTTTGACCTGCGCTCGGGCCGGGAAACAGCGCGCGGGCTGGTGCAAGGGGACAACGTGACCGCCACCGGGCGCGTGGATCTGGCCGCCCTGCGGCCCCTGGCCCGCGTGCCCGACCTGGGCGGCACCCTGGACCTGAACCTGCGCGGTCAGGGCGGTGTGGCCGTGATCAACGCCCGGGCGCAGGGGGCCACGCTGCAGGGCACCCTGACCCGCCGCGCTGGAAACGTGCAGGCCAATCTGTTGGCCCTCTACAGCGGCGCCCGCGCCCGCCTCAGTGGGCAGGTGTTCCCGGCGGTGGCCGTCACCGGCCGGGTGAGTGCCCAGGGCCAGACGCTGAATGTGGCGGTGCAGGGCCCTTACACGGCGCTGCGGGCCCAGGCCAGCGGCCGCACGGGCGAACTGTCGTTCGGCGGCGTCACCGTGCCGGCCCAGGCGGTGAACGTGCGCGGCACCCTCACCCCGCGCCTACAGGCGACCGGGCGCTGGGGCGACCTGACGGTGGCCTACGACGGCGCCGGGGGCCTGACCCGGGTGAGCGGCACCCAGACCCTCACCGCTTTCGGCCAGACCGGGCGGGTGCAGGGGCAGGCCAGCTGGGGGCTGGGCCGGGGCGGGGCCTTCCGGGGCGCGGTCAACGCGCGCGGCGTGCTGGACCAGTACGCGGTGACGCTGCGTGGCCCCTGGAACGGCCTGCAGGTGCTGGTCACCGACGGCGAGGGCCTGCGGGCCCAGGGCACGGCCTCGCTGCCGTCCGGGCGCTACAACGTGGATGTCAGCGGCCCGCTGGGCGGCGGCCTCTTTGTGAACGGCAACGTGCAGGGCACCGGCCTCTCGCCCCGGGGGCAGGTGGTGGTGACCGACACCGCTGGCGGCCGGGCCCGCGTGACCCTGCGCGGCTTTGACAACCTGGGGGTTCAGGCCCAGGGGCTGACCCTGGGCGGCCAGCGCCTGCAGGGCACCCTGCAGGCCCGGGACGGCGTCCTGAGTGGCCGCCTGCAGGCCGGGCCTTTCACGCTGCAGGCGGCGGGCGGCGGGGTGCAGGCCTCCGGCACCCTGGCCGACCACACCCTGCGGGCCAGCGGACGCCTGACCTTGCCCGCTACCCTCTCGAACCTGCGCCTGAACGTGACTGGACCCTACCTGGCCGCCCAGGCCACAGGCGGCGTGGCGAACCTGCGCGGCACCGTGACCCTGAAGCCGCAGAGCCTGGGCAGCGGGCCCACCCGCCTCAGCCTGCCGGGCCAGACCCTGCCCCTCAGCGGCAGCCTGACCGGCGCGCGGCTGCGGGTGGGCGGGCTCACCTATGCCTCGGGCCGCTGGTCGGGCGCCGTGGGGGTGCGCTACGCCCTGGGTGGGCGACCGGGCACCGCGCAGCTGCTGGGCCGGGGCCCGGCGCTGCTGGCCGCGCCCCGGGGCCCCGTGAACGGCGAGGTCACCCTGCTGCCGGCCCTGGGCGGCCAGCTGAGCACGGCGCTGGCGCCCTTTACGGCCCCGCTGCCAGAAGCAGTGCGGCGCGAACTGGTGCCCGGCCAGCTGGTGGCGACCCTCTCGCCCGGCGGCGCGCGGCTGGCGCTGCAGGGGGCCCGCTACCTGGGGGGACCGCTGGCCCTGAACGCCCAGGTGGGCTGGACCGGCGGCCTGCGCGCGGCCGGCACCCTGACCCACCCCGGGTCGCGCCTGCCCCTGCGGTACGAGGGCGGCAGCCTGAGCGTGCCCGGCGCCTCACTGGACGCCCGGGTGCTGGCCCCGGTGCTGCCGGGCGCCCAGGGCCGCCTGAGCCTGAACCTGACCGTGCCCGGGGGCCGCTTTGAACGCGCCGCCGGGCAAGCCACCGTGAACGTGCGCGCCGCTGGGCAGGGCGCCAGTGGGCGCCTCACCCTGCGCGGCGGGCAGCTTTCGGCAGATCTGCGCAGCACGCTGGTAGGCCGCGCCCTGCGCCTGCGCGGGCCGCTGTACCCGCAGGCAAACGCCGTGCTGACCCTGGACGACCTGCGCGCCACCCTGAATGGCCGCGCCGGCCCACGCGCCAGTGACACCCTCACCCTGCGCGTGGGGGGCCGCCTGGAGGGGCGCGCGGTGGACCTGACGGTGGCCGCTGCCGGCCTGACTGGCCCCGGTGCCCGCGTGAACGCCGGGGGCACCCTGGCCGGCGCCGCCCTGAACCTGGGCGCAGTGAAGGGCCCCGGCGCGGGGCTGGCCGCGTGGCGCCTGAGCGGCGGGGCCAGCGCGGGCGACCTGCGCCCGCTGGCCGGCGTGCCCGGCCGCCTCAGCCTGAGCCTGGGCGGCACCTTGACAGGCGTCCGCGCCCAGGCCACGGGCGAGGTGTCGGGCGTGGCCTTCTCGGCGCCCCTGAGCCTGACGGGCGGCGTGCTGCGCACCCAGGGCGCGCAGGCCACTCTGGGGCCCACTGCCCCGGTGCAGGGCACGGCGCGCCTGGGGGGCGCCCTCTTCCCCACCCTGGCCCTGAGCACCAAGGTCACCCTCACGAGCGGCCTGCCGGGCCAGTACACCGGACAACTGCGGGGCAGCCTGCAAAAGCCGGAGGTGCGCCTCAGCGGCACGCTGCGCGGCGACCTCAGTGGCCTGCGCGCCGCCGGCACCCGCCTAAGCGCCAAGCTGCTGGGCGCCGACTACCGCCTCAGGCTGACGGGCCCCGCCCTTGCCGGCGAGGTGCGTGGTCGCCTGGGCAGCGGCGCGCTGGGCGGGCTACAGCGCGCCGCCCTGACCCTGAACGCCGCCTACGTGGCCCCCCAGACCGACCTGCGCCTGCGCGGCCCGCTGGGTTGGAACGCCCGCAGCGGCTTTACGGGGTCGCTGCGCGTGGTGGGCGACACCCCGGGCGGGCCCCTGGACGCCCTGCTGGACGGCCAGGGTGAGTTGCGGGCCACAGCGGTCTACGGGACGGGCGCGGGTCAGGCCCGCCTGACGGGCCGCTTCCCGGCGTCGCTGCCGCTGCGCCCGGGGGGCAGCGCCGACCTCGCCGCCTTTGACGTGGGCGCGCTGTGGGGCCGCCCTGGCCAGCTGCGCGCGACGGGGCAGGCCACGCTGGGCGGCCCGTCGTGGTCGGCCCTGGCGGCGGCTTTCTCAGGCCGCCTGACCGACGAGGGCGGCGAGCTGAGCGGCGAGCTGAGCGCCGACTGGCGCGGCGGCGACCTGCGCGCGGCCCTGCAGGGGCCCCGCGTCCAGGCCCAGGCCACGCTGGTGGCGGGCCGCTACGCCCTGAAGCTGCAGGCCCCCCAGCCGCTGCGTGTGGCCCGGCTGCTGCCCCCCGGGCTGGATGTGGACGCCCTGACGCTGGGCGGCACCCTGGACGCCCAGGGCACCCTGCGCGGCGGACTGGAGGCCCTGAACGCCCAGAACCTGAGCCTGAAGGGTGTTCAGGGCGAGCTGGGACCCTTCAGCCTGTATGGGCGCGCCCGCTACCAGCCGGGCCAGGACGCGCTGAGCGCCGACCTGAGCGGCAGCCTGCGCGACGGGCTGGTCACGGTGCGCGGCGCGCTCCCGGGCGGGCTGAGTGTGGACGTGCGCCAGCTGAGCACCGACTTCGTGGGCGCTGCCTCGCTGGGACGCGGCGGGCTGAGCGCCGCCCTGACCCTGACGGGCGCCGCGCGCGACCCGGCCGTGGCCGGCAGCGTGACGGTGGACACCGACCGCCTGGGCGCCCAGGCCACCGTGGCCGGGCGGCTGCGCTCGGCGGTGCTGAATGCCCGCCTCTCGCCACGCGGCGACCTGGGTGGCACCCTGTACGCCGAAGTGCGCGACCTGGACCTCGCGGCGGGCCGGGTGCGGGCGCGCCTGTACGGCACCCTCACCCGGGGCGAGGCGCGCGCCGAGGTGAACCTGGACGGCGTGTGGCCCGCGCTCTCTGGCACGGTCAGCGCCCGGGTGCCGGGCCTGCCAGACCCCGTGATTCTGCGTGCGGAAGGCCAGGGACCCGACGGACAGGGCCGCTACATCCTGAGCGCTGGCCCACTGGGCGGCGGCACCCTCAGCCTAGGGCGCGCGGCCGGCTTCGTGCCCACCCTGAACGGCGCCCTGACCCTGACCCCGCTGCCCCTGGTAGACGGCCAGGGCGAGTTGAGTGCCCGCCTGAGCGTGGGGGGCACCCTGGCCGCGCCCAGCGTGGCCGGCACCGTCACCTCGCGCGGGGCCCAGGCGCTGGGCGTCACCCTGGAGGACCTGAGCGGCACGTTCACGGTGGCGGGCCCAGACCTGCGCGCCGCCCTCTCGCAGGGCGGGCGCCCGGTGCTGACCCTGAGCGGCCAGACGGTCACCCTGGACAGCCTGCAGGCACGCGCGGCGGGGTCCACCCTCCGCGTCTCGGGCGAAGCCAAACTGAGCGGCGAGGCGGCCCTGACGGTAGACGCAGCCGGCACGCTGGCCGGGCGCCTGAACGCCGTGTGGCGCGCCCAGGCCCTGACGGTCAGTGGCGCCCTGACCGGGCCCCAGGGCCTACGCCTGAGCCCAGATCTGCGCGCCGACCGCCTGACGGGCTGGCACGGCACGGCCCGCCTGACCGGCGGCCCGGCGGGCGTGCTGACCCGCCCGGCCCTGCTGACCGTGCGCGGTCCCTTCGCCCGGCCCCTGGTGCAGGGCGAGGCCGGGCTGCTGGGCGCCGGCGTGCGCGTGGTGGCCGACGCGCGGGGCGTGCAGCTGCGCTTCGTGGACGGGCCCGGGGCCCAGGCCAGCGGCGTCCTGGAAGCCCGGCCCCAGGGCAGCGGGCCGTGGGCGCTGCTGGGCGCGGCCAGCCTGACCCGCCCCGAACTGTCCCTGAGCCTCACGCCGGGGGGCACCGTCACCGCCCCGCAGGCGCAGCTCAGCGTGCGCCGGGGCGAGTGGCGCGCGGGCGGCACCGCCAGCCTGCAGGCCGCCGACCTGAGCGTCTCGGACGGCGAGCGGACCGGCACCGTGCGCTGGAACGGCACCGACCTTGAGGCCAACCTGCCGGGGCTGAACCTGGGCCGCCTGGGCGTGCGCGATCTGGGCGGCACCGTGACGGCGACGGGGCGCCTGAACCCGGCGGCGGGCAACGGCCGCCTGACCCTGACCGTGGCCGACCTGAGCACCCCCTACACCCTGCCCTATGTAGACCTGCCGCTGGACGGGCGTCTGAATGCCGACTTGACCCTGCAGGGCGGACGCCCGGCCGTGCAGGGGGCGCTGGCCCTGAGCAGCGGCACCCTGAACCTGCAAGCGGCCCAGGGCCCCACAACCTGGACCGGCACCCTGACCGGCCGGGTGGCCCGTGAAGGCGGCACCCTGGACGTGAACCTGCGGGCCGACGCGGCGGGGGTGCAGGGGCGCATCGAGGCCGCGCGCCTGCCGGTGGCGTTGGCCGGGCAACAGCTGGCCCTCAGCGGCAGCGCCGCGCTGACCGGGCAAACCTTCCGCGCCGACCTGATTGGCCGCGCCACAGCTGCGCAGGTGCCCGCGCAGGTCATCGTGACGGCGTCTGGCGGCCTGGCCGACCTGGTGCCGGCGCTGGCGGGGCCACTGGCCCTGGCCCCTACCGGCGAGGGGTACGCCCTGCGCGCCACCCTGGACGATCTGGCGCTGGGCGACGTGGTGCCGTCGGCGGCGCTGCGCGGCCGGGTCAGCGGTGAGGCCACGCTGCGCGACGGCGGCGGCACCTTCGTGCTGCGCTCGGACGACCTGACGGTGGGCCCGCGCCGCCTGCCCGCCCGCCTGGAAGGCACGCAGGTGGCGGGTGACTGGCGTATTCGCGGCTTCCTGGGTGAATCGGACTTCACGGCGGGTCTCAGTGGCGGGGACGTGTTCGGGCAGGGCACCCTGCGCGCCCTGCCGGTGGGCGCCGTGCTGGGCGCCGCCACGGGCACGGCCCCCGGCGAGGGCGTGGTGACTGGCGTGGCCCGTTTCCGCTTCCCACTGGCCGATCCGCTGGCTGGCCGGGTGAACGTGGTGGCCGAGCGCATCCGCGTGAGCGCCACCAGCGGCGAGGGCGCCTCCGCCGTGACCGAGACCCTGACCGGCAGCGGCACCCTGGACTATGCGGCGCGCGAACTGCGCGGCATCAATGTGCAGCTGTCTGGCGCCGGCACCTGGGACGTGCGGGGCGGCTACACCCGCGAACGGGTGGACCTCACCGCGCGCTTTACCAACACCACCTTTACCCCGGTGCTGCGCCTGATTCCCGGGCTGGCCGATATGGAACCCAGCCTCAAGGGCAGCGTGATCCTCTCGGCGGGCGGCACCTACGACCGCCCACGCGGCACCCTGGAAGCCCGCACCCTGGCCGGTACCCTGGCGGGCCTGAGCGTGCAGATTCCCGATTTCAGCGGCGAACTGCCCGACAGCGGCGCCTTCCGGGCCAGCGGGCAGGTGCTCACCGGGGGCACCGTGGGCGCCGACGGCGTGGTGAACCTCAGCGGGCAACTGACGCTGGGGCGCCTGAGCGGCACCAACCTCACCTTCCGGGGCCTGCTGGCGCCGCAGGCCCTGGGCGCCCTGCCGAACGCCGCCGTGACCGTGCAGCAGCAGCCCAATGACCGCTGGACCGTCACGGCCAGCAGCGCCAGCACGGGCCCGGCAGGCCCCGGCAGCCTGACCCTGGGCGGCGAGCTGAGCCCCCGCGTGGACCTGACCCTGGGCGCGCGCAACTACAACCTGCCCCTGAACGCCATTTACGGCCGTGAAAGCGTGCTGAACGCCGATCTGCGCGCCGCCGACGACGGCAGCGTGATCCGGGTGCAGGGCGCGGCCGACTTTACCCGGCTGGTGCTGGGACGCGTGAACGCCCCGGCCACCATTCCCGCCCCCGGCCAGAGCCGCGTGGGCGAGGGTGGCCGGGCCACCGACAACTACGCCAGCCCCCTGCCGCCCGAATACACCACCTTCCCCCGCCCCGTTCAGGCGCAGGAGGCGCCCACCCCCCGTGCCCTGCCCTTCCTGGAGCGGGTGGTGTTCGAGGACATTCCCATCCGGGCGGTCAACGGTATCCGGGTGGACGAGAATCTGGTGCGCGCCGAGTTCACGGGCGGGCTGGTGCTCTCGGGCAGCGGCGACCGCCCCCGCTTAAGCGGCGAGATCCGTTCGCAGCGCGGCTTTATCTACCTGCGCGAGAATGAGTTCACGCTGGGCGACTCTACGGTTACCTTTACCGGCGACAGCGTGTACCCCAAGTTCAACATCACCGCCAGCGGCACCGTCACGGGGCGCACCGTCCGAGGCGACACTCCGGTCACCCAGCGGGTGCCCATCACCCTGACCCTGGCGGGCGAGTTCGTGACCCGGACAGGTGGCGAGGTGGCGCTGGACCTGGACACCACCCTGGCCTGCACCCAGGTGGGGACCGACTGCGCCGACCCCAACACGGGCGTACCTTACGGCGAGGCCGAGCTGTACGCGCTGGTCGCCACCGGCGTGCCCAACCTCGCCACACTGCCCAACAACCTCGCGGCCCTGGGCAGCAGCGCGCTGCAGACCGCCCTGAACGTCTTTGTGCTGGGCGAACTGGAACGCACGGTGGCGCAGGCGTTCGGGCTGGACGTCTTCCGCTTCACCCCGCAGCTGCTGGGCGACAGCCTGGGGGCCACGATCACGCTGGGCTCGTACCTGACGCGCAACCTGTACCTGCAGTATCAGGTGGACCTGACCGGCCAGGGCCTGCTGAACGCCGAATACAGCACCCCGGACGGCCGCCTGACCTTCAAGGTCACCACGCCGCTGCGCGGGCTGAACCTGCAGTCCATCCGCCCCAGCTTCACGGCCGGCTACAACGTCAACCCCCGCACGAACATCAGCCTGGGGGTGCAGACCACCGAGCAGAGCACCCGCCTGCGCTTTGGGGTGACGTACCGCATCGGCGGGCGGTAAGGGTCAGGAAACCCCGCAACAGCCTAGCGCCGCCTCTCAGGTTGAGAAGGCGGCGCTGGCACATAGACGGAGAGGAGCGGAGCACTGGCAGCGACTCTTTGGACCCGCGAAACCTTGACCCAGAGCGTTTCATGCCGGCCAGCGTTCAGGCGTTTGGTGCCCCTATTCAAGCCGATGAGTAGAAGCGACCGGAAGCGCAGGGGGAGGAGCAAGAACACGGCTGCTTCACTTCACCATCTTTTGAAAGTAGAACCTTCTGGGACGCACCAAGGTTTCTTGCCCCCCTACCGCCCAGGTCCAGACGAGGCCGTCGTGCCCGAAGGGCGCGGGCCATTGCGATGGGGCGGAGGATGGCGTCGAAGCCGGATACGTCTCTTGGTTGAGCAAGCCGACCAACATCAGTAGAAACTTTTGCCGAGCGCAGCGGAAAAACTCCCCCCTGCCCCTCCGGGGTAGGGGGGCTGGGGGGGTGGGGCAAGTGCAGGAACCTCAACAACCCGCCTACGCCTTCGCCCCACCCCACACCGCCCCCACAGCCTCTTCCACGCTTTTGACCCCGGGACTGCCATCCAACCCCGGCGGCACGATCAGGCGCTCGTAGCCCGCCCGCCTGGCTTCCTCCGCTCGCCGCAGGGCGGCCTGGGTGGAGCGGACCTCGCCCGCCAGCCCCACCTCGCCAAACACCGCCACATTGCCGGGCAGGGCGCGCCCCACCACCGCCGAGTACACCGCCAGCGCCACCGCGAGGTCCAGCCCCGGGTCCGGCACCTTCAGGCCGCCGGCGAGGTTCACGTACACGTCCAGCCCGCCCAGCGTCAGATCCAGCCGGCGTTCCAGCACCGCCAGCACCACGTCCACGCGCCGGGGGTCCAGGCCCACCACCACGCGCCGGGCGTTGGGGTAGGGCGTTTTGCTGGCCAGGGCCTGCACCTCCAGCAGCATGGGCCGCTGGCCGTCAATGGTGGAAGCCACCACGCTGCCCGGCACGCCCAGAGGCCGCTCGGCCAGGAACGCGGCGCTGGGGTTTTCCACGGCCATCAGGCCCTCGCCGCGCATCTCGAACACGCCCAGTTCCCCAGCCTGCCCGAAGCGGTTTTTCACGCTGCGCAGCAGGCGGTACGCCCCCACCGATTCCAGAAAGACCGTGGTGTCCACGATGTGCTCCATGACCTTGGGCCCGGCCACCGTGCCGTCCTTGGTCACGTGGCCCACCAGCACGGTCGCGGTGCCTGTTTCCTTGGCCGCGCGGGTTAGCAGGGAGGTGCCGTCGCGCACCTGGGCCACACCGCCGGGGGCACCCTCACCCTCCACAGTGACGGTCTGAATGCTGTCCACGATGCACAGCGCGGGCTTGTGCTCGGCCATCAGGGCGGCCACGTGCTCGGCGCGGGTGTCGCGGGTGAGCTGAATTTCGGCCTCCACGCCCAGGCGGTCGGCGCGCAACCTGATTTGCTCCAGCGATTCCTCGCCCGCAACGTACAGCACGGGGCCGCTGGCGCGGGCCACCCGGTCAGCCACCTGCAACAGCAGCGTGCTTTTGCCAATGCCGGGCTCGCCGCCGATCAGGGTCACGCCGCCCGCCACCAGCCCGCCGCCCAGCACGCGGTCCAGTTCAGGAATGCCGCTGGGGGTGCGGGGTTCCTCGCGCCGCCCCACGGTAGACAGCGCCGTGAGCTTGCCGCCCACCACGCCGCCGTAGGCCCCGCCCCGGCCTGCTTTTCCAGGGACGAGGGCCGGGGCTTCTTCCTCAAACGAGTTCCACGCCTGGCAGTTGGGGCAGCGGCCCAGCGGTTTGGCCGCCTGATACCCGCAGCTGGTGCAGATGTAACTGGCGCGGACCTTAGCCACGCTCACCTGGGCTGGCCACGCGGGTGCCCGGGCGGCCATCGGCGCGCCAGTACACCTGACCGTCGGTGGCGAGGTAATCGCTCTCCACCAGTTCCCTCAGCAGAATGCTGGGGTCTTCGAAGGTGCTGTGGTCGGCCAGCACGCCTTCCACCTGCCCCTGGTCATAGGACACGCCCGGATCAAACAGGCCGGTCAGGTAATCCAGAATGGCCAGCTGGTGCGCGCGGCGGCGGTCGCTGGGCCACCCGGTGATGCGGCCGTGTTCGTCCTGGAAATCGTGAATGCTCTTCGTCATAGAGCAGCATGGTATGCGTTCCAGAGGTTTATCAAGTTGCACCCCACCTCATTTCTCTGAAATCCGTGCTACAATGTGAGAAATTCAACAAAACGTGTGGCCAAATGGCCAGAAGGAGCGTGCCTTTATGCCCATCCGTCGACTCGGCCTTCTTCACGGTGTCTTTCTCGTCTCGTTGTCGTTGCCACCCATCGGAGAAGCAGCCACTGCACCACAAACTACACTCTCCCAGTGCGTTAAACAGCAATTGGGTGCAGACTTCAACACGCTTGGCAAAGAAGTTCAGCTCGAGATATTAAAAAATTACGAGAGAATAATCACTCCCGAGTGTAATCAAATCTTTAAGAAAGGAGAGGCTTCATTCTCCCCTGCCCTCAATTACGGAGCTTATGCTTGGATTTTGGGGATTGGTAGCATAATTTTACTGACTCTATCTTTCACGAAGATATTTCAACCTTTGGTCAGAGATCCAAAGAACAACAAGGATATAAGTGTGGGCCGAGTCATTGCTATGATTGGTCTTTTTGCAACGATTCTGACATATGCCTTCGCGGCTCGATATGGTTTTTGGGCTCTCAGCACCAAGAACGATATGGCAAGTTTCGAGAAGATGGTACCTCTCCTTCTCCCTGGCGTAGCAGCTTTCTTACCTTATATCGCAAATAAACTGGGCAGCTAATCCAGTAACCCATGCAGTAGAAGTCAGGATGGAAGAGATTATCTCTCCCATCCTGATGCGTTTCACTTATGTAGCACTTTACGCCAGAATCTGCCTTGGCGCGGCTTCCTCGCCTTTCTCAAACTGAATGCCGTCCTGGCCCAGCACCACGCGGACTTCCTCGCCGTGGTTGTGCGCCAGTTCCAGCGCCAGCGGGTCCTCGATTTCCTCGCGGACCAGCGTGCGCAGTTGGCGGCTGCTGCCCACGGCGTGCTTGGGGCTGCGGGCCTTGAGCTTGCCCACCAGCCACGCGGCAATGGCGGGGTCGAAGGTCACGGTCAGTTCGCGGCTGGCCAGTTCCTCGCGCATCTCGCCCATCAGCTGCTGGGCCACCCGCACCAGTTCTTCCTCGCCCAGCGACTTGAAGCGAATCACTTCGTCCAGGCGGTCCAGGAATTCCGGGGTAAAGATGTGGCGCAGCGGCGCGTTGTTGTCAGGTGTCACCGGGCTGAAGCCCACCGTGGGGTTCACGTTAAAGCCCGTGTTGCTGGTCATGATGATGATCGTGCGGCGGAAATCCACCGTGCGGCCCAGACCATCGGTCAGGCGGCCGTCGTCCAGCACCTGCAAGAAGGTGTTGTACACGTCTGGGTGGGCCTTTTCAATTTCGTCCAGCAGAATCACGCTGAAGGGCTGGCGGCGCACCGCTTCGGTCAGGCGGCCCCCCTGCTCAAAGCCCACGTAGCCAGGCGGCGAGCCAATCAGCTTGCTCACCGAGTGGCTTTCCTGGAACTCGCTCATGTCCATGCGGATCAGGCTGCGCTCGCTGCCGAACAGGGTGCGGGCCAATGCCTTGGCAAGGTGCGTCTTGCCCACGCCGCTGGGCCCCACGAACAGGAAGCTGGCGGCCACGCGGGTGCGGCCCCCCAGGCCCACGCGGGCGCGGCGCAGGGCGCTGCTCAGGGCCCGGATGGCGTCGGGCTGGCCGTACACCTGGTCGGTCAGCTGCGTTTCCAGGTCGGCCAGTTGCGCCGCCGTCTCCTCGGAGTAGATCCCGCCCATGGAGTTGATGACGCTCTCGATGTCCTCGCGGGTCACGAAGGGCTCGCCGTCCTCGGTTTCGGCCACCGGCAGGCCAATGCTCATGTTCAGGCGCACGCGGCTGGCAGCCTCGTCAATCAGGTCAATGGCCTTGTCGGGGAAGTTGCGGCCCGGCAGGGACCGTTCACCGATGCGCACGGCCAGTTCCAGCGCCTGCTCGGGAATCTGCACCCCGTGGTGTTCCTCGTACTTGGGCTTCAGGCCGCGCAGAATCTGCAGCGTTTCGGCGGGGCTGGGTTCCAGCACGATCACCGGCTGGAAGCGGCGTTCCAGGGCGGCGTCCTTCTCGATGTAGCGGTGGTATTCGCCGGTGGTGGTCGCGCCAATCACCTGAATTTCCCCACGGCTCAGTGCGGGCTTCAGGATGTTCGCGGCGTCCAGCGTGCCCTCGGCGCCGCCCGCCCCCACCAGGGTGTGCAGCTCGTCAATAAAGGCCATCACCTTGGCGTTGCGCAGTTCCTCGATGATCTGGCGCAGGCGCTCTTCAAATTCGCCCCGGTACTTGGTGCCGGCCACCACGCCGCTCAGGTCCAGACTAACGAGGCGGACGCCGTGCAGGTTGGGCGGCGTGCGCTTCTCGTGAATCGCCAGGGCCAGTCCTTCCACGATGGCGGTCTTGCCCACGCCGGGGTCACCGATCAGCACCGGGTTGTTCTTGGTGCGGCGGGTGAGGATCTGGGTGACGCGGCGGATTTCCTCACTGCGGCCAATCACGGGGTCGAGCTTGCCCTCGCGCGCCCACTTGGTCAGGTCGCGGCCGTACTCGTCCAGAAAGGGCGTGGCGACCGGCTTGGCGGGCTTGGTGCCGGTGCCTTCGCCCTGCGCCAGGATGCGCCAGCGGATGGTGTCCACATCCTTGGTCAGCTCCTGCAGGATGCGGAAGGCCACGCCGTCGCCCTCGCGGATGATGCCCAGCAGGATGTGCTCGGTGCTGGTCACCTGGGCGCCCAGGGCGCGGGCTTCGGTGCTGGCCAGTTCCATCACGCGGCGGGCGCGCGGGGTGATGCTGGGGGCGTCGTTCAGGCGGTTGCCTTCGCCACGTCCGATGATTTCCTCGACGCGGCGGCGCAGGCCGTCAAGCGAGGCGCCAAATTCACCCAGGATGCTGGCGGCGGTGCCGCCCTCGCGCATCAGGCCCAGCAGGAGATGTTCGGGACCCACCATGGCGTGGCCCAGGCGGTTGCCTTCTTCCCGGGCATAGTGAAACACGAGGCGGGCGCGGTCGTCGTATCTGTTCATGGGTAACCCCCAGAGCAAGCGCGAGGGCGCGAAAAAGCGGCGGCAGGGTGCAGCAGGACGGCAGCGCCCGGACAGTGAACATGGCGGTGAACCACCTTGAGGGTAGACTATCGCCGCGCTGGCGTGTCAGGCAGGGGAAACCTTACGATCCGTTCACATCTGCGCCACACCTGCGAATCGGGGGGCAGCGCCAGGACCTGAACGAAAAGGACGGCTCTCCGCGAGAACTGTAGCGCGCGGGGTGTTACGGGCTTCTTTCGCGCCCCCGACCTCGCTACCGTGGGCCCATGAACGACACCCCCCATGCCCGCGACATCATTTTCGGTGCCCAGCAGGACCGCATCCTGGCGCGCCTGCGCGACCTGGACCCCGATCTGGCCCACGACATCCAGAGCTACGCCTACGACACGGTGTATGACCGCCCTGGGCTGGACCTGAAGACCAAGGAGCTGATCGCCTGCGCGCTGCTGGTCTCGCTGGGCAGCCCGCCCGAACTGCGCACCCATCTGCGCGGGGCCCTGAACGCGGGCGCCACCGAAGCCGAGGTGCGCGGCGCCCTGCTGATGTGCGCGCCGTACCTGGGGTTTCCCCGTGTGGTGGCCGCCTTTGAGCTCCTGCGCCAGCATCTGGAGAGCGCCAAAAAAACCGGCCCCACACAGGAGGCCGGTCTGGCAAGCGAGGTTTAGAACGTGGTCTTGACGCCGATGCGCGCCTTGAACACGGTGCCGGGGCGCACGAAACGGTTGTCGATGGTGTTGTACAGCGAGTCGCCCTGGTTGATGGTGGTGTTCGTGCTGCCGCTGCCACTGGTGGTGGTGGCGTTGATGGTGGACTTGAAGAACGTATCCACGCCCACGTCGCCCACAAGGCTCAGGTTACCCGTCAGAGCGTAGCTGAGCATCACGCCCGCGCCCAGACCAAAGGCGTTGCTGGTGTAGGTGGTGTTGCCGGTGGCGCCGTAGTCCTCGGTGCTGCGGAACATGCCGTAACGGGCGCCTGCATACAGGGCGGTGCTCACGCCGGGGGCCAGTTCACCCACGTTGTAGGTGCCGTCCAGGCTGGCGACGGTGTGGCTGCCATTCTCCGTGGCGCCAGCGGCCTTGTAGGAGCTGAAGGGCCCGACGCCCAGATCGCTGCTGTCATTGATCGCGTCCGCAGCGCGGGTGTAGGCCACGCCCGCCTTCACGCCGATGGGGCCCACCACGTTGGGGGCATGCACAAAGAACTCGCCGCTGAGGCCGCCAGCGTAGCCGCCCGTCAGGCCAAGCTCAACGCCGCTCAGGGACTGGGCGCCAGCGGTGCCGGCAACGAGGGTCAGGAGGGTCGCGGGGAGAAGCATCTTCATGAGAAGTAGCCTCGGGGGTGAACATGAGAAACTTCCGTGAGGGAGTTGACGCGACATTAAGAACTCGCGCTGCCTAAAGGTTGCCTCTGGATTAGCGCAAGGCTTTAGGAGGACAGAAAAACCCCTTGAAGTGCGTAGTCCTGGCCTGCTTCGTGTCCGATGAAACCGGGCCAGCAGGTAGGCCGCAGCGGACGCGCCTCTCATCAACATTTCGGGACAGGTGAGAAGGGTCGGCAGGTGTTGTGCTCACTGAGAGTGGCAGGCCACCACAGGTCGCCCTGTCAACGATCCCATCTCCACAATGCTTTGCACGCTTCACCAACGCGCCTAATCCCACCTCTGTCTGCGCGGCGGGGACGCCACAGGCTGCGCCCCGTTCTGTCTTCGGGCACACTGGTCAGGGTTGGCATGAACTGCTAAACTTGAACTGAGTCCAATTTGTCATGCTGGGCACGCCAGCATCACCTTCCCCAACCTTTATTTCGGAGGCTGCATGAATATCCTGACCCTTGTTCGCCAAGTGCCCGACGCCGAAGCGCGCGTGAAGATCAGCCAGCAGGCTGTTGACCTCGATGGCACCACCCTGGTGGTGGACGGCATGGATGAGTACGGCGTGGAAGAGGCTCTGCGTATGCGCGAAAGCGGCGCAGGCGTGGAGCAGATCATTGCCCTGGCCATTGGCCCCAAGCGCAACGAGGACGCCCTGCGCACTGCCCTGGCGATGGGCGTGGACCGCGCCATTCACGTCGAGACCAACGAACAGTTTGACGCCGTGACCCTCAGCAAGGTGGTGGCCCAGGTGGCCCAGGCCGAGAACGTGGGCCTGATTCTGGTGGGCGGCCAGGAAGCCGACTGGGACTCGCAGGCCCTGGGTGCGGCCAGCGCTGAGCGCCTGGGCTGGCCCCAGCTGACTTGGACCAACGAACTGAAACTGGACGGCGACACCTTGAGTGGCCGCCACGATGTGGACGACGGCAACGAGAGCTTCCGGGTCACCCTGCCTGCCGTGGTCACCACGCAGCAGGGCCTGAACGAGCCGCGTTACCCCACGCTGCCCAACATCATGAAGGCCAAGAAAAAGGAGCTGCGCAAGGACGACGCGGCCAGCTACGGCTTGCAGGCGCGCGTGCGCACCGTGGGCGCCGAGATCCAGACCCGCGCCCGGCGCAACACCATGATTGACGGCAAGGACCCCCAGGCCGCCGCCGCCCAGCTGCTGGAGCTGCTGCGCAACGAAGCCAAGGTGCTGGCTTAACCAGACCGGGCGGTCTGGCCTTCAGTGCCCGGCCTTCTTGACCCTTCAACCCTTTGACCTTTGATGGAACCGGAGGTTCCCAGATGATCCTGATTGTTGCTGAACACGCCGCTGGCAAGCTGGGCAAGGCCACCCTGGAAATGGTAACGGCCGCGCGCGAATCGGGCCGTGAGGGCCCCATCACGGTGCTGGTGCTGGGCCAGAATGTCTCTGCCATTGCCACCGAGGCCGCCGCTGTGGCTGACCAGGTGCTGGTGGCTGACCTGCCCCAGCTGGCCACCTACAACGCGGAAACCTGGGCAGCGGCAGCGACCCAAATTGCCCAGGAAGGCGAAGCCCACACCGTCATCATTGGCGGCAGCCGTTCGGGCCGCGAGTACGCGCCGCGCGTGGCCGTGAAGCTGGACGCCCCGTACCTGGAAGACGTGACCAGCCTGAAAGCCAGTGGCGCCGCCCTGCAAGGCCAGCGCTACACCTACCTGGCCCGCGTGACCGAAACCGTGGAAGCCGAGGGCCCTGTGGTGGTCGTGACGGTCAAGCCCGGCTCGTTTGCAGCGGCGACCCCCGCTGGCGCCGCTGGCGAGCAGTACGACGTGGAACTGACCCTGCCCGCTCCGCGTGTAGAAATCACCGGCAAGAGCGTGGAAAAGAGCAGCCGCGTGGCCCTGACGGAAGCCGACGTGATCGTGACGGGCGGGCGCGGCGTGGGCAGCCCCGAAAACTTTTCCAAGTACGTGGAAGGCCTCGCCGACGCCCTCGGGGCCGGCGTGGGCGCCACACGCGCCGTGGTGGACGCTGGCTGGCGCCCCTACGCCGAGCAGGTGGGCCAGACCGGCAAGACCGTGCAGCCCGGTGCCTACATCGCCCTGGGCGTCAGCGGCGCCGTGCAGCACCTCAGCGGCATGGGCAAGAGCAAGAACATCATCGCCATCAACAAGGATGCCGAAGCCCCGATCTTCAAGGTCGCCGACTACGGCATCGTGGGCGACATCAACGAGATCGTGCCCGCCCTGATTGAGGCCAGCAAGCGGTAAAGAGGGTTGTAGGTTGTGGGAGGTGGGCTGTGGGAAAAACCCGGCAGCTCACCTCCTTCTTTTTTCACTCCCTACATCCCACTCCCCACTTCCTACAACCCCATTAAGCGACTCTTGGCAATCCCCCCTGTGCCCCCGGCCCGCCCCCGACACTGAGGCATGAGCGACTCTTCCTCTCCTCCTGGGGTGATCGTGACGGGCGCGGCGCGGGGGATTGGGCGCGCCACCGCCGAGCTGTACCTGGAACGCGGCTGGCGCGTGCTGAGCGTAGATATGACGCCCTCGCCGCCGCTGCGGGGTGGGCGGCGGGTGAAGGCCGACATCAGCACGCCGGCGGGGCGCGAGCGCGTGGTGCGCGCGGCGCGCGAACTGGGGCAAGTGCAGGTGCTGGTGAACAACGCCGCTTATCAGGGCGCTCCCGGCAGCGTGCTGGAGGTCAGCGAGCGCGGCTGGGCCCGCACCCTGAACGTGAACCTGACCGCCCCGCTGCTGCTGACCCGCGCTGTGGCCGAACTGCTGCCCCGGGGCGGCGCTGTGGTGAACGTGGCCAGCGTGCAGGGCCTGTTCGCCGAACAGAACAACGCCGCCTACAACGCCAGCAAGGGCGGCCTGATCAACCTGACGCGCGCTATGGCTCTGGACCTCGCGCCGCACGGTCTGCGGGTGAATGCGGTGGCCCCCGGCGCGATCAGCACCGAGGCCGTGCTGCAGAGCATTCAGGAAAGCCCCGACCCCGCCCAGACCCGGCGCGACTACGAGGACCTGCACGCCCTGCGCCGCCTGGGCACGCCGCGCGAAGTGGCCCAGACGGTCTATTTCCTGGGCAGCGACGAGGCCAGCTTCGTGACGGGCGCCGTGTTGACGGTGGACGGCGGCATGACGGCGAGCTTCATGATGGCAGGGCGGCCGGTGTAGGGGGCCATGGGCTCTGGGCCATGAGCCATGAGGAAAAAACAGAGAAGGAGGCCGTGGCCGGTGTGGCCTGCCCCCTCTGTTCTTCAGCGCCCAGCGCTCGTGGCTCGTGGTCTCTTTGCTTACAGCCCTTTCGGTTCCCGCCGCCAGCTCAGGAGGGCGATGATCAGCGTAAAGGCGATCATGCTCAGCACCGGGATGGTGAGGATGGTATTCAGGGGCGAGCCCATGCCCCACACCGGCCAGGGGGTACCGCATGAGGCGGCAGGGTTGGTACTGCAGGCTTTGAGTTCTTGCACCAAGCCCCAGGTTTCGAGGTTCTGGTACAGGGCGATCAGCAGACCAATGCCCGCCAGCGGCAGCACATAGCGGCGCACGCGCAGGTCGCCGCCCAGGGCGGCTATGCCCAGGATGATGGCCAGCGGATACATGAAGATGCGCTGGAACCAGCACAGAATGCAGGGATTGAACTGCCGCACCTCGCTGAAATACAGGCTGCCCAGCGTGGCCACCAGGGAGACCACCCAGGCGAGATAGAGGCGGTTGTCGCGCGTCATGCGCACCTTACTGGCCCGCTGCGTCAATGGCGCGGCTGATGTCCTCGAAGGCGTAGCTGCCCCGCTTGCCGTCGGCAGTCATCACCTGGGTGCCGTTCACGAAGACGGTGGGGGTGGCGTTGACCCGGGCGTCGCTCACCTGCTTCTCGTCGGCGTCCACACGGGCGGCGGTGGCGTCGGTATCCAGGCAGGTGGCGAACTTGGCCTGATCCAGTCCTTCCACGTTGGCCGCCAGATCCTTCAGGCGGGTCTTGGTGGCCCAGACTTGGCTTTCGTCGCCCTGGGCGCGGAACATGATGGTCTTGAAGCTGTCGAAGGCCTCGTTGCCGCCCTGGTCGTAGACGCACTTGGCGGCCTGGGCCGCGAACTTGCTGTCGTCGGCGGGCAGGCCACGCGTATCCGACAGGAAGGGCCAGATCAGGCTGTACTGCTTGATCTTGCCAGTGTCCACGTATTTTTCCTTCAGCTGAGGCGCAATGGTCTCTTCAAAGCTCTTGCACACCGGGCACTTGAAATCCTCAACGACCACGACAGATACGGGCGCGCTCTCCTGACCCACGAAAGGCTGCCCCGCCAAGTTGAAGTTGGCCTTTAAGGCGGCGCCGGCGGCGGGCTTGCCCTGCACGGCGAAGACCGCCAGCGCAATGAGCACGGCGGCCACAAGGGTGCCCACCACGAGGAAGGTGCGGTTCTGGTTGTTGCCCTGCAATCTGGTCATAGCGCGAGTGTACCGGTTGCCCCCGGGGCAGCGTGACCACAGGTGCGCGCCGTCCCCAGCAGCTCAGAGGGACGGCGCGGCCAGAAGCGGAGGTTTACCCGGGTAGGGGGACAGGCTGGCGGCGCCGCGCGCGCACACGCAGCACCCAGTCAATGATCTGCCGCACGGCACTCACCAGCAGGCCCAGCGCCAGCGCCACCAGCGCCGTACGCTGAAAGTCCACCCGGGCCGGCAGCGTGAGTTCCGGGTCCAGGCGGGTGCCCAGCCGGGCGGCTGCCAGCAGGGTGCCGGCAAACAGCGCCCCCGCAAAAGGCAGCACAAACAGGCCCCCCGAGTGCTTGAGCAGCAGCAGGCCTCCCAGCGCCCCGCCCACCAGCGGCAGAATCACCGACCACTGCTCAGGGGGGGCCACCGGGCTCAGGTAGCCCAGCGCGCCCATCGCCAGCCCCGCGTAGCCGTACCAGCCGCCAAATTCATCGGCCAGGATGGTCAGCAGCACCCAGGCAAAGAGGCGCGTGGTCCACTCGCCCGGGGTCCACATGAAGTAGGCCAGCAGCCCCAGCACCAGCAGCCCGCCCAGCAGGTGAATCAGGGCGTGGGTGGTGCCGCGCGTGGGGCCCTGCGGTCGGGGAGACTCCAGCACGGCGGCCACGGGCGCGGGGGCTTCGGTGTCCGGGGCGGGGCGGCCCACGGACCGCGCGGCGGAGGGCGCCGGGCTGGCCTGCGTTTCCGTGGCCTGGGTTTCCTTTGGCTGGGCCCCGCTGGTCTGGGCCTCTGCCTGGGGCGAGGTGACGGGGGACTGGGGGTCGGGCGGAACGGTCATGCGCTTTCTTTCTTAGCACGAGTCTTGCGCGCCGGGGCCGCTGCCACCAGTTCGCCGTCCTCGGGGGCGGCCTTTTTCGGGGTGCGCTTGGCCTTGGGTTCGGTGGCCGGTTCCGCCGCCTCTGCCCGCAGTTGGGCCGGTTCAATGCCAGGCACCCGGCGCAGGTACTCGCCCGTGTGGCTGGTGGGGTGGGCGGCCAGTTCCTCGGGCGTGCCGACAGCGACGATGGTGCCGCCCCGCACGCCACCTTCGGGGCCCAGGTCAATGATGTGGTCGGCGCACTTCATGACGTCCAGGTTGTGCTCGATGATGACCAGGGTGTTGCCGCCCTCCACGAGGCGCTGCAGCACTTCCATCAGCTTGCGCACGTCCTCGAAGTGCAGGCCCGTGGTGGGCTCGTCGAGAATGTAGATGGTCTTGCCGGTGGCGCGTTTGCTCAGCTCGCTGGCCAGCTTGATGCGCTGGGCCTCGCCGCCGGACAGGGTGGTGCTGGGCTGGCCAATGCGCATGTAGCCCAGGCCCACATCGCACAGCAGGCTCATCTTGCGCTCGATGGCGGGAATGGCCTCGAAGAACTTCTGGGCGTCCTCCACGGTCAGATCCAGCACGTCGGCAATGGTCTTGCCGTTGTACTTCACTTCCAGCGTCTCGCGGTTGTAGCGCGCGCCCTTGCAGACCTCGCACGGCACGTAGATGTCCGGCAGGAAGTTCATCTCGATCTTCATGACGCCGTCGCCCTTACAGTGCTCGCAGCGCCCACCCTTCACGTTGAAGGAGAATCGCCCGGCCTGGTAGCCCCGGCGCCGCGCTTCGGGGGTGCGGGTGAACAGGTCACGGATCTCCGTGAAGACGCCGGTGTAGGTGGCGGGGTTGCTGCGGGGCGTGCGCCCAATGGGGCTCTGGTCAATCTCAATGACCTTATCGAGGTGGTCCATGCCCTCAATCCGGTCGTAGCGGCCGGGGGTAGTCTTGGCGCCGTTCAGCTCGCGGGCCAGGGTGGCGTGCAGGATGTCGTGAATCAGGGTGCTCTTGCCGCTGCCGCTGGGGCCGGTCACGACGGTCATCGTGCCCAGCGGAATGTCAATATCCACGTTCTGCAGGTTGTGTTCGCGGGCGCCGAAGACCTTCAGGCGCTTGCCGTTACCCCGGCGGCGGTGTGAGGGCACCTCGATCTTCAACTCGCCGCGCAGGTACTTGCCGGTCAGGCTCTCGCGGTTCTCTTTCACCTGCTGCGGCGTGCCCACCGCCACCACCTGCCCGCCGTGCACCCCGGCGCCGGGTCCCATGTCCACGAGGTAATCCGCCTCGATCATGGTGTCCTCGTCGTGCTCCACCACCAGCAGGGTGTTGCCCAGGTCGCGCAGGTTCTTCAGGGTGCCGATCAGGCGGCCGTTGTCCTTGGGGTGCAGGCCAATGCTGGGCTCGTCCAGCACGTACAATACGCCGGTCAGGCCACTGCCCACCTGGGTAGCCAGGCGAATGCGCTGCGCCTCTCCCCCGCTCAGCGTGTTGGCGGTGCGGTCCAGGCTCAGGTAGTCCAGGCCCACATCCACCAGGAATTTCAGGCGGGTGCGGATGGCCTTCAGGATGGGCGCCGACACCGCCGCGCCGAAGTCGTTGAGCTGGTATTCGTAGCGCAGTGGCCCGTGGGCCCGGGCCGTGCCGCCCAGGTGGCCCTTCAGGAAAGGGGCAATGGCGTCGTGGTTCAGGGCCTTGTCCTGCAGGGCCGTGAAAAAGGCGTCGGCTTCCAGCACGCTCATGCCGCTGGCCTGCGAGATGTTCAGGCCGCCCACCCGCACGCCCAGAATCTCGGGCTTGTAGCGGGTGCCGCCGCAGGTGGGGCAGGGCCGCATTTCCATCAGCTCTTCGAGCTTCTCGCGCATGAACTCGGATTCAGTGTCGGCGTAGCGGCGCTCCAGGTTCGCCAGCACGCCCTCGAACTCGGTCATGAAGCGCATGGTTTCCTTACCGCCGCGCCGGTACACCACCTCGAAGGGCGCGCCGGGGCCGTGCAGAATGGCCTCCTGCGCCTTTTTGGGCAATTCACGCCAGGGCACTTTGACGCTGAAACCCATGTTCTCGGCCAGGGCCTGCAGCTTGTCCCAGTAGTACACGCCGCCGCCCGTGCCCTTCTTGCTCCAGGGCAGAATGGCCCCCTCGGCAATGGACAGCTTCTCGTCAATGATCAGGTCCGGGCTGAATTCCTGCTTGCTGCCCAGGCCCGCGCAGTCGCCACAGGCGCCGTAGGGCGAGTTAAAGGAGAACGAACGGGGTTCCAGCTCTTCCAGCACGCTGCCGTGCTCGGGGCAGGCAAACTTTTCGGAGTACAGTTCCTCGTGCGCGCCGCCCTCCTCGCCGGCGTCGGGGAGCAGCACGCGCAGCAGGCCCTCGCCTCGGCGCAGCCCCAGTTCCACGCTCTCGGCAATGCGGGGGCGGTCCCCTTCGCGCAGGGTCACGCGGTCCACCACCACGTCCACGTCGTGCTTCTCGAACTTTTCCAGCTTCAGCTTCTCGGCCTCGTCCAGTTCGTACAGGGTGCCGTCCACCCGCACGCGGGCAAAGCCCTCGCGGCGCAGGTCAGCGAACAGCTTGCGGTACTCGCCCTTGCGCCCGCGCACCACCGGGGCCAGCAAAATGGCGCGCTTGTCGGCAAAGCCCGACAGCAGGCGGTCCGTGATCTCGCTGGGGCTCTGCTTTTCGATCTTGCGGCCACAGAGGGGGCAGTACGGCGTGCCCACGCGGGCGTACAGCAGGCGCAGGTAATCGTGAATCTCGGTCACCGTGCCCACGGTGGAGCGCGGGTTGTGGCTGGTGGTTTTCTGGTCAATGGAGATGGCCGGCGACAGGCCCGTGATGCTCTCCACATCCGGCTTTTCCATCAGGCCCAGGAACTGCCGGGCGTAGGCTGACAAACTTTCCACATAGCGGCGCTGGCCCTCGGCGTAGATGGTGTCGAAGGCCAGGGTGCTCTTGCCGCTGCCAGACACGCCGGTAATCACCACGAACTGGTCACGGGGCAACTCCACCGTGATGTCCTTGAGGTTGTGCTCCTTGGCGCCGCGAACGATCAGGTTGTTCTGCAAGGTGGGAACTCCTTGAAAGGTGCGGCCAGCAGGGCTTTTTCGGGCCGCCCAGGATTCTGCTGAATGCGTAAGGTCACCCCTCCGCTTCTGAAACGAGACAGTCTAGCAGGTGGGGCCAGGAGGGGACCATAGGCCAGATGAGAGCGGGTGAAAGGGGTGTGAATGCCCTTCGCTTGAGCGGTGCTGGTGGTTCTCTGGCGCCCCGAGTTCGCCCACTCGCCGGACGGCAAGCGTGGTCCTCCGGGCATCTCTGCGCCGTAGCTTGTGGGGAGCGGGCTGGACCAGCCACGCAGGGCGCTCGGCCTGTCAGTCACCCTTCATAGGGGCCACCGCCAGCGATAGAGCTTGCGTGAAGGACACCACGGCGACGCGGTAGAGATCATCGTCCCCTTTGGCAAACGTCCAAACGGCGTTTAGCAGCAGGGCTGACTGCTCCTCTCCCAGCGGCCTGCGGACCGCCCGCACCTGCTTACCCAAGCGCGTGGCGGCCCATCAATGTTCAGCTGATCGGAGAGGTGCAGGCTAGCCGGACCCGGGCCTCCTCTTACGGCAAGCGCACCACCCGGACATTCCCGTCTTTGGCGCTCAGGAAGTTCAGCTGCGCGCCGTCCGGGCTGACGCCCCAGTCGCTCTGGCGCACCTGATCACCCAGGTCCCCCAGGGTGGCCCAGGCACCCGTCTGCACGGTGTACTGCCGCAGCACGTGGGGCCCTCCTGCCGCGTTCAGCGGAATCAGCAGCAGGCGGCCCCCATCCCGCCAGCGGTACGAGCCGTAATCGTTCAGTTCGCGTGGTGTGCCCCCCGCCGTGGCCTGGACCCACAGGCCGTTTCTGGCCGCCGAATCAAAGGCAATGGTGTAGGCCACAAACCGGCCATCCGGGCTGACCGTCACGGCGCGCAGATTCAGGGCCTGCCGCAGCACCCGGCGGGCGCCACTGCGGATGTCCAGGGTGAACAGTTCGCGGTCCCGGGCCTGGGGGGTGGGCTTGCCGCTTAACAGCAGCGTGGCGTCGCTCAGCCAGGCGCTCACGCCACCGCCATACAGCGTGGCGACCTGCCGGGGCGCGCTGAAGACATCGGCCACGAACACCCGCGAGGCCCGGCGATCAAAGTTGCCGGTGGTATCGCTGCGCGTATAGGCCACCCGGGTTTCGGCGCGGTTCCAGGTCACATCGGCCCCACGCGTGGGCAGGGTGAAGCGCCGCCCGTCGGCCAACCGTTCCAGGGTTGTGGCCTCGCCGCCTCCGGGCCGCACCGCCCATTTCAGGGCCGGGGAAAAAAAGGCCACGCTGGAAAAGCGCTGGGTGACGGTCCCCCCGCCTGCGCTCACCTGATAGATCGCGGTGCGGCCCCGCGCCGGAGGCCCGTCCAGAAACAGCAGGGCACGCGAATCGGGGGTCCAGACCACGCCGGGGCAGCATTCGCCGCTCAGCACCGCGCGCGACGGCAGGGTGGCGGCCAGGACCGGCGCCGTCAGCAGCGCGGCCAGGGTCAGGACCCGTTTGATCATGGCCCGCTTCACCGCGCCCCCCCGGGGGCTGGCGGCCAGGGATTTCTGAACTCGTTAAGCAGGGCGCCGCCGCGCAGGGCCGGGGGCTGGCTGTCGGGGGACTGCCACTTTCGGGGCTGGGTCAGGTCGTACTGATAGCCGCGCCCAAAGGAACCGGCCAGCGCCAGGGTGTTCCAGTCGGCGGCGATGTAGGGCAGCGGATTGAAAAACCGCTGGTGCGAGCGGTCCCGCAGTTCCAGGTGCAGGTGCGGGGCACTCACGCAGGTGCCCTGCGAGTCGCCGCTTTCGCCCACCACCTGCCCGCGCTTCACCTGTTGCCCCACCCGCAGCGGCGAGCGGACACGCAGGTGGCCGTACAGGCTCGACAGGTTGCCCGCGTGGTTGATCACGAGGTTGTGCGGCGGGCTGCCGTGGGGCCCGTCCACCTCGGCCACCACACCGTCCCCGATGGCCCGGACCGGTGTGCCGCACGGGGCGCTGAAATCCAGCCCCGCGTGAATGCCCTGCAGGTTGCCGTAGGTGCTGCGGCGCTGGCGGTAGGCCCCGGTGGTGTTGCCGTAGCCCTGCCCCAGAAGCCACGTATCTGGGCCCGGGGGTCCGGCGAACGGCAGGCCAAACTGCGCGCGGGGCGGGGCCACCGCACTGAGGGGCAAAGGCGCGGCGTAGTGGGCCAGGGCCACACCCAGCAGGGCCAGCGGCAGGGCAATCAGGCGCAGTGCAGATGGAGAGCCGGGCAGCATGGCCGATGCTGCCGCGTTCGGGCGCCGCCCGGCGTAGGCGGGCGCACCATCTGCCCCTCTGGCCCCTTCCCTGCGCCTTAACCTGGTCTTGAGCGTTCAGGCCACCGCCGCGACCCTGGGCGTAACGCCTGCGAATGGGAGCGGGCGCTGGTGGTACCTACGAACACCGCGTGAATGACCCGGTTGTTCCCGAAGGTAAGGCGGGAGCGGACTCGCGGAAGCTGTATCGCAAAGCGAAGACAAGAAAGACGGGGAGATGGCGCACCCCTGCCCTGTTCCTCACTGGCTTGGGAATCACAGGAGGCTCTTATGGCCGCCGAACCCAGCGGCAGTGAAGGCAAGCCCTCCTCTGGCGCTGGGTCGAACGGGGTGAATGTCTGCCGGTGGCAGCGGCATAGACAGGATGAGAGGGCCGCCCTGCAGCCCGTGGGGACCCTGGGCGGCCACTCTCCGACCGTCCTCAAATTGCCAGAATCTTCAGGGCCGCGCGAGTCTCACACGGGTGATGGTTTTCAGGCGGATGACCCCGCCGCTGACGTTCATCACGTACAAGCTGGCCTCTTTACGGTCGCCGACGGAGTTGAAGCTGACGTTGCCGGAGAGCAGGCCGGTGTAGCTGCCCTTGCGAATGGCGCTTTCCACCTGCGCGCGGCTGGGCAGCTTGTTGCCGTTGGCCCGCACCGCGTTCAGCACGCCCTGCACCACGACCTTCGCTGCGTCGTACCCGAAGGCCCCGAAGCCCTGCATATCATCCCGGTACGTGTTCTTGTATTTCATCGCGAAGACCCGCGCCGCTGGCAGCGCAGACATCGGTGCGGCGACGGTGGTGAAGTAGATGTTGTTGGCGTTGGCTTTGCCCACGATGACGGGCAGTTCGCTGCTGTCCAGGCCGTCGCCGCCCACCACGGGGGTGGCGATGCCGGCTTCACGCAGCTGCTTGATGAACACGCCCACCTGGTTGTAGATGCCGCCGAAGTAAATCGCGTCGGGCCGCTGCAGACGGATCTTGGAAATAATGGTCGAGAAGTCGCTCTTCTCTTCCGTTCCTTCGTTCGCCACGACCTGCACGTTCTGGGCCTTCAGCGCCTGCTCAACCGCTTTCGCCAGGCCTTCGCCGTAAGCGGTCTTGTCGTTGAGGACGTAAACCTTCTTGGCCTTCAGGTCGCCAGCGATGAAGTTGGCACCGGCAGGGCCCTGGGCGTCGTCGCGGGCCACGATGCGGTTCATGTTGCTCAGGCCACGGTCGGTCACGTTGTTGGCGGTGTTGGCCGGCGAGACCATCGCCACGCGGCTCTTGACGAGCACGGCGCTGGCGGGGATGGCCACGCCGCTGTTCAGGGTGCCCACCACGGCCAGGATCTGGCGGTCAGCGGCGATCTTGTTGGCGGCGGAGGTGCCGGTGGCGGGGTCGGCCTGGTCGTCGTAGGGGACGAGGACGAGGTCGAAGCCGAGCTTTTTGAACGCGGCCTTGTACTCGTTGACGGCGAGCTGGGCGCCGTTGCGAATCTGGGAGCCCAGGTCGCTCTGGCCGCCGGACAGCGGGCTGAGGCTGGCGATCTTGATGGTGGTCTGGGCGGAGGCGGTGCCCAGCGCCAGGGCGGCCAGGACGGTCAGCGTAAACGCGGTCTTCTTCATGAATCCTCCGAATGGAGACAGGAACAGGCGGAGACCGGCTTGAAGAGAAGCCATCAACCTCCGCCTTCCAAAGGCAGCACGAAAGGGCTATAAATGCGCTTTGAGTATTCGTGGACTGGCCTATCAAAATTGTCACGATTGGCTTCTGGAATGCAGCATTCTCGGCCTTCACGTAGGTTGGGAAGGTGTAGCGCGAGAACGCCTTGAACGCTTGGTCAGGCCGGGATGTCTTGTGGCTGCAGCGACTCTTGCAAGAGACATCTTGTCTTTCGGGTCTCGTCGCGATGCTGACCGGGGGATGCGCCAAGCGCCGCCGCAGAGAAGAGGCGACAGTCTAGGCCTTAGGCCACAGCCGCGCTGAACCCGGGGTCCATCCGGAGCTGTGCCGGTCAGGGAAGCTGCCGTCTGGCCGTGAGCGTTCTGGTCATTGAACAGTGGCAGCCCCGGTGTACGCCGTCAATGTGGCGATGAGCAGGATGGACAGGACCAGCTGAGCGTCTCCTGTGCCCCGCATCAATCGCCGGACGCCCTGCCTAAACAGTGATCTGGGCCCGCCACTGGCAAACAGGACGGGCCAAGAGCGTGGAATTCAGCCGGGGGAGGCACGAGTCCCACACTCATAACCGGGGCGTAAGATGACGTGTTCGAGTTCACGCTTTTGACTCTGACAAAGTGAGGTCCTTATGCCCCCTGCGTCTTCCGTGACGTTTTCCTGGGTGCCCGGTACCATGGATCAGGTGCGCTTCAGTACGGGTGACCGCAGTTACACCGTCTTGCTCAAAGATGTCCAGCAGCTGAGCGTCCACAGTGCCGCCGACCTGTATCTCAAAGGGCGCGTCGTGCTCCCAATCACCGCCGCACACCATGCCGAGCTGACCGGCCACCTGGCCCTAACGAGCGGGGTGCGACGCGTCTCCGCTGCCCCGGCGACCTGAGCTGCCCGCCGGCTGTTCCGCCTTCACGTTGGCCCAGCACGGACATCTCCAGGGCACGCCTGGAGCCCTCGCGCTTGGCTGCGCCAGGGCCGTTTTTGTACCTTGGGGTCTGACCTCGACGTGAGGAGCGCCTATAGGCGGGCAACACACGTTTGCACACGCCACCCCAGCGAATCGCCCCGCCTTTCTGGCGACCACATGGGAAACGTAACCGACGCTCTTCAGGAGAGCCGCAGGAGCAGCTGATGGATCATCTTATTTACGCCTCCGTGCGCATGATTGCCTCCACCTGGTATGCCATCGCACTGCTTCAGCAGAAAACCTCCAACGCCGCTCGCGCAACCGGGATCATGCACGCAGAACTCTATCTGAGCGATCTGGGTATTGTGGACGCTGCCGCCGCCCCGTACCTGGAAGGCGCGAAGCAGGCGCTCAAAGCGGGCCTGAGTACGGAACTCAAGAACTAAGGCGGGTCATGAGGCCATGTCCACAGAGAGGCACACCTTGCGGCAGATAGATGTGGACGGTGCGCGCGGCAAGCCACTGCACGGCGCCGTTCTTTGACCAACCGGGCAACGTCTCTGCGAAACCCCTGCCCATTCATGTCTCACCGCTGCGCCCTGAAGCCACCCCCGCAAGGTAGGCGAGAAGTGTCCTGGGGCATGGCTGGGCTTCAAAACGAAAACGTGGGCCCGCGCGAAACCCACATCCTCAGGAGGATCAATGGACACCCACCGAGTGGCGTTTGCGACCGCAGAACATTTATTTCGGCTCTACCTGATGGTGGCGAGCGGAACCGGCACAGAGAAAGAAGCGCTCACGACCGCAGGTGCAGCCGTGGAAGCGTATCTGATGGATTGTGGGATGTCGGCTCAGGAAGCGGGGCGCCGACGGGACGACATCATGCTGTCCCACTCGCCTTAAATGCCATCTGTGGCGTTCGGCATCCAGCCTCTGTGGGTCTGCCGGAAACATGGACGGCAGCGCACCAGGGGCCGGTATTAGCCCCGGGGTAAGAACGAAAGGTGCCCCTCGAATGCGCGCAGGCGGAAGCGGGTGTGCGTCCTCTCTGTCAGCGTGCCGCGCATCCAGCCGAACACCGTGTTGACCTGAACCTCGCACTGCCCGGCATTCAGCGCGCAAGCCGCTTCCACAGCGTGAAGATCGTGGGCGAGCACCCCGGTCAGTGGCCGCGCCTGTTCAGCAAAGAGCGTCATTCGTTTAGTTGGAGGGATTTGGTAAAGGCCTTGAAGAATTAACATTTAAGGAGAATATCATTTGTTAGTCGCCGCAAATGAATGAAATGAACGATTGATTTTAAACCGTTCGAATAGGGCTATTGTCATTGCGCTTATTTCTTCAATGATTTCAAGAATCCAAAAAAGGGCCTGAGGCCTCTGATACCAGGGGCGGTCATGTGATACTGCGGCATATAGATTCACCTGCCGAATCAGCTCAAACCGAGAGGACATCAGGGCAGATTCACGCCTTGTGAAGGCTCTTGTCGCTTGTAGTTCGAGGACCAACCGTGGCCAAATCAGTGCTGATCTCATGTACAGGTCAGGAGCCACGGTGCTCTGCCAAGCGTTGACCTCGACCCCGTCGCTACGCCAAACAGCAGCTTCCCTGGACGGGCCGGAAGGGGACGGCTGTCTCAGGCGCTCCAGCCGCCCAGGCCGTAGCCCTCACACGCCGCCGGAGCGTAGGCTGGGGCCACCATGCCCACCCCCGTCCTGCTGATTGTTGATGACGACCCCCAGGTGCTGCGGGCTGTGGAGCGCGACCTGCGGGCCCGCTACCGCCAGGACTACCGCGTGCTGCGCGCGGCCTCCGGACCCGAGGCCCTGGAGACGCTGGGCACCCTGGCCGAACGGGGCGTGCCCGTGGCGCTGATTCTCTCGGACCACCGCATGCCAGAGATGGACGGCGTGGCCTTTCTAGGCGCCACCCTGCCGCTGTTCCCCGACGCCCGGCGCGTGCTGCTCACTGCCTACGCCGACACTGACGCCGCCATCCGCGCCATCAACCAGGCGGGGGTAGACCGCTACCTGCTGAAACCCTGGGACCCACCCGAAGAGCGGCTGTACCCGGTGCTGGACGAGCTGCTGGCCGAGTGGCAAAGCAGCTACCGCCCGGCCTTTGAAGGGGTGCGGGTGCTGGGCAGCCGCTGGTCGCCGCGCGCCTACGAACTGCGCGAATTCCTGGCGCGCAACCACGTCCCCTACCTGTGGCTGGATGTGGAGGGGAGCAACCCCGATGTGGCCCGCCTGCAGGCCACCCCGGAGGCCCGCGCCGGGCTACCCCTGGTGGAGTTGCCGGACGGCACCCGGCTCTCGGCCCCCACGCCGGCCGAGCTGACCGAACACGTGGGCCTGCACACCCGCGCCGAACAGGACTTCTACGACCTGCTGATCGTGGGGGGCGGCCCGGCCGGGCTGGCGGCGGCGGTGTACGGCGCCTCGGAGGGGCTGCGCACGCTGCTGGTGGAGCGCGAGGCCCCCGGTGGGCAGGCGGGCCTGAGTTCGCGCATTGAGAACTACCTGGGCTTTTCCACCGGCATCTCTGGCAGTCGGCTGGCACAGGAGGCGGTGACGCAGGCCAAGCGCTTTGGCGTGGAAATCGTGACGCAGACGGTCACCGCCCTGCGCGCCGACGGCCCCTACCGGGTGCTGGACCTGGCCGATGGCTCATCGGTCAGTGGGCACGCGGTGATCCTGGCGACTGGGGTCCAGTGGCGCGCGCTGGACGTGCCGGGGCTCGCCGCCCTGCAGGGCGCGGGCGTGTACTACGGCGCCGGCACCACCGAGGCGCTGGCCTGCAAGGACGAAACCGTGTACATCGTGGGCGGGGCCAATTCGGCGGGGCAGGCGGCCATGAACTTCTCGCGCTACGCGCGCGAGGTGGTGCTGCTGGTGCGCGGCGGGTCGCTGGCGGCCAGCATGTCGCAGTACCTGATTGAACAGATTGAGCAGACCCCGAACATCCGCGTGGAGCTGAACAGCAGCGTGGTGGGCGTGCACGGCCAGGAGCGCCTGGAAGCCATTGACGTGCACTGTTCGGCCACCGGAGAGACCACCACCCTCAGCGCCAATTCGCTGTTTATCTTCATTGGCGCGGTGCCGGGCACCGAGTGGCTGGCGGGCACGCTGGAACGCGATCCCCAGGGCTTCGTGCTGTCCGGGCCGGACCTGATGCGCGGGGGCAAACGTCCGGACGGCTGGCCCCTGAACCGCGATCCGGGGCTGCTGGAAACCAGCCTGCCGGGCGTCTTTGCCGTGGGCGATGTGCGCCGGGGCTCGGTCAAGCGTGTGGCGTCTGGGGTGGGCGAGGGCTCGGTGGCCATTTCCTTCGTGCATCAGTACCTGGCGCACGTATGACGGCCCTGCGCGGCGCCCTGCGGCGCATTGGCGTGCTGGCTGACCTGCCGGACGACACCCTGGACTGGCTGATTGGGCAGGGCCGCGAAAGCCGTTACGCCCCCGGCGACGTGGTGAGCCTGCAGGGCGACCGCGCCACCGAGATGCTGCTGTTTCTGGAAGGCGCCGTGGAGGCCCGGCGCGACGAGGAAGGGCTGCTGGGCCCGCGCTACGTGGCCCGCGCGGGCGAGCCCTTTGAGGTGAGCGGCAAGCTGCCCTATTCGCGCCTGACGGTGTATCCGTCCACCTCGCGCGCGCTGGAACCCACCTGGGTGTTCCGGGTGCCCGAGAGCGCCTTTGACGAGTTGCTCTGCCGCGCACCCGCGCTGGGTCCCCGTCTGGTGGCGGTGATGGCCGACCGCATCCGCGACTCGGCGCAGAACGAGGTGCAGCGCGAGCGCCTGCTGGCCCTGGGACGGCTGGCGGCGGGGCTGGCCCACGAGCTGAACAACCCCGCCGCCGCCAGCCGCCGCGCCGCGCGGGGCCTGCGCGAAGCCCTGGCCGAACTGAACAGCGCCGAGCAGGCCCTGGCGGCCTGGGCGCTGGACGGCCCCACCCGCGCGCAGCTGGCGGCGCTGGAGGGGCGGGACCGCGCGGCGCCGCCGCACCTCTCGGCCCTGGCCCGCGCCGAGCAGGAAGACGCGCTGCTGGACTGGCTGGAGACCCAGGGCGTGACCAGCGCCCCCGACCTCGCCCCGGTGCTGGTGGAAGCGGGCGTGGGCACAGAGGACCTGACCCCGCTGACCGCTGGCCTGCCCCCGGCCGCCCTGGACGCCGCGCTGCGCCGCCTGGGGGCCCACCTGACCCTGGCGGGCCTGATTGGCGAGGTGGAGGAAGGCACCGGGCGCATCTCGGCGCTGGTGGGGGCCATAGGGGAACACACCCATCTGGACCGCGCCCCCCGCGCCCCCACCGACGTGCGCCGGGGCCTGGACAGCACCCTGACCATGCTGGGCCACCGCCTGCGCGGCGTGCAGGTGCAGCGCGACTACGCCCCGGACCTGCCTATGACCGAAGCCAGCGCGGGCGAACTGAATCAGGTCTGGACCAACCTGATCGCCAACGCCGCCGACGCCCTGGGCGGCCGGGGCCAGTTGCAGGTGCGCGCCGTGACCGAAGGCGGCGCGCACCTGCTGGTGGAAATTGTGGACAGCGGCCCCGGCATTCCCGAGGAGGTGCGGGCCCACATCTTTGATCCCTTCTTTACCACCAAGGGTGTGGGCGAAGGCAGCGGCCTGGGGCTGGATATTTCGCGCCGGATCGTGCAGGGCCACCGGGGCGAGATCAGCGTGACCTCGCGCCCCGGCGAGACGCGCTTTCAGGTCCGCCTGCCGCTGGACTGAGACTGCCGCGCCGTCTTACTGCGGCGCTTTCTTGTACAGCGTGATGAACTTGTCAATCAGGTCTCTGGCCGCCTTCTGGGTCTGGGCATCAAAATCCTTGGCGGTCGCGGTCCCGTAAGACGACACGCTAAACACGGTCACCACGGCCGGGATGTCCTTGGCGCCCCGTACCACCGATAGCGTGACGGCATAGAAACCGTGCTGCTTATCGCTGGAGTATTCCTGCCTGATGTCCAGGTCCAGCATCGCAAATGCGCCGGTCCCCTTGTGGGCCTGCGCGGTCTCGACCAGACTCTCTTCGAAGGACTTGAAGGACACGGGCACGCCGCCCTTCTGGAAGGCTTCCTTCATATAGATCTCGGCTTGGTCTTCTATGCCGCTGACCCCACCTGGCCAGAAATATAGGTTGAGCTTCGACAGATTGGTCAACCCGGCGGTCCGCCAAGGATTCTGCTGCGCCCCCGCAAAAGACATGAGGGCCAGAACACAGAGCGAAAGGGAACGTTTCATCCGGCGCATTCTAGCCAGCGCCCCGGGTACCTTCAGGCTGGCCCTCACACCCGCTGTGGGTGCCAGGAGCAGACTGACGCGGAAACCTTCGGGGCCATCGGGGACCTGTCGCCGTGACAGGGCCCCTACCTGGGCGCCGCCGACGAACCACTGCCGCACGCCCTGCACCGCACCATACCTGCCCAGGCCTCACTGGCAGCACAGTCCAGCGAGTGGCTGCTAACCGCTGACTTTTACAGCCCATGTCCAAGCCGCATCCGCAGGGCCGGGGTGGGCGACGAGCTGCTTACGCGATGGGAGGCCCCACTGAGCACTGGCCTCCGCCCTGATCACGAAACGTGGGGGTCCGTCAGCCAGTGGCCGTCATGGTGGCGGCCGACTCTCCCTGCGGTGCCCTGCTGGACGCTGCCCCACCAGGGTAATGTGGGGGTTAGACACTTAGAGCTCAGGAGCACAGAACACAGAGGCTTTACTGCTGCTTTAACAGGGCGTACAGAGGAGCGGAGGGCTCGTTGACGAACGTTGGAGCCTCCCGCTCTTTCCTGAATGGCCCAGACCTGCACGCCCTGACGCTTACCCCTTCTGCAGCAGGATGCTTTTCAGGTACAGGCTTTCCGGCACGCTCAGGCGGTGCGGGTGGTCGGCGGGCTGGTAGGTCACGGCCACCACCTCGGCGTCGGTGCCCGCTTCGGCGGCGGCCACGCGGGCGGCGTCCAGCAGGTCATCCACGCGGATGTAGTGGGCGCAGGTGCTGATCAGAAGGTGGCCGCCTGTTTCCAGCATGCGCAGGGCGCGCGCGGCGCCGTCCGTGAAGATGCGTTTGGCGCGCGGCACGTCGTCGCGGCGCTTGGCGAGGGTGGGGGGATCAAGCACGGCGGCGCTGAAGGTACGCTTTTCCTTTTCCAGGGCCGCCAGCTGTTCCAGGGCGTCGCCCCAGCGCACCCCCACCGACAGGCCGTTGCTGCGGGCCGCACCTTCCAGAGCCCCCAGGGCCACGTTGTCCTTGTCCACCGCCACCGCCTGCGCCCCGGCCCGCACCGCGTGCAGACTGAAGCCCCCGGTGTACGAGTACACGTCCAGAAACCCCGCGCCGGGGCGCACCAGCGTGCGCATCAGGCGGCGGTTGTCGCGCTGGTCCAGAAAAAAGCCGGTCTTCTGCGCGTCCATCGGGGCAAAGTGCAGCGTCAGGTCATCCTCGAAAAACTCCACCCGCGCCGGCACCTCGCCCCACAGGGTCCCGGTCACGAGGTCCAGGCCTTCCTTGCGGCGCTCGCCGGTGTCGCTGCGTTCATAGGCGCTCTGGGCGCCGGTCTCCTCTTTCAGGGCGCGCACGATCAGCTCGCGGTGGCGCTCCACCCCGGCGTTGCGCAGCTGCACGCCCAGCACGCTGCCAAACTGGTCGGCCACCACACCGGGCAGGCCGTCGGCCTCGGCGTGCAGCACGCGCAGGGCGTCCGTGCCCAGAATGCGTCCGGCGCGGCGAGCCAGCGCGGCTTTCACGCGGGCGCGGTAGAACTTCAGGTCCACGTCCTCGTCCTGCCACGTCAGCAGGCGCAGGGGCGTGGCGCCCTGGGGATTGAAATACCCGCGCGCAATGACCTTGGCACTGTCGGGGCCGCGCACGTTGACGACCTCCCCGGGGGCCAGACCGTCGTCGGCGTGGGCAATGTCGCCGCTGTGGCCGAACGGATAGCGCCCGGCAATGCGGCGCACCGCCTGGGGCTTGAGGGTGACGGTGGGGGACTTCTTCACCTGCGCAGGGTAGCAAAGCCGCCCGCCCGCCTTTGCTACCCTGCCCGGCATGAGCGAACAGACCTTGACCGGCCGCGTGGTGGCCGTGACCGGCGCCAGCAAGGGCATTGGGCGGGCCGTGGTGCAGGCCCTGACCCTGCAGGGCGCGCGCGTGCTGGGCGGCGCCCGCGATGTTATGGGCCTGACCGAACCCGGCGCCGAGTTCCTGCCCCTGGACGTGACCGACCCCGCCAGCGTGCAGGCCTTTGCCGCCCGCGCCCGCGAGCTGGGCGTGGGCGCCCTGGTGAACAACGCCGGCGTGGGCAGCTTTGTGCCGGTGCAGGACATTACCCCGGAGGAATACCGCCGCGTGATGGACACCAACGTGCTGGGCACCATCCTGACCACAGGCGCGCTGATTGAGCACTTTCGGGCGCGCCACGCCCAGGGCCTGGGCAGTCAGGTGGTGAACGTGACCAGCGACGTGTCCGGGCGCACCTTTGCGAACGGGGCCCTGTACACCGCCAGCAAGTTCGCCCAGCGCGCCGTGACCCACGCCCTGGCCTACGAGGGGCAGGGCTACAGCCTGCGCGTGACCGAGCTTCGCCCCGGCATGGTAGACACGTACTTTGGCGACACCCAGCAGGGCGAAGCCCACAAGGCTGCGTGGCTGCGCCCAGAGGACGTGGCCCAGGCGGTGGTGTACGCCCTGAGCGCCCCAGCCCACCTGCGGGTGGACGAGGTGCTGCTGCACCCCACCGTGCAGGAGGTGGCCTACCCGTGAGGCGCCTGCTGGGCCTGCTGGCCAGCACAGCCCTGCTGGGCGCCTGCGGCCTGATTCCCACCCCGCGCGTGGATGTGGACGACGCCAGCCTTACCCTGCCCGCCAGTGGCCCCCTGACAGACAAGGTGGTGTACCTGGAGCGCGACGCCCTGGCGGGCAACCGCATTCCGGCGGCGCTGCAGCAGGTCACGCTGGACGGTCTGGCGACCTACCGCACCACTGGCCTGGGCACCCTGCGCGAGGCCGAGCTATACGTGCGCCCAGCCCTTTCGGCCCTGCCAGCCACCTGCACAGTGTCACCCGCCACGCCCACCGCGCCGCGCATGGTGCTGTGCGACGCGGCCTTTGAGGGCGCCCAGCAGATTGGCCGCCTGAACCTGCAGCCCGGGCAGGCGCGGCCCTTTAGCCTGGGCGGCCCGGCGCTGGATGAGGCCGCGAAGGCCGGCCACGGCTACTTTGGTCTGCGCTTTACCGGGGGCCAGAGTGCCTTTGGCGACACCCTGAACCTCAGCAGCATCACGGCGCGGGCACGGCTGTAAGGGAGGGGTTGGCGGCTATCCACGGCAGCGGTAGGGCGTCTCGGGAAGGCCTGGGGCACCTCATTTAAGTAAGGTGGTGAGCTTTGTCTCGCCCACAGCGTCAGGCCCTTTTCCCAAGAGGTCGGACCATTTTTCAGCGAGGCAGGGCATACGAGCAACGTCGTCCAGGACGCTTGGCCCGCTTATCCCCTTCCCGACCTCTGCGGCGCCACTCTGCGAGTTCATCGCAAGGTGGGAAAACACGGTGCTCACCGGGCCGCTCCACGCGAAACCACGGAATCAGGCCGCACTCCTGTTTTCCCCAAAGGATCAGCTGGCAGCAGCCCAACCGTCCCACCCCTGCCGCCTTGCCTCACTGCACCCGAGCTTGGACTCCAGCACGCTTTCAAGCCCCCACTTGGCGCACCCCGGCGCCCCCGTCAGAAGGTGCGCCGCGCCCTCTTATACGCGCGGCGCTGCCGTAGCCTGGAGGGGTGCCCACCACCCTGCGCCGAGTCCTGGCGGCGGCCCTGCTGACCCTGAGCGTTGCTCAGGCCAGCCCCGCCACCGATCTGTTCCGTGCCGCCACTGACAGCGTGCGCCAGCGGTATTTCGGCTGGTCCACCGCCAACCTGGACGACCTGAGCCGCACCTACGCCGCGCAACTGGACACCCTCTGCGCGCCGCAGGGTGACAGCTGCTCCTACGACACCGGCCGGGCAGTGCTGACCGAACTGTTCACGGCGTACGGCGACCCCCACACCAACGTCCGCGACCCCGAAGCCGCCGATCGCCTGCGCGAGATCCAGCGCGGCGCGGCGGTGTTCCGCACGGGTGCGCGCCTCAGCCGTATAGAGGGCGGGCTGCTGGTGGTCGCGGTGATGCCGCGTAGCCCCGCCGAGCGCGCCGGCCTACGCCTGTTTGACCTGATCACCACCGTGAACGGCGAAGCGGCGGGCAAGCGCGACGGCCAGAACGCCCCCGTGGGCCCAACCGAATTCGTGCGCCTGGAACGGGCCGGCGCGCCCATTGCGGTGACGGTGCGCCGCGCCGGGCAGCCCGAGCAGACCCTGACCCTGGGCACCGAACGCCTGCAGGCCCGCGACGAACCCACCCTGAGCTGGACGGGGGCAGACAGCCGCCTGGCGCTGATCACCTACCCCAGTTTCCTGCCCGCTGACGCCGCCGAACTGTTTCTGGCCCGCGTGCGCGACGCCCAGCGGCAGGGGGCACGCGCCCTGATTGTGGACCTGCGCTACAACGGCGGGGGCAGCCTTGCCGAGTGCGTGGCGGCGGCCAGCATCTTCGGGCCGGTGGAGTACCGCACCCGCTATCAGGTGGGGGGCTCGGTCTACGCGGGCCGGGGCGGCGAGGAAGCCCGGCCTGGGGACCGCCAGCGGCCCGGCGGGGCGGTCTGGTCCGGGCCGGCCGCCGTGCTGGTGGGCCCAGGTACAGCATCGTGCGCCGAGGTGTTCACCTTTTACGCGCAGCGCGCGGGCGTGCTGGCCGTGGGCGAACCCACCAAGGGCGTGGGCAACAGCGGCGTGATCTTCCGCGACCTGCCCGACGGCGGCGTGGTGGCCGTGACCATCCTGCGCGCCTACGGTCCCGATGACCGCCCCCTGCCCGAGCGCGTGCAGCCTGACCTGCTGGCCCCCACCGACCTGCAGCGCCTAACCCAGACCGGTCAGGACAGCACCCTGGACGCCGCCCTGGGCGCCCTGGACGCGCAGGGACAGACCCCGGGCCGGTAAAAATGAGGGGAGAGAGGCTGGGCGAGCAAGTGGGCCCCGGGCACACGAGCCAAGTTCCGCCCCACCGGGCGGCCCCAGGGGCCCCTCGCTCTTAGCGCACCCAGCGCCGCATCAGGGTCACGAGGCGGCCTGGGGTAACGTTGCGATATTCCAGGTCGTTCACGCGCACCAGTGGCGTGTCCTCGGGGCGGGCGAGGCCGCCGCACTGCGAGAGCACCAGTTCCACGTTGCCGTCGGCGGTGACCATGCCGGGGCTGATGCGCAGCGCGGTCCAGACGGCGTCCAGCAGTTCTTCACGCTGATCAATGCTCAGGTGTTCGGTACAGATTTCCAGGCGGGTGACGGGCAAAACGTGAGCCTCTCCTTCAGGCGGGCCCATGCTAGCCCATGACTGGCCTGCCGTGGGCACAGGTGCCCCCAGTGCCAGAGCAAAAGCCCCCGCCAGAGTAGCGGGGGCCGGGGGCAATGCAGGTGTGCGGTTCAGTGGGCGTCGGGGTGGCGGCCTGTTTCGTGCAGGGCCACCGCCTTGCCCCGGCGCACGCGCAGGTTCAGCAGTTCCACGGCAATGGCAAAGCCCATAGCGAAGTAGGTGTAGCCCTTGGGAATCTTGAACCCAAAACCGTCGGCGATCAGGTTCACGCCAATGAGCAGCAGGAAGGCCAGGGCCAGCATCTTCACCGTGGGGTGGGCCTGCACAAAGTCGCCAATGGGGCGCGCCGCCACCAGCATGATCAGCACAGTGACCACCACGGCCGCCACCATCACGCCGATATCGTCGGCCATGCCCACGGCCGTGATCACGCTGTCGAGGCTGAAGACGATATCCAGCAGCATGATCTGCCCGATAATCGCCGCGAAGTTGGCGCCGGCCACCCGCCCGGCGGTGGGGCCCTCATGGTGGGCGCCGGGGCCTTCAAGCTGCTCGTGCATTTCCTTGACGGCCTTGTAGAGCAAGAAGAGGCCGCCGAAAATCAGGATCAGGTCGCGGCCGGAAAAACCTACGCCCAGCAGCGTAAACAGTTCTGCTTTCAGGCTGTAGATCCAGCTGATGGAAAACAGCAGGGCCAGGCGCATCAGCATGGCGGCCAGCAGGCCGATGGTGCGCGCGCGCTGCTGCTGATCCGGGGGCAGCTTGCCCGCCAGAATCGAGATGAAAATAACGTTGTCGATGCCCAGCACGACTTCGAGCAAAAGCAGCGTGCCGAAAGCCAGCCACGCTTCCGGCTGGGTGATCCACCCAAACAGTGATTCCATGTTGTGTCACTCCACGAAACGAAAAAGCGGACGCTGCCACGCACGTCCAGGATGCCGCTGGGGGAGGAAAAACCCGAAACCGCGCCCGTGCGGCGCGCCAGGGCCCATGTTCCCGGACCACACCGGCCCGTTCATGAGGATTGAATGAAGAAATGTTTATCGCAGCTGGGCCAAAGCCAGACGTGGGGCCCTAACGGTGGGCCGCCCCGTCCAAAAAGACCGCCAGCAGGGCGCGCGCGGTGCCCTGGGGATCGGCGGGGGGTGTACCGGTCACCAGCGGATAGGTCAGGGCCAGAAAGGCGCGGGTAAGAAGCGCGGGAGGCACATCGGCGCGCAGCTCCCCACGTGCCGAGGCTGCCTCGAACAGCGCTGTCAGGCCGCCCACCCACACCTGACGGTAGTGCTGCTCGAACGCGGCGCGCCGCTCCGGGCTGACGTGGCGCAGTTCGCCCGCCAGTTGCAGGCCCACGCGCTGCTCCGGGGCGCTGGCCAGCAGTTCGTAGACCAGGGTGTCCAGCTGCAGACGAATGCCCACCTGGGCCTCGGCGGACTGCACCAGTCGGCTCAGGCCTGCCAGGGTGCCTTCCAGCATCGCCAGGAACAGGGCTTCCTTGTCGGCGTAGTGGTGGTACAGGGCCGGCTTGGTGACGCCCACGGCCTCGGCCACCTCGCGCATGCTGACCCCGTGGTAGCCGCTTTGCACAAACAGCCGCGCGGCTTCCTGCTGAATGCGGGCGCGGGTGGTGTCGGGCGCGGCGGGAACAGACAGGGGCGGCACGGTCATCGCCCCTCATGATACGCGCTGCTGACACACCCGCCGGCCGGGCCGCGCCCAGCGCCTGCGCAACGTGACAATTTGGACTCGCGGTCTAGACAGAACCCTGACAATCCTTTATAGAATCAAAGACGCACCACAACACACCGCTGCACCACAAGGAGTCCGTTATGCGTAGAACCCTGGTTCCCGCCGTCGTCCTCTCTTCCGTTCTCGCTGCCTGCGGTCAAACCACGCCTGGAGTCCAGGGCGCGGCGGACAGTGCGGTCGCCGCCTACGCGGCCCGCCCCGAATTGCAGGACGCCGGCAGTCAGGCCATCCTGGCGCGCTACGGCAACGACCCCGGCCTGCTGGCCTCGTTGCAGGAAGCCTACGGCGAGCGCCCCGCCGCCCTGACGCTGCCCCAGGTGCCGGCCCTGACCGGGCTGGATTACGCCAGTGACCGCCTCGCGTACATCAAGCGCGTGGGCTGGGGCTCGGTGAGCAATTACAACAGCCAGTACAACGCCTACGCCGGCACCAGCAGCCCCTACACCGGCCTGGACTGGAGCCGCGACGGCTGCAGCGCCCCCGACGGCCTGGGCCTGGGCTACCGCGAGGACTTCCGCCCGGCGTGCAACGTGCACGACTTCGCCTACCGCAACCTGAAGGTCTACGAGCGCACCGATGCCAACCGCAAGACCAGCGACGAGGCCTTTCACACCAACATGAAGTCCATCTGCGCCGCCAAGAGCTGGTACGCCCGCCCGGCGTGCTACAGCGCGGCCTACGCCTACTACCAGGCCGTGCGCGTGGGCGGCAGCGGCAGCTTCTAAGGCAAAAACTGGGCAGCGGGCGAGTCATGTTCGACTCGCCCGCTCTCCAGTGTCTCCTGTGGGCGCTGCCGCCTACGCTGGATTGGTCCAGTAGGGCCAGCGGTGGCCGCCCGGGCAGGTGGCGGTGAACTCGGCGCCGCTCTTGGACAGCCGGGCGGGCTGACCGCACGCCGCGCAGACCGGCTTGGCGGGCGTGTTGCCGCCGCAGTCGGCGCACTTGAGGTAGTACCCGTATTTGCCGTACTGCACGCTGAGGTTCGCGGACCCACAGGCGCGGCAGGCCACCTCTGGCTGCGGCCGGGCCTGCGCCTGCCGTTCCTGCGAGGTGCGCACCGAGGCCGGCGCCGCAGAGGCGGCCTGGGCACGGGGCGCCGGGGTGGGGGGCGCTGCTGCTGGCGGCGCCACCTCAGCCGGAGTGTGACGGGCACGCAGGAAGGCCACAAGGCGCGTCATCTCCGCTTCGGTCAGACCAAAGGTGCCGAACGGTTTCTCGACTTCCTGATCAATGATGGCCTTGACGCGGTCCGGCACCTGATCGGCCTTGACCAGTTCAGGCACGTCCGTTTTGCGGGTGATGCGGCCTCCGTCCGAGATGGCGACCAGCACGTCGCGCCGCACGCCTGCAAAGGTGCGCTGCTTGAGTCCCAGCAGCGAGCGGTCCATCAGGTCCGTGGTGTGGTCTTCTAGCAGAGACAGCAGCAGGTCCAGCTGCCGCCGCGCCTGCAGCACCGGCGAGGGCATGCCGCGCCCCTGCCGGTTCCACCAGCGCGTCCATTCACCGTGTTCATTCACGCTGACCTGCCCGGCCACACTCTTGCTTTCAATCACCACCAGTCCGTAGCGGTGCAGCACCAGATGGTCCAGCTGCGCGACCTCGCCCTTACGTTCCAGGCGCAGGTTATGAAACACGAACTTGCGCGCGTCCTCACCGAACGCGCGTTTGAGGTAGAAGGCCATCTGCCGCTCGGCCTCGTGGCCCGCGCGGCGCAGGGGATCGGCATACTCCTGGGGTTCCAGCGCCTTGACGATCATGGTGGGCCCAGCCTAGCGCCCGGGGCCAGAGAGCCCACAGGGCGCGGGGTCAGTTCCCTGCCGGCTCCACGGCACACAGGCGCAGGGTGGGCACCGTCCGGCCCCAGGTCCGCCGCGTCCCCACCGTGACCTGCCAGCGTCGGGGCGGCTGCTCCGGGTCGTAGAAGCCAAACGACAGCACGTCCGGGGCCTCTACCCGCAGGTCCTGAATGAAGCCGAAGGTGTCAGGCGGCTTGACCGCCCCGCGCACCCGTCCCGCCGGGTCCACCAGGCTCAGCCACGTGCCCACGCCCTCGAACCAGTCCTCCTGCGTGATCACCAGCGTGCCGCCCGTCACGGCGAACTGCGCCCGAACCTCCTCGCCCGGCAGCACCGCGCGGGTGGGCTGGCCCCCCTCGAACAGCCGGACCCGTTCGATCACGGCCCTGCCTTTGGGCACCCGGGCCCAGGTGTAGCGCGCAGTTTCAGTCATCCCCTGGCTTTACCGGAGATAGCGGGCGCCGCGCAAGAGGGCCCGCTGCCCCGGCCTGCCCCAGGCCCTCAGAGCCCATCCACTCACTGCCCTGTGCCTTCCCCCTCTTCCAGCGCCCAGATGTGCTGCGGCGTTTCGCGGCGGCGAATCACAGTCCACGTTCCGCCGTCGTACAGCACCTCGGCGGGGCGGGGGCGGGTGAGGTAGGTGCTGCTCATGGCGGCGCCGTAGGCCCCGGCCTCGCCAATCGCCAGCAGGTCGCCGCTCTGGGGCGCGGCCAGCGGCACGTTCCGGGCCAGGATGTCGCCACTTTCACACGCCGGGCCCGCAAGGTCCCAGGGCCCGGTGCCGGGGCGGTCCCACAGTGGGCGCACCGGGTGCTGCGCGCCGTAGAGCATGGGGCGCAGCAGTTCGGTCATGCCGGCGTCCACCAGCGCAAACGGGCGGCCGGTGACCTTGGTGCCCACCACGCGCGTGAGCAGGGTGCCCGCCCCCGCCACCAGATAGCGGCCCGGTTCCACCCACAACTCGGCGCCGTAAGCCGCCGCCGCCGCGTGGGCTTCGCGGGCAATGCCGTGCAGATCGGCGTCCAGGCTCCAGCCGCCGCCTGCGTCCAGCACCGCCAGGGGCCCGGTGTGGGCGCGCAGGTCGCGCAGGCGGGCAAAGGCCGCCGTGAAATCCCCTGCGTCGCGGATCGCACTGCCAATATGCACATGCAGCCCCAGCGCCGTGTGCCCGGCGGCCCGCAGGGCCTGCAGAATGCGCGGGGTCTGGTCCGGCGTCACGCCGAATTTGCTGGTGGCGGCCCCCGTCGCCAGATGGTCGTGGGTGCTCACGTTCAGGGCCGGGTTCACCCGCACCAGCACGCGGGCGGCCGGGGGCAGCAGGCGCACCTCCTCTTCCCGGTCCAGAATGAAGGTGGCGCCCAGTTCGGCGCCCAGGCGATATTCGGCGTCGGTCTTGGCCGGGCCGTTCACCAGCACATGCTCGCCCCGGGCCCCCAGGTGCGCGGCGCGCGCCAGTTCACCGATGCTGACGCATTCAAAGCCCACATCGGCCGCCTGCAGGCGCCGCAGCAGGGTGAGGTTGGGGTTGGCCTTCATGGCGTAGTGCACCCGGGCCGCGCCAAAGGCCGCGCGCACCCGGGTCAGGGCGGCGTCCAGTTCGGCGGCGTCGTAGACGTACAGCGGGGTGCCGTACTGCTGGGCAGCGGCGTGCAGGGCGGCGTCGGGCAGGCTCATGGGGGCGAGTGTAGCGGGGCTTGACAGCCGCGTGCCCACCACCCAAACTGGTCAGACCACTGACCACTTTGGTTCTACCCCGGAGGCCCTGCATGATCCAGCCGCTGCGCCCCGCCCTGCACGCCGAGGAAACGCTGCTTTCCCGTCTGCTGGACGGCACCTATCCTCCCGGCAGCCTGTTGCCGGCCGAACGCGAACTGGCCGCCGGGCTGGGCGTCACCCGCCCCACCCTGCGCGAAGCCCTGCAGCGCCTTGCGCGCGACGGCCTGCTGGAGATCCGCCAGGGCAAACCCACGCGGGTGTGCCACCCGGAAGAAGGCGGCCTGCGCGTGCTGGCCCACCTGTCTCGGGCGGGCGACCTGAGCGGGCTGGTGCCGCAGCTGCTGGACCTGCGCGCGGCACTGCTGCCGCACTGGATGGCGGCCTCGGCACGGCTGGACCCGGCGCCGCTGCGCGCGCACCTGGGCGCCCCACCCGAACCCGGCACCCCGGACGCACCGCAGGCCTTTACCGCCTTTGACTGGACCGTGCAGAGCCTTGCGGCCCACGGCAGCGGCAATGCGCTGGCGCCGCTGCTGCTGGGCGCCTTCCACGAGGTCTACACCCAGGCCGGGCCCCTGTATTTCCGCGACGTGGCCCGCCAGACCCGCGCGCTGGACCACTACCGCGCCCTGCACGCCGCGCTGGCCCTGGGGCCCGACACCGCGCGACAGGCCGCGCTGACCACCGCCCTGGACAGCCTGCACCTGTGGCCGGGGGGCACCCATGATTGACCTCTTGCAACGCGCGATTCCGGTCTTCGTGCTGTCGCTGCTGATCGAGTGGGCCGCCTACCGGTTCCTGGGCGACCACGACGAACACGGCGAACCCAGGCTGGGCTACGCCGCACGCGACACCCTGACCAGCCTCAGCATGGGGATTGGCAACGTGCTGATCAACGTGTTCTGGAAGGCAGTGGTGCTGGGCATCTACACCGCCCTGTACCTGTGGACACCGCTGCGCCTGCCGTCGGAGGCGTGGTGGGTGTGGGTGCTGCTGTTCTTTCTGGACGACTTTGCCTACTACTGGTTTCACCGGATCAGCCACGAGGTGCGCCTGTTCTGGGCCAGCCATGTGGTTCACCATTCCAGCCAGCACTACAACCTGTCCACCGCTCTGCGCCAGACCTGGGTGCCCATGACCGCCCTGCCCTTCTGGCTGCCGCTGCCGCTGCTGGGCTTTGAACCCTGGATGGTGCTGCTGGCGCAGTCGTGGAACCTGCTGTACCAGTTTTTCGTGCATACCGAGCGCATAGGGCGCCTGCCCCGGCCCATTGAATACGTGTTCAACACACCCAGCCACCACCGCGCCCACCACGGCAGCAACGACGTGTATCTGGACAAGAACTACGCGGGCATTCTGATCATCTGGGACCGGCTGCTGGGCACCTTTCAGGCCGAAACCGAGCGGGTGCGCTACGGGCTGGTGCACAACATCAACACCTATCACCCGGTCCGCGTGGCCTTTCACGAATTCGCGGCCCTGTGGCGCGATGTGAAGGGGGCCCGCACGTGGCGCGACCGCCTGAATTACCTTTTGCGCCCCCCCGGCTGGCGGCCAGGGCAGGACGGGTAGAGCGGGAACAGAGAGAACGTGACCGGCGGCGAAGAAGCCGCCGTTTTTCTGGCCTGCACGTTTGATGTGCCTTTGAAAGACGCCCGGGTGGCAGGCACCTCCACGACAGGTGGGCGGCGCACTGAGGGCAGCTGGGGTCCGGCCTTCTCTCCTGATCTGGCCCTGACAAAGCCTCTGTCAGAGCCCGACACCCTTCATGAAAGAGGTCTGGCGGCAGAAGAGAAAAGCGGGATAAGGGCGAAGGCCGAGAGGCCCGTTCACGAATTCTCTTACCCAGAGCGCTTTTTTACTCAAAAGACTTTGCCGAACGCTGGCAGCCGCCCCTGCCTCTGGCACCACCACAGCGCCCGAGTGACCCCGCGTGTTCATTCTCGCCCAATCTGTCTCATGTCAGAGGGTTGTGAGCGCCCAGGCGGCATCTTTCGTGTACTTCGTTTCGAGATGACTCAGGCGAAGAGGTGCGTTGATCTCTGTCCTGTAATCCGGGCACCTCGGGCAGAGGGAGCAAGTGGTGCGACCGACTCGGCGCGTTCCGGGTGGACTGACCGTCCATCACGGGCCCCTTGTCTGCAAGAAAGGGAGATGATCATGAAAAAGTTCAACGTGATGCTGGCCGCTCTGGCCCTGTGCGCCACCTCGCCTGTATTCGCGGCCCCCACCGCCGCCACACAGCAGACCACTGTGACCGCCACCAACAGCGGCACCGATACCCTGACCGTGACGGGCAACCTCTCGGTGGACTTTGTGAACGCGGAGTTCGGCACGACCCCGCAGGCGGCTGGCAGCGCCACCGTAAGCTACGAAACCCAGGACAACACGGCTGACGGCGACCGGTCCATCACGGTGGCCCTGGCCCTGAACGGCAACCTGACCACCCTGCCCGCCGGCCTGACCATTCGCCTGACCCCCACGGTGGGCACGGCAGCAGCGGGGAGCGGCGGCACGGGCGCCACGGTGAACTTCACGGGCACCGATCTGGCGGGCAAGAACCTGATTACCGGCATTGCCCAGTTCACCACGGGCGGCAACGCCTCGGTGGCCTACTCGGTGATTGCCTCGCGCGGGTTCGAGAACTTCAGCGGCACGCTCACTTACACCATCGGCACCGGGCTCTAAGCCTGTTCGCGCCCCACAGGCGGGGAAAGGGTCTCTGGGCGCTTTCCCCGTTTTTCTTGAGGTTGATTGCATGAGACAGCTTGCTGTAACAGCCGCCCTGCTCAGCCTGGGGGCAGCGGGCGCCCAGGTGCAGGTGACCAGCCCCCTGGTGGTGGAACACACTGCTGCGGCCAGCGCCGTGCTGGAGGGCACCCTGACCCTGAGCAATCCGGGCACCACGCCAGTGCAGACCCAACTCTCGCTGGGCGACGTGCGCTCGGATGCCAAGGTGGGCACCGCGTACCTCAAACCCGGTTCCCTGGAGCGCAGCAACACCGGCTGGATCAAGTTCCCCAGCACGCTGGTCACGGTGCCGGCGCGGGGCAAGCTCTCGGTGCCCTACCGCATTCAGGTGCCGCAAAACGCCGCAGCGGGCAGCCACTGGGGCGTTATTTTCGTGACCCCGGTGACGGGCAGCGGGGCGCCCGCGCCGGCCCGGTCCAACAGCCTGAGCCTGCAGCAGGTCACCCGCTACGCCGTGCAGGTGGTGGTGCAGGTGCCCGGCGGACAGGCCCGGCTGAAGTTTCAGGACCCACAGCTGGGCCGCGCGGGCACGGGGCTGCAGCTGAGCGTGACCCTGGGCAACACCGGCACGCGGCTGGCGGCACCCACCACCCGCGCCGAGATCTACGACGCCCGGGGCCAGCTGGTGCAGAAACTGGCCGGCCGCCCGCGCCGCGTCTACCCCGGCATGAGCGTGCTGGAAACCTACGCCCTGACCGGCCTGCCCGCCGGCAAGTACCAGATTCTGGTGCTGGCCGACGACCGGGGCGCCGAGCTGATCGGCGCGCGCTACACCTTTACGGTGGACTGAATGGGCCGGCGACGCGCGCTGGTGCTGACGGGCCTGCTGCTGGGCGCGGGGGCCCAGGCCGTGACGCTCACGGCGCCGCCTGCGCCCCTCAGCGCCGAGGCGCGCACGCCCCTGACCTTTCCCCTGACGCTGAGTAACCCTTCCGCGCAGCCCCAGCGCGGCACGCTGAGCCTGGACCTGCCGCCCGGCTGGACGCTGCTGGCCGGCGACCCCAGTTACGAACTGGCGCCGGGCGAAAGCCGCCTGGAACTGCTGACCCTGCTGCCCCCGGACCGCCTGAAGGCCGGGGCCCTGACCCTGCGCGTGACCAGCCCGGACTCGGCCCTCAGCGTGGCGGTGCAGGTGCCCGCCGCCCCCCGGCTGGAAGCGCAGCTGCTGGACGCCCCCGCCGCCAGCGCCGACCCGTTCTACACCGTCACGTGGCGGGTCTTGAATACCGGGAATGTGGACCAGACGCTGCAGCTGTCCGCGCAGGGTGAGGGCGCCCAGGTGCAGCTCAGCCGGCCCCGCCTGCTGCTGGCCGCTGGCGAGGTGGCCGAGGTACAGGCCCGGGTGCAGGTGTCGCCCGGGGGCCCGGCGCAGCCCGTGCAGGTGACCTTCAGGGCCCAGGGCCAGGGGGCCGTGGCCACCAGTCGCGCCAGCACCGACCGGGTGTTGCGCCGCCCCACGCCCGCGCAGCTTTCGCACGTCTTTCCCCTGCAGCTGACTGTGGGGGCCAGCACCGCCGCGCCCGGACAGCTGGACTTCACACTCACGGGTCAGGGCGCGCCGCTGCAGGGCGACCCTGGCACCCTGCAGCTTTCGGGCAGCCGCACCGCCTTCCGGGTGGCCTACGCCCGGCCAGACGCCGCCTGGAGCGCCGGGCACCTCAGCCCCCAGCACAGTCCGCTCCTGGCCGGCTCACTGCTGGGGGCAGCGGGCAGCCGGCGCCAGGGGCCGCTCACCTTCAGCGCCTACGCCGGGCAGCGTCAGGGCCAGTTCAGTGTGGGGGGGGGCCTGCTGGCCCAGGGCGCGCAGGGGCAACTGGGCCTGGAACTGGACCACACCGGCCCCCAGCTGAGCGCCAGCCTGTACGGCGGGGCGCAGGGGCCGCTGGGGGCGGGGCGCGCGCAGGGCAGCGGCGCCCTGGCCCTGAACCTGACCACCGGGGCCGCCGCTGCCGAGGCGCAGGGCCAGTACCAGACCGCTGCGGCCGACCTGAGTGTGCAGTATGCCGGGGCCACCGCCGGCTGGAAAGGCGCAGCGACCCCCACCCAGACGCTAACGGCGGGCCTGAACCTGCGGCCCCACGCCGACCTGACCCTGGGGGCCCAGCTGGGCCTGCAGCACACCGGCAGCGGCCCGCTGACCCCGCGCCTGAGCGCTTCGGCCTCGGTGCGGCGGCACTTTGGGCAGCTGGGGGTCAGCGCCCTGCTGAGCCCCAGCGCCCAGAGCGTGGCCGGCACGCTGAACCACAGCTGGGGCGGCATGCCGCTGCGCCACCAGCTGACCTGGACCGCGCCCACGGCCCAGGCCGGGCCACAACTGGGCTACCAGCTGGCCGTCACCCGCCGCCAGGGCACGTTGCAACTGCTGCCCACGGCCGGCTTCAGCACCGACCTGCGCAGCGGCCAGACGGTGCTGTCGGGGGGCCTGCGCGCCGATGTCAAGGCCAGTCCACAAACCACCTACAGCGCCGCCGTGACCACCACCAACCTGCGCGCCGGGCAGTTCAGCGCGGAACTGGGCGCCACACACACCCGCGCGGGGGGCCCACCTCGGTGCTCAGCGCCAAGGTGTCGCACCAGGACGCCCGCTGGCAGGCCGAACTGCGCGCCAGCGTGAATCTGGCCCTGGCAGTTCCGGTGCACCGCCGCACCGACCTCGCCCGGCTGGAGGGCCGCCTCCTGCTGCCCGGCGGCGCCGGGGCGCCGGGGCTGCTGCTGCGCGCGGGCGATCTGGCCACCGAAACCGACGGCGAGGGCCGCTTTGTGTTCGAGGCACTGCCGGCCGGCAGCGTTACCCTGAGCCTGCTGGGCGGCACGCTGCCCCCAGGCACGCAGCTGGAACCCGCCCTGCCGCTGCTGCTGAACCTGCGCCCGCAGGAAACGCGGCGCCTGGAGGTGCGCGGCCTCCAGACCGCCACCCTGAGCGGCCGGGTACAGCTGCGGCTGCCGGAATCACCCGAGGCCCGCGACCTGCTGGCAGCCGAGCTTCCGCCCCTCAGCCAGCTGGGCCTGCAGCTGAGTGCGCCTGGACAGGCCCCCCTGCGCGCTGTGCCCAACCCCGACGGCTCGTTCAGCTTTCCGGGGCTGCGGCCCGGCACCTACACGCTGCTCTTTGCGCCAGAAGCCCAGGCGCTGCTGGCCGGGCACGGCGTGCCGGCCCCGCTGGAGGTGACCCTGAGCGACGCCGAACAGCGCGAACTGGACGTGGACGTGCAGTGGCACCCCCGCGAGATACGTATTGACGAGGTGCAGGAGCTGACCCCGGTGCCGCTGCCGCCACAGGCACCCTGACCCCAGCAGGACTTGTGAGCGGGGCTAGACACTTAACGCCGCCCCCATCGCAGGCTTCCCGCCACCTGAACTGTGATGCGGTCCCAGACCGCCCGCCGGGCCACCGGATACACGACAATTACCCCCGCTTCATCGCCATCCCGCACCAGCACCTTCTGGTAGAAGATGCGGCCATCGGCCCAGAACCGGGCGGTCCAGGCCAGCCAGGCCGCTGGGCTGGCCTGCTCCAGCACCCCAGGCGCGTGGCTGCCCCAGACGCTCAGGGTGACCTGACCATCGGCACTGCGCCAGCTCTGGCCATTGCCGTTGTCGGGTGGACGCTGGGCAATGAGGCCTTGTGGAACGTCAACCCAATAGTTGAAGCGGGCGTTGCCGTAGGGCTCCAGGGGCGCCCCCAGGGCGGCCGAGGCCAGCAGCAGCGCAGGAAGCAGAGGCAGGCGCATTTGCCCCAGCCTACCGCCCAATTGCCGCGCGCCTCACCGCCGCGCACAGCCCGCTCTGTTAAGCTGCCCGGCTGTATGAGCGCGCCTGTGCCCCTGTCCACGCCCGTCCCCGCCCCTGCTGCCGGCAGTGGGGAACGTGTGCTGTGCGCCATGTCGGGTGGGGTGGACAGCAGCGTAACGGCCGCGCTGCTTAAAGACCAGGGTTATCAGGTGGTGGGCGCCATGATGCGCTTCTGGCCCGACGACAAGCGCGTGGACACCTTCGACACCTGCTGCTCGCCCGATGCCGCCTACGAGGCCCGCCGGGTGGCCGAGCAGGTGGGCGTGCCCTTTTACCTGCTGGACTACCGCGAGCAGTTTCAGCGGCACATCGTGGGCCCGTTTCTGGATGAATACGCCCGGGGCCGCACGCCGAACCCCTGCGTGAACTGCAACACCAAGGTCAAGTTCGATGAACTCGTGAAAAAGGCCAAGATGCTGGGCTGCCGCTACGTGGCCACCGGGCATTACGTCAAGCGCGTGGAAACGGCGGCGGGCGAGGTGCAGTTTCACCGGGGCGACGACCCCCGCAAGGACCAGACCTATTTCCTGTGGGGCACCCCGCGCGAGGCCCTGCCGTACATCCTGTTTCCGGTGGGCGAGCTGGAAAAGCCGCAGGTGCGCGCCATTGCCGAGGAGCGCGGCCTGCTGACCGCCCGCAAGCCCGAAAGCCAGAACATCTGCTTCGTGCCGGGCAAGGTGCAGGACTTCGTGGCCGAGCACCTGCCGCAGGCCGGCGGCTTCATCCGCGAAATCGCCACGGGCGAGGTGGTGGGCGAGCACCTGGGCACGCAGTTTTACACCCTGGGCCAGAAGAAGGGCCTGGGCCTGTACCAGAGCCACCGGGTGCGCCACGTGGTTCACCTGGACCCGGCCACCAATACCGTCTGGGTGGGCGACTACGAGGACTGCCTGTGGAGCGGGTTGCGGGCCGGCAGCGCCAACTACCTGCTGGACCTCCCGGACTTGCCCAGCGAGCTGGAAGTACAGGTGCGCTACCGTACTGCCCCCGTTAAAGCGCGCGTGGTGCACGCCGACGAACACGGCTTTGAGCTGGCTTTTGCCGAGCCCCAGTTTGCTGTGGCGCCCGGCCAGAGCGCGGTGCTGTACGACGGGCCCCGTCTGCTGGGCGGCGGCCTCATTGAAGACCACGTGCGGGAGCTGCCCCCGCTGAAGGCGGCCCCCAAGAAGCGCCCCACGCCCGTGCTGTCCTGAGAGATAGGGCGGCCTCTCCGCCTGGGTGGGCAAGAGGCCGGGGAATGGGTCCAATGCATGACCCGTGCCCGGGTGAGGCGTGAGGCTTGGCAAGCCGGGCTTTGACTGCCCAGTCCAGGCTCGTACGCAAGCAGGCTCAGCTCGACATATCTTGCTCAGGCACAGTGCTCGCCAGCCGGTTCACCCTGGCCGCCCTGCCACATAACCTTCCTCTCCCCTGCCCCGTCACTCACGCAGGCGGCGCCGCACAGACCACAGGCCCAGCAGCAGGCCACCCAGGCTGAGCAGCCCAAAGGGCAGCGGCTCAAGCACCAGAATCACCGGCAGGCTCAGCCACTGCCAGCGCCGCCGTGTCAGGACCAGCAGTACGCCGTACAGCAGCACCGAGCCCAGCCGGGCGCCGTACATGGCCGCCACCAGCACCCCCTGCACCGCATAGGGTTCGGTGAACACCACCAGCGGCAACAGGAGCACCCCGGCCACGCCCAGGCCCAGCGTCCAGCGCCAGACCCGCCAGGCCCAGGCGCGGCGCCCGGGAGACAGCCCCGCCGACCCCTGGCGCGGCGGCGCGGTCATGCCCGGCGCCGGGCCACTCAATACAGGCGTCCGGTTTCGACCAGCCCCTCGGGCTCCACACCCTGCTGCAGATCAATCAGGAAATTGCGCGCCAGCTCGGCGCCGCGCGCCACCAGATCGTCCGTGGTGCTGGCGATGTGCGGGGTCAACATGACGTTGGGCATGGTCCACAGCACGTGGTCGGCGGGCAGGGGTTCGGGGTCGGTCACGTCCAACACGGCGCCGCCCAGGTGCCCGCTTTGCAGGGCGCCCACCAGATCGTCGGTCACGATCAGGGGCCCCCGGCCCACGTTGCACAGCCACGCGCCGGGCTTCAGGGCGGCCAGCGTCTGCGCGTTCACGATGCCGCGCGTTTCCTCGGTGCCCGGCAGCAGCAGCACCACCCAGTCGGCCGCCGCCAGCAGCTCGGCGCGCTCGGTGGCCGAGGTGCCGCTGCGAATGCCGCTCACATGCGCGCCGTGCGGCGAGAGCAGCGCCTCCAGTTGCCGCCCGATGTGCCCGTGGCCCCACAGCACCACCCGCTGCCCCTCCAGGGTGGTCAGGCGGGCGGTCTGCGGCAGCGCGGGCGAGGCCCACTGGTGCCGGGCCTGGGCGTCGCGGAACAGGTGCAGCCCGCGCGAGGCCGCCAGCATGCCGGCCAGCACGTGCACGGCCACCGCGCGGTCATGCAGGCGGCTGGCGTTGTACAGCGTGACCCCTCCGGGCAGGTAGCCCTGCACATGCTCAATGCCCGCTGTCAGGGTCAGCACCCATTTCAGGCCCGGGGTGGCCAGCAGCTGCCGGCGCTGCTCCGGGCCCACCAGCCACACCACGGCGCCGTCGGCGGGGCCTGCGGGCACCTCTGTGCGGCTGTAAAAAGCGAACGTGACCCCGGGCACACTGCCCTCATCGTGGGCGGCCAGGGCACGGAATTCCGGCACATCGGGAACAAGAACACGCATGGGGTCTATTCTGCCGCGTTTTGGGCGCCGGCCTCCTGGGCGGCCAGCCACTGGGCGCGCGTGAGTTCCATATGCACGTCGGTGCGGCCGGCGCGGGCCGTGCGGCCCACTTCACGAAAGCCGCAGGCCGCAAAGGCCCGCTGCGCGCGGCGGTTATGGGCAAAGGTGGTCAGGCGCACGCGGCTCAGGGGCGCGTCGCGTTCCTGAAAGGCCCAGGTCAGTAGCGCGCCCACCGCCGCGCGGCCGTAGCCCTGGCCCCACAGTTCGGGCAGGCCGATCATCACGCCCAGGGTCGCGGCCGTGGGGGTCAGGGGGGGCGGCGGGCGCAGGTCGTACAGCTCGGCGCTGCCGATGAGCTGGCCGCGCTCGTCCAGCACGCCAAACCCCGCGCGCTCGCCGGTGCGCTCCTCTTCCTGCATCACGCGGCGAAACAGCCAGCCCGGCATGCGGATGGGGCGGGCGTCATTCCAGTCGGCCAGCTCCCGGCTGCGAAAAAAGGCGTGCAGGGTGCGCCACTCGGCCGCCGTGAAGTCCAGCACTGGCTTCAAAGTCACGCGAATGCGTTGGGGAGGCGGCTGGATCATGCCCCAGCGTCACCTGCGCCGGCGCCAGCCCTGCTGGCCTGCAGGGGCCCCAGCGCCCGGGTCACGTCACGGGTCAGGCGCTCCAGATGAAAGGCGTCGCCCTCGGCGCGCTGCACCTGCCGGGTCTGGGGGTCCACCACCAGCAGGGCCAGGGGCCGCCCGCCCGCGTGGCGCACGCTCACGCCCGGGTGCGCTGAGAGCGCCGCCTGATCTTCGGGCGGCAGCACCGCCCACGCGGGGTCGGCCGGGGTCAGGCCCAGGTGGGCCAGGGGCACGCGGTGTTCGGCCAGGGCGGCGTCCAGCCACGACAGCGCCGCCGGGTGCCCGGCGATCAGGCCCTGTTCAATGTGCGGGCGCGGCTGGTTGTAGGGAATGGGGCGGCCGTCGCGGCGGCGCAGCTCGCCCCCAGCGGCGCGCAGCAGGGCGTGCCCGGCCGCCAGATCCCACTCGCTGCGCGGCGACATGGAAAAGGTGGCGTCGGCCTGCGCCGCCGCGATACGGGCCAGCTTCAGAGCAATGCTGCCGCTGGGCGCCATGCCGGGCAGCGGCACGGCGTGCAGTTCGCGGCCATATTCACTGTCAGAGACGGCCACCCGCCAGTCTGGGCCCGGGGCAGGCGGAGGCACGACTTCCCCGTTCAGGGTCACGCCCTCGCCCACCACCCCGCTGAACAGTTCATCGGTGGCCGGGGCGTACACCACACCCAGCACGGGTTCGCCGTTCACGGTCAGACCAATACTGACGCAGAAATCGGGGCTGCCAGACGCAAATTCCCGGGTGCCGTCAATGGGGTCCACAATCCAGACCCGCTCATGGTTCAGTCGGGCCGGGCTGTCGGCCTCTTCTTCGGACAGCAGGCCGTCGCCCGGAAACGACTGTGCCAGCCCGCGCAGAATCAGCACCGAAGCGTCTCGGTCGGCGGCAGTCACGGGGTCGTCGGGACTGGTCTTGTGCTCCACTGTGAAGCCGGCGCGCAGGTGCGTGCGCAGCAGGGCCCCGGCCTCGCGCGCCAGCCCTTCGGCCACCGCCTGTTCGCGGGCCAGGGGTTGAGAAGAAGGTACGGTCATGGCCCGAGGATAGCGGCCGAGGGACACAGGTCGGCCAGCACGCAGTGGCCGCAGCGCGGGTGGCGCGGGGTGCAGGTGGTGCGGCCGTGGCGCACGCCCGCCACATGCAGCGCCCAGCGGGCCTCATGGGTGCGCGGGGTCACGGCGTCGTACCAGCGCGCGACCCGGGCGGGGGTCCAGCCGTCCGGCACCCAGCCCAGGCGCCGGGCCAGCCGGTCCAGGTGACCTTCGACGGGCATGGCGGCGCGGTGCAGGTCGAAGAGGAGCATCAAGTTGGCCGTGTGGCGCCCCACGCCGGGCAATCCCTCCAGCGCGGCGCGGGCGCCCTCGTCGTCCAGTTCGGCCAGCCCCTCCAAGCCCAGGGGGTGGTCCTCGTCGCCAGCCTGTTCGGCCAGGGCGCTCAACAGGCCATACAGGTGTGCCGCCTTGGCCCGGTGCAGGCCGCCGCCCGCTGCCTTCAGGGTGGCCTCCAGGCCATCTGGGCCGTCCAGCAGCGCGGCTTCCCAGCGCGGGTAGGCGGCTTTCAGGGCGCGGAACTGCCGGTCAGCGGCGTCGCGGGTGTTCTGCTGCCCCAGGATGGTGCGGATCAACTCGTTTAACAGCGCACCGGGGCGGGTACGGGGTCCCGGCGCGGCGCCGGGCAGGTATTCGGCCAGCAGCCGGCGCGTGACCTCGGGCAGCTGGTCGGGGACAGCAAAGGGCTGGGGCGGGCGGGGCATCTGGGGCGCAGGCTAGGGCAGCCTGCGGCGGGCGAAGGTGCTTCAAGACGCGCTTGGCGGGGTGCACCGGGCCACGGGCAGGTTCAGGGTCAGTGGCACCACGCTCGGCAGGATGGAGCGACCCAGGCGCAGCTGCCGGGCGTCTGGGCAGGCCAAGGCGGCAGGCTCAACGCACCGCCCGATGACAACTCTGCCCCGCCCCCAGTGACGCGCCGTCATCACCCCGCCCAGCCTCAGCTTCCCGCCGGCGGCCAGCAAGCCCGCCGCGATCAGCAGGCTGTTCCCGGGAAGAAAGGGCCCCAGCAGCTCTATTTGGGCGAAGAACAGGGGTCAGCAGGCCCCGGTCCGGGCGTGTCAAGCTAATCCGTCCGTGCCTCCCATCCTGGCGTGGGCCGTCTGGCTCAGCGCGCGCGTAGGGCCGTGCGGTTACCGGCTGTGTCGGTGACCAGAACGTCGGCCCAGATGCCGGTGGTTTCGGCGTAGAACTCCACGCGCGGCCCCGGGGTGATGTTCAGGCGGTTGCCATCCACTGACACCTGCGCCACCCGCACGTTGTCGGTGGCCACGCCAGACACCCGGATCACGTTGCCGCTGCGCTCAAAGCGCGTGACCTTGATCACCGGGCGGGTGGGGTCCACACTGACCGGCAGCACCAGGGTGGATTCGTTGCCCGCGCTGTCGCGCGCCGCAATGGTGTAGCGCCCCGTGGGCGTACTCAGCACCGCCTGAAACTGAAACCGCGCGATCTTGTTGCTGCCCGGCTGAATGGGAATGGGCTTGCCGTCCACCGTGATCTGCGTGACCCCCACATCGTCAAGCACATAGCCCTGAATCAGAAAGCTGGGGCTGCGCCCGGACCCGCCTTCGCCCGCCGTGACGGTGATGCGGGGCTTGAAGGTATCCGTGGTGCGGGCGCAGGCCCCCAGGGCCAGGGTCAGGGCGCCCAGCAGGGCAAGGGCGATGGGGCGCATACGGGGGGCAGTATAGGGGGTGGATGGGGAATGGTTGATGGTGGAGGGAGGAGCACCTGGGGGGTGGAGAGGCCAAGAGAGAAGGAAGGACCCAAGGCGCTTGCGCTTCTCTCCCGGAGGCTGTCTGGAGCCACCCAACTCTTCTCCCGGCGACCCGGCGCGCGCTCCGCCTCCATCACCGGTCTACCATCAACCATCTCCTCTCTCCTCCCCCGCCCTACAATGCCCGGCGTGAGTGCCGCTTTTGCTCCTGACCCCGCGCGCCTGTCGGCGTCCATTCCCGAGGGCACGCGCGACGTACTGCCCCCGGAATGGGCCCAGCGCGAGGCGATTCGTGCCCAGTTGTCGGCGTGTTTTGGCCGCTGGGGCTACCGGGGCGTGGAGGTCCCGGCCCTGGAATACGCAACGCCCCACCATCCCCAGGACGCGCTGGCCTTCAAGCTGATTGATTCGGGCGGGCAGGTGCTGGCGCTGCGCAGTGAATTCACCACGGCCGTGGGCCGGCTGGTGCGCGCCCGCTTTCCGCAGGGGCCCTTTCCGCTGCGGCTGCAGTACAGCGGCCGGCTGTGGCTGCGCGCCCTGAGCAGCGAACTGGGGCGCCTGCGCGAATTCAACCAGCTGGGCGTGGAATTGATTGGCGTGGAGACCCCCGCCGCCGACGCCGAACTGCTGCATCTGGCCGCCGCTGCCCTGGGCGCCGTGGGGGTCAGCGCGCAGCTGGAAGTGGGCTACCCCGGCTTCGTGGACGCGGTGCTGGAAGACGCCGGCCTGCACGGCCCCGCCCGCGCCGCGCTGCACGACGCGGTGGACCGCAAAAGCGGCGCCGATGTGGACCTGCTGTGCGACCGCTTTGGCCTGGGCACAGACACCCGGCGCACCCTGCACGCCCTGACCGATCTGTACGGCGGCCCCGAGGTGCTGGACGCCGCGCAGGCCCTCGCGCAGGGCGAGCGGGCCCACGAAGCGGTGGCCCACCTGCGCGCCGTGGCCCGCCTGTACGCAGGGCCCCTCCTGTTTGACCTGGGGGTCAGCCGCCGCTACGACTACTACACCGGGCTGACCTTCCGCGCCTACGCCGCCGGCCTGAACCAGCCGGTGCTGGGCGGCGGGCGCTACGCCCTGGGAGGCGGCGCCGGACCCCTTCCCGGCGCGGGGTTTGCCCTGGGCCTGGAGCGCCTGATGCGCGCCCTGGCCCCCACGCTGCCCCCGGAGCCCGAGGTGGTGCTGGCGCGCGACCTGCCGGCCGCCGAGGCCGCCCGCGCCCAGGGCCTGCACGCCGAACTGGCATGGACCGACGACGAAGCGCAGCTGCGGGCTTTCTGCATGGCGCGCGGCATCCAGCGCATGGTGGGCAGCGGCCCCAGCGGCGCCGAGTTCACGGCGGTGGGTGCATGACCCCGCCCCCCACCCACGGCCCTGACCACCTGACCCTGGCCCTGCCCAAGGGGCGCATTCTGGACGAGGCGGTGTCGCTGCTGGCCCGCGCGGGGCTGCCCCTTACAGTGCCCGAGAAATCCCGCGCCCTGCGCCACGAGTTCCCAGGCGTGACGGTGCTGGAACTGCGCAATCAGGACGTGCCCACCTACGTGGACCTGGGCGTGGCCGACGCCGGCATTGTGGGCAAGGACGTGCTGATCGAGTCTGGCCGGGCGGTATACGAGCCCGTAGACCTGCACTTTGCCGGCTGCCGCCTGTCTCTGATCCGCGAGGTGGGGGCCTCGGGCGAGATTGCCCGGGTGGGCACCAAGTACCCCCGCGCCGCCCGCGCCTACCTGAACGCTCAGGGCATCCCCGCCGAGATCGTCAAGCTGAGCGGCAACATTGAGCTGGCCTGCCTTACGGGCCTGGCAGACGCGGTGGTGGACCTCGTGCAGACCGGCAGCACCCTGCGCGCCAACAACCTCGAAGAGGTGGACGTGCTGTTTCACTCCACCGCCCGCCTGATCGTCAACCGCGCGGCCCTCAAGGTGCGCCGCGAGCGGCTACGCCCCCTGATTGAGGCGCTGCGGGTCTTAACGCAGGCAGTGGACAGCAGCGAATAGGCCAGAGCCCGCCCCTCGGTCTCTCTGACGCCGATACAAACCCGGACACTTTCGAAGCCTGAGAGATGGCCCCACGCCTGCGGCTCAGGGCTTGACTTCAAAACGCTTGACCGCGCCGCCCCACAGAATGGCCGTGTACCAGCCGACCTTTAGAGGCGGCACCGGCCAAGGCGTCACGCGCAATCCACCTGAGGGCACCGTGGTCGGCCGCAGATCCGTCCGACAGACCTCCTTTTCGGGCTTGTTGTCGTAAACCGTGTTCCCCTCCGCATCCCGAATCAGCAGGCTCTGGCCGCACAGGCGCAGGTCAGCAGTGACCGCGCTGCACCAGATGTTGCGGAAAGCCACCGCCAGCCCAATCGGCTGCCCGGCCCTGGCAGGCTCGCGCAGCACCAAATCAGTGACGAACGGACCAGGGCCCACCTTCACGGTGGTCTGGGCGTACAGGGGCGGTTGGCTGCGCAGGGTCAGGACAGCCGTGTACTCGCCGGGCGTCAGTTGCATGGGCAGGGTGAGGGCGTAGGTGCGCCGTTCCCCAGGCGTAAAGGTCACGTTCTCACCTGGGTCGCAATCGGCCAAGAGAGACCGCTCGATCAGTGGAGGGCCGCTGACCTTTCATACACCTTGAACAGAGGGCAGGGCACATGGCCCGGGCGCAGACCCCCGATCACCTGAGGGCCCTGTCCCCTGTGGGAGACGGTCAGTTGCAGCAGGACCGGCTGGCCGGTCAGCGCTGGTTCTAAGGCATGTCGGCCAAGATGGAGCGCTTATTGACTCTCGACTGAAAGGCGCCGCATCTGACTCTTCAAATAAGGCTCTGCTGCTGCATATGCCTCGTCATTCCCTGCCCACCAGCGAGTCACGTCATAAAAGGTCGTGGTCTTCCATAATTCCTTGAGCAGGGCGCTCGCTGTGCGGTCCTCCCAGCGTTTCATCAGGCCTTTCTTTTCGGTGAGCCTCCATCCGTCCTCAATCTGCACGAACCCATCCATCCGGAGAAACGAGGCGTCACTGTTGGGCACACCTCGAACTTCGACAATACCGATGACGAAACGCGATTCAAAGGTGATCCAGAAAACTGCCGATGGCTCGCCTGGCATGTCCTCAAGATATGCCGCTCGATCAGCATCGGCCTTTGCCTACGCGCCCTAGCTGCTGCAGGTGCAGACGAAGCGGGGAGGCAGTGTGCGCTTCGGTGAGGGCAGAAGTCAGGCTGAGCAGGCCAGGGAGAACAAAACGCCGCATGACCTTGAGCATGGCTCCTTTGTCCCTGACGCGCGGTGAGGGTAAGACCACACCTTCTTCAGCCGCTTACCTCCCCAAATGCCCGGTTCATGCGCGCCAGCGCCTCCTCCAGCAGCTCACGGCTGGTGGCAAAGTTCAGGCGGATGAAGCCCTGATACTGCGGCTTGTGGGCCTCGTGGGCAAAGACCGGGCCGTCATGCACCGCCACCTTGGCCTCCTGCAGCAGAAACTGCTGCATGTCTCCGGCGCGAGGATGGGCACGCAGGTCCAGCCACGCCAGATAGGTGGCCTGGGGCGCATGCACGCGCGCCCAGGGCCAGTGGTCGCGCACGTAGGCCAGCAGCAGGTCGCGGTTGCCGCGCAGGTACGCCAGGGTCTCCTGCAGCCAGGGGCCGCCCTCCTGCAGGGCCGCGCGCCACATGGTCACGCTCAGGGCGCTCTCGTGGCCCATCAGGCCGCCGGCAGCCGCCCGCACACGCCCCACCAGCCCGGCGTTGTGGCTGATCATGGCGCCAATGCCCAGGCCGGCGGTGTTGTACGCCTTGCACGGTCCGGTCAGGGTCAGCGTGCGGCTCTGCACGCGGGGATCAGCGGCGAAGGCTTCAAAGGGTTCATCCGTAAAGCGCAGGTCGGCGTGCAGTTCGTCGCTCATCACGAACAGATCGCGGGCCAGCACGAGGTCGCGCAAGCGGCGCAGTTCGTCGGCGGTCCACACGCGGCCGGTGGGGTTGTGGGGGTGGCACAGCAGCAGCAGCCGCGCGCCGCGCGAGGCCGCGTCCAGCGCCGCCCAGTTGATCTCGTAGCCGCCTTCTGTGTCGCGCAGGGCCACGCCGGACACCCGCCGCCCCTGGTCGGTAATAGCAAGGTGAAAGGGGTGGTACACCGGCGTCATGGTCACCACCAGTTCGCCGGGCGTGGTCAGGGCGTGCACGGCCGCGTAGATACCGGGCACCACGCCGGGCAGAAAGGTGATGCCCTCGGGCGGCAGCCCACCCAGGCCCTGCGCCGCCAGTTTGGTGCTCAGGGCCGTTTTCAGTGCCGGGTCGCCCTGCAGCTGCGCGTAGCCCAGGCCGTGGGCCAGCCGGGCCTGCAACGCGGCCACGATGGGTGGGGCCACCGGGTAATCCATATCCGCAATCCACAGGGGAATCACGTCTTCGGGGTACAGGGTCCACTTGAAGGAATCGGGGTGGCGCAGGGCCGCCGTGTCCAGCGTGTCGCGCGGGTTGGGGGCCTCTGGGCGGCGGGCGTCCGTCATAGCGCCGAGCATACGCCCCGGCGCATGAGAGCCCCGCCCCCGGCGCTCACCCGCTGCCCCCCGCTATGCTGGGCGCCATGCTGGCGATCATTGGCGCAATGGACGAAGAAATCGAGGTCTTGCTTGCGGAGCTGCAAGCCCGTGAGGACCTGACCTTTCCGGGCGTGACCCTGCACCGGGGCGCGCTGGAGGGTGTACCGGTGCTGCTCACGCGTGGGGGGATCGGCAAGGTGAATGCGGCCATGACCACCACGTACCTGCTGGGGCAGGGCGCCACCCGGGTGATCTTTACCGGGGTGGCGGGCGCGCTGCACCCGGAGTTGCGCGTGGGCGACATCGTGGTGAGCACCGACTGCGTGCAGCACGACGTGGACGTGACAGCCCTGAATTACCCGCTGGGCACGGTGCCGGGCGAGAGCGCCAGCTGGGCCGCCGACCCCATTCTGCGCGCGGTGGCCCTGGAAGCCGCCGCCGAGGTGCCGGGCGTGCAGGTGATGGAAGGCCGCGTGGCCAGCGGCGACCAGTTCATCGCCGCGCGCGAGGACGTGCAGCGCCTGTGGACCGCCTTTGGCGCCGCCTGCGCCGAGATGGAAGGCGCCGCCGTGGCCCAGGTATGCGCCAAGGCCGAGGTGCCGTTCGTGGTGATCCGTTCAGTCAGCGACACCGCCGACCAGAGCGCCGAGGTGGATTACCGCGAATTCATGCCCCAGGTGGCCCGCCACGCCAAACAGGTGGTGCGGGGCATGCTCGCGCGCCTGAGCGGGCAGGCCAGCGCCTGAGATGATTACCCCGCCCCTGCCGCCCGCCGTGCGTTTTGTGCTGGGCCTGGGCGTGCTGCTGGGCTTTGCGGCGGCCGGCGAAGCCCTGGTGGGCGCGCTGCGACTGCCGCTGCCGGGCGCTGTGGTGGGGCTGGCGCTGCTGTGGGCCGCCCTGGGCCTGGGCGTGGTGAAGCTGGCCTGGATCGAGCCCGCCGCCGATGGCCTGCTGGGGGTGCTGGGCCTGCTGTTTGTGCCCGCCACCGCCGGCGCCGTGCAGTTTCTGAGTGCCGGGGCCGCCTGGGGCCTGTGGCTGCTGACCCTGACAGCGGCGCTGCTGCTGGGCGCGGGCGCGGCCGGCCTGCTGGCCGGGCGGCTGCTGCGCCCCGGGGCGTAACGCGGTGGTGTGGCTGACCCTGACCCTATTGGCCTTTGCCCTGGGCGTGTGGGCGCAGGCGCGCACGCGGACGCCGCTGGCCAATCCCACCCTGATCGCCACCCTGGCCGTGGCCGGGGCGCTGCTGCTGTCCGGCACCCCGTACAGCACCTATGCAGAGGCTGCCCGCCCCCTCACCAGTCTGCTGGCCCCAGCGGTGGTGGCGCTGGCCGTTCCCCTGTACCGGCACCGGGCGCTGCTGGCCCGGCAGTGGCGGGCGCTGGTGCTGGGCGGGGCCGCAGGCACCGGAGTGGCGCTGGCCGTCAACGCCCTGCTGGCGCGGGCCCTGCACCTCTCCCCCGAAGCCGCCCGCGCCCTGCAAACCGCTCCAGCCACCAGTCCGGTGGCGCTGCAACTGGCCCCCTTCACGCACGCGCCGCCCGCGCTGGCGGCCACACTGGCCGTGCTGTCCGGGCTGCTGGGCGCGCTGCTGCTGCCCCCGGTGCTGACCCGGCTGGGCGTGCGCCATCCGCTGGCGCGTGGGCTGGCCATTGGCGCGGTGGCCCACGGCATTGGCACCGCGCGCGCGCGTGAGGAAGGCGAGCAGACGGGCGCAGCGGCCTCGCTGGGCATGGGGCTGGCGGCGCTGCTGGTCACGGCGGTGGTGGGCCTGCTGGCGCTGGGGCACCGGTGACGGCGGGCCGGGCACGCAGTTGACGCGCCCCCCCGGCAGCCGGGATGCTGAACCCCTATGGCGCGAAAGGTCAACCCCATTCAGGACCGCCTGCGCCGCGCCGCCCTGGAACGCGCGGCGTATCTGGCGATCTACGAGCGCGGTTACGCCGGGGTGACGCTGGCGGACATCGCCGCGCACGCCGGGGTCAGCCGGGGCACGCTGGTGTACCACTTCGGCAGCCGCGCGGGGCTGCTGGCGGCCGTCATGCGCCGCTTTTCGCGCACCATTGCCGTGGCCACCCGCCGCGCCGTGCGCCAGGCCCAGACCCCGGAAGCCAAGCTGCGCGCCTACGTGGACAACCAGTTTTACGGCATCGAGAACACCCGGCGTTTCTACACCGTGTCGCTGGACTTTCTGGCCGCCGCCACCCGCGACCCCGAACTGATGGCCGTGCAGCGCGCCGCCCTGCGCGAATCGCTGGCCGCCGATCTGGAACTGGCGCGGCTGGCTGGCGAGCACGGCGCCGAAGCCCGCGCCCGCTTGCTGCGCGCCATCGTGGAAGGCCTCAGCGTGCGCTTTCTGGCCGACCCGGCGCCAGACCTCGCCCAGTACCGCACCGACTGTCTGGCGGGGCTGCGGGCGGTGCTAGACAGGGGGGTGTAGGGCGTGGAAAAAGAGGGGGCGCGGGTGGCGGGCGGCGGGGTGCGGGGAAGAGGTAAGGCGGGACTTCAGGTGAGCCGCTGGTGGGGGGTGAGTGGGCTCAGCAGCCTACACGACGTTTCCCTTATGGGCTGCTCGCCTCCCCTGAACACGATTCGGAACCATTGCTGATTCAGGCTTCCTCCTCTTCCACCGCTGACCACGACGAGCGCAGGGACGCTTCTCCATCGCCCCAGCCCCGGATTTTCCCGGGCTCGCTTCCTGCCGTGCCATCGGCTCACCTGAAGTTCCGTCGCACCTCCTCCCCGCGCCCCGCCGCCCGCCACCCGCACCCTCTCTTGTCCTACGTCCCACCCCCCACACCCAGCCCATCCATCGCCGCGCGCAGCTGCCGCGCCCCCTCAATCAAGCGGGGCCCCGGGCGGCCCAGGCCACTTTCGGGAATCGCCACCACCGCCGCGCCCAGGCCGCGCGCCTCGATCACCTCGGGGCGCAGCTTTTTCACGCCGCACCACGAACACACGATCAGGTCGGGGCGGGCCTCCCGCACCTGCTCCAGCGTCAGGGGGCGGCTGCGGCCGTCCAGGTCACCCAGGGCGTTCACGGCACCCAGCCGGGCCAGCAGCGCCGTCACCCACGACTCGCGGGTGGCAGCGATGATGGGCCGGGGCCACCACTCCACCACCACGCGCACTGGGCATTCGGTGGCGCGGTGCAAGCCCGTCAGTTCGGCATCCAGGGCCTGGGCCAGGGCCTCGCCCTGCGCCGCGCGGCCAATGAGAGCCCCCACCTGCCGGATGCTCTCCAGGGTCTGGTCCAGGGTGGTGGGGTCCAGCACGGCCATGTTCAGGCCCGCCGCCTCCACCTCGGCCACCACGCGCTCCATGCCCGGCACACTCAGGCTGGCCAGCACCAGATCCGGGCGCGCGGCGACCAGCGCGGGCACGTCAATGTTCAGGTCGGGGCCCAGGCGCGTGGCGTGGGCAATGCCGGGGGCGTCGCTGTGGCTGTCCACGGCCACCAGCAGCCCGGTGGCGTCCAGGGCCTGCAGAATGTCGGTGTTGCTGCACGTGAGGCTGGCAAGGCGCATAGGCCGAGTCTAGGGGCTCTGGGACGCGCCTGCCTGCCGGAACAGGGCTGCCCCAGTCCCCACCGGTGCAGATGGGCAAAAAGACAACGAAATGCGCACTGGCACGGGCAAACGCCCCCTGACCGTGTGGTAGGCTCGGGGGCATGAAGAACACGTTCGCCGTCACCATGACGCTGCTGCTGGCCCTGACGCTGGGCGGCTCTATTGCGGGCTACCGCATTGCGACCACCCCCCACCACGCCGAAGGCCACAGCGAGGGGGGCGACAAGGAGGGCAGCCATAGCGAGGGCGGTCACAGCGAGGGCGGCACCGAGGCCAAGAGCGAGGGGGGCGAAGGCCAGGACATCGGCACGCGGGGCAGCGAGGAAATGCCCAGCCCCCAGGAAGCGGCCACGGGCCCGGCGGGCGCCAGCGGCGCGCTGGGCAACGTGCGTGACGACAACGACGGCGGTACCCAGACCGGCGAGAACGGCGCGGTGATAGAAAGCAGCGATCTGCGCACCGGCGACGACCCCGCCGCCAGCACCGAGGGCACAGCCGAAAACTCGCCCGCCCAGGAAGAAGCCGCCCAGACCGGCGAGCCGCCTGCCACCCGCGCCGCTGCCGCCGAGCCGCAGGGCGACAACACCGCCGGCGCCGACCTGTACGCCAGCAAGGGCTGCGCGGGCTGCCACGGCCCGCAGGGTCAGGGCGGCGTGGGGCCCTCGCTGGCCAAGGTGAAGGACTGGAACCTGGAGCAGTTCACAGCGACCCTCCGGGAAGGCAAGACCCCCGAGCGCGTGCTCTCGGCCGCCATGCCCCGCTTTAGCGAGGACCAGCTGACTGATTCGGATATTGCCAACCTGTTCAGCTACGTCAAGACCCTGAACTGAGGCGAAACAGCGCAGCGGCGGCCCACCATGAAGTGGGCCGCCGCTGCGCTGTTCATACGGGTGAAAGGGCGCCGCCGAGCCAAGCGTGACACGGGGGCCAGGCACGAAGACCGGCGACCCCGTTCCTTGTTCAGCCGGTCAGCACCCAGGAGCCAGCCAGCTGACACAGCGCGCCGCGTATCCTGGGCTGCCCTGCCGCGCCCCTCTCGCCCACAAGGCCCTCCGATGACCCTGCCTCCATCCGATACCCCCCTGCTGACCCTATCCCCCCTGCCCGAGTGGCCGGGCACGGTGCCTGCTGCCCTGGCTGGCCTGGCCACGGCCGCCGCGCTGCTGCTTCCCCACGACGGCCTGCCGGTGGCTGACGTGCAGGGCCGGCCCGAACGCTGGGCCCAGCTGGCGCTGGTGTCGGGGGCCCTGCGCGCGGGGGTGCCCGTGCTGGGCTGGGGCACGGGCGCGGCGCTGCTGGGGCGGGCGTTGGGGGCCCTGGTTCACACAGGCACGCCGGACTGGTCGGCGCTGCCACGCGGGGCGCAGGCCCTGGCCTGGGCCGGCCCAGGCCCGCTGCAGGTGCCGCTGCACTGGCGCCTGGACCGCGCCGTCGCCTGGGCCGGGCCGAACCTGCCGGCCCAGGTGCGCGCCGACTTTCTGGCGGCCTTGCCAGGCTGGATCTCACGCCGCCCCGCCTCGCCCCTGGAAGCGGTGGGCGGGGAAACCGCCGTGCGCGCCGTGGTGGGCGCGTTCTACCGCCGCGCCCAGGCCGACGACCTGCTGGGCCCGGTCTTCGCCGCGCAGGTTCAGGACTGGCCCGCGCACCTGGAGAGGGTCACGGCCTTCTGGGTCACGATGCTGGGCGGCAGCGGCGCGGGGGGCCCGCCCTGGCGCGGCAACCTGAACACGGCGCACGCCGGGCTGGGGGTGCGCGCGGCGCATCTGGCGCGCTGGCTGGCGCTGTGGCAGGCCACCGCCCACGATCTGCTGCCGCCCCCGGCCGCCGAGCTGCTGAGCCAGCGGGCCCAGGCCATGGGCGCGCGCCTGGGGGCGCGGGGAACTTCTCAGCGGCAGGCGCCGTAGCCTGAACCATGCCCAATATTCCCTTTCTGCCCCAGGCCAAAGACGCGCTGCCCGGCGGGGTGACCCGGCCCACCTGGGTGGTGCTGGACCTGAGCGGCGCTTACCCGGAGCGCCAGCCCGGCAACCCGGTGCAGGCCCTGCTGAACCGCACCGAGACCCTGGAAGCCCTGGCCGGCCGCATTGAGAAACTGCGGGGCGCGGCGTGGCTGCACGGCGTGCTGGTGCGCTTTGGGGAATTCACGGCGTCGCCCACGGCGGCCCACGCCATCCGGGGCCTGCTGCACGAGCTGGCGCAGGACAAGCGGGTGGTGGCCTACCTGCCGCACCTGAACATGGTCACGCTGATCGCCGCCAGCGGCGCCCGCGAACTGGTGGCCCCCGAATCGGCGGAGGTGAACCTGGGCGGCTTTGGCCTGGAAAGCACCTTCCTGGGCGAGTTCCTGAAGAAACGCGGCATTGAATTCGAGAACCTGCGCATCCGGGAGTACAAGGCGGCGCTGACCCGCTTTTCGCAGGACCACATGGACGAGGCCAACCGCGAGCAGCTGCAGGCTTACCTGGGCAGCCTGGAAGCCGCCTGGGTGAGCGATCTGGCGTCGGCACGCGGGGTCAGCGAGGCGCAGGCCCTGGCGTGGCTCACGGCCGACCTGACCAGCGCGCAGGGCGCCCAGGCAGCCGGCCTGATTGACAAGGTGGCCTACGAGGACGAGCTGATCGGCCCCGCCTCGCGCCCCTTTGCGGCGGTGGTGGACTGGCTGACGCCCAGCCGTCCCAAGGCCAAAGCGAAGGCCGGCCGGGTGGCGGTGGTGCCCCTGATCGGCACCATCATCACCGGCAAGAGCCGCAACAACCCCCTGCCCCTGCCGCTGCTGGGCGGCCCGATGGCGGGTTCCGACACGGTGGTGGCGGCCCTCAAGCGCGCCCAGGAGGACAAGACCACGAAGGCCATCGTGCTGTACGTGAACAGCGGCGGCGGCAGCGCCCTGGCCAGCGACCTGATCTGGCGCGAGGTGCAGCGCAGCGAGAAACCCGTGGTGGTGGTGATGGGTGAGTACGCGGCCAGCGGCGGCTACTACGTGGCCACGCACGCCAAAAAAGTTGTGGCCTCGCCCTACACCCTGACCGGCTCGATTGGCGTGGTGAGCGGCAAACCGGTGCTGCAGGAATTCAACCGCCGCCACGGCCTGAACCCCGAGCGCGTGGGCCGTGACCGCGCCCTGATGTACTCGGCCGCGCGCCCCTACAGCGACGAGGAACGCGGGCACGTGGAAAAGGGCATCGTGGAGGTCTATGACCGCTTTACCACCCGCGTGGCCGAGGGCCGCAAGCTGAGCAAGGAGCGGGTGAACGAGCTGGGCCGGGGCCGCATCTGGAGTGGCCGCGACGCCCTGGAACGCGGGCTGGTGGACGAACTGGGCGACCTGCGCACCGGGCTGGCCCGCGCCCGCGAGTTAGCCGGTCTGCCCGAGGGCGCCCCGGCCTGGAACGTGACCCCCAAGGGCCACGGCCCCCTGCCCGAATTTGCCCAGGAAGCCGCCCGCACTGCCCAGCTCAGCCTGTGGCCCTTTGGCAGCGAGCGCGTGCTGGCATGGTTTGATCAGGACCTCCGGGTGAAGTAAGGGTTGTGGGTCGTGGGCTGTAGGGTGTGGGTTTCCTACAGCCCACACCCTACGTCCTACACCCCCTCGTACGCCTTAATCTGGCGGCGAATGACGTTCAGGCTGCCTTCCCAGAAGGCGGGGGCATGCAGGTCAATGCCAAAGCGGGCAGCGAGTTCCAGCGGCGTGGCCTGTCCGGTGGCCGCCAGCAGGGCGTCGTAGCGGGCCTGGAAGTCGGCTTCCTGCCCAGCTGCGCGGGCCTGCTCGTACTGGGCATACAGACCCAGGCCGAACAGCAGGCCAAAGGTGTACGGGTAGTTGTAAAAGGACAGGCCGTAATAGTGCGGCTTGACCGCCCACATGTATGGGTGCAGGGTGCCCAGAGCGTCGCCGTAGGTTTCGCGCTGCGCCCAGAGCATCAGGTCGTTCAGGTCGCTGGGGTTCAGGTCGCCACCCGCGCGGCGCTCGAAAACGGCGTGTTCAAACAGGAAACGGCTGTGGATGTCCACGATCACCTGCGCGTGGCCCATGAGCTGGGTCTCCAGCACATACAGGCGCTCCTGGCCCTGGGCGGTCTCCAGGGCGGCGTTCTGAATGATCGTCTCGCAGAAGATGCTGGCGGTTTCGGCCAAGGTCATCGGCGTTTCGCGCTGCAGGGGCGGCAGGTCGCCCAGCTGGCGGTTGTGGTAGGCATGCCCCAGTTCGTGGGCCAGGGTGCTCACGGAGTCCAGGCTGGGGTCGTGGTTCATCAGGATGCGGCTGTCACTGCCCTGCCAGCGCATGCAGAAGGCCCCGCTGCGCTTGCCGTCGCGCGGGCCGGCGTCAATCCAGTCTTCCTGAAACGCCCGCGCGGCAAAGTCGCCCAGTGCGGGGCTGTAGCCCCGGAACTGGCGCTCCACGAACTCGGCGCCCGCCTCGTAGGTCCAGTGGGTGTTGCTCTGGCCAGCAGGGGCGAACAGGTCCCACCAGTCCAGCTGCCCTTTCCCCAGCCGCGCGGCCTTGGCCCGGAAGTAGCGGCGGAAGTCTGGCAGCGAGGCCACCACCGCCGCCTGCATGGCGTCCAGGGTGCCCCGGTCAATGCCGTTGCCGAGCAGGCTGGGGGCCACGGCGTCCGCAAAGCCCCGGCGCGCGGCCAGCGTGCCCGCCTCACCCTTGACCCCGTTCATGCAGGCGGCAAAGACAACCTCCTGAGACTTCCAGGCGGCGATTTCGGCGTGGTAAGCGTCCTCGCGCACCTGGGGGTCCGGGTCGCTGGCCAGGGCGCGCAGGGCGGTCACGGGCAGCGACTGGCCCCGGAACTCACCGCGCAGGGTGGAACTGACGTTGCCGTGCAACTTGCCCCAGCCCCCGCCACTGGCCGGGTGCAGCCGGGCGGCCAGATCCTCCTCGGCGGGGGACATCTGGTACTGGGCCGCGCGCACCGCGTCGCGCAGGGTGTGGGCGTGGGCGCGCACCACCTCATCCTGTTCCAGCAGAGCCGCCAGTGCCGCGTCGTCCAGACCGCCCACCCAGGCGGTCAGGCGCGAGCGCAGCGGCCCCAGTGGCAGCGTCAGGGTGGTCAGGGTCGCCACTTTCGCCTGCGCCACCTCGTTGCGGCTGTCGGTGGAGACAAACGCGTACAGGTACGCGCGCAGCGGCCCGGCGTCGTGCAGCACGCGGTTCAGGCCGTCCAGGGCCTGGGCCAGTCCGCTGGCCGTCACCGGGGCGCCGGCCTGAATCCCCTGCGCGTCAAAGAGTGCTTCCAACTGCTCCACCTGGGCGCGCAGGGCGTCCAGGTCGCGGGTCAGGGCGGCATCATCCAGGCCGGCGTACAGGTCGTCGGTGCGCCAGCGGGGCATCTCGGGCAGGGTTGTGGTCACAGCTTCAGAGTCTAGGGTGCGCCTGGGGCCGGGCAAATGTAGGCTGAACGGCTTAGCAAGGGGCGATCAGGCCTGGGGCCCGGTCGCCCAGTCCTACAGCGTGTAGGCCAAGTCTATGGACATACCGGAGGGTAAGCTGCACAGTGCTGATCGTTGAAGTCGGGCCCACCCATCTCCTATTCAATCCCGTCCCAGGCTGAACATCACAGGGAGACCCACACGATCCCCGGAGGCAGCAGCACCACACCCACCTCGATCGGGGTTTCCTTGTCCCACTGCACGTCCCTCAGGTAGATCGTCCTGTCTTCCATCAGCCAGCTTGCGCCTACCCGCCGCTCATCTGGCTCGCCGAGAACACGCGTGGCTTCGGCCACCATGGCCTGCAACTGCTCGTCCGCCTCATCGTGATGCCGCGCGATACCCAGGTCGGGGTTGTCGCGCTCCTCGTCGGTGAAGTCGCCCTGGCCGTCCTCGAGCTGCGTATAGAAGGGTTCGGACTCGAGGAGGGTCATATACAGGCAGAAGGTGTCTTCGTCTACCTGGAGGCGTTCGAAGTGCAGGCCGCTGGGAAGCGTCACGCCGGCTTTGGGAAGGTCATGCCAATCCCAGGTCACTGGCAGGGTCAGAAGAGCGGCCCACAGTGCGGCACGTCCATCAGGAGCGACAAGGACGTTCATCACCTCACAGCCTACGGTGTGCGGAGCAGAGCCTTATCCGCTGAACTCAACCCCTTGGCCTACCTGCCCTAGTGCACCGCGCCGTGGCCGATCAGCACTTCCAGGCGCTCGGCCACGTTCACCAGATGGTCGCCCAGACGTTCCAGGTTGCGGGCCATGCGGCCAGCGGTCAGGGCCACATCGGTGTCTTCGGGGCGCTCCATCAGGCGGGTCAGGCTGGCGCGCTGCATCTGCTCGTACAGGGCGTCCACCTGCTCGTAGTCCAGGCGCATCACGTCGCGCGCGGCACTCAGATCGCGCTCGGCAAAGGCGTATGAGAGCCGCTCGACCATGGTGCTCAGCAGGCGCACCAGCGGCAGCAGGTCCTGCAGGGTGGCGCTGCGCGCACGCGGCGCAAAGGTTTCCAGGTCGCGCGCCACGGAAAAGGCGTAGTCGCCCACCCGTTCCAGGTTGGTCAGGCTGCGGAACACCATCAGGAAAAAGGCCAGCTCGTGCTCACTGGGGCCCGCGCCAAAAGCCGCGAGGCACAGATCCTCGATTTCCCGTTCCAGGGCGTCGGTCTCGGCCTCCAGCGCCTGGGCCTGCCGGGTCAGGCCGGCGAATTCGGCGCGGGCATTGGCGTCTTTCATGGCGTCCAGCTGCGCCAGGGTCAGGCTCAGCATGCGCAGAAAGCGGGCCGTGACCAGCGCCGCGCTCTCGCCGCCCGAGCCAGGGGGCTCGGGCTGGGGCGCGGAGGGACGCAGGCCGTTCGTCATGCGGCCAGTATCGTGCCGCCTTGTGATGGGCGGGTCAAGAACCTCTGCTGGGGGGAGTACAGAAACCCAAAGGCGCTTTTGGACTGCAGAGGCCCTTTTTCCCTGTTCCTCTGCACCAGCGGCACCGCCCAGGCGTTCCGCGTGAAGGGACACCCGGGCAGGCCCTTACCCCGCGTGGCAGCGCACCGGACCCAGGGGGGTCAGGCCTGCGCCCTGCAGAACCCGGCGCAGGTCGGCTGGACGGTCCTCGTGGCCCTGGGGCACGGCCTGCAGCGTCAGGTCGCCCAGGCGGGCCACCGGCCATGCCCGCAGGGTCCAGCCGGGCACAGTGGGCACGGCGTCGTCTGGGGCCAGCACCTCCAGCACGTACACGGGCCGCGCGGCGGGGGGCGCCGCCAGCAGGGGCATTTCCTGAGACAGGGAGAGAACAACATGGGGGGGGCGCGGGGCAGCCGTCATCAACATCACCTCTGGACCCAGGGTGCGCCTGTACCCATGCCTTTGACCATCGGCAGGCGCGCGGGTGCACGGGCCCGCCCATCGGTAAACCCGATCCGGCGGTGGGGGCGCGGGGTCTACACTGGGGCATGTCGTTCGAGCGTGCGCCGGTGTTGCCCACCCTGGCCCAGTTGCGGGCCCTGCTGGCCGTGGCCGAGGCCGGCGGTTTCAGTGAAGCGGCGGCCCGCACGGGTGCGTCGCAGTCGTCGCTGAGCGAGGCGGTGGCCAAGCTGGAGGCGCTGACCGCGCGGCCCCTGCTGCGCCGGGGCCGGGGCGGCGCGGTGCCCACCCCGGCGGGTGAGCGGCTGCTGGCCTACGCCCGCCTGAGCCTGCAGGCCGCCGAGGACGCGCTGCACGCCGCACAGGAGGGCGGGGCGCTGTCGGGGACCGTGCGCGTGGCGTCGTTCCGCTCGACCGCCACCCACCTGCTGCCGCCTGCGCTGGCGGCCTTCCGCACGGCCCACCCGGGTGTGCGTGTGCAGCTGCTGGACGGCGAAACCGAGGGCGGCGGCGAGGCTCTGGTGCGCAGCGGGCAGGCCGACGCCGCCATCGTGATCGGTGAGCACAGCCCGGACCTGCGCCTGACCCCGCTGATCGTGGATGAATACCTGTTCGTGGCCCCGGCCTCGCGCGGCACGCACCCGGTGGTTCCGGCCGAACTGGGCCAGGGCCCGCTGCTGCTGCCCGGCGGCCTGAACTCCTGCCACCGCCGCGTGATGGCCTACCTGCGCGGCTGCGGCCTGCCCGCCGACCAGATCACCGAGGTGGGCGAGGACAGCGTGATTCTGGGCATGGTGGCGCACGGCCTGGGCGTCAGCGTGATGCCCCGGCTGGCCCTGACCCCGCAGCCAGGCGGTGTGGTGGCCCTGCCGCTGCCTGAACCCCTGGCCCGGCCGCTGGCCCTGGCCACCCTGCCGCACCGCGCGGGGCTGCCCCTACTGCGCGCCTTCAGCGCCGCGCTGCAAGGCGCCCTGGCCTGCCTGCCGCCGGACGCCGCGCCCCGGCCTGGCCCCGGTCCCCGCCCAGCGCCGCCTCTGCTACATTAGGACCATGTTGACCCTGTGTTGCCCGTCCTAGCGGCCCGCAGCCCTGGTCTGCCGCGTCGCGCCCCATCCTCTTGGCGGCGCGGTTTTTTGTTGCCCCACTTGTCTTGCCTCACTGCACAGGAGCCCCCATGACCCACCCCCAGCCGGACCCCCACATCGTTCTGTACGACACCTTGCAGCGCCAGAAGGTGCCCTTTGTGCCGACCACGCCGGGCCGCGTGGGCATGTACCTGTGCGGGCCCACAGTGTACAGCGACGCCCACCTGGGCCACGCCAAGAAAGAGGTGGCCTTTGACGTGATCCGGCGCGCGTTTGTGCACTTTGGGTATCAGGTGCGCTACGTGGCGAACATCACCGATGTGGGGCACCTGCAAAACGACTCCGACGACGGCGAGGACAAGATGCTGGCCCGCGCCCGCCTGGAGCAGCTGGAGCCCATGGAAGTGGCTGACAAGTACATGTGGTCGTTCGTGAAGGACATGGAGGCCCTGAATGTGCTGAAGCCCAGCATCAATCCGCGCGCCACCGGGCACATCACCGAGCAGATTCAGCTCATTGCCGAACTGATCGAGCGCGGCCACGCCTACGAGTCGCAGGGCAGCGTGTATTTCGATGTGCGCTCGTGGCCCGAGTACGGCAAGCTCTCGGGCCGCAAGCTGGACGACCAGGAAGAGGGCACGCGCGAGGCCGTGCGCGAGGAAAAGCGCGATCCCCGCGACTTTGCCCTGTGGAAGCGGGCCGAGGCCGGGCACATCATGCGCTGGGACTCGCCGTGGGGCGCCGGTTTTCCGGGCTGGCACATTGAATGCAGCGCCATGAGCCTGAAGTACCTGGGCGAGGGCTTCGACATTCACGGCGGCGGCCTGGATCTGCAGTTTCCCCACCACGAGGCCGAAATCGCCCAGGCCGAGGCCGCCGGGCATCCCTTTGCCCGCTACTGGATGCACAACAACATGCTGACCATTGGCGGCGAGAAGATGAGCAAGAGCAAGGGCAACTTCCTGACCATTCAGGACGTGCTCGCCCAGCACGACCCGATGGTGGTGCGCTTTTTGCTGGTGGGCAGCCACTACCGCTCGATTACCGAGTTCAGCGACGCGGCCTTTGAGAGCGCGCGCAGTGGCTACCGCCGCCTGAGCGAAGCCCTGAACGAAGTCGAGCGCCGCCTGCCCACCGCACCTGCCGGCCAGGACGCCGCCCTGGACGCCAGGATTGCTGCCCACACCGCCGCCTTTGAGGACGCCATGCGCGACGACTTCAACACGCCCAAGGCGGTGGCGGCCCTCTTTGGCCTGACCGCCGACCTGAACGCGGCGCTGAATGCCGGGCCGGTACCCCAGGGCACGCTGGAACGGGCGCGCGACGCCTACCGCACCCTGGGCGGCGATGTGCTGGGCCTGTTTGCCGATTCGGGCACGGCCGCCCGGGGCCAGGACGACACCGAAGTGGTGGGCGCCCTGATGGAACTGGTGCTCAAGGCCCGCCAGAACTACCGCCTGAACAAGCAGTACGCCGAGGCCGACGAGCTGCGCGCCACCCTGACCCGCGTGGGCGTGACGGTAGAAGACACCAAGGACGGCCCCCGCTGGAAACGCTGATGGCGGGCCGCTGACCGGGGCCTGACCGCTAGGGGCCGCGCCTGATGCGCCTCTTCCGTGGACCAACAGGCACTCAAGCAGCCCTCAATAGCCCTCACCCATTTCTGCCTCAGCCTCCTTTCTAAAGGGCGAGGGCCCTGCATGAGCTTGCGGTGACAGAAAGGGTCCGTCTGAACTCAAGCTGCTGTCAGCAACGTGTCAGTGTGGCCGTGTAGCATGACAGGCGAGCGGTGGTTTCACCCCTCATCCTTCCCTCCTTAAAGGACACGCCACCTCCCCCCCTGGGCGTGTCCTTTTTCTGTGTGGCGCAGGCGGATGGCCGCCGCCAGAACGCGGGGCGAACCTAAACATTTTGATGGTGGGCGCCTTCTGGGGGGCGGAGTACACTCCGCGTATGTTGCCCCCGCTTGTCAAACAGGTGCTCGACAACTTCAATCTGGACGTGGACCCCACGCTGTCGCGCGAGGAAAACGCCGAGGAAGTCATCAAGAGTGCGGCGCTGCTCTCGGGGGCCATTGCGGTGGAGCCTATCCCCTTTGCCGACATGCTCCTGATTACGCCGGTGCAGGGCAAGATGGTGCTGCACATCGGCAAGATTTACGGCTTTGACATCACGCCGGAGCGTTCGCTGGAAATTGCGCGCGAAATTGGCGTGACCATCGCCTACGGCATGGCAGCGCGGCAGGTGATGCGTGGGCTGGCCAAGCTGGCGCTGCCGGTGATTGGCGGCCTGATCACGGCCCCGGCCGTGTACGGCTGGACCTTCGCGCTGGGCCGGCTGGCGCAGAACTACTTTGAGCGCCGCGCCCTGGGTCTGCCGGATTCCCGGCGCGAGCAGGTGAAGGTGGTGCAGGAAGCCAAGCGCGACTCGCGCCGCGTGCTGCCCGGCGCCCAGGACTTCTCCGATCTGGCCTCGGAGCTGCGCCGCCGCGCCGAGCAGAAAAACAGCGGCGGCCCTTCCCGCCACTAAGTCGCTTGCTGTTGATCTTGAGATCAACCGAGCGGGCTGGAACAACTGCGTCGCAGAGCGAGAAGCGAAACAAGTGCCTCGCCCCGAGAATGGAAACCTTTCTGCGTTTTTCTGAAACGTTGGCATGGGGGAGGGGCGAGGCACTTAGCCCTGCTGGGGGTGGGTGGCCCCCTCCTCCCCCACTGCACGGCGCCGGCCCATGCTGGCGCCGTTTTTCTGTGGCCCAGCCGTACCCCAGCCAATCCACACCGCCGCTTCTTCGGCCACCGAAGCGGGACAGAAACTGACGGAAGCTGACGGAAAGTTGAGAACTCATCACATTGGCGTATGAAATTCGTCATGTAGTGGACGTATGCTGACCCCATGAGCATTACCCGTCACTTCAGCGATACGCGGACGGACACGGGCCGCGTTCGGATTCTGATCCGCGCCGGTCTCGTGCTGCTGCACGCTGAGGGGGCCGGCTGGCAGCACAGCAGTCAGCACCACTCGGTGCAGGACGCCGCCCTGGAACTGGCGATGTTGCCCGAGGTGAGCCCTGAACTGTACGCCAGCGCAATCAGCGATCTGGAACAGCAGTTGGCCCGCGACGGCCACGCCCCCGACGAGCCCTACTCCGGCGCCGCCTGAGAGCAAAGAAGCAGAGGGATTCGAGAACTCGCGCCGGTTAGAGGCATGCCTCTAACCGGCGCGGCGCGTTTGGGGAGGGATCTGCGGGCGTGAACCGGCCAGCGTTTTTCGGACGGCACCAGGAAAACAGCTGGGCAGAGAGGCATCAACCCTGACGCCTCTCTGCTTTTCTTCCGTCCAGCCCTGCGCCTCACACAGCCACCGGGCGCGCGATGAGCAAAGCTCAAGACCCCGCACCTCGATCCCGCAAGGCGCTTCAGTCGCAGGGCCGAGCCAGCCTCTCCCCTCTTCTACTGCCCGGCGCCCACGGCCCGGGCCGCCTCGGGATTCTCGTCGGCGCGGCTGAGCACAGCCTCCGCGTCCGGCCACTCGATGATCTGAAAGCGGCTGTTGCGAATGGCGGGGGTAAAGCCCGCGTCCACCGCAATACGGATCAGTTCGCGCACGGTCGCGCGGTGGCGGCCATGCCCCCCGGCCGCCGACACCACGTTCTCTTCCAGCATGGTGCTGCCCAGGTCGTTGGCGCCGTAGTACAGCGCTGCCTGCGCCACCTTGAAGCCCTGCGCGGGCCACGACGCCTGCACATTGGGAATGTTGTCCAGGGCAATGCGGGCAATCGCCAGTTGCTGCAGGTACTCGTGGGCGGTGGCGCCCGGCGCCTTGCCGTGCAGGCGGGTGTGCTCGGTCTGCAGGGTCCACATGGCAAAGCCTGAAAAGCCGTTGCCGCCGTAGTCGCGCAGCGCCTTGTCCTGCTGGTCGCGGATTTTGACAAGGTGGGCGGCGCGCTGGGCGTACGTTTCCCCGAAGCCAATGACCATGGTGGCAATCGTGTACAGCCCCTTGCGCTGGGCCGCGTCAATGATGCGGAACCAGTCCTCGCTGCGAATCCGGGCGGGGGCCGCTTTGGCGCGCACCTCGTCTTCCAGAATCTCGCCGCCGGCCCCGGGTAGGCCGTCCAGCCCCGCTTCAATCAGGGTATCGAGCAGCGCGTCCAGGTCCAGCCCAAAGGTCTTTTCCATGAACAGCACTTCTTCGGGCGAGAAGGCGTCAATACGGATGGTGGGGTGGTTCGCCTTCACGTGGCGCAGCAGCCCCGTGTAGTAGTCCAGCCCCAGTTCGGGGTTCACGCCCCCCTGTAACAGAATGCGGGTGCCGCCCACCGCCTCCAGTTCGCGGATCTTGGCGCTGATCTGCTCGTAATCCAGGGTGTAGCTGTCCTTCTGGCGGCGGGTGCGGTAGAAGGCACAGAAGTTGCAGCCCACATTGCAGATGTTGGTGTAATTGATGTTGCGGTCAATCAGGAAGGTCACCACGCCGGGGTCGCGCCGCGCCAGACGCAGCTGGTGAGCGGCAGCGGCCACCTCGGGCAGCGGCAGGTGATAAAGCGCTTCGATCTCGCCGTGCGTCAGGCGCTCGTGCAGGGCCTTGTCGAGCAGGGGAGTCCCGGGCAGGGGCGCGGTCATGGGGTCAGCGTAGCACTGCCCCCCACGGGCATTCGTCCACCCACGGCGGCCGAAAGGGCCCGGCCTCCCGTACAGATTTTCTTCAGGGCCCGGGGGAAGGCGGCACGTATAGTGCGGCAAGTGACGCTGGCCCGGGGACGCTGGAAGCGCTTCTCGGGCCCGGGGAGGTCTCGTTATGAAGATCGGCATGATTGGGCTGGGCAAAATGGGCGGCAACATGGTGCTGCGCCTGACGGGCGGCGGCATTGACGTGACGGGGTACGACCGCAGCGCCGAGAGTGTGGCGCAGATTGAGGCCCAGGGCGCGCGCGGCGCCCGCACGATGGACGAACTGATCGCGGCGCTGGGCGAACCCGGCCGGCGGGCCGTGTGGATCATGGTGCCGGCGGGACCCATCACGCAGGCGGTGATTGACGATCTGGCCGGGCGCCTCTCGCCGGGCGACATCATCATTGACGGCGGCAACAGCAACTACAAAGACACCATGAAGCGCGCCGAGGAACTGGCCGCCCGGGGTCTGCACTTTGTGGACGTGGGCACCTCGGGCGGGGTGTGGGGCCTGAAAGAAGGCTACGCCATGATGATCGGCGGCCCCGAGGAAGCGGTGGAGCGCCTGCGCCCGGTCTTCGAGGTGCTCGCCCCCGCCGCCGACCGGGGCTGGGGCCGCATGGGCCCGGCCGGCAGCGGCCACTACGTGAAGATGGTCCACAACGGCATTGAGTACGGCATGATGCAGGCCTACGCTGAAGGCTTTGAGCTGATGAAGGCGCACCACACCTTTGGCCTGGACATGGCCCAGATTGCCGAACTGTGGCGCCACGGCAGCGTGGTGCGCAGCTGGCTGCTGGACCTGACCGCTGAGGCCCTGAAGAACAAGGCGGATTTCGATCAGCTCTCGGACTACGTGGCCGACAGCGGCGAGGGGCGCTGGACCATCATTGATTCGGTGGAACTGGGCGTGCCCACCCCGGTGATCACCCTGGCCACCCAGATGCGCTTCCGCAGCCAGCAGGAGGTCAGCTACGCCGGCCAGATGCTTTCGGCCATGCGCCGCGCGTTCGGCGGGCACGCGGTCAAGACCATCGAGGCGCCCCGTCAGGAAGGGCTGGTGCCCGAGGTGGCCCCCGGCGACCACCCCAAGGCGGCGGCCCCCGAGAACATTGGGCATACGACCAGCGCGGGCGAGGGCAGCGTGGCCGAGCAACTGGGCGAAACCGGCCACCAGCGCGTGAAGGGTGACGAGTGAGCCCCCGCAAGGCCAGCACGAACACCGCAGGGGCCGCCCCGAAGAAGACGAAAAAAGCCGCCGGGCAAGCCGCCCAGGCGGCCCCGTCGGCCGCGCCGCGCCGCGCCCGGGGCGCCCAGGCCCCCGGCGCCGACGGCACCAACCCTTTCCGCGCCCTGATGCGCCGCAGCCGCGCGCCGGAGCCCGCCACCCTGGTGATTTTCGGGGCCACCGGCGACCTCGCGCGGCGCAAGCTGCTGCCCGCCGTGTTCGGGCTGTGGCAGGACGGGCTGCTGGGCAGCGCCTTTAACATCGTCGGCATTGGGCGCCAGGAGATGAACGACGAGCAGTTCAAGGACTTTGTGCTGGCCGCGCTGAAGGAGAGCAAGGAAACCGACACGCCGCAGCCCGGCAGCCTGGAGAAATTCCGCGAGCTGCTGTACTACGAGTTCGGGGACTTTGGCGGCGACGAGGTGTACCAGCTGATTGACAAGGAGCTGCGCCGCGCCCAGGAGGACCACGGTGGGCGCAAGAACGCCCTGTTCTATCTGTCCACCCCCCCCAGCCTCTTTGAGCCGATCAGCAACGGGCTGGGTCGCCTGGGCCTGTCGGACGAATCCGAGGGCTGGCGCCGGCTGGTGATCGAGAAGCCCTTTGGGCACGACCTGAAAAGCGCGCGCGAGCTGAACGACGCCATTCACCGCGTCTGGGACGAGTCGCAGGTGTACCGCATTGACCACTACCTGGGCAAGGAAACGGTGCAAAACCTCATGGCGATCCGCTTCGGCAACGCCATTTTCGAGCCGCTGTGGAACCGGGGCTTTGTGGACCATGTGCAGATCACGGCTGCCGAGGACCTGGGCCTGGAAGGCCGCGCGGGCTACTACGAAGAAGCGGGCGTGGTGCGCGACATGCTGCAAAACCATCTGATGCAGCTGTTTGCCCTGACGGCTATGGAGCCGCCCGCCGCCTTTGATGCCAACGCCATCCGCGACGAGAAGGTGAAGGTGCTGCGCGCCGTCAAGGAGATTCCTTCTGGGCGCGTGGACGAGGTGGCGGTGCGCGGGCAGTACGGCCCCGGCACCCTGTACGGCGAAGAGGTGCCCGGCTACCGCGAGGAACCCAATGTGAAGGCGGGCAGCACCACGCCCACCTACGTGGCCCTGAAACTGGAAGTGGACAACTGGCGCTGGCAGGGCGTGCCGTTTTTCCTGCGCACCGGCAAGCGGCTGCCCAAGAAGGTCACGGAAATTGCCGTGGTGTTCAAGCGTCCGCCGCTGGGCATCTTCCCGGGCGGCCTGGAACGCAACGTGCTGGCCTTCCGCATTCAGCCCGACGAGGGCGTGAGCCTGAAGTTTTCCAGCAAGACCCCGGGGCAGGAGATGGTGCTGCGCGAGGTGGTGATGGATTTCCGCTACGACGCCTTTGGCGCGCAGCTCGAAAGCCCCTATTCCCGCCTGCTGCTGGACGCCATGCTGGGCGACGCCACCCTGTTCCCCCGCGAGGACGAGGTGGATCTGGCGTGGCAGATCGTGTCCGGCATTCTGGACACCTGGGACGCGCAGCCCGGCCGTCGCCCCCGCAAGGGCCCGGATTTCCCCAACTACGTGGCCGGCACCTGGGGTCCCGACGAGGCCGACGAGCTGATGGGCCCCGACCGCCGCTGGCGGCGGCTGTGAGGGGGTGAGGCGACCTGTGACCCGGATCAGCCAGACCCCCGGCCAGCTGGGGCCGGTGGACACCACCGTGCGCGGCGCCCAGACCACGCTGGACGAACTGTGGGTGCGCGCGGGCGTAGAGACGCGCGCCTACACCGGCAACATGATTGCCTTGACGGTCAAAAAACACCTCGCGCGGGTGCAGGAGGCGCTCTCGGGCCTGGAAGGCCGCTACGCCGGGCGCCAGATTATTGGCGTAATGGACGGCGTGGGCGACCTGCTGGTCCACGCCAGTCTGGTGCCGCAGCAGGGCGGCCTGTACGTGGAGCGCCTGACGCTGGAAGCCAGCTCCGCGCAGCTGCAGGGCGCTATTCTGCCGCTGATCCGCACCGCCACCGTGAACCATGTGTGGTGGGGTGCCGACAGCCGCCCCGAAGGCCCACTGCTGAGCGAACTGACTGAAATTGCCGATCAGGTGATCGTGGACAGCCTGACGCTGGACGTGCCGCCCTCGCGCCACTACGCGCTGGCTGACCTGGGCTGGAGCCGCTCGGCGTCGTGGCGCGAGGCCCTGGCGCAGGTGTTCGATGTGCCGGAAGCGGCGCGGCAGCTCCCGCGCGTGACCGCCATGACCGTGCGCCATGCCGGCAGAAAGGACCTGCCCGCCCGGCTGTTCGCTGGCTTCGTGGCCGACACGCTGGGCTGGCGCGATCTGCGCACGGTGGACTTCCGCAGCGCCCGCTGTGGCCGCGAAAATGGCGACCTGTGCGGCGTGGAGCTGCGCGGCGAGGGCGGCCTGCACATCGCCCTGCAGGCGCAGGCCGGCGACATCGTGCGGGTGGAAGCGCGCTGGGACGATGTGCAGCGGGTCTCGGAAGTGACCGTGCCGCACATGACGCTGGCCCAGGGCCTGGCCCGCGTGATGGCCCGCCCCGAGCGCGGCGAAGTGTTCGAGCGCGCCTGGAGCATGGCCAAGGCGACGCTGTAGCGGGCGGGGATTCAGGGGAGGGCGGGCCCAGAGGGGCCCGCCTTCATTTGTTGTTTGACCGGTCAGAATGCCGCCCCGGTCTCCCCTGCTACACTGGCGCGGTTTCCCACCCACCATGACCAGCGGCGCTGTGCCCCATCCAGAGGGCCAGAGCGGCGGGAGGTTTTTGATGCGAATTCACCCGGCTCTTCTTCTGGCCAGTTCTGTGCTGCTGGCCGCCTGCGCCCCGCAACGGGTTCCCGACTTTGTGGCGCCCGCCGCCTCTTCCCTGACCTCACAATCGGTCGTGCCGCAGGCCGGCGAGCTGGGCGCGCACGACCCGGTGCTGTTCAAGGCCGGCAGCACCTACTGCGTCATGTCCACCGGCGTGGAAAGTTCGGGGGCCCCGGGCGGCATCCTGGTTCACCGGTCGGACGGTGGCCTGGGGGGCCCGTGGCGCACGCTGGGGGCCATTCCCGCCCCGGCCTGGGCCGCGCGCGAGTACGGCGCGAAGAACATCTGGGCGCCGGAAGTCGTCTACAACGGCCAGGAGCGCCGCTACTACCTGTACTACGCCGTGTCGCAGTTCGGCACCCGCAACTCGGCCATTGGGGTGGCCAGCAGCACCAACCCGTGTGCCACGACCACCTGGACCGACCACGGGCCCATGCTGCGTTCGGGCAGCGGCACCTCGTACAACGCCATTGACCCCAGCGTGCACTGGGACTCGGCCAGCGGCTGGTGGCTGGCCTGGGGCTCGTTCTTCAGCGGCCTCAAGGTGCAGCGCCTGAGTAGCATGACCACCCTGACCGGCGCCGTGACCACCATCGCTTCGCGCCCCGGCGTGCCCAACAACCCGGTCGAGGCGCCCACAATCTTCAAACGGGGCGACTTCTATTACCTGCTGGCCTCGTGGGACAGCTGCTGCAAGGGGCTGGCCAGCACCTACAAGACCGTGATGGGCCGCGCGACCAGTATCACCGGACCCTACCTCGACCAGCAGGGCGTGCGTCTGGACCAGGGCGGCGGCACCGTGCTGCTGAACCACCGCGCGAACAAGCTGGGTCAGGGCGGCGGCGACGTGTACCAGGAAGGCGGCACCTTCTACTTTGCCCACCATTTCTACGACGCCAACACCGGGGGCAGCCCCAAGCTGGACCTCAAGGCGCTGGAATGGAACGGCAACTGGCCCCTGTCCAGCGAGGCCACCGCCGGCTACCAGCTGAGCAGCGGCGCCGTGTACCGACTGGTCAACCAGACCAGCAACCTGTGCCTGGACGTGCAGAACGGGGTCGCCAGCCCGGCGGCGCAACTGCAGCAGTGGGGCTGCAACGGGCAGGCCGCCCAGAATTTCCGTCTGGAAGCGGCGGGCGACGGCGTATACCGCCTGCGCAGCGTGCTGGGCGCGCAGGACCACTGCCTGGACGTGGCCAATGGGGGCACCACCCCCGGCACCGACGTGCGCCTGTGGCCCTGCAACGGCCTGGGTGCCCAGCAGTGGATGCTGGAGGACATGGGCGGCGGCTTCCACCGCCTCGTGGGCCCGCAGACACGCCTGGCCCTGGACAACGTGAACGGCAGCGTGAACGCCGGCACCGAGGTCCGCACCTGGACCCCCAACGGCGCCGCAGCACAGAACTGGCGACTGGAACGGCGGTAAAGGGCAGTTTCAGGGCCCCCAGGTGAGGAGCGCAGGTCACCGCCCGCCTCCTCACCTGGGGGCCCGCCCGGTGTGGGACTGGCTCGATTGGGCGCGTCCCCAAGATCCTTTAAAGAAACTGCCCCCGCACGCCCCTCAGCCCTCTCCCTCCGTGCCGCACCTCTCGTTTGCCCCAGGCGCCGCGCGGCATACTGCGCCGCGTGAGTGCCGCTGAAATCCTGGCCGACCTCGCCCACGCGCTGGGGGCCGACGCGGTGGGCTGGGCGCCAGCGGCTGTGCCGGCCCCAGCCGTGGCGGAGTATGCCGCGTGGCTGGAGGCCGGCCGCCACGCGGGCATGACCTATCTGGAACGGCAACTGCCGGTGCGAGCCGACCCTGGCCAGCGTCTGGCGGGCGTGCAGAGCGTGCTGGTGCTGGGCGTGTCGCACGCCTTTGCGCCGCCGCCCGTGCCGGCAGGGGGCATCCGGGCGGGGCGGGTGGCGCGCTACGCCTGGACCCCCGATTACCACGACCAGCTGCAACCCCTGCTGAGCCGGCTGGAAGAGGAAGCGGCGCGGCTGGGCGTGCGGGCCCGGGGCTACGTGGACCACGGCCCGGTCATGGAGCGCCTGTTTGCGGCGTCCGGGTTCCTGGGCTGGCGCGGCAAATCCGGCATGCTGGTGAGCACCACGCTGGGCGCCTTCGTGACCCTGGCGGTGTTGCTGACCGACCTGCCGCTGGAGCCCTCTCCTGTGGCCCACCCGGACCGCTGCGGGCGCTGCACCCGCTGCGTGGCCGCCTGCCCCACGGCCGCCATAGGCCCGGACCGCGCCATCGACGCGCGGCGCTGCGTGTCGTACCTGACCATTGAGCACCGGGGCCCGGTGCCGCTGGCGCTGCGCCCTGGCGTGGGCGAGTGGCTGTTTGGCTGCGACGTGTGCAGCGAGGTCTGCCCCTGGAGCGCCAAAGCGGGGCCCCTGGCCCGGCACCTGACCCCCCGGCCCGAACTGGTGTGGCCAGACCTGGGCACCTTTTTTGGCGTGGGCGAGCGGCAGTTCGAGCGCCAGTACGCGGGCACTGCCTTTTTGCGGCCCCGGCGCAAGGGCATGGCCCGCAACGCCCTGACGGTGCTGGGCAACACCCGCGCCCCGGCGGGCTGGCCGCTGCTGCTGGCCGGCCGCGCGGACCCCGCCTGGGAGGTGCGCGACGCCGCCGCCTGGGCCCTGGCGCAGTGGGGCGAGTGGACCCATGTCGAGGCGCTGCGCCGCGACCCCGATCAGCGGGTGCAGGCGGCGGCCACCCACCTGCTGGCGGGCGAGGGGCTGGCCCCGCCCACGGCAGCCCCCCATGAAGGGGGGATAGAGGTCTGACCATACGGAGCGCTGCCCCGCCCTCTACCATGAGGCTGTGCGCGCCCCCCGCCTTCTGCTGCCCCTGCTGCTCTGTCTGCCCGCCCTGCCCGCCGCCCACGCCCAGACCGTGCCCACCCTGACCCCCACGATCACGGCCCGCTATCCGCATGACCGGGCAGCCTTTACCCAGGGCCTGCAGTACCTGGGGGCCGGCGTGTACATGGAAAGCACCGGGCAGGTGGGGCAGTCCGGCGTGCGGCGCGTGGACCTGAAAACAGGCCGGGTGCTGGCCCAGGTGCCCACCCCGCTGGCCAGCGCCTTTGGCGAGGGCGTGGCCGTGCTGGGCGGCGCGGCCTACCACCTGACCTGGCAAAACGGCCTGGCGTTTTCCTTCGACGCCCAGACGCTGAAAGAAACGGGGCGCCACCGCTACCCCGGCGAGGGCTGGGGCCTGACCACCGACGGCCGGAGCCTGATCATGAGCAACGGCAGCGCCACCCTGACGTGGCGCGATCCCCGCACCTTCGCCGCGCGCCGCACCGTGCAGGTCACCGACCAGGGCCAGCCCGTGCGCCACCTGAACGAACTGGAGTGGGTGCAGGGCGCGGTCTACGCCAACGTATGGCTGACGGACCGTATTGCCCGCATTGACCCGCAGACCGGCAAGGTGACCGCCTGGATCAACGTGGCCGACCTGACCCGCGAGGCCAGCAGCGCGGCGGCCCGCGCTGGCCAGCCCCTCACCTTTGACGACGTGCCCAACGGCATCGCCTTTGTGCCCGAACGCGGCACCCTGCTGCTGACGGGCAAACGCTGGCCCACCCTGTTTGAAGTCAAGCTGCCGGGCCTGAAGCCCGAAGGCAGCAGCGTGGGCGGCCGCGCGGCGCCGCGACGGTAAGAGGGAACAGAGGGTGCGGCGACTCTGCGGGGTCGCCGCGCGCTCTGCTTTGAACAGCCGTGATCAGCTTGGACAACTGCGTGGACTTGAACCCGCCTGAGCCTTCAAAGGGGCCGAGACTCCGTTGACCAACCGCCCTCAACGGCGCCAACCAGGGGCGCCACGGCTGCCCAGATTGTTTCGGCCAGCGCCTCCTCCGGCTGCGTGGCGTCGAGCACCAGAAAGCGCGCCGGCTCAGCCTCGGCCAGGGCCAGAAAACCCGCGCGCACCCGGGCGTGAAAGGCCAGATCGGCCTGCTCCAGGCGGTCCGGCTGGCCCCGGCGCGCGGCGCGGGCCAGCCCCACGGCCGGGTCCAGGTCCAGCAGCACCGTCAGCTGTGGATTCAGGCCCCCCGTGGCCGCCTGCGTGATCTGGCGCAGCAGGTGCTCTGGCAGGGCCCGTCCGGCCCCCTGGTAGGCCAGGGTGGAATCCGCGTAGCGGTCACAGACCACCACCTCGCCCCGGGCCAGCGCCGGGCGAATCACGTTGGCCACGAGTTGCGCGCGGCTGGCTGAATACAGCAGAAATTCCGGCAGCGGATCAATGCTCAGCGCGGGGTCCAGCAGCACTTCACGCACGCGGGTGCCCAGTGGGGTGCCGCCGGGCTCGCGCGTAACGGTGCAGGACACGCCCCGCTGCACCAGCTGGGCGGTCAGCCGCGCCAGCTGCGTGCTTTTGCCTGCACCCTCAGGGCCTTCAAAAGTCAGGAACAGGCCGCTCACGTGCTGGGACAGCTTTCGGGTGAAGCGGGAACGAACTTCACAGTAAACCCCGCCAGACGGCATGGGCTCCAGAAGTGGACGGCATCCGGCTCACAGGCCAGTGGGGTGGTGCAGGAACTGCCAGGGCAGGCCGAACTGGTCTTCCAGGTGGGCGGCCAGGGCCCGCACGCCAAACACCTCGGTTTCGTAGTGACCGGCGTAGACCACGTTCACGCCGTATTCAAAGGCGTCGTGAAAGTGCTTGTGCTCGGGCTCGCCGGTCAGCAGGGTGTCCAGCCCCAGGGCCGCTGCCTCGGCGATGCTGCCTGCGCCGCTGCCACTGAGAACCCCTAGGCGGCGCACGGTGGGCGAGCGCCCGCCCCCGTGCACCAGGCAGATTTCCCCGGTCAGCTTCTGCACCCGGTCGGCAAAGTCCTGCAGCGACTGCTCAAAGGGTAGTTCGCCCGCCAGTCCAATCCTGGTGCCTGCCCACTCACCAAAGGGCACCGTGTGCTGCAGGCTCAGCGCCCGCGCGATCATGGCATTGTTGCCGACATCTGGGTGGGCGTCCAGGGGAATGTGGGCGGCGTACACATTGAGGTCGGCCATCAGGGCGGTGCGCACCCGCTCGCGGTGGGGGCCGGTGATCGGCAGCGGCTGGCCCCAGAACAGGCCGTGGTGGGCAATCAGCAGGTCTGCGCCGCTGTCGGCGGCGTGTTGCAGGGTCTTGAGGCTGGTGTCCACACTAACGGCCACCCGGCGCACGGTGGGCGCCCCCTCAATCTGCAGGCCATTCAGGCTGGGATCCTTGAAGCCGCCGATGTTCAGGTACTCGCCCAGATAGCGCACGAGCTGGTCGCGCGGCACCTCGCCACGCGCAGGAAGAGAGAGGTCCGACATGGCCGGCATTGTACGGCGCGGGGGCCGGCGCAGGCCGTGCCAGGAAGCTGAGCGCAGGAAGAGCAGTAGGCAGGCGTGTCGGTGGCACTCCTCAACAGCCCTTGACCCTGTCTGCATTCACACGATCACAACTCTTTGATTTGACCACCTCTGCCAAGCCCAAAAAGAAAGAACCCCGCCTGAGACAGGGTTCTCTCCTTTGGTGGCGATGCCCGGACTTGAACCGGGGACCTAACGATTATGAGGAGTTCCAAGCCAGCTCAGGCAATGTCATGCAACATCACGCTCCGTCAAAAAAGGTTGTCCTGGTCGCGCAAGAAGGTCTCCCCGATCACGCAACCTCATGCTTCCTCCGTCAGTGAATGCGCCGAAAGTGCGCCGCGAAGTGTGCCCCACCCCTCCGCCTACCGACTGAATCGTCAATCGATGGACGTGACGTAAGTGCCTTTCTGTGCGACACCGCACGGCCCACGCACTACGTGTCCTAAAGTGCGTGTGTAAACCGAAGTTGAGCCATTTCTGATCTTCGCTGAGGGATGTGGACAGGCAACTTGACCTGTTACGGTGAGGCTCGATGATCACGTGGGCCAGGTCCAAGCAGTACGCCATTCTTTCGGACCATGACTATGTCTTTTTGGAGACAGCGCAGGGGCAGCAGGCACTTGGTTGGATGTATGGCAATCCGACTGGGGGGTTGATCGACCCACGCGAAGCGTGGGCCGTCGTCATTGGGACTGGCCTTTGGGTGATCCGACTCCCACTTGCCGACAACATCGATGTCGACATGGTCCCCGTGCTGTCCAGCACGCAGGTCTTCGCTGGGGCTGGGCAAGCACATGTGCGTGCGCCGCTCGTTCACATGATGGCAACACCAGAGGACAGCATGTACGTTGAAGCGGTGTATGACCCACACGTCGCCACGGACGTGGTCCGGATCGTTGCGGATCTGGGTGACCGGTATGCAGGCGTGTACGACGTGAATCTCCAGACACTTGAAGTCATCAAACAGCTGTAGTGTCAGGAGGACGGGCACGGCCAAGACAACGGAGCATCAAGCGAATCATCGCCAAGTGGACGAGCAGTTCTGTTGTTTCTGGCAGTGTTTCGTAGTCTTTCGAGAGACGGCGGCACTTTCCCAACCACGCAGAGGTTCGTTCCACCACCCAGCGTCGTGGCAAGACATGAAACGTCTTGCGCGGATTGACCTCCTCAACCAAGTCAGGCAGATACCGCTTGGCCTGTCGCCACCACGGGTAAACGACTTCCACCACGACGCCCGCGGTGTCCCTCGCCCATTTGAGGAAGCCGCCGCTCGTCCGCCAAAGGCATTATTGCTTCAGCTCGTGTTCAAGGTTGAGGCGGAACGGTGTCCGGAATGGAATCGTCAACGCCCAGCGCCCGAACATTCAGAAGCTGGTGTTGGTGCGGCCCGGTGGGGCCGAAAGTTAGGGCGAGCGTACCGGCAAGCGACACCATGACGGGGCGGTCGGCATGATCCTCGTGGATTTCGCCCCGCTCGTCGTCGACGAAGTACCCCACCGGGTAGAGTTCGCTGGCTGGCACCTCCGCCTCGACCTCCACCAGAACATAGGTTTCATGGTCGTTCAGTCTGAACTCCTGGCTACTGCGGGCAATCCAGGTGAACTCATCGGCAGGATCAAAGGACACCGATTCGCCCGAGTATTGATGATGCTCCTCGTCTACATATAGGTCCCGGGTGATGGCATGCTCGAACCGCATGAGCTGGTCGCCGCTGCCTTCCAAGACCGTGGGGTACAGGCTCAGGTCAATCGTGGTAGTGACGAGGAGGTTCAGGCGCAGGAACTCCGCAACGGAGGAATAGTACCGAACATTCGTCAATCCGTCTTTCGCCAACTGAAGCTGTAAGTCAGGGTGGAGCGCATTTGGGACGCCCTTGCGGCCGAAGTCGGCGGTGTTGCTCGAGATGAAGGCGACTTCCATCGCCGGGTTCGCCCGGGCGTGCCCCAGAACCGTTAGCCAGATGGCGGCGTCACGAAAGCCGTGCCCTTCCTGATTAAACGGGCGAACCCGGTTGGCGGCCATGCGGGTTAACTCCAAAAGATCGCCCGACGTCAGGTCTACAGTGAGGGCCTGACCACCAGGAGGAAATGTAGAGACGCGCGAGGCGAACTCCTGGGTCTGCACTTCGAGATCAACGGCGGGGAGGTCGAATGCTCCAATCAATCGCCTCACATCGGCACTCTCCTTCCTCACACGCCTGAGTGCCGCGTGCAGACTCCTCCGATACACTGCCTGCACTTCCTCCTGCACGACTCGCGGCAGGACCACGGTGCTGGCCGTGGGGAGGAGGTACTGCGTCAGGGTGCGTAGCTCATGCCGGAAGTGGGTGTCCGAAAGGTAGATGTTGCTGTCGAGGATGACGTGCATGACTTTAAGGTAGGCGACAAACGCCTTACAGCATATTGCAGGAGGAGCAACTTCCCCGCCCACCTTTCCGACCACATCGTGTCAGCGTCGCAGAACTTTAGCTCGGGAGGAGGATGTCCGCGTCCAGCCGACGTTGGGCGCCCTCCACAAAACGGGTATTGAGGTCAAACCCAATGCCGCGCCGCCCACTTTGGTTCGCGGCCAGCAGGGTCGTCCCCGTGCCCGCGAAGGGATCGAGCACGACCCCGTCCGGAGGGCAGGAGCTGCGGATGCGATGGTCAATCAGCTTCAGCGGAAACGTCGCGGAATGCCCGTCACGCCCGCCCGCCACGTTCACCTGCTGCACGTCATGGGCCAACTCGCCCGCAGCGGAGAGGTCGTAATAATACTTCGGGCGCCCCTCGGTGGGCCGTTTAACGAAGTGGAAAAAGTGCTCATGGGTAGCCGCCAGACGGTCGGTCTCCGGGCGGGGAGGCACGTTAGGTTTGTACCAGATGAGGTCGTTGCGGAGAATCCAGCGCTGGTCCTGCAAGGCGATGGCAACACGGGCGGGAATCAGCAGCAGGTTCTTCTCCTGCCGCCAGCCCCCCATCGGGGTCTTGCGGCGCAGCCGCTCGCCGTCCCCGAGCCCCTGGCGACCCTTGAGGCGGATGCTCGACCAACGGGCAAAGTAGGTGTCCCCCAAGTTCAACCACAGGCTCCCGCCAGGTTTAAGGGCCGCCTTGCCGCGTTCCAGGATGCTGACCAGATTGGCGATGTACCACTCGGGCAGGGGTTCGAGGCCAAGCACCCCCCCGTTGGCGCGGTACCACTCGTAGCTGGGCTGCCGGTTTTCTTCCCCCTCTGCCCGCCACGCCTCGAGAATGTCCCAGTTGTGGGCCAACTCGTAATCGCGCATGCCCCAGTACGGCGGCGATGTGAGGATAAGGTCTACTGAAGCCACTGGAAGTTGTGGGAACAGGTCGAAGGCGTCTCCATACAGCACCGCGCTTTGACGGGTGGAGTTCAACACGGCGAGGAGTTCCGGAGGCGTCATGCCCCCCGATTCTAACGCCCCCCCAAACTGCATACAACTGTCTGTAGACTCTCAGTCACGGCGCCCCTTAGCCTCGCCTGTACACGTGGGAAACGCCGAGCAACAACGAATCTTTGGTGGGGTGGTACGCGCTGCGCGTGAATGCCGCCACGTCTCGCAGGAAGCGCTGGCCGATGCAGCGGGACTGCACCGCACCTACATCAGCCTGCTCGAACGGGGGCTACGCAACCCCTCCCTGACGGTCATCGTCCAGCTTGCCGAGGCTCTGGACGCCACACCCTCCGAGTTGCTGCGCGCCTTCGAGCAGCGCCGCCAGGCGCAGGGCCCTTCGTGACTGCGGACCCACTGTTTCCCGAGGCCACCAAGCCGCCGAAGAAGAAGAAAGGGAACAGGGAGAAGGGGAAACGCCCGCCGCGGATCCGGACCCCACAGGGCAATTACGTTGCGGAGTGGTTCGGGCATCGGGTCTGGCCAGTGGTAGACCGCTCCGAAGAGGCCCGTCGGCACCAAGCCCAGCGCGCGTGCCCCTTTCTCAGCCAGGCGACCGGTGAACACACCGAGTGCATCAAGAAGGCCAAGGGCTGGGACGAGCCGTACGGGGTGTGCACTATCAACAGCACGAGCAACGGTACTCCCCAGGACTGGATCGCCTGCCCGTACCGCACGCTCGACCAGCATTTCACCCTGCTTGCCAGCGCCGTCCGGACGTCATACGCGGTGGACGATCAGGTCCAGATAGCGTTGCTGCCGCTGACCGTGTTGCACAAGCTCGAGCAGCGGGAGCGCATCCGGGACCTCCTAGCCCGCGGCGGGCGCGTCTTTCTCTTCTCTTCGCAAAAGCTCGGCGGAGAGATAGACCTTTCGGAAACACCGGCGTCGCCGGGCGCACTGGTCGATACATCCGTGGTGGAGGTGTCCGCCGTGGATGCCTCAGGAGCGCCCTCAACCTTCGGACGGCACCTGTTCTACGAGATTCAGACGGCGGACTTTCACGGCAGCCCACTGCACGTGGCGACACGCCTCAAAGCCTTGTGCCCAAGGGTGGAAAGTGGGACAGAGCCGCCGGAGGATTACCACGGGCCCCTCCTCCAAGCCATGGAGCGCGGAGAGAACGTGTGTGGCGACAAAGTGGAGGGCCCGAACAAGGCCAATATCTTCAAACGGACGATCTACCAGATGATTTTCAAGATGGCGCTCGCGCGTCACCCGGAGTCCGAAGGCTTCGCCATCGTCCTGCCTGTGGCGGTGTGGGAGAGCTGGCTGCGCCACCTGGGCCAGCCGAGATTACTACCGGTGGGAGGCGACCCCGACCATGTGGCGCTGCTGGCGCCCGATGAGCGGGTGGAGACGGTGGCTGCCACAAATAACGCGGCCGTATTCGTCTTTGAAATCGATACCACCTCGGCCGAGTCGCCCCATCCCCTGCGCCTTGTCAAACGAGTAACGTGTTCCGTTGATGCCTTGATTCACCACACATTCCGCGCCGCCTCAGGCAAGGCCATGGAACATAATGTCGTTGAAGGCTTCCGTAAGCAGCTCATGGACCGGGTGCGTAAGGGTAGCCTGAACCAGTTGCAGCCGGAGGTGAAGACCAAGCGTCTGCCCAGAGCCAGTCCAACGAGCGTGGACACGGCCGTCCCGTCAATCCATGCCACACGTACGGAGACCGCCTCCGGGACCGTCTATTCGGAGACACCGGAAGACGCGTGACTTCTCCAGGTGCTGTCGAGCCCTGGCCGGTGTCTCCCAATAGCTCGCTCCTTCCCCTTATGTCCGCGTTTATTCGGTGGCACGCCGTGGTGATCCGTTCCCTGGTCACACGGTTTCTTTAGTGGCTTGTATCGCTGCGATTTAGTCCCACCCGCCTTACCGCCGCACGGGTAATAACTGGCATGCGACGATGCGCTCACATATGAACTACGGCGAGCGGCTGGCAAGCTGGTATCTCAGGCTGAATGGATTCATCCCGATGCCGGACTTCGTATTACACCGACTGGTGCCTCAAGACACTCCTGGTAACTCAGCTGCGCATCACGCAGACGTGGACCTCTTGGCAGTGCGCTTTCCGTTTGTCCATGAGGAGATTGGTGGACAAACTGAGGACTGGGATCGCGAGCACCTTCAAGAACTGCTGAGTGAGGACCGCCCTAGCGCAGTGATTGTTGAAGTGAAGACCGGCGATCAGAAACCATGGCCTGACGAGGGACGGCTAGAGCGGAGCGTTCAGCGTATTGGGCTGGTCCCACGACATCAGGCTAATCAGGTGGCTGCCGCGCTGATGCCCATCCGGAGAGACCGCAGGGCCGCGCCACCTCAGGCGGTGCATGATCAACGAGCTGTGATCGGAACACTGCTCGTCTGCCCCAACGCCCAGGCTCGCACCCTCAGACGGCGCTACACCCATGTAATCAGCTTGGAACATTGCGATCAGTTCATTCAGGCCCGCATGGCAAAGTACCGCAACTACAAGCATCCAGGACGCCTATTTTTCCCGGATGAACTAATTCAATACCTAGCTTGGAAGGCAGGATTAGAGGTTGATACTTAACAGGTGGGCACGTTAAATACCTACCTCGCCGCAGGGCTGATAGTGATTGCCCGCAGATCCCATAATTTCGTTGGTAACTCACGTCTGCTGCTTCTCCAGGCGAGCTTTGGCGCGGCAATAGATTTCCAAAACATTTCTGAATCATGCGGTATCGCACGGCACGTCATAGGCATTGCCGTTGAGCGCTCCGAGCATGCGAAAATTGTCGCCGTCTCCCACTGCCCGTGGCGGATGTTGCTCCTGCGAGAGACACCTGTACCCTGCCCAAGCGGGGAATCCCTACGCAGCTTCTGGACGCTCGAACCGCGCGGTAAAAGTTAGGGATGACACAGCCTTCCAGGTCAACTGTGTCACAGGCTTGCTCGGGCGTATATCACTTGCCTTCCACCGTGCCGCACAGATGTGATCCTCCCTCGTCACCTGCGACCAACTTCGTCCACGTTCTATAGAGAGAGACGCACAGCCAAAACCGATGGACTCAATGGTGTTTTCCGATCAGTAGACGAACTTCATGGATGAGCGTCATGCTGACCGAAAAGGCATGTTCTCTCGCCCCGTCCTGGCGGGACCACACCCGTTCCAAAGATTACGCTGCCTGGCTGAACTCCAGCATCATGGGCAGGTGGAGTTCGGCGCTCCGACGTTGCACTGCCTTCAACAAGTATGCCTGCACCTTGTCCTCGCGACGCTTGTCGAGGAGTTCGTACCGGAATCCATCATGTTCAGCGGAAAGGATGCGGAAGTCCTTAGGATGCCGTTCGGCGACCTCGTAGCAGACCGCAATGACGTAGGTTTCAATGTCTTGGGCGCGGCGGACCAGTAGTTCGCGAGGCTTGCCCTGCCCCAGAGGCACCCACTCTCCCCTCACAGTCAGCAGACCCCCAGCCTCCATAATGCAGCGCATCTGTTTCTCTCTAGCCTTTAGCAGCGCCTTCACGACTGGGTCACGCAGGAAGGCCTGGTGCTGGTTGGGCGGCAGGGGACTCAGGATTCGTTTCCGACCTCCGCCGTACAGCACCGCATAGATGGCGCTCTTGAGGCCCGCCTTGGCTTCTGGGGTGGGTTCAGTGCCTACAGCCTCCGCGAGGTAGGTCCAGATGCTCTGCCCGCCCTCAAGTACCTTGATGAGGGGCTGCACGTGCCAGTCGAACGCCGCAATCACGAGGTGGCAGGACTTCAGATCAGCCTCGATAGTCCCCGGCATCAGGATGTCTCTGTAGTGCTTCGGCAGTGACTGCAGGCTGTAGCCCTGAGCGAACACCCGGTTGGTGCTGGACTTCTGCTCATAGATGGGCTTGAGAGTGTCGCGCAGGCGGTGCAGGTTGGTCAGCACGGCCCGCTGGCGGTGGGGGTCCATCTCGGTCAAGGTTGCAAAAGCAATCGCATTGTCGAGATTCTGGCGGAACTTCGCGTATGCGTTGGTGCTGATCTGCTCCTGGAAGTACCGCAGGATCGCGGCGTTGAGTCGATCCGCCTCGAACTCATCACGCTGGGCCGTCTCGGCGTGCCGGAAGGCGAGGAGACGGTTATGGTCAGTGACCTTGACGCCGGTGTCGAAGAAGACGCGGTCGTCACGACCTCTGGCCCGGAGTTCCTGTTTGAACATGGCGATCACCTCCGGGTGGAAGTCCGCGTGGATGGCGCGGGCCATCCCATCTACATATCGGTGCTCGCGGACGTGGATTCCGATCCCTGTCGCCTGCTCAAAGCGGTCGAGGAACTGGAGTTTGCTGTATCTCTTCCATCCCGTCCCCTCCAGGATCACGTTGAACATCTCCGTGGAGGTGACGATGTGGCCCTTTTCCTCCTCCCCCGTACCGGGGCGCCCGAAGAGGAGGTGCTGGGCGAGGTGCGTGTACGCGGGCATGTCAAAGACTTCGGGGTGGTGGGCGGCAATGACCTCTCTGAGGTCTGGGGTGACGTGATGCGGGCGCATGAGCTTCATGGAGTCCTCCAGATACACCGACACCGTCCGGCCCACCCGGTGAGGGGCTGGGCCTTGACGATGAGATGCAGGTTGTGGCGCCCTAGGGCGCTTCGCCATTCAGGCTAAGGCGATGTCCTCGAATCACCAACTAAGGCCGAACACTTCACGACCAGTTGGTCAGGAGGTGCACCCGTCGTTTTCCTACCTGGTTGAGGGGAAGTGGAATCAATAGCGACACCCGACACAATTAGGTTAAGCCCTGTAGATATATCTATCGCGACCAACACGAGGGGCAGGGGCCTATGATCCCACCCAGACAAGATAGGGAAGTGCTAGTGAATACCGATGCACACGCTGGGAATCCCACTGAGATGAAACGATGGCGACCTAAAAAACTCCGCAGCGGTATTGGTCATATCCTGGCGACCAACAGACTGCTCTCAAGGACAGGAGGACAGCTTCTTAAGGCTTTCGCCGCAGGCTTGCCAGTCAGTTCCCGACCACTCTGGCGCGTCGCCTGCGAGGAGCCTGGGTGGAGGCGGGATAGCCGCCCGAACCCGCCAGTGCCTCACGAGCACATGACCTTGAACAGGCTGCCCTGCTCGAGCACGAAATGCAGCACGTTGTCGAACAGGGTCCGGGTCTTGGGGTCCGGATCCTTCCTAGCCCTCTCGTAATCCAGCCCCGGTTGGACCACCCAGACCGTGATGGGGAGGACTAGATGACCCGGCATGGTCAGGATGCGCTGTAACTCTGCCTGGTCGCCCGTGACGAACCGACTGGCTCTGCCCTTCGATGGGCGTTTTTTCTCGCGGTGAAGCATGTGTTTCAGGAGGAGCCGGCGGTCGCGGAAGCGCATGCACTTCACGGCTTGACCGAGCACCTCATACAGGTCTTCGACCCGGTTGCCAGGAGCAGCAGGACCTCCGCCTCTGGGCGGCTTGGTTCCCTTGCAGTGATACAGCCCGATCCGCACGGGATTGTGTTCATCCTCAACCAGATCGAGGGTGATGTAATCGGCGGCCTCGCCATTGTCATGGTCGAAGAACACGATCTGGTGTTTGCCCCGCAGCTGTTCTTCCAGGTAGTTCTGGATGGAGATCAGTCCAGGGGTCTCGCACGTGACCTCTGCTGTGATATCGACTCCAGCTGCCGTCCAGTCGAGGGATTTAACCACGTTGTCAGGTACCTTGGGCTCAAACTCCAGCTTCTTGAAGGCGATGTTCCGTGTCAGATGGGAGAGGTCGTCATACCAGAAGGACGGGGCAAAGCTGTCGAGCAGGAGCCCCAGCCCGGTGCTGGGTCTGTTGTGATGTCGCCGCTCGATGGTGACGCTCTGCCCGGGCAGGACAGAGTGCCTGGGTTGGGGCGTCAGCTCCAACTGACAGGCGATGGCGTGGTCGCCATGGATGATGTCGAAGCGCAGCGCGTCCACCGTGCTCTGTTCTGGCCGGACCCGCAACTCGAGCTCGGACGGATGCAGGCTGATGGGGGCCTGCCCAGGGGCCTGCAGGGTGAGCTCCAGCTCGCCATTGCTGTGGTGGTATATATCGTGCGGCCAGTCCGCCAGCATCGGCATGTGGACCGACGGGTCGGGCAAGACGGTGATCACGGTCCCCCCGTCCAGCAAGTCGAGTGGCGCTGGCTGGGCGTCGGCTGCCGAGTCTCCGAGCTTGGCAGCGAGCTCCCGACACCAGGCGATGAAGGTGTCGAGTTCGCCGTATTGGAGGCTCCAGATCTTGGCATAGCTGCTGCTGATGCCCAAGGTCTTCTTGCCGGTTTCCAGCACATCAGCGCCGTAGGCATGTCCCCGGGTGAATCGCCGGCCGTCGCGGGGAGAGACGGCGAAGTGGGCGGCTCCTCCCGCGAGGATGCGGTAGGACTCCTGTCCGATCGCCGCCTGCCGGTTGCGCATCCCAACGCTGTAGATCTCTGGAGCCTTCCACCCAGTCATCACGCGCCGGAGTTGCGGCGCATGGACCTCGTAGGCCCCGTCCGGCGCGAAACCCGCCAGCAGGGCTTCGTAGATGTCAGTTTCCTTCTGGCTTGAGGACAAAAACAGTAGTCGCCGTTCCTCGTCGAAATACACGACCGCCAAGTGGTGCCGGGTGTCGCAAAGGAGGGGGGCTTTGAGCCAGCGAGGCGTCTTTACCTCATCCCAAACCAGCACGGCCACCTTGAGGTCCGCGCTCACCTCGGCGTAGATCACCGGCAGCAGGGACGGCTTGCCGTACAGATCAAAGTTGGACTCCTGGGGCAGCTGATACACCTGGACGTGATGGAAGGGTTTCAACCGACCCAGACTCAGCGCCCGCGCGGCTTTTACCCGGTCGGGTGGGGTCGTCGTCTGCTCAAAAGTGTCGAGGAACTCCTGCTTCTCGACCTCCCGCTGGACCCGGCGGTCGGTCAGGTTGGCGATGATCTCTCGCCAGTCGGGGTCGTCCGGATCACTTGTGAACAGTCTGAATTCGTCGTGTTGGATCCGGTGTTCTTCTGCGATGAACCGGGCGTCACCAAGAGGCGCGCCAGTAGCCCCAGTGCGAGCGAAGCGCCCGATGAACTGCAGGGTGACGGGCAGCGACTTGTGAGGGGCGTGAATCGCCGCGATCTTGAGGTTGGGGAAGTCGAAGCCTTCGCCCATCATGTCGACGCAGATGACCCCGTCCAACTCCCCATCCCGTAGGGCTTGGATACGCTTCTTGATGTTCTTGACGGTCAGTCCGCTGTGGATCTCCTGCAACCGCAGAGTGGTGTGCTCGGCGTAGACCTTTCTCAGGGCTGCGGCGCGGGCCTTGCCGGACGTGCGGACCATGATCCGGTGATCCAGACCTGCCTTCTTGTCCTCGTTTAGAAGGGCCTGAGCTTTCTGAGCGATGACGACGTCGGCGTCCTCGTTCGGTCCCGGCTGGACGGGGACGAAAGTGATCTGCCCGAAGATGCCGTCCTTCTGGGCCTGTTCCAGCGGGTAGTGGTAGACGATGCGGGCGCCCAGCGCCTGCCGATCATTCCGGAACGGCGTGGCGCTGCACAGCACCCGCCTGGCCCCGGGAAAGCACTCGAGCAGGGTCTGCCAGGTGGGGGCCTGCTCGTGGTGGGCCTCATCCACCAGGATCAAGTCGAACAGCCCCTCCGGTGGTCTGGCCACCTTGCCCTCTCTGGGGCTAACCGACGGCGGCGACGCCACCACGACATCGAACTTCTCGAGAGCCGCCCAATCGGCCTCCGTTTCCAGATAGCCGGTGACCTCATGGACCGCCGGAAGCGGGCAGTCTTGAGAGAGGGCGCCCGTGCCTCTGAGGATGGCGAGGGAGCCAAAGCCCTCTGCCAGCTGTTCACGCACGATCACGCTGGGGGTGACAACCAGGACCCTTATGGGCCGCAGGGCAAAGGCGAGGGCCATGAGCACGGCGCTCTTGCCTGAGCCCGTGGGCATGGCCACCAGAGCTGGCTCGCCACTCAGGCTGAAGTGGCTGGTGACGGCGGTGATGGCCCCGATCTGGTTATTGCGCAGGGACCGGCCTTCTAGATGGCCAAACAGACTGAGATATCCAGCGTGGGTCCGGAAGTAATACGCCATCAGGGGCGTCCCCGCAGATAGCTGCACGCTCGGTCGGACCGGACATGGACGTTTAAATCAGGATTCCCCATGCTCACTCCATCGTCGCTGCCAGTGGCCGCACCCCAGAGGCGCTGCTCGATTTCGCTCAGGGTGAGAGTGTGGCCTTCCGGATCAAACGGGAGGCCCTCGTAGGTCATCATGCGTGGCACCTGCTGGGGGAGGGGAGGTTCACTGAGCCCCAGTCTACGGGGGCCACTGTGTCGCCCCGGCGCAAATGCGCATCCCGGGAACCTCAGGCTTCCACCCCCACTGTGGCCACCGCTGCCTCTGTCAGCTCACTCAGCGCCCCCGAGAGCTGGCGCGCCTACTGGGTCAGCGCCTGCTCGAACAGGTTCCGCATGTCTCGTCGTCGTGCTGTGGGCCGTCGGCCTCGATGGCCATGGCCGGCAGCAGGGTCTTCGGACTGAGCACACGATGTCGAGGACAGCCCGGAGATTGAAACAACGCTATGGCAACTGCCGAGTGCTCCTATGCGACATCGCATAGGAGCACTCGGCAAGTCAGTCTGTTCAGGCAGCGAGTTGTTCCTCAATCCACCGCTCCAGAGCCATACATGGTGGTCTCGTGTTCGATATCAAGGTCAGGCGGGTTTGAGAATCAGACGGCCCGACTCCAGCTCCTCAACGAATTCATTGAGCGCCATGATCGAAACTCGTTTATACGATCCGATTTGAACGGTCCGGAGTTGTCCGCTGCTCGCCGCACCCAGCAGTGTGTTGTAACCGATACCAATAATCCTTGATGCGTCGCGTATCGCGAACAAACGATTGGCCTGCATGTTTGAATGATCCTGCGATTTCATGTTCCATACTGTATATTCGAGTTAGAGGCAAGACTACTAAGGCCGAACACTTTGACTGATTTAGACATCCGTGTAAACTTGACATAGTCACAACTTCGTGTAAACCAAAGGAGGAATCAAGTGTCAGAGAAGAGAACAAGGAAGAGGGCGTACGGTACTGGCAGAATTGAAGAGCGCGAAGGAAAGAGCGGCAAGACTTACAAGGCCAGCATCTACCTCGGACTTCGACCGGATGGAAAGCAGGACCGCCCAAGCAAAGCGTTCCCAACGAGGCGGGCTGCCGAAACTTGGCTGGCAGAGATGACCGTGGATTCCAAGCGGGGGGCACTGGCGGACACCCGGAGACGGCGCGTTCACGAGGTCCTGACTGCCTACCTTGATCATCAGCACGCCGAACATGCAAAGGGTCGTCTCTGCCCCCGCACGCTGGTCGATTACACCCGTGTGAACGAGAAGTTGCGGGCTGTACTCCCCAACGTCGAAGTGACCTCGTTAACGAGGGAGCAAGTGCAGAAGGCCATCACGGCACTGGCGACCACCTACGCCACCGACGCTCCCCGTACGGAGGTCGTGGTGAATGGGAAGCGCAAGCTCGGTGCGCCTAGGAAGTCCTCGCCGCAGGAGGGGAACCGTGCCCTGAACCAGCTACGACGAATTCTCAAGTTCGCCCAAGGCAACAACTGGGTCGTCAAGAACGTGGCCGAGCATGTCACGCCGTTCAAGGCGACGGCGATGACAGGGGACGAGGATGTTCAACCTGACGTTCGGGCGGTCTGGGAGCCATCGGAGGTGATGACGTTCCTCAGCGAAGTACAGAATCATCGGCTCTACCCGCTGTTCTACTTGAAGCTGAGCTATGGCTTCCGCATTGGCGAACTGATGGCCTTGCGCTGGTCAGACGTGGACTGCAGCCGAGCCGAGATCAAGATTATGCGCTCCTACGATCCGATGAACGGCCTTGGGCCTCCCAAGTGGGGATCAGCGCGCACGCTCTCCATCACCGACACCACCATGACCGTCCTGCGCCTTCACAGGATCCGACAGGACGAGGAGCGCATGGCACAGGACGAAGCCTACGTGGACAACGGTCTGGTCTTCCCTACCCTGCTGGGGAGCTACACCAACCACGAGAACGTCAGACGCGCCTTCAATGGTCTGATCCGGAAAGCAGGTGTGCCCCGCATCAAGGTTCACGGGATGCGCCATACCGCTGCGAGCGCGATGATTCGGGCAGGTCTCGACGTGGTGCATGTGGCTGGGATTCTGGGGCACAAAGACCCGTCCATGACCCTCAAAATTTATTCCCACCTGTTCGCTGAACATCGCCGCGCCCATGCCTACGATGCCACCAGCCTCTACGCTCTGCCTTCCCCCCCCGAGCCCCAGGCGGCAGTCCTGAACTGAGAAAGTGCGCCGCGACCCTTCTTATACGGCCTACCGCATAGAGAACAAACGGAAAAACCCCGCATAGAGCGAGGTTTTCTTGGTGGCGATGCGCGGACTTGAACCGCGGACCTAACGATTATGAGTCGTTCGCTCTAACCAGCTGAGCTACATCGCCTTGAAAAACCCCGCCAAGCTGGCGGGGCCACTTCTGGTGGAGCTGAGGGGATTCGAACCCCTGACCTTCTGAATGCCATTCAGACGCGCTCCCAACTGCGCCACAGCCCCGTTTTTTGCTCGCCTTTTTAGCGGGCTCAGATAGATTAACAGCGGCCCCCAGGGCTGTCAACTCTGCGGCGCGCTGGCGGGGGCAGCGTGCTGCGCGCTGAGCTGCACGTAGCCTTCGATCAGATGAATGATGACAGGGTTGTGGGTGTGCACCCCGTGGGCCTCGCCACTGCCGCCCTCTTCAATAAAGTGGGCGATCAGGGCGGCCTCGCCGTCGCGCGCCAGCAGGAAGGCGCGCTGGCCCGGCGCGGCAATGCTGGGCAGGTTCGCCAGCCCCGCGCGGTGCAGGGCCACACCCCGGGGGGTCAGGCGCTCCAAGCGCTCGGCCAGGGCGGGTTCGCCGGCCATATACAGACTGCGGCGGGCATTCAAGGTCAGATCTTCGCACAGGCTGCGAATGGCGGCCTCGCCGTACAGGTGGTACACGGCCTCGGGGGCAGGGTCGGGGGTCAAGCGCGAGAGGTCGCGGTCCAGGGCACCCAGGCGGTCATCAAAGGCGCGCCGGGCGCGGGCCAGGTATTCGCGGGCACTCAGAGGCGCGTATTCCAGGGGGTTCTGACCCACCTTGGCGGCCAGCCCCCGGCCCTCGAGGCGTTCCAGGGTTTCGTAGATCTTGGGCCGGGGAATGCCGGCCTGCCGGGCCACCCGGGCCGGGACCGCGCGGCCCAGGGCCAGCAGGGCGGTGTACGCCCGGGCCTCGTACTCGGTCAGTCCCAGGGCTTGCAGGTGAATCACGGCGCTCATCTGCCCCCCAGCATACGGGAGCCAGCCGCCCACGCAGCGGCGCGTCGCCTCTGAACTCCAAAAAATTCAGTCACCCATGCTGGAATGTTGCCGACCAGACGACCTTGCAGCGCGGCAGAGCTGAGGAAGAACAGCAGCGGAGGTTCAGGAAATAGACCCAAGAGGCGAGGAGGGTCCACTTCTCGTCTGAATGGTCTAGCCGTCCGGCTCAGCCCTGGGGCAGTTCGGCTTCCACCAGGGTGCCGTGACCGGGGCTGGAGAGCACGCGGTAGGTGCCGCCGCGCGCCTCTACCCGCTCGCGCATCTGCAACAGGCCCAGGCCGCCCGCGCTGCTCACCCGCCCGGTGATGGTGGCCGGATCAAAGCCGGCGCCGTCGTCCTGCACCCGCAGGGTCACGCGTTCGCCGCCGTGCAGGGTCACCTTGACCTCCTGGGCGCGGGCATGCTTGGCGACGTTGTTCAGGCTTTCTTGCAGGATGCGGAACACCACGGCCTCGTCGCCGGGCGAGAGTTGCACGTCGCCGCTGATGTTCAGCTGGGCGCGGATGTTGTTCTGCTCACCGAAATCCAGCACGTAGCGCCGCACGGTTTCCAGCAGGCCGTAGCGTTCCAGGTCAATGGGACGCAGGGCAAAAATCGAGCGGCGCACCTCGCGGATCTGCTCGCGCAGCAGCTGGGTGGCGGCGCGCACCTCGGCCTCGGCCTTGGCGGGGTCGGCGTGCAGTTGCCGGGCCACTATGTCCAGCTTCAGGGCGGCAAAGGCCAGCGACTGCGCCACCCCGTCGTGAATCTCGCGCGCAATACGGGCGCGCTCGTCGCTGATCGCCAGTTCCTCGGAATAGAGGTAGGCGCGGGCATTGCGCACCGCCAGGGTGGCCTGCCCCGCCATCAGGGCCAGCAGCGACACCCGGGCGTCATCAAAGGCGCGGTCCCGGGCGTCGCCCAGCACGATCACGCCCACCAGCCCTTCTTCATCGCGCATGGGAATGCCCAGCACGCTGCGCGCGCCCGGAAAGACCCCAGCGGCGCCCTCATCGGCGGCGGTGAGGGGCGCGCCCGCTTGCGCCACCTGCTGCGCAAAGGGCGGGGCGGGCAGGCCACCGGGCTTCTCACCCTGGCGGTCCTGGGCATATTCCAGGCGCAGCACGCCGTCCTGGTCGCTGAGAAAGACCGCGCGGGCCTCGGCACCGGCGCGCTCGGCCATCGTGCGGGTCACGCGCGAGAGCAGGCGGCGCATGTTGCGCTCGGCGCGGATGCTCTGGTCCACCGAGTACAGCGTCATCAGGTCCAGGGTGCGCTGGCGCACCGCTTCCACGCCGCGCGCCACCTCGGCGGCCAGGGCCTGGGCTAGGGCCTCGGTGGCTTCGGCCGGCGGCTGGGCAAACCCCAGGGCCAGAGCGCCACCGCCGGGCACGGGCACCTTCAGGGTGTACGCGGCGGGGGTGGGCGCGGCCCCGCCCACAGCTCCACTGCCCGCCGAGGCACTCAGGCCACCCGGGACCGTCAGGGTGGCGTGGACGGCCCCCGTCACCCGCAGGGCGCCCCGGGCGGCCACCTCCAGCACCGCGCCCATGTCGGGGGCGTCGGTCAGGTCGCGCATGAGGGCCTGCACCGCGCCCAGCTGGGCGTGGCTGGCGTGCAGCTGGCCGTACAGGTCCCGCAATTCACGCTCGGCGCGCTCGCGGGCGCGGGTGCCCTGGGCAATCCACTCCACGCTGAAGTAGGTCACGGCCGGCCCCACCAGCCCGTAAAAGAGCAGGTGCGCCCACAGTTCCTGCCGGGGCACGGGCAGACGCGAAATCAGGAACTCCACCACACCCACCACCAGCACGATCAGCGGCGGCAGCACATTGCGCACCACCCGCACCCGGTCCGAGAGGCGGAAGCCGCGCTCTTCCGGGTGGACGCGGTCCGGGTCCAGCGGCACGGGGAGGGCGGGCGTGTCCTCGGCGGGCCCGGTGGGGGCGCTCATGGGGTCTGGTCGTCTCCCGTCTCGCTGCCAGCCGCACCATGCGCCGGACGCGGCTCGGCGGTGCCCCGGCGCGCGGCGTCCTCCACCTTCCAGGCCACCTGCCGCAGCAGGCCCCGGAACAGGCGGCTTTCGGCGCTGGTCATCAGGGCGCGGTCCAGCATGGCCCGCCACAGGCGCAGGGTATGGCGGGCACGCACCGCGTCGGTATAGCCGATCAAACGCATGGTGTCGTGCAGGTGGCCGTACATGGCTTCCATCTCTTCGCGGGTGGCGGTCTTGCGGGTGCGCTCGGGCAGTTCGTCCTGGCCCTGCAGGAACTCGTAGCACACCAGCAGAACCGCCTGCGCGAGGTTCAGGCTGGCGTAATCCCCGGTGGGCACCCGCACCGCCACCTGGCACTGCTCCAGGTCACTGTTGATCAGGCCGGTTTCCTCGGGGCCAAACACCAGGGCGGGCGCGGCGGCGGCGCGCACCAGCGGGCGCACGTAGGCGGGGTGCTGGGGCGGGGGCAGGTCGGCGCGCAGGCGGGCGGTGGTGCCCACACTCAGGTCGCGGTCAGCCAGGGCCTCGCGCAGGGTGGGGTACACGCGGGCCCCGCGCAGCAGGTCGGCGGCATGGACCGCCATCGCCACCGCCCCGGAGTCCAGGTGGTCGCAGCGCGGGGCGACCAGCCGCAGGTCGCGCGCGCCCATATTCAGCATCGCGCGCGCCGCCGCGCCGATATTGCCAGGGGTTTTGGGAGACACGAGCACAACGGCCAGATTCACGCCCCGGATGCTACCGCGCCGCCCTCCCCTGGCGCGCCCTCCGCCGAGGCCAGGATGGGCGTCTCGTCGGTCACATGCAGGCCCCAGCCCAGGTCGTGGGCGAGTTCCTCGGGGGTGTCGCCCCAGGAATCCATGCTCAGGTGGGTGGCGCCCTGGGCACGCAGCCGCGCGCAGACCTCGGCCAGTAGGGCGGCGCGCAGGGGGGTGTGGCGCCACAGGGGCTGCACCCCCGGGGCGTCCAGGCGGGCCACGCGGGCACCGTCCACGTCCTCCAGCGCCGCCCGGCACACGCCGATCCCCTGCCCCTCGGCGTCCAGGGCCACCACGCTCAGCGCGGGGTCGAAGCCGCCGGCACCGGCCTGGGCGGCTTCGGGGGTCACCGCATGGTGCCCGATGCGGTCCTCGAAACTTTGCAGGGCCTGCAGGCGGGCCTGCGGGGCCGCGTCGGCCAGCGACACCAGCTCCACTCCGGGTGGCGGCGCGGCAACCCGGTAAGGCACGCGGCCCTCCAGGCGGCGGTAGGCGCCTGCCTCGCGCCAGCCGGCCTGCAGCAGCAGCTCGGGGGCAAAGAGGCTGCCGTCGGCAAAGGCGTACACCCGACCCAGGGCCTGCCGGGCGGCGCTGGCCAGCAGCCCAGTGACCTCGGCGCGGCGCGGACCCGCAAAGACCCCGCCCAGCAATTCTGCGCCGTGGGCCGGGCTGGGCCGGGCCCCAGCAGCGCCCACGACCACCTCGCGCGCCTGCCCGGTCACCAGTTGCACTTCCGAAACCAGCCACGCGGCCTCGCAGGTCTCGGCCATCCAGGCGACGTCCTCCGGGCCCGTGTCGTACAGGGCAGCCAGGGCGGGCGTCAGCGCCTGCGGGGCCACCGCTTCGACCTGCAGGTCGCCCAGTTGCACCCCGTCCCCCTGAACCTCTGACCCGGTCACGCCAGCCCCGCCACAGGGGTCAGGGGCGCGGCGCGCACCGCCTCGTACAGCCCCAGGTAGGCGCCCGCCGGGCCGTCCCAGCTGAAGTCCAGGGCCATGGCCCGCTTGACGCGCGCGCGCCAGTCCATGCGGTCCTCGCAGGCGGCGCGCGCCTCGCGGCAGGCGGCCAGGAAGGCCTCGGGGGTGGCGGGGCCAAAGCGGAAGCCCACATTGGGGGGCACCGTGTCCACCAGCCCGCCAGTTTCGCGCACCACCGGCAGGGTGCCGTAGCGCATGGCGATCATCTGCGACAGGCCGCAGGGCTCGAAGCGGCTGGGCATGGCAAAAGCGTCGGCGCCCGCGTAGATGCGGTGGGCCAGCGGCTCGTTCATGCCGGCCGCGTAGGCCACGCGCGCGTGCCCGGCCCACTCCTGCAGCCCCGCTTCCAGGCGGGGATCACCGCCGCCCAGCACCACCACGTTCCAGTCCTGCACCAGTTCGGGCAGCGCCGCCAGCAGCAGGTCCATGCCCTTTTGCTCGGCAAGCCGGCTGACCACGCCCAGCACCGGGGCGCTGTCCAGGCCGAACTCGGCGCGCAGGGCCCGGCCCGCCGCCACCTTGCCACGCAGGTCGCGGTAGGGGCGAATGTCGGGGTCGGTGCGCGGGTCCCAACGCTCCTGGTCCAGGCCGTTGAGGATGCCGCTCAGGCGCCCTTCCCCGGCCAGGCGATGCAGCAGGCCCTGCAGACCCTCGCCGTACTCGGGGGTCAGGATCTCGCGGGCGTAGGTGGGGCTGACGGTGGTGACCTGCGAGGCAAACACCAGCCCGGCTTTCATCAGGCTCACGTCGCCGTAAAACTCCAGGGTTTCAGCGGTAAAGGCCTGAGGCGGCAGCCCGGTCCAGCCGGCCGCCTCGTGCAGGTTCCAGCGGCCCTGGTACTGCAGGTTGTGAATGCTGAACACGCCAGGAATGCCGCGCAGCCGCGCCCAGGCCACCGCCAGCCCGGCCTGCCAGTCGTGGCCGTGCAGCACCTCGGGCACCGCCCCCAGCACCTCCAGCGCGGGGCCCACGGCGCGGCCAAACTGGCAGTAGCGCCACACGTCGTCGGGGTGGTACAGCCCGGGGCGGTCAAAGACCGGCAGGCCCACAAACAGGTGGCGTACGCCGTGGGCCTCGGTTTCCCCCAGACGCACCTCGCCCAGCGCCGGGTACCCGGGCGCCGAGAGCTCGCCGCGCCACACTTCCCGCACGTCCTGGCGAATATCAGCGTACCAGGGCGACACCACGGTGACGCTGGCACCGTGCCGGGCCTGCACGGCCGGGAGCGCCCCCAGCACGTCCCCCAGGCCGCCCGAGCGCGAGAACGGAAAGACTTCCGAGGCCACATGCACTGCACGCATGTCCCGCACTGTACCCGAGGGCCCGCCCCCCCGGGCCCCACGTTTGACAACCGGCAAAGGGCGCTGCTACACTTCCCCTCGCCTTGAAGGCGGCTCTGCCACCAGCGGCGTGCCCACGGGCTCTTAGCTCAACGGTCAGAGCAGTCGGCTCATAACCGATTGGTTGCCGGTTCAAATCCGGCAGGGCCCACCACAAGCATCAGGGCGGTTAGCTCAGCGGTAGAGCACTCGCTTCACACGCGAGGGGTCGTAGGTTCAAATCCTATACCGCCCACCACACCAGACGAAGTCACCCCCGGTTTTCAGCCGGGGGTTCGTCGTTGGTATGAAAAGCCGGTCTGCCTCCAAAGCTGAGAAGAGATGGAGAGGGCAACCCAGTGTCCCCTGAAGCTGACGCCAAACTTAAAGGCGCCTTTAGGTCCCTCTCTGAGCGCGCTGAAGCTGGCTGAAGTGCCCAACAGAGGAATGAGAAATGAACGCGGGCAGGCGGGCTCTAGCCTCCAAAGCAGCCACGATGACGTGGCGACGCCCAAGGAGACCGCCCATGACCAATCCAGACCCTAAAGCAGGCGGGCCAGTGGGCTCGCCTGCCGCCGCTGCGCCCATGCGCGTGCTGGAAAAACAGATTTACCGTGGCCCGAACATCTACGGCTACGAACCCATGATTCGCTTTCAGCTGGACCTGGGCGCGCTGGAGCAGTTCCCCTCCAACACGCTGCCGGGCTTCACCGACCGTCTGGTGGCCCTTCTGCCTTCGCTGCAGGCCCACGGCTGCTGCTACCGCGAACCCGGGGGCTTCATCCGGCGGCTGCGGGACGGCACCTGGCTGGGGCATGTGGCTGAACACGTGGCGCTGGACCTGCAGACCCTGGCTGGCACCCGCGTCACCTACGGCAAGACCCGCTCCGTGAAGGGTCAGCCCGGCGTGTACAACGTGCTGTATTCGTACAAAGAGGAGCGCGTGGGCCTGCTGGCGGGCGTAATGGCGCTGCGGCTGGTGCAGAGCCTCCTGCCGCCAGAACTGCAGGGTATACAGGGACTGGCACGGCTCCTGCCGGAAGAAGCCGCGCGCCTGGACCTGGACTCCTCCTTTGATTTTCAGACCGAACTGGGCGAACTGCGGCGACTGGTGCGCAAGTTTGCCCTGGGGCCCACCACCCAGTCGCTGGTGAGCGAGGCCGAGCGCCGGGGCATTCCGTTTCTGCGGCTGGACGACCAGAGCCTCGTGCAGCTGGGCTACGGCAAATACCAGCAGCAGGTGCGCGCCAGCATCACCAGCAAGACGCCGCACATTGCCACCAGCACCGCCAGCGACAAGGACCTCACCAAGCGCCTGCTGGACCGCGCGGGCCTGCCGGTGCCGCAGGGCGTGGTGGTGCAGACGGCCGAAGACGCCGTGGCCGCCGCCCGGCGCCTGCGCGGGCCGGTGGTGACCAAGCCGCTGGACGGCAACCACGGCCGGGGGGTCTCGCTGAACCTGAGCAGCGACGAACAGGTGCGCCAGGGCTTTGAAGAAGCGCGCCAGCACAGCCGGCAGGTGGTGGTGGAGCAGTACTACACCGGCAACGACCACCGCGTGCTGGTGGTGAACGGGCAGGTGATTGCCGTGGCCGAGCGCGTGCCCGCCCATGTCATCGGAGACGGCCAGCGCACCATCACCGAACTGGTTGAAGAGGTCAACAAGGACCCCCGGCGCGGCGACGGCCACGAGAACGTGATGACCCGCATCAAGATTGACGGGCACGTGCGCACCCTGCTGGCGCGCGGTGGCCGCACCCCGGACACCGTGCCCGCCGCCGGCGAGGTGGTGTACCTGCGCGACACCGCCAACCTGTCCACAGGCGGCACCGCCGTGGACCGCACCGACGTGGCCCACCCGGAAAACGTGACCATTGCCCGCCGGGCCGCGCAGGTGATCGGGCTGGATGTGGCGGGCATTGACCTGATCAGCCCGGACATCTCGAAGTCGGTGCATGCCACGGGCGGCGGCATCGTGGAGGTGAACGCCGCGCCCGGCTTCCGCATGCACCTGCAGCCTTCAGAAGGCACGCCGCGCAACGTGGCGGCCCCGGTGCTCAGCATGCTCTTTCCCAGGGATACCCCCTGCCGCATGCCGATCATCTCGATCACCGGCACCAACGGCAAAAGCACCACCTCGCGCATGGTGGCCCACATCCTGCGCCACGCCGGGCGCGTGGTGGGCCTGACCACCTCCAACGGCATCTACATTGACGGCGAGCAGATCGTCAGCGGCGACACCACCGGCCCCAAGAGCGCCAAAGTGGTCCTGAGTGACCCCAACGTGGAAGTCGCGGTGCTGGAAACCGCCCGGGGCGGCATTCTGCGCGAGGGCCTGGGCTTTGACCGCTGCGACGTGGGCGCGGTGCTGAATATTCAGCCCGACCACCTGGGCCTGAAGGGCATTGAGACCATTGAAGACCTCGCCTGGGTCAAGTCGCTGGTGGTGGAGGTGGTCACGGACCACGGCACCAGTGTCCTGAACGCCGACGATCCCCTGACCCTGCGCATGCGGCGCAAGGCGGGCGGCCAGATCACGCTGTTTTCCATGAACGGCGGCAACGCCTGCTCCCGGGAGCTGCAGGCGCACATCGCGGGGGGCGGTACGGCGGTGGTGCGCGAACCCACGGTGCTGGGGGACGAGATCGTGCTGTACGAAGGCGGGCAGCGCCGGCCCATCATGCGCGCGCGTGACATTCCGGCCACGCTGGGGGGCTACGCGCAGGTGAACGTGCAAAACGCCCTGGCGGCGGCGGCCATTGCCGCAGCGCAGAACGTGGAGTTGAGCGTGATCCGCTCGGCCCTGGGGTCGTTCTCCACCTCCTTTGAACAGAGCCCCGGCCGCCTGAACCTGTACGACGGCCACCCCTTCCGGGTGCTGCTGGACTACGCGCACAATCCGTCTGGCCTGGAATACCTGCGCGAACTGGTTTCGCACCTGCGCCCACCCAAGGGCCGCGTGATCGGCGTGATGGGCGTGGCCGGCGACCGCCGCGACGAGGACATCGTGCGCATGGGCGAAATTGCCGCCAAAGCTTTTGACCACCTGATCATCCGCGAGGACGAGCTGCGCCGGGGCCGCCGGATGGGCGAGGGCGCGGCACTGGTCGAACAGGGTGCGCGCCGCGCTGGGGCCGAGCCAGAGCGCCTGACCACCATCCTGAATGAGGCCGAATCAGTGGCCCACGCCCTGCGGCTGGCCCAGCCAGGGGACTTGGTGATTCTGCTGGCCACCGAGGTGGAAGACACGTGGCAGCAGATTCTGGACTTTGACAGCTCGCACATTCCGCGCGGCGCCCTGCCGCAGCCGGCCAGCCAGGGCCAGGGGGCTTCGCATGACTGAAGGACAGGGAGCGGAGGAACAGGGCCGCTGGGCCATCATCGTTCACGGGGGGGCCACTGAGGTGCCCCCGGAAAAGCAGGCCGCCAGCCGCGCCGGGGTGCTGGCCGCGCTGAACGCTGGCCACCAGATTCTGCAGGCGGGTGGCCGCGCTGTGGACGCCGTGGAGGCGGCCATCCGCGTGCTGGAAGACGACCCCACCTTCAACGCGGGCTACGGCTCGGCCCTGAATGCTGACGGCAAGGTGGAGATGGACGCGGCGCTGATGGACGGCCAGACGCTGGAGGTGGGCGCGGTCGCGGGCCTGCCCGGGGTGCGCCACCCGGTGAGCGTGGCGCGCGCCCTGCTGCGCGAGTCGGAGATCTTGCTGATCGGCCCCGGCGCCCACCGCTTTGCCACGGAACGCGGCGCCGAGCTGTGTGACCCGGACGACATGATCGCCCCCGAACAGCGCGCCGCCTTTGAATCGCATGACACGGTGGGCTGCGTGGCGCTGGACGGGCAGGGGCACCTTGTGGCCGGGGTGTCCACGGGCGGCCTGAGCGGGCAGCGGGTAGGGCGCGTGGGCGACTCGCCCCAGCCGGGCTGCGGCTTTTACGCCGATGATGCGGTGGGCGCGGTGGCCCTGACCGGCGAGGGCGAGAGCATTGCCCGCATGATGGTGGCCGCCCGGTTCATGCACCGCCTGCCGCAGCAGGCCCCCGAAGGCGCCCTGCGCGAGGTGCTGGAGGCCATGCGCACCCGCGTGGGCGGCACGGCCGGCGGCATTGCCCTGACCCCCGGCGGCCAGGTGGGCTGGTGGCACAACAGTCCCCACATGCCGGTGGCTTACCACCACGAGGGCCTGAACCGCCCGCACGTTTACCTGCAGAAAACCGAGGAGCATCAAGGTGGCTAAAGACCAGGAACGACACACCCAGGACAGAGACCACCAGGAGCGGGGCGCGCGCCCGGGGCGCGGCACCCTCATCATCATCGGTGGGCACGAGGACAAAGAGCGCGGGCGCGAGATTCTGAAGGAGGTGGCCCGGCACGTGGACGGCGGGCGGCTGGTGATCGCCACCGTGGCCTCGCACAAACCCGAAGGCTATTTCGAGAGCTACCAGCAGGGCTTTGAAGGCCTGAGCGTGGGCGAACTGACCGAGCTGTACGTGGAGGAGCGCCCCGAGGCCTCGCAGCCCGAGAAGCTGGCGCTGTTCGACGGTGCCCGGGGGGTCTTTTTCTCGGGGGGCGACCAGCTGCGCATTACCAGCCAGATTGGCGACACGCCGCTGGAAGCCCGCATCCGCGAGGTGTACGAGCGGGGCGGCGTGGTGGCGGGCACCTCGGCGGGGGCCTCGGTGATGTGCGAGACGATGCTGGTCAAGGGCCCCAGCCGCGAGTCCTACCGCATAGGCGACCTGCAGATGGCGCCGGGTCTGGGTCTGGTGCGCGGCGTGATTATTGACCAGCACTTCGCCGAGCGCGGGCGCATGGGCCGCCTGCTGGGCGCGGTGGCCCAGAACCCGCGCGTGCTGGGGATCGGCATTGACGAGGACACCGCCATCGTGGTGCAAGGGAGCCATTTCCACGTGATTGGCAGCGGCGCCGTCTATGTGGCCGACGGCGCGGGCATCACCCATTCCAACATTGCCGAGGCCCGCACCGACGAGCCCCTGTCACTGTACGACGTGCGCCTGCATGTGCTCTCGGCGGGCGACGCCTTTGACCTGAACCGACGGCGCCCCCTCTCGGCACAGGCGGTGGACGAGGACGTGAAGACGCACGAAGAACACACGGCCCACTGAATCCTGAGAGAACCGCAGGCGCCTGTGCAGGCGCCTGCGGTTTCTCGGCGGGAATTTGGGCCGCCGTGGCCCGGCTGGCCTTTAGCCCACCGGAATGCGCGCTGTGCGGAATCGGCAGCCCCGCCAGAAATTCACGATGTGCTCCACCTGCGCCATAAAGTCGCTCAGGCTCAGGGCCTTGACCAGAAAGGCGGTGGCCTGCAAGTCGTAGGCGCGGTCCACATCGTGCTGCGCTTCAGATCCCGAGAGCATGATGACCGGCAGGTGGGCCAGTTCCGGGCTGGCGCGCAGCTGGGTCAGGAACTCGAAGCCGTCCATGCCGGCCATGTTCACGTCCACCAGAATCAGATCAGGAAGGGGGTGCGCACTGTCCCGCAAAAGGGCAAACGCCAGCTGGGCGCCGCAGGCGGTGCGCAGCTGCACGTCAGGGGCATGGTCGCCAAAGACCTCCTGCGCCAACAGCAGATCTGTCGGCGCGTCGTCGACCAGCAGAACAGACAGGGAACGGGACACAGCGCCGTTTATGCTGACGGGTCCGGGGCCCAGGTGCCTTTAACGTTTCCTGAACCTTGGGGGGCAGGAGTGAAAAGGGACCCGGGCGCTGCCGCCACAGGCCGGAGGGCAGGCCCTGACAGGCACCTGCCCTCTCGACGTGCCTCTGTGGCCTCAGCGGGTGGAGAGCGACTCGCGGTCCTGTTTAAAGCGGCATTCGCGCCAGAACTGCACGAACTGGTCCACCTGTTCCACGAACGCCGCAAAATTGCCCCGCTTGACCATGTATGAGCTGGCAAAGAGATCGTAGGCCTGATCAATGTCCTTTTTGCTGTCTGAGGTGGTCAGCATCACCACCGGCAGATGGCGCAGTTCCGGGTCGGCGCGGATGGCGCGCAGCACCTCAAAGCCGTTCATCTGGGGCATGTTGATGTCCAGAATCACCACGTCGGGCAGGCTGTGCGTGCGGTCGCGCAGGTACGCCAGCGCCGACTCCCCATCGCGGCAGGTGGACACCGACACCTGGTCAGCGTGTTCGGCAAACGCTTCTTGCGCCAGCAACAGATCGGCCGGGTTGTCGTCAATCAGAAGCAGGCACAGGCGATGCGACATGGCCCCGATGATACCGAGTTCTGCCCCGGCAGCGGGAATTGTGCTTTTGTTTCAGTTCAGCCCTCTCAATTCAGCAGGGTCTCGCCGGGCGCCGCGAGGCGAAAGGGCGCGATGGGCACGCGCACCTGTTCGCCCCACGCGCCCTGCATCAGGTAGTGGCCGCCCATGCGCCCGGGGGCGGCGTCCAGCGTCACGAACGAGTCGTAGACGAACACGCCCCCCGGCGGCAGGATGGGCTGCTCGCCCACCACGCCCTCGCCGTCTACGGTCACCGTGCGGCCACGGGCGTCCACAATCTCCCAGTGGCGCGCAAGCAGTTTCCAGGTCTGGTCGCTGCGGTTTTCAATGCGCACCACGTAGGCGAACACCTGCCGCTCCGGGGTGCTGTGGCTGGGCAGGTGCTGGGGGTCCACCTGCACCTCTATTTCGGGCAATTCCGGGGGCTGGGGGGGGGTCATGGCCTCAGCATATTGGCGTATAGGCGGCCCCGCCCAGGCGCGTAGACTCGCGGGCGTGACCATCATCAACCGGGAATTTCTGTTCCGCCTGCTGGACGTGGCCGCCCCCAGCGGCCTGGAGCGCCGCGCCGCCGACGTGTGGCTGCAAGAAGCCGCCGCCTTTGCCCGCACCCGTGAGGACCATTACGGCAACGCCTACGCCGAACTGGGCCCCGAGGACGGCCCCACCATCGCCCTGATGGGCCACCTGGACGAGATTGGCCTGATCGTCTCGCACGTGGGCGAGGAAGGCTTTCTGAGCGTGCTGCCGGTGGGCGGCTGGGACCCACAGGTGCTGGTGGGCCAGCGCCTGCGCGTGCTGGCGCCGGGCGGCGACCTGATCGGTGTGGTGGGCAAGAAAGCCATTCACGTGATGGAGGCTGAGGAGCGCACCAAGGCCAGCAAGATTGAGGACCTGTGGATTGACGTGGGCCTGAGCAAGGAAGAGGTGCAGGCCCAGGTGCCGGTGGGCACCTACGCCGTCATTGAGCAGGGGCCGCTGATGGTGGGCAACAAGGTGGTGGGCCGCGCGCTGGACAACCGCGTGGGGGCGTTTATTGTGCTTGAAGCCCTGCGCGCGCTGAAAGACAAGGCGCTGCCCTACCGCGTGGTGGCGGTGGGCACCAGCCAGGAAGAGATTGGCGTGTTTGGCGCGCAGGTCAGCGGCTACGCCCTGAACCCGGTGGCGGGCGTGGCCGTGGACGTGACCCACGAAACGAAGCAGCCCGGCGTGAGCGAGAAAAAGTACGGCGTGGCGCCCTTTGGCTCCGGCGCGAACCTCACGGCCGGGCCTATGGTGAGCCCGGTGATCCTGCGCCAGATGACCGACGCCGCCCGCGAAGCCGACATTCCCTTTTCCCTCAGCGCCTCGGGCCGCTACTCCGGCACCGACGCCGACGCCCTGACCCTGGTGCGCGCCGGGGTGCCCACCGCCGTGGTGAGCATTCCCAACCGCTACATGCACTCGCCCAGCGAAATGGTGGACGAGCGCGACGTGAAAGCGTGCATTGACCTGCTGGTGGCCTGGATTGAACGGCTGCCCGGCGAGGTGGACTTCACGCGCAGGGGGTGAAGGGGGAAGTGGGGAGTGGGGTGTAGGGAGTGGGAAAAGCGGGCAGAAGCGGCGGAGCGATCAACTCCGCCGCTTTTGCTTGTTTGGAGGGAAGGCAATGGGGGCGAGCCTTCCAGACCTTTACCTCTCCGCTTGCCCAGCCCAATCACCGGCTTACGCTGTCTGCCTCTCCCCCACCTCTGGGCGGGCGTCCAGCACGCTGGCGGGCACGCCAGCCAGGGCTTCGCGCACCACGGCCAGCCCCGCGCCGGGCTTGTGGCCCTGTTCGGAGAGAGTTCGCTTCCAGTGGCGGGCGCCGGGCTGGCCGGCAAACAGGCCCAGGGTGTGTTTCATCATGCGGTTGAGCGGTTGTCCGGCGGCCAACTGCGCGTCCACGTAGGGCAGGTAGGCTTCGATGGCCTCGCGCCGCGTCACCGGCTGGGTCTGCTGGCCAAAAATCCGGCCATCGGCCTCTGCCAGCAGGTACGGCTCCTGGTAGGCGGCGCGGCCGATCATCACGCCATCGGCCCAGGCCAGGGCCTCCTGCGCCGCATCCAGGCTTAGCACGCCCCCGTTCAGAACGACGGTGAGGTGGGGAAAATCCGCCTTCAGCTGCCGCACCACCTCGTAGCGCAGCGGGGGAATCTCGCGGTTCTCCTTCGGGGACAGGCCCGAGAGCCACGCCTTGCGCGCGTGCACGATGAAGGTCTCGCAACCGGCGGCGGCCACCGTGCGCACAAAGGCTGTGAGGTGCTCGTAGCTGTCCAGGTCGTCAATGCCGATGCGGTGTTTGACGGTCACGGGCAGGGTGGTGGCGCCGCGCATGGCGTTCACGGCGCGGGCCACCACATCCGGCGTGCCCATCAGGCAGGCGCCGAACGAGCCGTTCTGTACGCGGTCACTGGGGCAGCCGCAGTTCAGGTTAACTTCAGCGTAGCCCCAGTCCTGGGCCATGCGGGCGCACTCGGCCAGGGCCGCCGGGTCGCTGCCGCCCAGTTGCAGGGCCAGCGGGTGCTCGGCGGGCGAATAGCCCAGGTGCCGCTCGCGGTCCCCGTGCAGAATGGCCCCAGTGGTAACCATCTCGGTGTACAGCAGCGTGCGCCGCGTCAGGGTGCGGTGAAACACGCGGCAGTGCCGGTCGGTCCAGTCCATCATGGGGGCCACCGACAGGGTGTGGGGGGGGCGGGCGGCGGCGCTCATCAGCCCGTCAGTGTACGCGAAAAGCCCCCGCGCCAAAGGTGCCGGGGGCTGGGAAAGAGGCGGCCGTTATTGCCGCGTGTCGTCGTTGGGCCCCGTGCCGAAGGTGGTGCCGGTGTCTGGGGTATGGGTGTCCGTCTCGTCCTGCATATCAGTCACGTGGCTGCCGCCCACTGAGGTCTCGGTCAACCCTGTCTGGCTGTCGCGGGTGTCGCCGCTGCGCTCGCTCATGCCGTTGCCGGCGTCGGCGGGCAGGCCGCCTTGGGCTTTGTGGTCGTCCATGCGGCACTGTGGCGTGCGGGGAATGGGGGGTGGTGAGTGGGGTGTAGAGGAAACCCCAAACGATTCAGCCCCTCGGCCGGAGAGCGAGCTGACGGAGCTCTTCGCGGGTCAGCGCCGATGGCCGCCAGTCGCCGGCCTCCATATGGGCTAGAAATGCGTCTGGCACGGCAACGCCATAGTACTGAACGTAGTACGAGAGATCTGACGGCCACAGCCAGACCCCATCAGTCTGCAGGCACAAACTGCCAATGATGTGGCGCCCAGGCCGCTGAAAATAATCGGAAGTAGGGCCGGCGGCCACGGCCAAGACTGTTCCCTGCTCCAAGTAGGCCACGACCCTGGCCCGGTGACGCCTGATCGCTTCGCCACCAACCTCCTCGATGGAAGGGTCAGTGGAAGTGGGGATGTCATGCTCTAACTCCCTGAAGAAGCCTGCCCTCAGGAGCACCCTCTTAGGGTTCATGGCACAGCCTCAGGCCACCAGTGGGTGCAGGTCGCCCACGCTGACCAGCGCCAGCCAGTGCAGGGCGCGGCTGGCCGACACGTACAGCAGGCGCCGCTCGTACTCGGTGCTTTCATCGTAGGTCTCGGCGTTGGCGCTGGCCACGATGGCCGCGCTGAATTCCAGCCCCTTGGCGAGGTTCACGGGCAGAATCACCAGCCCGCCCCGGAAGCGGTGCTCCTGCGTGGTGATCGGCTGGGCGTCGGTGTCGAACTCGCGCAGGGCCTCGGCCAACCGGTCGGCGTCCACGCTCCGGCGCGTGACAATGGCGATGTTCGTGTGGCCGGCCGCCTGCGCGTCTTTGACCGCCTGGGCGATCAGGGGCAGTTCGCCGTGGGGGCTCTCCGCCGGGGCCGTATAGCGCTGCACCTCGGCGCCGTCGCGGTCCACGCCCTGCACGGCCGCCGCGCGGTTGTAGGTGGCGGCAATGCGCGCGCCCAGCTCCGTGATCTGCCGCGTGGAGCGGTAGGTGCGCCCCAGCGTGCGCACCTGCGCGCCGGGCAGCTGGGCCTGCACCGCTTCCCAGGAACTGGGGCCCTTGTAGCCGTGCATGCCCTGGTTCAGGTCGCCCAGCGCCGTGATGTGCCCGGGACGGGTGGCGCGGCCCAGCAAGGCGTACAGCAGCGGCGAGTAATCCTGCGCCTCGTCCAGCACCACATGGTCAAACGGTTCCAGCGTACGCCCGTCCAGGCGGCCAATCCCGCCGGTAAAGGCCTGCACCGCCAGCATCAGGGGCAACTCGGTCACGTCGGCGTGGGCGCGGCGGGGGGTGGGAATGCCGCTGAGGGGATCAGTGCCCAGCAGGGCAATCTCGCGCTCAGTGAGCAGGCCACTTGCCCCCAGGGCTTCGGGGCTGCCCAGCAGGCGCCGGGCCTCGGTGATGGGCGTGGTGGAAGCGAAAACGCGCCCCAGCAGGGTGGTCAGCGGCGTGGAGAGCTGGCGCAGCACACTGGCTTCCTCGTCCTCGGCGGGGCGCAGGCGGGACAGGGCCTCGGCCTCAATGGTGCGGCGCATGCCAGTGCGGTAGCCCTCCAGGGGATCAGCAGCAAACACGTCGCGCAGCATGCTGGCCAGTTGCGCTTCGTCCAGGGCGAAGACCTGGGGCCCTCGGCCCCGCAGCTCAATGGATTCCCGCAGGCTCTGACCGTGCAGCGCCGCGTTAAACCTGTTCCAGAGGTGGGTGCGCACCACGTCCAGCATGCGGGCGTCGCCCAGCAGCTTGGCCCGTCTCCACGCCAGGGCCCGGCGGGTGTTGTCGCGGTCGGTCAGCAGCAGGCTCAGCGTCCGGTCGGTCACCTCTAACTTTTCCAGACCCAGCAGGCCGGTGGCCCAGGCTTCGGGGGTGGTCACCACCACGCGCTCAATGCCCAGTTCCGGCAGAATCCGCGCGGCGTAGGTGGCCAGCACGCGGTTGGGCATCAGCACCATGCAGGCTTCGGGGCGGGCGCGGTGGGGGCCACGTTCGGCGCTGGTCATCCAGGCCAGGCGGTGAAAGCCAATAGTGGTTTTCCCCGAGCCCGCCGCGCCCTGGATAATCACTGGCACGCCGGCCGGGGCGCGCATGGCCTCGTTCTGCTCGGGCTGCAGGGTTTCGACCACGTCGCGCATGCCGGCCGTGCTGCCTTCCTGCAGGCGGCGCAGCAGCACTTCCTCGCGCCCACCCGTGTCGCCGCCCTGTTCATCGTCATACAGGTCGGTCACGCGCAGCAGCGTCTTGGCGTGAATGTCCAACTGGCGGCGGCGCTTGATCACGCCAGCACTGCCCTTGCGCGGGGTCCAGCCCAGCGCCTGCGAATAGAACAGGCTGCCCACCTCGCTGTCCCAGCTGACCACCGAATAGGGCCCTTTCACGTCCCGAAAGCCGTGCTTGCCGATGTACAGGGTTTGCTCGCGCCCCGCCACGCGCACCTTCAGGCTGCCGAAGTACGGCTGGTGCACATGCGGCGAGAGCATGGCGGCAAATTCTTCGGCCTGGTCGCCCAGGATGATGCTGGTTTCCAGGTCGGCGCCCATCTGGCGGTCACGGTCTTCCCAGAATTCGATCTGCCGCAGCATGGCGGCCACGGTGGACGAGAGGTGCTGACTTTCCAGTTCAAAATCCGGGTGGGTTTCCGGACGTGATTCCGCAACAGGCATAACGTACAGAATACGGGAGCGGGGGAAAGTTGGGGCGACTTACCAGAGGCGGCGCACAAGGTAGCCGGTTTCGTCGTCCAGGCGTACAGGCTCTGTGAAGGTGCGGGTGGACAGCCGCTGGGGCGGGCCCGTTTCGGTCCAACGGGTGCGCTGCTCGGTCGTGACTGCGGCAAACTGGGGCACCCGGCCTTTTTGCACATGGACAGTGCGCTGAGTTTCCAGCTGAACGCCGCTCATGCCGTCGCTTTCCGGCTCGGTGCGGTAGACCGGGAATCCGCCCCACATGCGCAGTTCGCCGTTGTGCCACGCGAAAAGGTCAAGCGCATATCCACCCCACGGCCCATCACCACAGCCGACCACCAGTGCAAACTCCCGCTGGCCGTTCATATCCAGGTCGCGCAGCGTGTAGCCCTGTTTCCAGCCACAGAGGTTCATATTGCCTGTTGGCTCAACGATCCACGCCGAAGACGTACCTCCACTCAGCACCACCAGCGCAATAGGCGGCTCACTCCTGTACACATCAAAGACGGTCAGGCGCTCGGGCCGAGCGGACCGAAACGGCGCCACCAGACTGAACTGCACGCCGGTCAGACTCAGGCCCCCGAAATACTCGTATTTCTTCTTCAGCGCCTGTACCTCGGGTTTGCGGTTCAAGCCCCCGATCAGTGCTGACAGGGTGGCCTTTTCCGGCGCTGTGAAGGTCTGTTTCACGTCGCCCTGGCGGTACAACACCGGCCAGCGCTCCACCTCGGCGCGGGTGAGGGCGGTGGCGGAGCCCAGGAGCAGCAAGGGCAGAAGCAGGCGGCGCATACGCCAGCCTAGCTTGACCCCCCCGCCCCTGGTGCCGCAGACTTGGAGGGCGTTGATCCGCAGGAGTAGCGGCGCACGTACCCTAGAGCGAGCCTGTGGCGGTGAGAGTCAGGCGGGTGGCGGGCCGTGAAGGGCAGCGGGGAGCAGAGCAGGCGACAAAAGTGCCAGTCTGGCCGCAGAGGGCGGTGACTGGAACTGGGGTGGAACCGCGCGTGATGTCATGCGTCCCCAGACGGCGAAATGTCCGTCTGGGGACGTTTCGTTGTGGAGGTCTAAGGGTCGAGGGTCAAAGAGTCTAAGAACACCCGTTCTGCTGTTCCTTAGACCCTTAGACCCTTTGACCCTTCGACCCTCCGAAGGAGACCCATATGCCCGCAACGTCAATGGAAGAACTCGTCAGCCTGTGCAAGCGCCGGGGCTTTATTTTTCAGGGCTCGGAGATCTACGGGGGCCTGCAGGGCTTTTACGACTACGGCCCGCTGGGCGTAGAGCTGAAGAACAACATCAAGGCCGCGTGGTGGCGCAGCAATGTCTACGAGCGCGACGACATGGAAGGGCTGGACGCCAGCATCATCATGCACCGGCAGGTGCTGCGCCACTCGGGGCACGAGGCGACGTTTAGCGACCCCATGGTGGACAACAAAAAGACCAACAAGCGCTACCGCCTGGACCATCTGGTGAAAGACCAGAAGGCCGACGTGATTGCGAAAGTGGCCGAGGGCATGGGCGCCGAGCCGGAGAACTTCCCGGCCCTGATCGCGGCGCTGAATGCCAACCCTGCACAGGCCAGCGAAGCCCTGCGCGCGGCGGGTGTGCGCGATCCCTTCTCCGGCGAGGTGGGCGAGTGGACCGAGCCCAAGCCCTTTAACATGATGTTCAAGACGACCATTGGCCCGGTGGCCGATGACGACAGCTACGGCTATCTGCGCCCGGAAACCGCCCAGGGCATCTTTACCAACTTCAAGAACGTCGTGGACTCCACCAGCCGCCGCCTGCCGTTTGGCATCGCGCAGATTGGCAAGGCGTTTCGCAACGAGATCACGCCGCGCAATTTTATCTTCCGCGTGCGCGAACTGGAACAGATGGAGATTGAATTCTTCTGCACGCCCGGCACCGATGAAGAGTGGCACGAGCACTGGCTGGAAAAACGCCTGAGCTGGTGGGAAGCCCAGGGGGTGCCCAGAAGCAAGATTGAAATTCTGGACGTGCCCAAAGAGGACCTCGCGCACTACTCCAAGCGCACCTATGACCTGATGTACGACTACCCCACCCTGGGGCACGAGGAAATCGAGGGTATTGCCAACCGCTCGGACTACGACCTGGGGAGCCACACCAAGGCGCAGGGCGAACTGAATCTGGTGGCGAAGGTCGAAGAGAACCTCGACAGCGTGGCCAAGCTGACCATTCCCCACCCGGAGACGAACAAGCCGGTGGTGCCCTTTGTGATCGAGCCCAGTGCTGGCGTGGACCGCGCCATGCTGGCGGTGCTGAGCGAGGCGTTTACCAAAGAAACGCTGGAGAACGGCAACGAGCGCATTGTGCTGAAACTGAAGCCGCACCTCGCGCCCATCAAGGTGGCGGTGATTCCGCTGGCCCGCAACAAGCCCGAACTGGTCGAGCTGGCCCGCACCATCAAGAGCGATCTGCAGCGGCTGGGCCTGGGGCGCATTCTCCTGGAGGACAGCGGCAACATCGGCAAGGCCTACCGCCGCCACGACGAGGTGGGCACGCCCTACTGCGTCACCGTGGACTTCGACACCGTGGGCAAGGGCGAGGACCCGTCCCTGACCGACACCGTGACCGTGCGTGACCGCGACACGCTGGCGCAGGAGCGGGTGAAGATTGCGGACCTCAGCGCCTTCCTGCAGGAGAAGCTGCGGTGACCCTGCCCCAAGACCGCTTTCTGCCGGTGCTGAACACCCTGGAACTGGCGGTGCTGGGTGTGTATGGCGAGCACCCCGAGCTGACCGACGCCCAGGTGGACGCCGCCTACGAGGAACTGGCGCGCCGCTACCGGGCCGAGGCCACGAACTTTCCGTTCAAGCCAGGGGCCCTGGACGGCCTACGTGCCGAGGTCCACGACGCGGCCCTGCGCAGCCTAACCCTGATGCTGAACCACCTGGGCGAGGACCAGCGGCCCAGCGCCGAGGACCTGCGGCAGTGCGTGAACCGCCTGCGCACCAGTGTGAAGCGCTGGACCCGTGAGAGCGGCCGTCAGGGCTACCTGAAGTTCATTGACCGCGAACTGAACACCGAACTGGACAGCGACGAGGCGTAGGGCCGGGCCTGCCGCCCAGTTCCAGCCGACCTTTTCAACCCCCTCACCGACCCAGCACCGTCCTCACCTTTGCCCCCGCCACGCGCGGGGGCTCTTTATGCTCATCGGCATGTTGGCGCCCTAGTCTGGTCTTGTGCTGCTTGTCGTCTGTCCGCTGCTGGGCCTGTGGGCGCTGTGGCGCCGCCGATGGTGGCTGGGGGCCAGTGCGGGCGCGGCCAGTCTGACGGCGCTGGCCTATCCGGCCCTGCTGCTGGGCGGCCCTCACGGGGTGTGGTGGACCCGTCTGTACTGGTTCGAGCCGGACGGCGGCTTTCCCGGAGGATTAGGCAGCGCACCCACCCTTCTGCCGGCTCTGGTGGGCCTGAGTGCAGGGCTCGCTCTGGTCGCCCTGTGGCGCGAGCGCGTGGCGCTGGCGGCGGTCCCGCTGCTGGGCAGCGTCCTGGCGGCCCTTCACTTCTGGGGATAGGGCGGCCAACACTAGCTTTACCGTGGCGTGGCTGCGCGGAACTCCACACTGAGCAGGCCCCAGAGAATCTGGGCGGTGGCGTGGGGCGGCAGGTGCCCGCTCATGACCAGATGTGCCAGGCCATGCACCGTGGCCCAGAGTCCCTGGGCCACCACCTCAGGCTGGGCCGTCTGCAGGTCGCCGCTCGCCTGCGCCTCGGCAAGAAGGCGCGCCAGCAGCGTCTGATTGCGCTCGATCAGGGGGGCCAGGGGCGACACGGAGCCCGGTGGACACACTTGCGGATCAAAGATCAGCGTAAAGGCGTGGGGATGCTGGGCAGCGTAACCCACATAAGCCTCGCCCAGGGCCACCAGCCGGGCCAATGGCGTGGGCGGAGCGGCGGCGGCCTGCTCCTGCGCGGCCACGAATTCCGTCATACAGACCTCGCCCAGCGCCAGAAGCAGGGCGTGCCGATCACTGAAATGGTGGTACGGCGCCGCGTGGCTGACCCCAGCCTGCCGGGCCACCTCACGCAGGCTCAATTCGGCGGCCGGGCGCCCGGCCAGCAGGGTACGGGCCGCCGTCAGAAGCTCGTGACGCAGCAGGCCATGGTGGTAGGGGCGGGCAGACCCGCGCGAACTTGACATTGTCAACATGATGGCGCAACCTGGAAACAAGTCAACTTGACACTGTCAAGATCTCTCAGGGGCTGCCGCTGCAGCCTGGAGGCCGCATGTCCACGCTGGTTATCAACGCCCACCCGAACCCCGACAGCTTCTGCCGCGCGCTGGCTGAACGCTACGCCCAGGGGGCCCGCGCCGCTGGGCCGGTCACCCTCATTCACCTGGCCGAACTGCACTTTGACCCCGTTCTGCACCGGGGGTACGGGGCCGCGCAGCCACCAGAAGCCGATCTGGAACGGATGCAGGCCCTGTTACGTGGATGCACGCACCTGTGCGTCGTGTACCCCGTGTGGTGGGGGGCGCCGCCCGCCCTGCTCAAAGGGTTTGTGGACCGCACCTTCCTGCCAGGGTTTGCCTTTCAGTACCAGAATCGCCCATTCCCCACCCAACTCCTGCGCGGCCGGAGCGCGCGTGTGATAGTCACCAGCGACTCGCCCACGTGGTACCTGCACCTGACGGGCGACAGCGCCGTGCGCAGCGTCAAGGACCGCACCCTGGCCTTTAGCGGCTTCCGGCCTGTGCAGGCCACGCGCCTGGGGCCAGTGCGCCGCAGCACGCCAGAGCAGCGGGAACGGTGGCTGGCCCAGGCTGGCCACCTGGGAGAGCGGGATGGTCAGCGGGCCAGCCAGCGGCACCCGGGGCAGCCTGTCATGAGCCATCCCGGAGCCTAGGGGAGGCGCGTACAAGACACGGGACCAGCAAGACCGGGTTGATCTGCTCGGATGAATCGACGGCCTTCCCCCTTCCGCCTCCCCCCTATTTCACCAGCGGCCTCATCCAGGCGCCAATCCAGCGCGCCACCTGATCCCCACGCGCCGACACGATGTCCAGGTGCGCCGCGCCCTTCAGGGTAAAGGTGGTCAGCTGGGCCTGGGTGCCCGCCGCAAACGTGCGGTACTGGGCTTCGGTGGTCACGCCCTGTTCGGCGGCGATGCCCAGCACGGGCAGCTTCAGCGTGTTCATGTGCCACACCGGCAGCGTCTTTTCAAAAGGGGTGCCGCGCGTGCCGGTGCGGGCGGCGGCGAGGTCCAGGGTCAGGCGCTGGGGAAAGTACCACTCGGCGTAGTCGCTCAGGGGGGTGATGTAGCGGCGCACAAAGTCGGCGGCGTCGGTGGGGGCAGCGGGGTCGGCCTGCCAGCCCACCGGCTGGCGGGGGTCCTTGGCGCCCGCAATCCAGCGGCTGTCCCTGCCGCCCAGGGCCAGGGTGGGCAGGTTGGTGGCCTCGGTGGCGTTGGTGGCCTGCCCGGTCTTGATCGCCATGAAGGGAATCAGGGCGTAGCGCTGGTCCAGCTGGGTCATGGCGGCGGCCATGTTGGTGGCCGGAAAGGGCACGAGGCCCCCCGCCGGTGCCCGCCCGGACGGGTCCAGCTGGGCCAGCCGCGCCTGGGCCGCGCCCCGGCTGGCGAGGCGTGGGCTGAAGAACACCGCGTCCACATACGGCGCCCGCGCCAGCCCGTCCAGGCCCGGCAGCGGGCCAATAGGGTTGCTGGCCCCCTTGCGATAGGCGTCGGCGGTCAGGGGCTGGCCGCTCATCAGGCCGGGCAGGCCGTCAAGCATCACCAGCCCGCGCACGTCCCGGGCCCCCGGCATCCCCGCAAAGTCGTAGGCGGCGTACAGGCCGCTGAGGGTGCCGCCCATGGAGTGTCCGCCCAGAAACACGTTGGGGGTGAGCGCCCGCGCGGCCTGCACCGCCACGCGCCAGTCTTTGAGGGTGGTGTCCAGGCCCCAGTCCTTGAGGTAGGGCACGCTGTCCGGGGTGCGCACCGGCAGGCCGTCCTTGACCAGCCCGGCCAGGGCGGCAGGCCCGGCCTTCAGGATGGGCGCGTGGTCTTCGAGCAGGTTGCTGCGGCGGTCCACCGCCCACACCGCCACATTCGGATTCAGGGCCACGATCTGCCGCGCCAGCCGGTCAAAACTGCCAGCGCCGCCCAGGAACCCCGGCATCAGCAGCAGCACCGCGCGGGGTTTGGCGCTGCCGTAGCGCACGGTGATGCTGGCGTTGAGGTTGGCTGGGGTGCCGGGGACCACGGCGCCGCCCATCACCACGCGCGTGGCTGGAACAGCGTTCAGCTGCGCTTCGGTGGGGGCGGCCAGGGCGGGGGCGGTCAGCAGGAGGGCAAGCAGAAGGGCGTGGGGGCGGCGCATGGGGTCATGCTGGGCGGCGGGGGTGGGGGCAAAGGTGGGGAGAGGAACGGAGGCGGGTTATGGATTTGTGGAGGTGTTCTTCATGGGGCTGAGGGAGGCTGGGTTGGTTGGAGACGGTTGCCCCAGCCCCCCTACCCCGGAGGGGAGACGACTTCGCCGCGCAGGGCGGCCTGCGCGTTGCCGCTGGTTCGACTCACGCGCCTGGAACCTGGTGACAGGGGGAGCGGCGCTGCGCTGGGCAAGAGTTTCTACTGGCGTCGGCGGAGTTGCTCTATCCGTCAACGTATCCGGCTTCGACGCCATCCTCCGCCCCATCGCAATAGCCCGCGCGCTGCGCGCCCAAGAGCGAGTGAGCCTACGTCACCGAATCAAGATGAGCGACTCGCAGAGCTGCTCCGCAGAGGGGCCGCCCCCGAGCGGGTGGGGCCACATTCGACGGCCTCGTCTGGACCTGGGCGTTAAAGGGGCAAGAAGGCAACAGGCGAGTGGCTTATCTGCCCTCGCCTTCTGCCGTTCCTACACCCTACAACCCACGTCCCACACCCATCTTTTACCCCACCCTCAGACCAGTTCCAGATGCAGCTGCCGGTTGCGCTCGTCCACATGCACCACGCGGGGTTCCAGGCGGCGGGCCTCTTCCTCCGTGAAGTTGCCGTACGCAGCGATAATCACCAGATCGCCGGGCTTCATCAGGTGGGCGGCGGCGCCGTTGATCCCAATGACGCCGCTGCCGCGCGGGCCGCTGAGCGCATAGGTGCTCAGGCGGTTGCCGTTGGTGATGTTGTAGATGTCCACGCGCTCATTGACCAGGATGTCGGCCGCGTCCAGCAGGTCCTGGTCAATCGTCACGCTGCCGACATAGTCCAGGTCGGCCTGCGTAACAGTCGCGCGGTGAATCTTGGCCCTGAACATGATGCGTTCCACAAAGCGGCATTGTACGCGTTTTGCACCCCCGGACAGGGTACGCCTTACTTTCCGCCCCTGCCTGCCCGGTCAACCACTCGCCACGCCGCTGCCCTCTGCGGGCAGGGTGCCGTCCACGAACACCGTTTTCTGGTCGGTGTAGTGCACCTGCCCGGCGGGAGCGCCTCTGGGCCGCCACACGTGCTTGATGCGGGTGTAATCCACCGGCACGTTGCTGCTGCCGCGCGCCTTGGAATGGGCCGCTGCCAGCCGGGCGGCGTACAGGATGTCCGGCAGGTCCAGGTCGCGCCCCCCCGAGCGCACCAGCACATGGCTGCCGGGGTAGCCCTGGGCGTGGAACCAGTGGTCCATGGACTTGCCCAGCCGGTGCGTGAGGGTCGCGTTCTCCTTGTTGTTGCGCCCCACCAGCACCTCGAAGCCGCCGGGGGTGGTAAAGCGCGCGCCATACGGACTTTTTTCCGGGCGCTCGGTCTGCAGCCGGGCCGAGAGGGCCTCCAGGGTTTCCAGCTCGGCGGTATCCAGGGCCGCGAGGCGGGCTTCGGCCTCCTGCAGTTCGGCGCGCAGGCCCTCTTCGCGCTCGGCGAGGCGCAGATACACCTCCTCGCGGCGCCGGGCGCGGGCATAGCGTTTCTCGGCGTTCTGAATGGCGCTGAGGGTGGGGTCCAGACTGAGGGGTTGTTCGCCGCTGCCGTCAAAGGCGGGCAGCAGGGCGCTGGCGGCCCCGGCGGGAATGGTGTGGGCGTAGGCCATCAGCAGATCGGCCTCGGCGCGGTCGCGGGCAGCGTCGTCCAGGCCGGCCTCGGCGCGGGCCACGTCCGACAGCTGGTTGCGCAGCAGCGTCAGGCGCTTGTCCAGTGGTTCGCGCAGGGCCTTGCGCAGCGCCGCCGCCTTTTCGCCGCGCGCCGCCTCGCGCGCCCCGCCCTGCAGCACCCCCTCGCTCACCGTGGGGTCCTGCACCAGGGCGCGCAGGGCCGCCAGCGTCTGTGGCCAGGCGGCCCCGGGCGCCTCGTCGGGCCGCAGCCCTGCACGCCGGGCCAGTTCGGCGCCCAGCAGCGGGCCCAGGCCGTCCAGCCGCTCGCGCCAGCGGCCAATAGGCAGGGCCGCGAGCGTCTGGGCGTCCGCTTCGCCTACGGTGCGGGGGTCCAGCTTGTCGTACGGGGGCGGCGGCGTGTAGCGCCCGCCCGTGCGCACCGTGCGGAAGCGGTTGCGGCTGCCGGTGATTTCCCGCGCGGCCATCACGATGCGGCCCTCAAAGCCCTCGCCGCCCTCTAGCACCAGCAGGTTGGCGTTGCGGCCCGTCACCTCAAAGACCAGCCGGGTGGGCGCCTGATCCACGAAGCCCGATTCGCCGCCGAAATGCAGGGCGATCACCCGGTCCAGTTTCAGCTGCTCGGCCCGCAGCAGGTCGCCCCGCACCCGCGCGACCAGAAAGCGCTGGAAGGGGTTGTGGGGCTCGCCGCGCAGCCGCTCACGCGACAGAAACACCACTGGTGTGGGCGGCCGGTAGCTGAGCACCAGATTGCGCCGCCCCTCCAGCCCGGGGCCGTCGAGCAGCAGCGCCGCCGTGGTTTCGTCGGGAAATGCCCAGCCCAGCGTGCGCAGCGGCAGCGCCGGGCCCAGGTCGCGCAGCACCCGCGCGAGCATCAGCCCTTCCACAGGCGGCCTCCAAGGGGGTGGGGAGCGGTCATCGGGGCATGGTAGCAGCGCACGCCGGCTGATGGTCTATGGCAAATGGCAGATGGCGGGTTCTCCCCAGCCACCTGCCATTTGCCTTTAGCCGTCTGCCGGCTTTACCAGAAGTTCCCCAGGCGGAAGTAGAACTTGCCCTGGCCCGTCTGGGGGCTGAAGCCGTAGTCGAAGCGCAGGCTGGGCAGCAGGGTGCCGCCGATGCCCAGGTTCAGCTGCACGCCCGCGCCCACGCCGTACTTCAGGTTGAAGTTGGGGTTGGCGCTGCTGCCCCAGGCGCTGCCCGCGTCGGCAAAGACCACACCGTACAAGCCCTGGGCAATGCCGGCCTTCAGGCCGAAGTCGTAGCGATACTCGGCGCTGGCGGTCAGGTAGTTCGGGCCAAACAGCTCGCCGTCGGCCAGCCCGCGAATGTGGCGCGAGGCGCTGGCGCTGCTGCCGCCACCCACCGAGTAGCCGGTGCCTGCCGGGGCCGTATTCAGGCCCAGGGTGGTGCCCGCGTTGGCGCGCACAGCGAAGACCTGCTGCTTGTTGGTCACACCCAGGCTCTTTTCCAGGGTGCGGCCAAAGCCGAAGTAGGTGCTGGCGCCGCCCTGCACCTCGCTCCAGCGCACGCCCACGTTGTTCTGGTTGCCGAAGCGGTAGTTGACCCCCAGGTTGGCGCGCACGCCCTGGCCGGGGAAATCACCGTTGTCGGTGGAGTCGTAGTTCAGGCCGGCGCTCGCGCTGCTGAGCAGCGAGTTGGTGGGCACCAGGCCCTTCACGTCCCCCTCAGCGAAGGTGCGGGTCTGCTCGGCGCCGCTGGCGTCCTTGTAGGTCACCGTGTTCTTGTCGTCTTTTTGCAGCGGCTCCAGGTAATAGGTGTTGTAGCCCACCCCAAAGCCCACGCTGGCGTACAGGTTCTTGGCGAGGTTACGCCCGGCGCTCACGCTGAAGCTGGTGGTGCGGGTGGTGTAGTCCCAGCCGGTGTCCACGTTGGCCGGGGTGTCGGTGGGCTTGCTGAACAGCGGCTGGTTGCCGGTCACGTTGCTGCCGGCCTGCACGGTCACGCTGGTGGGCACCTTGCGGAAGTCCAGGAAATCCAGGTCCAGCCAGGGAATGGTGTAGCTCACGTTGCCCACGAGGTTCTGCCGGGCCTCGTTCTGCTGGCCACCCACGGCCACCGTGAAGTTGTGGCCCAGCCCGAAGACGTTGTTGTTGGTGTAGGCCGCTTCGCCGCCGAAGCCCCCGGCAAACGAGTCGTAGGTCAGGCCCAGGCTGACCGGAATGCCGCTGGTGGTTTCGGCCAGCCCCAGCACGTAGGTGATGTTCTCGGGGTTGGCGGGGTCGGCACGCACCTGCTCACTGACCACGCGCACGAAGCCCAGGCGGGCAATGCGGCCCAGCGCGGCGTTCAGCTCGTCGCGGTTAAAGGCGCGGCCAGCTTCGGGCAGTTCGCGCAGAATCACGCGGTCCTTGGTCTTGTGGTTGCCCTGCCACTGCAGTTCGTAGCCCGCCACCCGCACCTCGCGGATGTTGAAGGTCAGCACGCCGTTTTCAAAGGTGATCGCGTCGCGGGTGCTGATTTCATAGCCCGCCTTGCGGTAGGCGTCGCGCACGGCGAAGAAGTCATCCTGGGCCAGCTGGGGGCTGTACACGTCGCCCACCTTGGTTTTCACGGCCGCCAGCAGCGTGGCGGTGGGCACCAGGGTGTTGCCCTGCACGGCAATGGTCTTGACCGGGCCACTGGCCACCCCTGCCGAGCCGAACAGCACGGTCACCTCACCCGGGTTCTGGGGATTGGGGCGCAGGGCAAAGCCCACCGGCTGACCCGTCTGGTTGGCCAGGGTGCGCACGTCGGCCTGCAGACGCTCCAGCGAGATCGGCTGACCGGGGCGGGTCTGCAGCGTCACCTGGGGGTTATTCAGGTCGCTGAGGTCCACGCCCGCGACCTTGCCCTCAATGACGCGCACCTTCAGCACGCCGCCCTCCAGGGCGGTGGTCTGGGTGTTCACACCCGCCTGCAGGTAGCCGGCCTCGTCGTAGGCCTGCTGCAGCCCCTGCACGGCAGCGTAATAGGCTTCTGGCGTAAAGCGCTTGGCGTCGTATAGGGGCTTGAAGATGGCCGTGACGGTGCTGGCGGGCAGCAGGGTCACGCCTTCGACCTCCACGCGCGAAATGGGGGCGGTTTCGTCCACCACGAAGTTCACGGTGACCGTGCCGTCGGCTTCGGTCTTCACGTCGCTGCTGATGCTGGGAGCAAAGGGATAGCCTTCGCCCTGGTAGTTGCTGGCCAGGGCGTCTTTGGCCTCTTCAATGCGCACGTTATTCAGCGTGGCGCCGGGGGCAATGTTCAGCAGGTCCGCCACGCTCTTTTTGAAGCCCTCGGCGGGCAGGAAGGTCAGGCCTGTGACCGTCACGTCCTTGATGGTGGGGTTGGGCACCACGGTAATCACCAGCGTGTCGCGCCCGGCCACGCTGCGCAGTTCAGCCACGGCCGACTTGAAGTAGCCGCTGGCCAGCACTTCCTGTTCCACCTGACGCAGATTCACGCTGGACAGCGGCGCGCCGGCCTGCACCGAGAGGGTGGCGCGCAGAAAATTGGTCAGCAGGTCACTGGTGCCGACCACCGTGACCTCCTGCACCGTGCCGGCCGTCTGGGCAACGGCGGGCGCGGCGAGGACAACGGTCAGGGCAAGGGTAAGGGGGTGTCGCATGCTTCTCCTAGTGTCGCACAGGCTCCTGAAATCGCCCCCGGCCGAATGTGCGGCGGCGGGGGCAGGCGCGGCGAGTCCTGCCCACACTTGCGACTTCGGCTCTGAGAAGGGTGAAGATTGGGTGCAGTCCCGCCCGGCTCAGTCTGGGGGGCCACACAGGCTGCGCCGCTTGAGCCCGGGCAGAGGGTGGGTGAGAATAGGCGGGTGTTTGCTCACCAACCCTTCGGGCTTGTCTGGCGCCGTGCGCGCTGGGGCACGCCATGAGCCTGCCAGAGGTGCTGTCCGGCATCCGCGCCGCCGAGGCCCAGGCGGGCCGCGCGCCCGGCAGCGCCCGGCTGGTGGCGGTCACCAAGGGCCAGACCCTGGAGGCCATTGACCGCTGCGTGCTCTCCCACGGCACTTTTCCGCTGGGCGAGGGCCGCGCCCAGGAACTGCGCGACAAGGCCGCCGCGCGCCCCGACCTGGAATGGCATTACCTGGGCGCGCTGCAGCGCAACAAGGTCAAGTACCTGCGCCCGGTGGCGCTGGTGCACAGCCTGGAAGCGGTGTGGCAGGCGCAGGCCATTGCCCAGGCCGCCCAGGGCTGGGGCCGCGCGCCCGGGGTGCTGCTGCAGGTGCACAACGGCGAGACGCAGAAACACGGCATTGAAGTAGACCTGCTGCCCGGCGTGCTGCGCGAGGTGCAGGCCACCGGGCTGAGCGTGCGCGGCCTCATGGTGATGGCCCCGGATCTGGACGGGCACCCACAGCGCGATGAGCGGCTGCTGGCCCTCTTTCAGGACACCGCGCGGCGCGCGCACGACCTGGGTCTGTCAGAGTTGAGTATGGGCATGAGCGGGGATTACCCGCTGGCTGTGCACGCTGGAGCCACCCTGGTGCGGGTGGGAAGGAGTCTGTTCTCGTGAAATTCACCCCCCTTGACGTGCGCCACCAGGAATTTCCCACCCGGCTGGGCGCCTATGACCGCGCCGCCGTGCGCGCCTTCCTGAACGAGCTCTCCGATGACCTCGAAGCCCTGCTGCACGAACAGCAGGCCCTGCGCGAGCAGGTGAGCGGGCTGGAGCGCGCCCTGGAGGACCAGCGCCAGAACGAGGACGAGATCCGCCGCGCGGTGGTGGCCGCCGAGCGCATTTCCCACGAACTGCGCGAGAACGCCGTGCGCGAGGCCGACCTGATGGTGGCGCAGGCCCGCCAGCAGCGCGACACGCTGGACCACGACACCCAGGCGCGGCGTGAGGCCCTGGAAGCCGGGCACCAGGCACGCATGGCCGAACTGGAGCGGGTGGCCGCCCAGCGCGCCGCCGAACTGGAGCGCGCCCACCATGATCTGAGTGCCACCCGCGAGCGCGCCCAGGCCGAGCGCCTGACGCAGCTGGAACGCACCTTCAGCGCGCGCCACGCCGAGCTGACCGCACGCCTCACCGGGGCCCGGCAGGAATACGCGCAGTTCCTGAGCGCCTACCGCGCCCTGGTGGGCTCGTTCTCCGAGCTGGCCGCGCGGCACGGCGCCCCCGACGACCACCCGCTGCCCCTGGGTACGCTGCCCAGTTCTACCGTGACCAGTTCTGCGGCTGGCGCGTCGCCCCAACCCCCCAGCGAGCCTCCTGCACCGGGCGCCGTGCCCACCGCTCCGCTGCAGGAAGTGCCCGATGCCGCCGCTCAGGGCCCCGTTGACGAGGCGACCTTCGATGCCCAGGCCGCCCGGCGCGCCGCAGTGGCCGCTGGCGTGGCGCTGCTCACCCGCCTCTCGCCCGATAGCCCCGACGAGCGCCCCGTGCGGGTGGAAGGGCAGCAGTTCCTTTGAGCGCGCCCCCAGCCCACCCCGGCCTGCCCACCTTCACGCTGCCGCTGGAAGACCCGGCCTTCCTGCGCGACCCTTACCCGCTGCTGGCCGAGCTGCGCGCCTGGGCCCCTGCCTTCTACGACCCTGGCATGGGGCGCGTGGTGCTCACCCGCCACGCCGAGATCTCGGCGGCGCTGCGTGACCGGCGACTGGGCCGCAGCGCCCTGCACCGCTACTCGCGCGATGAACTGGGCTGGCCGCCCCCCGACCCCCGGCAGGCCAACTTCGACGCCTTTAACAGCAACCACCTGCTGGATTCCGAGCCGCCCAAGCACACCCGGCTGCGCTCGCTGGTGCAGCTGGCGTTTACCCCCCGGCGCGTGGAGGCGCTGCAGGGGCGCATTGAGGCGATTCTGGACGAGCAGGTGCGCGGCCTGGGCGCCCGGGGACCCTTTGATCTGGTGGCCGACTACGCCGAGCCGCTGCCCGTCACGGTGATTGCTGAGCTGCTGGGCGTGCCGGAAGCCGAGCGCCACGCGCTGCGGCCCTGGTCGGCGGCGATTGTCAAGCTGTACGAGCCCGCCCCCACCGCCGCTGATCAGGCCGAGGCCGAACGCGCCGTGCTGGACTTCAGCGCCCTGTTGCGCGAACTGGTGGCCCTGCGGCGCGCCCACCCACAGGACGACCTGATCACCGCGCTGGTGCAGGCCGAGGAGGCAGGCGACCGCCTGACCGAGCAGGAACTGATTGACACCTGCATTCTGCTGCTGAATGCCGGGCACGAGGCCAGCGTGAATGGCCTGTCGGCGGGCGTACTGGCCCTGCTGCGCCAGCGCGAGCACTGGGACGCCCTGGTGGCCGCCGCCCAGGATGAGGACAGCCTGCCGGTCTTCCGCAGGGCGATAGAGGAACTGCTGCGCTTTGACACGCCGCTGCCCATGTTCGAGCGCATTGTGCTGGACCCCCTCACGCTGGCCGGGGCCGAGCTGAAGCCGGGCGAGCGCGTGGCCCTGCTGTACGCCAGCGCCAACCGCGACCCCGAGAAGTTCGAGGCCCCCCACGACCTGCGCCTGAACCGCGATCCCAACCCACACCTGACCTTTGGGCTGGGCATTCACTACTGCCTGGGGGCCCCACTGGCCCGGCTGGAACTGGCCCTGAGCCTGCGCGCCCTGTGCCGCACCCTCCCGGGGCTGCGCCTCTTGGACCCCCACGAGCCCGGGCAGTACACCGGCGGCTTCGTGATTCGCGGGCTGGCGCGGCTGGACGTGCAGGCCGGGTGAGCACCGGGGCCGGGCCCCCAGGGGCCAGGGCGCTGACCCCCGGTGATCTGGCCGCCCACTGGTCGCTGGGGCCGGGCGTGCAGCTGCGGGCCCTGGCGGGCGGCAGCATCAACGGGGCCTACCGCGTGCAGACGCGTACCGGCCCCTTTCACCTGCGCGTGTACCGCGACCCCCGCCCCGAGCGCGCCGGGCGCGAGCACCACGCCATAGAGGTGGCCCGCGCCGCTGGCGTGCCCACCCCGGCCCCCGTGCCCACCCGGCAGGGCGGCACCCTGGCTCGGCTGGCCCTGGGCTGGGCGGCCCTGTTTGAATGGGCCCCCGGTGAGCCCGTGCCCCGGGCCGCCCTGACCCCGGCCCACGCGGCGGCGCTGGGAGAGTTCCTGGCGCGGCTTCACGCCCAGCTGCCCGCCACGGTGGCGTTCGAGGTGCCGCCCCTGGCTCCGCCTGCCCCGGTGGCGCGCGCCCTTGAGCGGCTGGAGGCCGTGCGCGCCGCCATTCTGGCCCGGCCTACGCCGGACGAGGTGGACCGCTGGGCCCTGGTCCGCACGGAGCAGCGGCTGACCCACCTGCGCACCGGGCCCCGCCCGGACCCCGCCCCGGCGGATACAGGGCCCGCGCTGCCCAGCCGCTTTCTGCACGGCGATTACCACGACGGCAACGTGTTCTTTCAGGCGGGGCAGCCCGCCGCCCTGATTGACTGGGAGCAGACCCGGCTGGCGCCGCGCGCCTGGGAGATCGTGCGCGCCCTGCACCTGAGCCTGGGCCTTCAGGCCGACCTGGGCCGCTCCTTTCTGGCAGGCTACCGCACGCGTCAGCCCCTCCCCCACGAAGAATTGCAGGCCGGCGCCGACCTGTACGCCACCCTGCAGGAACGCAACGTGTGGACCCTGGAAAGCGTGTATCTCCACGGCAATCCAGGGCCCCGCCGCTTTGTGCGGCCGCCGCCCTACGTGCCGTTTGGGACGGCCTGGGCCGCTGCCGGGCTGCGCTGAAACGCTGCCCACCACACCGGGGCCAGCTCGCCGGCAGCGGCTTCGGCCTGGGCTTCGGCTGTCCGCTCCAGCGCCAGCAGGGCCAGCACCCGCGCCGGGCTGCGCGGCGTGCTGCGGTCCAGGGCCTTGTGGGCGGTGGCCTGGGCTTTGCGTGGGTTGAGCCGGGCCTGAACGTAGGCCAGCACGGCCAGCAGGTGCGGGTCGGCGCTCTGGCCGCTCAGTTCGGACACCTTCAGTCCTTCAGCCAGAGTGCGCAGGGGCGCATATGGGGACGAGGCCTGGGGATATTCCTGTTCGGCCAGCAGCACGGCGGCCGCCACCAGGGCAGCGCTGTCCCCCGCCGCTCTGGCCTGGGCACGGGCGGCCAGGGTGGCGGCAGGGGCATCGGGCCGGGCCAGTTGGTGTGCGGCGCGGGCCTGCAGCACCTGCACCCGGGGCCCGGCGGGCAGCGCCGCCAGTTCAGCCTGGGCGCGGGCCGCGTCGCCCAGCCGCAGGGCCGCCGCCGCGCGCACCAGGGGGTCAGGCGCCCAGGCCAGCGCCAGCCCGGGCCGGCCCAGGCCCAGGGCCACCTCGCCCGCCTGCGGCTGGAGTGCCGGGGGCAGGTGGCTGTAGAGGGTCAGCGCCGCCTGCGGGTCCTCCTGCAGCGCGGCGCTCAGGGCGGCAAGCGGGTCAGTCATGGCCGCCACTATGGCAGTTGAGGGGGCAGTTGTAGACCATCACTGCGCCAGCCCTGGGGGCCGCCGGGCCCAACGCTGGGCCAGGAGCCACCGGAAGTCGCGCCTTTCTTTACGCGCTCAGTGCCAGATCCAGGCCCAGAAAGCGCCACAGCGAGCGGCGGGGCACGCGCAGGCCGCTGGGGTGCTCCACCGCACCCAGACGCCCGTCTCTGATCCAGCGGCGCACGGTGCGTTCGTGGGTTCCGGTAAAGTCAGCGACCTCGCTGACCTTGAGGAGTTTGGGCATGTTCTGGTACTGGTCGGATAAGGTCACGCAGGCCTCCTTAAACGCAGCGGGGCTGCACAGAGGCAGCCCCACCTTCAGCTTCAGTTTTCACGGCACCGGACGACTGAATCAGCACGTCCACAACCCTGCCCAGCACGCCACCTGACCCGCCGCAGCGGCGCGGCCCGGGGCAAATGAGGGAGGGAAGTCGGTTCAACTTGTCAAGAACGTACCACACCCCCTGTCAAGGCGGGGTCAAGGTTGCCTTGCCCTTTTCTTGAGACGCCGCCCCAGGCTTGGGCAGTCCAGATGAAATGGGTCTCTCCTGCCCGCCCCAGGGCGCTGCGAGGCCCTATTTATCGGAGAACATCGGTTCAATAACGCAAACAGTGCTCAAACCTAACGAGGCAAAAGGGGCGAAAACGTCGTCTGGAACGCTTGACCCGGTGCCTCTCCCTTGGCGGCCCTTTCCGAGTTTTACCTTTTACGGCGTGCCTTTGCGAATCCCCCACAGCGGTGAGGGAGAACAACAGCGTGTTCGTCGAGCAACGCCAGACAGCATTCCGAAACGCTCCGAACTCTCGCGTTACAGGGTCCGCCGTCGTTTCCAGTCAGGCAAGCCGGGGCGGGGGCCGGGCACCGTGCACTACAGTCACCCGGATGAGTCTGTTCTCTCAATTGTCGGGCACGCTGGTGAACGTGGGCACGGTGCTGGCCGGCACGGCCCTGGGCCTGCTGATCGGCCACCGCCTGCCCGAACGCACCCAGCGCACCCTGCTGCAAACCCTCAGTCTGGTCACGCTGTTTCTGGGGCTGGACATGGCCGCGTCGCTGAACCGGGTCAGCGGTGGCGCCGTGCCCGGGGTCATTCTGGCCCTGATCTGCCTCGCCGCCGGGGCCGTGCTGGGCGAGGCACTGCGAATTGAAGAGGCGCTGGAACGGCTGGGCGAGACCCTCAAGCGGCGCTTTCGGGGGGGCGGGCGCTTTACCGAAGGCTTCGTGGCGGCCAGCCTGCTGTTTTGCGTGGGGCCCATGACTGTGGTGGGGGGCCTGCAAAATGGTCTGACGGGCGACGCCTCCACCTATATCCTCAAAAGCGTGCTGGACGGCATTGCAGCCCTGGCCCTGGCGGGAGCCTACGGCCTGGGGGTGGGCTTCAGCGCCGTGACCGTGCTGCTGCTGCAGGGCGGCATCAGCCTCGCCGCCGGCGGGCTGGCCAGCAGCCTGGTGGGCGGCGCGGACCCGGCGACCCTCAAGGCCAATCCCTACGTGCTGCTGGTCACCGGCGCGGGCGGCATCACCATCATCGGGATCAGCTGGAACCTGATGCTGGCGGGGCTGGGCGTGGAAGACCGCCGCGTGCGGGTGGGCAGCCTGCTGCCGGCCCTGCTGCTGGCGCCGCTGGCCCTGTGGCTGAGCCGCGCCCTGGGCTGAGGGAGGCGGGCCCTGAGATGGGCCAGCACTCTCAGGCCAACGCTCATGGAAGAGCTCAGCAGCAGCCCGCGCCTTGACCCGGGCTTGAAGCAGACTTCAGAAACCCTTGTGGCACGCGCTTTTTCAGCCTTTGGTCAGTTTGGCGTCTTACGGTGGGCCCCATGAACCCAAGACGCATGACCACCCTGAGCGCGCTGCTGGGCCTGAGCCTTGCCGCCGCCAGCCCCGCGAAGATCAGTGCCCAGAGCATCATCGTCAACCCAGTTGAGACCAAGCTGGATGTGGAAGTCTGGGTCAACAAGGACGCCAGCGGCAAGGGCAATCCGGTCTACCGCAAGGGCGAGCGCCTGAGCATTGGCCTGAAGACCAATCAGGACGCCTATGTGTACCTGTTCAACGTGAACGCCAACGGCGAAGTGGACCTGTTCTTCCCCAACAACTACGAGGAAAGCAACTTCGTCAAGGCGGGGGTCACGCGTGTGTTCCCGCCGCAGGGCGCCAAGTACACCTTCACAGTGGGCGGCCCCAACGGCCAGGACCGGCTGCTGGCGCTGGCCAGCAAGCGCGAACTGGACCTGAACGATATTGCCCGCTTCGCCGAGGGCCAGGGTTTTGCCGAGGTGCGTGTGAAGGGCCAGGAGAATCTGGCCAAGGCGCTGAGCATTGTGGTCAACCCCCTGCCCGCCGACGGCTGGACCACCGACGTGGTGACCTTCCGCGTGGGCGGCACCCCTGTATCGCCCGCCCAAGGCGGCGCCACCGGCACCGTGACCATCACTCCCGGCCAGGGCCAGCCCCCGGCGACTGGCGCGCAGCCGCAACCCCAGCCCCAACCGCAGCCCACCCCCACGACCAGCATTGCCCCCGGTGAAAAGCAGGACGGCAGCCGCGATCAGGCGATGGTGGAGGCCTATGCCCGCCTGAAGGGTGAGGAAAGCCTGGGGGCCGCGACCACCTACGCCACCCCCTGGGGCGACGGCTGGTGGCAGAAGTTCAGAGGGGTGGGGGCCTACGGCGACGCGGTGCTGCTGCACGCGAACGGCTCCAGCCGCGCCTACGCGGTGCACGGCATGCTGCTGGAGCGCTACCTGGCCCTGGCCAGGGCGGAAAACGGCGCTGCCCGGCCCCCCAGCCGCCTGGGCTGGGCGGCGGGCGACGAGAAGGTGATTCCCCGCAACACCTACGGCACCAGCGGCCTGTACGGCTTCTTCCAGAATGGCGCCCTGTACGGCACCGAGAAATACGGCACCTTCTGGCTGACCGGCGACGTGCTCAAGACCTACCAGGGGCTGGGCGGCAGCGGTTCGTTCCTGGGCTTCCCCACCCGTGACCAGTACCAGATTGGCGGCGCCTGGGCGGCCGATTTCGAGGGCGGCACCATCCGCACCGTGAACGGTGTGCCCAAGGTGTACCGCAAGTAAGCGAAAAGATGTTTCTGCCCCGGCCTGTGCGCCGGGGCTTTTTTCGGGCCCTTTCGCGCCTCTGCACGGGGAAAGGCCCCCAAGAGTGGCTCGGCGGGCGGATGCCCAGGCCCCCACAACCCTGTGCCTTCTCTCCCATGCCTGACCCAATCTGACGGCGCATGAGCCGCGCGATGAGACCTTCTGGCTCCGCGTTCAGCCGTTCATCAGGGAGGGCAAGTACATTGCAGTCACAGTAGAGGTTAAGACCAATTTCTGCCTTCCTGCGTTGCCGGGTGCTGCGTCCCGGCACTGGCTTCTCCCGCTCTCCCCACCGCAGTGTGCGCGGTGGTCTGCGGGTTCCAATTGGCCCCGGGTGTTCCTGGCCGCACACCTCTCCCCTCTTCGCCTCTTCCATCCACTGGTTTTTCAGCATGACACCGCGCCCCTGGCCAGGGCGCGGTGTCATTGGGGCGCCATCAGAGGCCCACGCCTCTGGGGAAGCCGTATGGGCTCCGATTCCACGCTGTGCACGAACGGCCTCTATAGACTGCCGTTTCCTGCCGATCAATGGTGCAGGCAAGTTCACCCTTTCGGCAAGGGCGGCACGAAGAGCCGTAGATAGGGCTCAACCTCCAGCGGCATACTTGCATTTTTGATAACGATATATCAATATCGCTTTATGAATGTGATTTGGTTTTTGAAGAAGGTTGGGCTGAAGACTGGCCCGTTCTGTTCCAGGCGTTTGAAGCCCGGCGCCCGTCAATGGACGGCGGCAAAGGGCCGGCTGTCCTGTCCAGCGTGAGGATGAAAGCCTGGGCTGTACTACCCCTTGCGGTGGCCGCCCTCAGTCTGGGCAGCGCCGACGCCAGGCGGTTGAAGGTGATGGTCTCGTTTCATCCGCTGTACGACGTGGTGGCCCGCGTGGCAGGCGGGGCGGCGGATGTGCAGCGCGCGGCGCCGGCCGGCAGCAGTCCGCATACCTTCGATCCCACCGTGCAGGATATTGCCCGCATCCGCGCCGCCGATCTGGCAGTCATGGCCGGCCTGGGTGCCGATGACTGGCTGGACCGCTATGTGCAGGCCAGTGGCAGCCGCGCCCGTGTCCTGAAGCTGGGCCATGTCATGGCCTTTGCGCGCCTGCGCGCTGGCCGTGCCGTGGACCCACACTGGTGGCTGGATGCCAGCCTGATGGCCCAGGCCGCCCGGCGCACGGGCCAGGAATTGGCCGCGCTGGACCCAGCACACGCGGCCACCTACCGCGCCGCCGCCGAACGCGAGGCGACCTCGCTACTGGACCTGCACCGTGAACTGCAGACCACCTTGCGGCCCATTCGTGGCGCGCGGCTGGTGACCTTTCATAACGCTTTTGGCTACTTTGCCCGCGCCTATGGCCTGACCATTGCCGCGACCCTGGCGCCGCTGGAGGGCATAGAACCCAGCGCGGCCCGGCTGGCTGAGGCGGTGCGGACGATTCGCGCCCAGGGCGTGCGGGCGGTCTTCGCCGAGCCCCAGTTACCGCCCGGCCCGGCCCGCACCGTGGCGGCCGAGAGCGGTGTGCCGCTGTTCACCCTGGACCCCGAGGGCAGCGCCGCCAGTCCCACCTACGCCGCCATGATGCGCGCCAACCGCGACACGCTGCTGCGCGCGCTGCGCTGAAACCCAGGCCTCTTTCCTCGCCTACCAAGGAGTTCCCATGCTTCGTTCCCTGCTGACCCTGACCGCTGCCCTGACCCTGACGAACACCCACGCCGCCACCGCCGAGCGCCTGATTATTGCCGACGCCAGCACCCATGAACTGACTGTGCTGGACCCCGCCACCGGCATGAAAACCGCGCGCTTCAGCACGCCGGGCAAGCTGAGCGGCCTGTACACCGGCCCGGGCGGCACCCTGGCCTACGCCATTCACCGCGATGCCGACCGCGTCACTGTGCTGCACAGCGGCCTGAAGAGCGTGGACCACGGCGACCACCGTGATCTGGTGCTGGGCGCGCCGCATGTGCTGGCCACCCTGAATGTGGGCCAGCAGCCCACCCACTTTTTCAGTCATGACGACCGGATTGCCATCTTTAACGACAGAGGCGGCACTGTGGCTGTGTTTGGCGAGACGCTGCTGGGCAAGACCAACGATATGACCGTGGTAAAGGTGGCGCAGCCGGACCACGGCGCCGCCGTCCTGCTGGGCAACGTGCTGCTGAGCGGTTACCTGCGCCTGAACCGCGTGGACGCCTACGACCTGGGCAGCGGCGCGCTGCTGGGCACAGTCAGGGAGCCCTGCCCCGGGCTACACGGCGAGGCGGTGCGCGGCGCCGTCGCCTATTACGGCTGCACCGACGGCGTGCTGGCGGTGACCGTGCAGGGCCGCGAGACGAATGGACGCAAGCTGAGCAACCCGGCTGGAACGGCCGACGGCACCCGCGTGGGGACCATTGCGGCGCACGAGAAAAGTCCCGCCCTGTACGGCAACTTTGGCCCTGGGCTGGTTCGCTGGAGCCCGGACGACACCGCCCTGACCCCGGTGCCCCTGAGCGCCCCGCCCCTGAAATTTGCCTTCGCGCCAGATGGTCAGCGGCTGCTGGCACTGACCGCTGACGGCCAGTTGCACGCCCTGGACGCCCGCACCGGCCGCGTGCTGCGCAGCGCCGCGCTGGTGGCGCCGCTGGCCGCCGACAAGGCCGCTGTGCGCCCTACCTTTGTGGTGGGCACACGCCTCTACGTGACCAGCCCCACCACCGGCGAGGTGATTGAAGTAAACCACAGTGACCTGAGTGTGGTCCGCCGCTTGAATGTGGGCGGCACCCCTGCCCTCTTGACCCTGACCCACGCCAGCGGCCAGCACCACTGATCCAGATTCCGGATCATCCGTTGCAGCCCCTCCGCGTCGCTTCGGTGCTTCCACGCCTCTCGGCCACCGTTTTTCCTTCTCTGCTGTGCAGCTCTGCGAGTCCCTCTGGTCGGGTTCACCTGTTATTTCATCACTGATGAACCGGAATCCCGATGAGAGGGGCGCTTGTCCCGGATGCCTTTGCCTACTTACAGGGTGGGGGCATCCGGGGCTTCTTTCTGCGCCCGCACGGCCTGAAAAGTCTGGCGCAGCAGGCGGCTGGCCTCGGCCGCGCGGACCCCGCCCGTGGTCTGGGGGGCGTGGCCCCAGTGGGCACCCAGCAGGTCCTGCACACCGCCCAGTGCCCCGGCCTTGGGGTTGGCGGCGCCGTACACCACGTGCCCGATCCGCGCTTCCAGCGCCGCACCCAGGCACATGGGGCAGGGCTCCAGGGTCACGACCAGGGTGCAGGCCGTCAGATACGGCGTGCCCAGAGTGCGGGTCGCTTCACGCAGGGCCGCCAGTTCGGCGTGGCGGGTCATGTCGCCGTGCTCGCGGCTGGTGTTGCGCCCGCGCCCGATCACGGCGCCGTCCGGGCCCAGCACCACGGCGCCCACCGGCACCTCGCCAGCCTGGGCCGCCAGCCCAGCCTGGGCCAGGGCCTCGCCCATTGCGGCGTGCAGGGGGTCTGGGGGCACCTGGGCCATCTGCTGGGCGCCCACCGCCCACACCGGCGGGGTCAGGCCCACCCACTGCACCCCTGCTTCAGACACCAGCAGCGGCACCCCGTCGCGGGCCCCGCGCGGCACCTTGCGGTCGGTGAGCACGTCGCTGAGCAGGCGCGTGCCCCCGGGCAGGCGAATGCGGTCGCCGGGCTGGCGGGTGCGCAGGGTCCAGCTGGCAGGCACCGGAAAGGTGGGCCCCGCGAACCGGGGCGGCGCCAGCACCAGCTGGCCGCCGCCCACCGTCACTGGGCGCTTGCCCGGCAAGGTGACGTGGCGGGTTTCGCCCGCGCCCAGGGCGGCGGCCAGCTGGTCCAGGTGTCCAGCGTGAACCTCAAGCCCAGCCCGCTGCACCTGAGCCCGCACCCAGCGCCGCAGCACGGCGGGCGGCTGGCCCCGCAGCGGCGTGTGGGGCCGCAGGCGCGCGGCCCAGACCTGCAGGGCCTCGTCGTCCTGGGCCTGGTGGCGGGCCACGCGGGCCAGCGTGTCTTCCAGGGCCGGGAAGCGGGCCTGCAGCACCGGCACCACCTCGCGGCGCAGCCACGCGCGGGTATAGGCGGGGTCGGCGTTCGTCTCGTCCTCGCGCCAGTCCTGGCCCAGGGCGTGCAGAAAGGTTTCGAGGTCGGCCCGGGACACCTCCAACCAGGGCCGCTGGACCCGGCCGCGCACCGGGGGAATGCCGCGCAGGACGGCCTCGCCGCGCAGCAGGGCCATCAGGACCGTTTCGGCCTGATCGCGGCGGGTGTGGGCCGTCAGGATGGCCTGGGCGCGGTGTCTTTTCGCCACGCGGCCCAGGAAGTCGTAGCGCAGGCGCCGGGCGGCGTCTTCCACGTTCCAGCCGCGCTGGCGGCCCACCGCCGCCACCTCCACCCGCGTGCCTTCAAAGGGCACCCCCAGCGCGGCGGCCAGCGCCTGCACCCACGCGGCGTCCCCGGCCGAACCCGGGCGCAGCGCGTGGTCCAGGTGCGCCGCCACGGGCTGCGCGCCCGCCTGCACCAGCGCGCGCAGCAGGGCCACGCTGTCGGCCCCGCCCGACACCCCCACCACCACGACCTGACCGGCGTAGGGTTGTAGCGGCACCAGCAGCGCGTTCACGGGCGCATTCTACGAACTGCCTGACAGCGGTGTTCCGTGCCGCCCAGGGGAGGAAAGCACCCCGGCAACGCCACGCCAACCCCTGTCTGTCGCGGTCACTCGCTCTGCTCGCCCCACATGACCTGACGGGTTCACCTTCAGGTCATGTGGTGACCGCTCTGAGTACGAACTGGCTGGGGCGGGGCTAGAATCGGGCCCATGAGTGGGATGCCGTGTGGGCAGGCGGTGGGCCGCAGGGGCGCCGGGTTTAAGCACCAGCGGGGGCGCGCATGAGCCTCCGCCCGGGCGACCCCGCCCCCGCCTTCACCCGCCGCAGCGACGATGGCCGCGAGGTCAGCCTGGAGGGCCTGCGCGGCCGCTGGGTGGTGCTCTACTTCTATCCGCGCGCGGGTTCGGCGGGCTGCTCCATAGAGGCGCAGCGTTTCGAAGCGGCCCTGCCCGAGTTCGAGCGGCTGGGCGCCCAGGTGATTGGCGTGAGCACCGATACCGAAGCCAAACAGGCCGCCTTTCGCGACAGCTGTGCACTGAGCTATCCCCTGCTGCCCGACAGCGACCGCAGCGTGTGCCGCGCTTACGGCGTGATGGGCGGGCTGGGGGGCCTGCTGAACATGGCGGCCCGCGCCACCTTCCTCATTGACCCGCAGGGGCTGGTGGCCTGGGTGCACCGCAGCGCCAACCCCATGAGCCACGTCTCTGGCGCGCTGGCCGCCCTGGAACGGCAGGCCAGCGCCTAGGGAGCACAAGCGCGGTTTCAGATTCGTACTCTGGCCCGGTGCCGCTCGCCTACACTCGGGGGGTGAGCCCCTTTGCCCACTTCCCTGCCCGGCGCCGCCTCCTGCCTTTGCTGCTGGGCCTGAGCGCCGCTGCCAGCGCCGCAGCGCCAATCACCCCGAGCGGCCCAACTTCCCTGAGCGGCACCGTCAAGCAGCTGTCAGAGGACACCGACACCGGGTTCGTGCCGGTGCCGTGGCAGGGCGGCGCCGGGCAAGTAGAGGCCCGGGTGGCCAGCAGCGCGGGCACCAGCCGGGTCATCGTGAGCGCGCCCCTGGGCGCGGGCGGCCAGTTCAGCCTGAAGCTGCCTGCCGTGCTGGACGCCAGTCTGTTGCCCCCAGCGGGCCAGTCACCGCTGCCCGCTGCCTGGGCGGCCCCACATCCGGCGGCCAAATGCACCGGCACGGTGGGCAGCAGCGAACCGGGCGCGCGTGTGGTGCAACTGGCCCTGAGTGTGCAGGCGCGCACCAGCGGGGTCGTGATGCCGGTGCTGAGCAGCGGCCACTACGACGAAGCCCAAGCCACCGGCCACAGCCGCACCCAGCACGGCCTGGTGTACTACGCCGATCGCCCTGTCCGGTTCAGCGGCACCCAGGTCTGCCAGTGGACCCAGAGCGGCTACCTGAACAAGATGACGCTTGTGGCGAGCGTGCAGCTGGCGCAGGGCTGGAACCGCCTGACCATGGACACCACGGCCCTGTCCACCCAGAGCGGCGTGGACACCACCTTCCGCCTGACCAGCGGCGCCCTGCCCACGAACGACTGGACCCTGATGCCAGACGCCGAGCTGCCTTAAGGCGGCAAGACGAATGGAAAGCGTGGAGCGTGGCTGGGGACTGCCCCCAACCCACGCTCCACGCTCTGCCTTCCTGCGCTCTTTACTTCAGTTCGCGCAGGGTCTCCCGCATGATCTGCAGGCCCGTGGCGGCCTCTTCTCTGGTCAGGATCAGGGGCGGGCTGATGCGGATGACGGCCTCGCCGCAGTCCAGGTTCAGCAGGCCCTTTTCGAACATGGCCATGGAGGCGCGGTCGCGCAGGGCGCCGTCGGGGCTGCCGTCGGGCTTCACGAATTCCAGCCCAATGAACAGGCCCTTGCCACGCACGTCGCCCAGGAAGGGGAATTCAGCCTGCATCCCCTTCAACTCGGCCATGATGTACTCGCCCACCTGGGCAGCGTTGTCCATCAGGTTGTCGCCGCAGCCGGGATGCTTGACCTTGCCTTCCAGCAGGTCCAGCGTGGCGTGCGAGGCCGCCGCCGCCACTGGGTTGCCGCCGTAGGTGCTGCCGTGCGAGCCCACCGGCCACGTCATCACGCTTTCTTTGGCCAGCAGCGCGCCCAGCGGCATCCCCGAGGCGATACCCTTGGCCGACGTGATGATGTCCGGCTGCACATCAAAGTGCTGGAACGAGAACATCTTGCCCGTGCGGCCCATGCCAGCCTGCACCTCGTCGAAAATCAGCATGATGCCGTACTTGTCGCACAGGGCGCGCAGGCCGGGCAGGAAGTCGGCGGGCGGCACGATGTACCCGCCCTCGCCCTGCATGGGCTCCACGATGATCGCCGCCACTTCATCGGCGGGCAGAATGCCCACGAACAGCGACTCGATGTGCTCCAGCACCGCCTGACCACAAGTTTCGGGCGTGCTGCCCAGGGGCGGCCGGAAGGGGTTGGGGTAGGGCACGTGCGACACGGCGGGCAGCAACGGGCCAAAGCCGCGCTTGTACTTCGTCTTGGAGCCCGTCAGCGTGATGGCGCCGTAGGTGCGCCCGTGGAACGACCCCATGGTGGAGATGATGTGCTGCCGCCCGGTGTGGTTGCGCGCCAGCTTGACGGCGGCTTCCACGGCCTCGGCGCCGGAGTTGCTGAAGAACACGCGCCACTTCTCGCCGGGTTTCTCGACGTGCTGCACGAGGCGCTCCGCGAGGCTGGTGGTGATCTCCTGCGGGTAGTCGGTGAGGCACACGTGGGTGAACTTGGTGACCTGCTCCTGCACGCCCTTGACGACATGCGGGTGGGCGTGGCCGGTGGTGCTCACGGCAATGCCCGCGAAGAAGTCCAGCATGGTGTTGCCGTCCACATCGGTCAGCCACACGCCCTCGCCGTGGTCCGGCACGAAGGGGTAAGGACGCATGTAGGAGGTGGAGAGGTGCTGGCGGTCGCGCTCCATGATCGCCTGGGTCTGGGGACCAGGGAGGGCGGTTTTGAGTTCAGGCTGGCGGGGTTTGGGCAGGGTGGTCATGCATGCTCCTTTGAAGACCGTCTAAGGGTCTAAGGGTCTAAGGGTCTAAGGAGATTGACCGTTAGCGGATGTGGGCTTGGGGTTCAGGCGTTTGGCCAGAGTCATCAGCTTTGCCGAGATGGTTTTCGCCTGCTGCCGAAGGGCGGCCAGGGTGTCCGCATCCAGATAGCTCAGGCGGTGGGCAATCTGGGCGGCGCTCAGGACTTCAAAGAGCGAACCACGCGACATCATCAGGAAACGGACGAATTCGCGATCAGTGCCTCGTCCACGGCCTTCAGCAATGTTCAGAGAGACAGAAACCGCCGCGCGACGCATCTGATTTGTCAGACCGAACCGCTCAGTGTGCGGAAAAGTCGCGGTCATCCGGTAGACCTGTGCCGCAAAATCCACAGCCAAGGCATACACATCCAGTTGCTCAAACGGAAAAAACGTTTCTTCCACCGACCAGACCTTAGACCCTTCGACTCTTTGACCCTTAGACGCCGCGCCAGCGGCCCTCAGTCCCCGCTGACAGTCTGCGCGTCACCTTCAATCGGCTGTGGTGCCTGCACCATGCCGTCTGGGGCGGTGTCCGTCACGCTGGCAGCCTTGCCGATCCCGTGGGCGGCCCACTTGTCCTCACGGCTGTTCAGGCGGTGCACGGTGGCGCCGGGGCGGTTGCGGCTCTCGCTGAACTCCTTGGGCTCAATGGAGATGCGCTCGCCTTCCATCAGGCCGAAGATGCCGCTCTGACCGGGTTCCTTGCGCTGCCACTCTTCGGGCACCACCATGTCGGGGCCGGTGTAGTCGGTGGGCTCGGAGTAGGCGGCGATGTAGCCTTCAAAGTTGCGCAGGATGAGTTTCTCGGGGCTGTGCGAGAGCACGTAGTTGGGTGCCACAGGAATCTTGCCGCCGCCCCCGGGGGCGTCCACGACGTAGGTGGGCACGCTGTAGCCGGAGGTGTGGCCGCGCAGGGACTCCATGATTTCCAGTCCCTTGCTGACGGTGGTACGCAGGTGACCGGCGCCGTGCACGAGGTCGCACTGGTAGATGTAGTAGGGGCGCACGCGGATCTTGACCAGTTCGCGCACGAGCTTTTGCATGATCACGGGGTGGTCGTTGACGCCGCGCAGCAGCACGCTCTGGTTGCCCAGGGGCACGCCCGCGCGGGTCAGGCGGTCGCAGGCTTCGGCCACTTCCGGGGTGATTTCCCGGGGGTGGTTGACGTGTATGTTCATCCAGACGGGGTGATTTTCGGCCAGCACGTCGCACAGTTCCTGGGTCACGCGCATGGGCATGAACACAGGCACGCGGGTGCCGATGCGGATGATCTCGATGTGCTCGATCTTGCGCAGTTCGGCCAGCAGGCGGCCCAGCACCTTGGGGGCCAGGGTGAGGGGATCGCCGCCCGAGAGCAGCACGTCGCGCACCTGGGGGGTGTTGCGCAGGTAGTTCAGCTGCTGCTCGTACTCGGCGGGGTTAAAGGTCTCGGTGGGGTCGCCCACGATGCGGCTGCGGGTGCAGTAGCGGCAGTAGCTGGCGCACTGGGTGGTCACCAGCATCAGCACGCGGTCGGGGTAGCGGTGCACCAGACCGGGCACGGGGCTGTGCTTGTCCTCGGCCAGGCTGTCTTCCATCATGCTGGTAAAGGGTTCCAGCTCGTGGTGGGTGGGAATCACCTGACGGCGCACCGGGCAGGTGGGATCTTCGGGGTCCATGAGGGACGCGAAGTAGGGCGTGATGTCCAGACGGAAGATGCCGTCGGCGCTGGCGCCCTTGTGCTCGCTGGGGGTCAGGCGGATAACTTCTTCCAGCTCTTCAACGGAGTTGATGCGGTTTTTGAGCTGCCATTTCCAGTCGTACCACTGCTCGTCGGGCACGTCGGCCCACTTGGGGGCGCGGTGGTTGCGGGGCAGCATCTGCTGGCTGCGGACTGTAGCCTGGGGGTGAATGGGCATGGGGGCCTCCGGGGTGAAAAGGGTGAAACAGAGATTGTGTTCTCCTTCATTTTCACCGTTCTGCACAGCACTTTGGAATGCCCGCCGACCCACACAAAGCGCAGGCGGGGAACACAGAAAGCTCGCAAACGCTACCCTGTACCTTCCAAATGCTAAGGTGAAGCCCATGAGACAGTCTGGCGGCGCCCTCGATCCTCTTGACCACCGCATTCTGCAGGAGCTGCAAACCGACTCGCGCCTGAGCATGCGCGAACTGGGTCGCCGAGTGGGGCTCTCGGCCCCCGCCGTGACTGAGCGGGTGCGCCGTCTGGAGGATGCGGGCGTGATTCTGGGCTACGGCGTGCGCGTGGCCAGCAAGCCACTGGGCCGCACCATCACCGCGTTTATTGGCGTACAGGACAGCGGGCGCAACGACCCCACGCTGGTGCGCTGGGCCACCAAGCACGACGGCGTGCTGGAATGCCACTCGGTCACGGGCGACAACTCCTGCATTCTGAAGGTGGCGGTGCCCGACGTGGGCGCCCTGGAAACCATGCTGACCGAGCTGATCAACATGGGCTTTACCTGCGATACCAGCATCGTTCTGAGCACCCCGCTAGAAGGCAAGCTGCTGCTGCCGCCGAAATAAAGGCCTATGCCCCGACCGCTGCTGAGCGTGCTCATTCCCACCCACAACCGGGGCAAGCTGCTGGACGAGGCCCTACGAAGCGTCATGAAGCAGCAGGCAGACTTTGAAGTGATCGTGGTGGACGACGCCAGCACCGATGACACCCTCGTCAGGCTGCACACTTGGACTGAGCCCCGCCTAAAGGTGCTAGCCTTGACTCAGAATATTGGCGTTCATGGCGCGCTGAATGCAGGCCTCGGCCTGTGCAAGGGCGCTTATGTAGCCCGACTGGACGCCGACGACCATATGTCGCCTGGACGGCTTGCAGCCCAGGCCACGCTGCTGGACAACCATCCAGAGATATTGGCAGTGGGCGGACAGGTTCAGACATTTGGTACTGCCGAGCGGCGCCTGGATTACCCTGTTGCTTCGGCCCAGGCCAGGGCATGGGCGCTGTTTTCCTGTCCTCTACCCCACCCGGGGACCACGTTCCGCCGCTCGGCAGTGGCAGCCTACCCAGTGGTGCCCTATGCCGAGGATTACATGCTGTGGGCGCAACTGCTGGAACACGGTGAAGTGGCCAACCTGCCGGACGAGGTCGTGCAGTGGCGTGTTCACCCAGGACAGGTCAGCGTGCAGCAAGCAGACGCGCAGCGCCGAGGCACCCGGCTGGCCTGGGCGCGACAACTGGCACGCTTGGGCCTGAACCCTACTGAGGCGCAGTGGCGGGCCCATGCCCAGTTGCAGTACGCGCGGTTTCGCCCTGTTTCCGTCTCAGCAGTGGATGGGCACATGGCGCGAGCCTGGGCCCTCATCCTGAGGGAGGCAAACAGACGCAAGCGCCTGCTGTGTCCAGAGCAGCTACAGCAGGAACTGGCCCTCCGGCTGGACGGTTTGCGCTTGGACCAGCCGAATGACGCAGCAACCTGAATCCAGCCCAGGGCCAATGGGCCAATGTTCAGCCTGCTTTCATCCTTTCGCCACGCCGCGCTGGGTGTGGGCCGCGTAGCGCTGCAGCACCGCCCAGCCCAGGCCCTCATTCATGACTTCACGGGCCTGGGCCACGCCTTCGCGGATGCTTTCCGCCCGGCCCGCCGTGCGCAGGGCCGCGCCGGCATTCAGGGCCACGATGTCGCGCTGCGCCGGGGTGCCGCCGCCGGTCAGCAGGGCGCGGGTAATCTCGGCGTTCTCGGCGGGGGTGCCGCCCACCAGGGCCTCGCGCGGGTGCACGCTGACCCCGGCCTCTTCAGGGTGAATCTCACGGTCAATCACCTCGCCGCCGCGCAGGCCCGCCACGGTGTTCACGCCGCACACAGTGAATTCGTCCAGGCCATGCCCGTGCACCACTGTGGCGCCACTGGCCCCCAGCAGCCGCAACACTTCGGCCAGCGTGCGGGTCAGTTCGGGCTTGAAGACACCCACGACCAGATGGGTGGCCCCCGCCGGATTGGCCAGCGGCCCCAGAATGTTGAACACCGTTCTGGCCGCCAGTTCCGAGCGCACCGGCGCGGCGTGGCGCAGGGCGGGGTGGTAGTTGCGGGCGAACATGAAGCCCACGCCCAGGGTGTTGATGGCGTCTTCAACCACCTCGCGGGGGGCGTCCAGATTCACGCCCAGGGCTTCAAGCACGTCGGCGCTGCCCGCGCGGCTGCTGGCAGCGCGGTTGCCGTGCTTGGCCACCGGCACCCCCGCTCCAGCCACCACAAACGCGGTGGTGGTGGAGATGTTGAAGGTGTGCGCGCCGTCGCCCCCGGTGCCCACCACGTCCAGCAGCACCTCGCGCGGGTGCACGTTGACCCGCACGGCGTGCTCGCGCATGGCCTGGGCAAACCCCGCAATTTCCTCCGGGGTCTCGCCGCGCACCCGCAGGGCGGCCAGGGCCGCTGCCAGCCGCACGCCGCCCAGGTCGCCCGTCATCACTTCGCGCATAAAGGCCGCCGCCTCGGTCTGCGAGAGCCGCTCGCCATTCATCAGCCGCGCGTGCATGGCGATCATGCCCCGGCCCCACTGCCTTGCCCCGTCATCCCCCGATGCTCGCGCACCAGCGCCAGGAAGTTACGCAGCATGTCCATCCCGCCCTGGGTGGCCAGACTTTCGGGGTGGAACTGCACGCCGAAAATGGGGTGGTCGCGGTGGCGCAGCGCCATGACGATCTCTTCTTCGGGGTCGGTGGTCCAGGCGGTCGCCACCAGTTCGGGCGGCAGATCGCGCACCACCAGCGAGTGGTAACGGGTCACGGTCACAGCCTCCGGCAGCCCGGCAAACAGCCCGGTGCCGTCATGCCGCACCGGGCTGGTTTTGCCGTGGACCGGCTGCAGCGCCCGCCCCACCTGCGCCCCAAACGCGGCGCCGATGCTCTGGTGGCCCAGGCACACGCCCAGCACGGGGTAGCTGGTGCCCAGTTCACGGATGACCTCCACGCTCTGGCCGGCCTCCGCAGGCGTACACGGCCCCGGCGACACCACGATGGCATCGGGGTTCAGGGCCTGCACGTCGGCCAGGGTGAACGCGTCGTTGCGCCAGACGGTCAACTCGCAGCCCAGTTCACCGAAGTACTGCACGAGGTTGTAGGTAAAGGAGTCGTAGTTGTCGATGAGCAGGATGGTCAGTGGGGAGTGGGGAGTGGGGAGTGGATGGGTGGACGTCATCTGCGGGCCTCCTGAACGTGGACGAAGCGGCTGATGCGGCGCATCAGAAGGGAGAGTGCTGTGAGGAGAGGCTGGAGCTCTTCTGGGTTCGAAAACTTCAATCTTTGGGCCAGCTCCAGATGCGTCATCAGTTCGTACGTCGAGCCCAGAGCAATACGGCAAAAGCGGGCGAGTTCTCCCGCTGATCCACGACCCACACCTTCTGCGATATTGGCCGGAATCGAGACGGAAGCCCGGCGAGCCTGACTGGTCAGGCCATAGAGTTCGGACCCCGGCCACCGGGCCGTGACTCCATAGACGTCTTCAACCACTTGCATGCCTTCCTGCCAAATCACCAGATCCTGCACACTTCCTGGCACACCCGTGTTTTTCCCACTCACCACTGACCACTCCCCACTTACAGCCCCCCCGCCGCCAATTCAACCGCCCGCATCAGCGCCGCCGCTTTGTTCCTCGTCTCCTGCTCCTCGGCCGCCGGGTCGCTGTCAGCCACCACGCCGGCCCCGGCCTGGATGTGCACGCGCCCAGCGGCAATCACCATCGTGCGCAGGGTCAGGGCCATGTCCAGGCTGCCGTCAAAGGCGATGTAGCCAAACGAACCCCCGTAGGGCCCGCGCCGCACGGGTTCCAGTTCGTCAATGATCTGCATGGCGCGGATCTTGGGGGCGCCCGAAACAGTGCCCATCGGCTGCACGCTGGCCAGGGCGTGCAGCGGGGTCTGGTCCCCCCGCAGCTGCCCGGTCACGCTGGAGACGATGTGCATCACGTGGCTGTAACGCTCAATGGTAAAGGCGTCGTGCACCCGCACCGTCCCGTAGGCGCTCACCCGGCCCAGGTCGTTGCGGCCCAGGTCCAGCAGCATCAGGTGTTCGGCGCGTTCTTTTTCATCGGCCAGCAGTTCGGCGGCCAGGGCCTCGTCGGCCTCGGGGGTCTGGCCGCGCGGGCGGGTCCCAGCGATGGGCCGGGTGGTCACGGTGCGGCCATCGCTGGCGAGCAGGCTCTCGGGGCTGCTGGCCACCAGGGTCACTGGGCCCAGTTGCAGGTAACCCAGGTAGGGGCTGGGGTTCACCCGGCGCAGCGCCCGGTACAGCGCAAACGGATGCACGGCCCCCAGATCGGCACTGAAGCGCTGGCTGGGCACCACCTGAAAGATGTCCCCCGCCCGGATATAGTCCAGGGCTTTGTCGACGGCCGCGCGGAAGCCTTCAGGGGTGAAGTTGCTGGTAAAGGTGGGGGCCGGCGCCGGGGTCTGGCCCGGGACGGGCGGGAGGGGCCCCCGCAGCCGCGCGGCCAGCGTCGCCACCTCGGCGTCTGCCTGGGCCTGGGTGGGGGCCGTGGCCACCGCGATCAGGCGGTGCTTGAGGTGGTCGTAGATCACCACGCCGCGCGGCGCCACGAAGCAGGCGTCCGGCACCCCCAGTTCATCGGGGTTGTCGTCTGGCAGGCGCTCGTAGCAGCGAATCAGGTCGTAGGCGGCGTAGCCCACCGCGCCGCCAATCAGGGCGGGCAGCCCGGCAGGCACAGGCGCCGGACGCACCGCTGCGCGGTACAGCCGGGCCAGGGGATCGGCCTCGGGGCCGGCAAAGTTGCCGAACACACCGCTGCTGCTTACCTGTGAGCCCCGGGCTTCAAAGCGCCCCTGTTCGCCCACGCCAATAAACGAGTAGCGGCCCAGCTTTTCTCCGGCCTCCACGCTTTCCAGCAAGAAGGCCACCGTTTCGCCCTGCGCGGCTTTCAGGTAGGCGGTCACTGGCGTGTCCAGGTCGGCATTGAGTTCCTGCACGGCGACGGCCAGGGGCGGGGCGGCCAGCGAAGGGGCGGCGGGGTCAGGCTGGGTCATGGGTCTCCTGTGCGGCACATGAAAAAGCGCCCGGTGGCTTACAGTCCACCTGGGCGCGGCTTAAAACGGCAACAGCAGTCAGTCCCAGGCGAAGCTGGGCCACCACCACATGCCGGATGTCATGGCCGCAGGATAGCGCGGCGGGGCGGGCCGGCGGCCGTCACGCGGGCGGCTGTCTACACAGTGTGACAAGGCCGCTGGGCGCGGGTGGGGGCCAATGTGGAACCTCGCCCAACACGCCTGCCGACCCTCCCGGCGGCCCCTTCTCCCTCAGCCCTGCTCCACCACCTCTGCCGGCCCGGGCAGTTCCAGCTCTTCCAGCGGGGCAAACAGGCGGTCCAGATCAGCGGCGGTGAGCTGCGTGGCGTCGCTAAGGCCGCCGTCCAACACCCCGCGCGCCAGACTGGCCTTGCGCGCCTGCAGGTCCAGAATGCGCTCTTCCACACTGCCAGCTGCAATCAGCTTGTAGACGAACACCGGCTTATCCTGCCCAATGCGGTAGGCGCGGTCGGTGGCCTGGTCCTCGGCGGCCGGGTTCCACCAGGGGTCGTAGTGAATCACCGTGTCGGCCGCCGTGAGGTTCAGACCCACGCCCCCCGCCTTCAGGGTGATCAGGAACACATGGGTTTTGCCGCTCTGGAAGGCGTCAATCTGACTCTGGCGGTCCTGGGTGCTGCCGGTGATCATGGAGTACGGCAGGCCCTCTTCGCGCAGCCAGTCTTCGAGGTGGCGCAGCAGGGTGGCAAAGCCGCTGAACACCAGCACCCGGCGGCCCTCCTCGACCATCTGGGGCAGGTGGGCCTGCAGCCACTCGAACTTGGCGTTGCCCTGCACGCCGCGCGCCGCCTCCAGCTTCACCAGCCGGGGATCGGTGGCGGCCTGGCGCAGTTTCAGCAGCGCGTCCAGAATGGCGATGGTACTGCGCGAGAGCCCGCGCGCGCGCAGTTCCTCGCGCACCCGCGCCTCGGTGGTCACGCGCACCGTTTCGTACAGGTCGCGCTGATCGCCGTCCAGGGTCACGCGCACCGGGATCTCGGTCTTGGGGGGCAGTTCGCGGGCCACGTCGCGCTTCTCGCGGCGCAGGATAAAGGGGCGCACCCGGGCGGCCAGGGCGGCGCGGCGGCTGGCCTCGCCCCGCTTTTCAATGGGCGTGCGGTACAGCTCGCGGAAAGTCTTTTCGTCATGCAGCAACCCTGGGGCCAGGAAATTGAACTGCGACCACAGCTCGCCCAGGTGGTTTTCCAGCGGGGTGCCGGTGAGGGCCAGCCGGTGCCGCGCCGCGAGGCTGCCGGCCGCCTTGGCCGCCGCCGTGCGCGTGTTCTTGATGTTCTGGGCCTCGTCCAGAATGACGAGGTGGTACTCGCCTGCGCCCAGTTCGGTGATGTCGCGCGGCAGCAGCGGATAGGTGGTGAGCACCAGATCATGCCCGGGAATCTGCGCAAACAGCGCGCGGCGGTCCTTGCCGTGCAGGGTCAGCACCCGCAGGGCCGGGGCAAACTTGGCGGCTTCGGCCTGCCAGTTGCCAATCACGCTGGTGGGCGCCACCACGAGGCTGGGGCGGTCTGCACGGCCCGATTCTTTTTCCAGCAGCAGGTGGGCCAGGGTCATCACGGTCTTTCCCAGCCCCATATCGTCGGCCAGGATGCCGCCCACGCCGTACTCGCGCAGAAACTGTAGCCACGCCACCCCCTGCAGCTGGTAGGGACGCAGTTCGGCCCGCAGGCCCTGGGGCGGCTCAACGTCGCGCACGCCGGTAAAGTCGCGCAGGCGGCGGCCCAGGTCCAGCAGGCGCTCGGCGCCCAGCCAGCGGGCCTGCACCGCTTCTTCCAGCTGCGCCAGCCGGGCGGCGTCCAGCAGGGGCAGCCGCAGGGGCCCGGGGGGCAAGTCGCGCAGGTTCAGCTCGACCAGCACGCCCAGAATGGCGCGCACCCGCCCAGCAGGCAGGGCCACGCGGCGGCCGTCGTCCAGGGCGGCGTGCAGCACCTCGTCGTCCGGCAATTCGGCCAGGGCCTCGGGGGTAAAGAGGTGCGGCTGCCGGACAATCAGGTCCGCCAGGATGGGCAGCAACGACAGGCGCTGGCCGTCCACCACGATGCCCAGGTCCAGGGTGAACCAGCCGCCGTGGCTGTCGTCAGCCTCGCCGTACCAGTCGGTGATTTCGGCATAGTTCAGGGGAAAATCTGGGTGCAGGTGGATGCCCACGCCCTGCGCTTCCAGGTCCGCGCGTCCGCCGCCCTGCAAAAAGGCCATCCAGGCGGCCTCGTCGCCCAGGGTCAGCAGGCGCTCGGCGTCCGGCAAGGTGTAGTCGTGGCCATACGCCTCTTCGATAGTCATGAAGCCAGCCAGCGCCACGCTGCGCGCCGCTTCGCGCTCAGCGGCCGGGTCGCGGCTGACCCGGGTGAGCACCCCGCCCCGGAACACCGCCGGCCCCGCGCCGCTGTCCTGGTGATCGGGCACCGTCAGGCCCGCGTAGGCGTGGCGCAGTTCGGCCACCGGCAGGGTCACGGCGGTGCGCGCCCCGCTGTAGGCGTGGTGGGTGGCGGGCCGGGCCAGCAGGTGCAGCTGCGGGGTGTATGGCAGGCGCTCCTCGCGCACCTGCACGGTGTGCGGAATGGGCAGGTTCAGCCCCGAGGCCGTGATCGCGTGGGCCAGCGCCACCGCCTGCGCGGGCGGCAGGGTGGGCCCAGCCAGGAAGCGGGCCACCGTTTCGGCCGGGGCGCCCGTCTGCACGCGGCACAGCAGGAGGGGACCGGGCAGCACCGCCCAGGGCTTGGGCGCCGGCAACACCTGGGCGTCGGGATGGTCCTCCACGTGCAGGGTGGGCGTCTGGCCGCCCCGGGCGTCGGACAGCCACGCCAGTTGCCCGGCCAGCACTGGGCCCCGGGTCAGGAGCTGCTCGGGACGTTCCCAGCACAGGCGGCCGGTGGCCAGCAGCTCGTCCAACAGCAGATCGGCCGCCGGGTGGTCGTTCAGGGCGTGCAGTTCTTCCTGCCAGCGCCCTGGTTCGTGGGTGGGGGTGGCGGCCACCTCCAGCAGCCGCAGCAGCCCCGCATCCCGCCGGGCAAAGGCAGGGGCCGTGGACAGCGTGCGCGGCAGGGCGTAGGGCTCGGCGCCGCGCAGGTCGGGCCCTTCGGCACTGCGCAGGGGCAGGCGCACCAGTTTGACCGCCACACGCCGCCCGCCGCCCGCTGTGGCCGGGGGCAGCAGCCGCAGCACGTAGCGCAGCTCGAACTGCCGGCCCCGGCCCGGCGTGTGCGTCTCGCTGAACGACGCCAGCCACTGCTGGGTGCGGGCGTCCAGGGGTTCTTCGGTGGGGGGCGCCTCAGCCGGCACCTCTTTGGGTACCGGGCGGGGGCCGGGGGGCGGATCGGTGGCCAGCACCAGCGCGGCCACATGGCGGCAGCGGTAGCGCCCGCAGGTGCAGCTGGAGCCGCGCAGCTGCGGGTCCGGGGGCGGCAGCAGGTCCACGGTGGCGTGGTAGACCGCGCCGTCGTCGTGCACGTTGGCCTCGGCGTGCCAGCCCAGATCGGTCCAGGTGCGCACGGTGTCCTGCACCGCCTCTTCACGCAGGGCCAGACCCTGGGCGGCGGTGTCCAGCGCAAAACCGGGTGGCAGTCGGCTGAGCTTCATGCGGCGCCGGGCGCCAGCAGGGCGGCCCGTCCCGGCACAGAAGCGAGGAGCGGCGGTGCAGCGGGAACAAACACGCCCCCGAGTCTAGCGCGCCCCGGCAAAAAGCGGTGTGGGTTGTGGGTCGTGGGGTGTAGGCAAAGGCTCAGCGGGCCTGAATGCGCCACACCTTGCCGGCACCGTCGTCGGTGAGCAGGAGCGCGCCGTCTGAGGCCACCGCGAGGTCCACCGGGCGTCCGCTAACCGCGCCGCCCTTCAGGAAACCGGTGAGGAAGTCCGCCGTCTGGCCACTCTGGGGGTCGACGGTGATGACCTTGTAGCCACTCTTCTCTGTGCGGTTCCAGCTCCCGTGCAGCGCCACGAACATCTGCCCCTGGTAGCGCGCCGGGAAGGTCTTGCCGGTGTAAAAGGCCAGCCCCAGCGGCGCCGAGTGCGCAGTGGTCAGCGCCAGGGCGGGGGCAGCGCCCGTGCAGGTTGCGGCGGTGCGGCGGCCAAAATTGCTGTCCCACACCTGCGGCTGCCCAGCCTGGGTGGGGTAGCAGTAGGGCCAGCCATAAAAGCCGCCGTCGGTCAGGCGCCAGAAGGCTTCAGGTGGAATATCGTCGCCCAGCTGGTCCCGGCCGTTGTTGGTGGCGTACAGTTGTCCCCCAAACCATTCCAGCCCCACCGCGTTGCGCAGGCCGCTGGCATACAGGCGGCCATTTTTCCCGTCCGCGTCGTACACCCAGACGGCGGCGCGCCGGGCGTCGCTTTCCTCGCAGACATTGCAGGTGCTGCCCACCGAGACGTACATGCGCCCATCCGGCCCGAAGACCACGGTGCGGGTGGAGTGGCCGCCGCCCCCGGGCAGCGACACCACCGGCTGCGCGGGGGCACTGGCCTTCAGGTCGCCCGCTGCGTATGGAAAGCGCACCACGCCGTCGGTGTTCGCCACGTACAGGAAGCCCCCGTGCAGCGCCAGGCCGTGCGGCTGGTTCAGACCGCTGGCGTACACCTCTTTGCTGTCGGCCGCCCCGTCGCGGTTGCGGTCGGGCAGCACGTACACAGTGCCGGCCCCGGTGTCGCTGAGCAGCACGTCGCCGTTACCCGCCACTTCCATCAGGCGCGGCTTTTTAAAGCCCTCGGCGTACAGCGACACCGAAAAGCCTGCCGGTACAGTCAAACCACTCGTGCCCGGCGGGGTGCCCGGTGCAGGGTTGGCTCCCGTGCCCAGCTGGGTGCAGGCGGTACTGGAGAGGGCCAGGGTCAGCAGGGCGGCGCAGGCGCGGAGGGTCATACCCCATCACACCAGCGCCCGGTGAGGCAGGGATGGTGCGCTGCTCAGGCTGCGCTTAAGGACGACGGGCTCAGCTTTCGTACTTGCTGAGCACCTGCTCGGTGCGGGCGTGCTTCACGCGGTTGACCAGCCGCTCGTGCTCGTGCTTGTCGCGCAGGCTTTTGCTGAGGGTCAGCGTGCTGGCGGTCAGGAACAGGGTGCCCATGTACAGGTAGCCCTTGATCCACCAGTTCACCGGAATGAAGTAGATGCCCAGCAGCAGCAGGCTGAGGCTGACCAGAAAGGCAATCCAGATAAAACTGAGCCAGGCGGGCGAGTCGCCCTGCAGATCGGGGTTTACATACTGGGTCATGCGCGGGCCTCCTTGGGGAAAGGGAACAGGTTGACCCGCAGTGTAGAAGGGCAGGCCGCGCGGCGCTGCCCAATGTGAACAGGGTGCAGCCAGCAGGGGCCTAGACCTTCGGAGGATGACAGGGAAGGCAGAACTGGGACGCCACCTGCTTTTTGCCCTCACTCTGTCACAGACACCCCAGTGAAAAAGCAGCAGGGACACGGCCTGTAGAACCGTGTCCCTTCCTGTGGTGGAGGCTTGGGGATTCGAACCCCAGACCCTCCGCTTGCAAAGCGGATGCTCTCCCGCTGAGCTAAGCCCCCTCAGCGCCCGGCACTGTAGCAGAGCCTTCCGGGCTTGGCAAGCGCGGCGCGGCTGCTCCCCGCTCTACCCGCACCGCCAGATGGCCGATGCCCACCCGCAGCGGCGGCGCGTAGCATGCGCCCATGTTTCGCCGCCGCCCCCCCCTGCCACCCTTTCCGCCCGGCGCCCTGCTGGTCGGCGGCGCGGCGCGCGACTGGCTGCGTGGGGTGGCCGCCAAGGATTACGACTGGGCGGTGCCCGACCCCAGAGCGGCGGCGCTGGCGCTGGCGGCCACCACCGGGGGCGCGGCCTTTGCCCTGGACGACGAACGTGGCTACTGGCGGGTCCATGCCCCGGGCGGCGTGCAGCACGATCTGGTCCCGCTGCCGGGCGACGTGCAGGCCGACCTCTGGCGGCGCGACTTTACGGTGAATGCCATTGGGATAGACGCGGCGGGGCAGGTGCTGGACCCCACGGGTGGGGGGCGCGACCTGCGGGCGCGGCGGCTGCGCATGGTCTCGCCCCAGAACCTGCGCGCCGATCCCCTGCGGGCGTGGCGGGCGGCGCGCTTTGAAGCCACGCTGGGGTTCCGGCTGGAAGGCGCCACCGAGCGCGCCGTGCATGAGGTGGCGGCCGAACTGGCGCGCGGCGCCTTGCCCCTGCCGGCCCCGGAACGGGTGCGCGACGAACTGCACGCCCTGCTGGGCCACCCAGAGGCGGCGCGGGGCCTCCTGCGCCTGGAAGGGCTGGGGCTGCTGGCCCTGACGGTGCCCGAACTGCGCGAAGGGCTGGGGCTGGGGCAGGGCGGCTTTCACCATCTGGACGTGTTTCACCACGGTATAGAGGCGCTGCACCAGCTGCTGGCCCGCCAGCCCCACGCCCCGCTACCCCTGCGCTGGGCCGCCCTGCTGCACGATGTGGGCAAACCACGCACCCATACCCGCGATCCCGACACCGGGCGTCAGTCCTTTCACGGCCACGACAAGGTGGGCGCAGCCCTGACCACGCAGATCCTGACCCGCCTGAAGCTGCCCGGTGACGACATCCGCCACGCGGCGGCGCTGGTGGGGGCGCACATGGTGCCGCTGCCGACCACGGAGCGCGAGGCCCGGCGTTTTGTGCACCGCCGCCGCGAGGTGCTGCCGGACCTCCTGAGCGTGATGCTGGCCGACCGCGAGGCCGCGCGTGGCCCCGCCAGTTCCGAGGCCAGCCGCCGCGCCTACGCCCAGGCGATGGACCGGGTGCTCGCGGCGCTGGAGGCCCAGCCCAGCCCCCCGCCGCCGTTGCTGCGCGGCGAGGCCATCATGGCGCTGCTGGGCGTACCCCCCGGCCCCCGCGTGGGGCAGGCGGCGCGCGCGCTGAGCGAAGCCGCTGCCGTGGGCGAAGTGGGCACCCCCGAAGAGGCGCGGGCGTTCGTGCAGCGCTGGGCCCAGGCGCATCCTCCTGAAAACCGTTAACCGGCCTCTGCCCTGTCCCGCCAATGGTGTCCCTGTCAGAGGCGCGAGAGCCTGGGGCCGCTATCCTCTCCCCCGACATGGAAGCCCGCAGCCCGGACCAGACCCTTGCCCCGCACCCCGTGACCCCCGACTGGGTGACGGACGCGGTGTTCTACCAGATTTTTCCTGACCGCTTTGCCCGCTCTGGCCGCGTGGAGGGCCTGAACCTGCAGCCCTGGGGCTCGGCTCCCCATTTTCAGAAGTACATGGGCGGCGACCTATGGGGTGTGGCCGACAAACTGGATTACATCGCCTCGCTGGGTGTGAACGCCATTTACTTCTGCCCGGTGTTCCAGTCGGCGGCCAACCACCGCTACCACACGCACGACTACTACCAGGTGGACCCCATGCTGGGCGGCAACGCGGCGCTGCGCCACCTTATTGACGAGGCGCACGCCCGGGGCATTCGCGTGGTGCTTGACGGCGTGTTCAACCACGCCAGCCGGGGCTTTTTCCAGTTCAACGACCTGCTGGAACAGGGCGAGGGCAGCGCCTACCGCGACTGGTTTCACCCCTCGGCGTGGCCGCTGAACGCCTACGACGAGAGCAAACCCGCCAACTACGCGGCGTGGTGGGGCAACCGCGCGCTGCCCAAGTTCAACACCGACACGCCCGCCGTGCGCGAATTTCTGTGGGACGTGGCCGAGCACTGGATCCGCTTTGGCATCGACGGCTGGCGTCTGGATGTGCCCAACGAGATTGACGACGACGCGTTCTGGCAGGAGTTCCGCCGCCGCGTCAAGGCCATCAATCCGGACGCCTACATCGTGGGGGAAATCTGGGGCGACGCCCACCGCTGGCTGGCCGGCGACCAGTTTGACGCCGTGATGAACTACCACTTCACCCGGCCCTGCCTCGCCTTTTTTGGCGCGCGCACCCTGGACCACCCCATGAACGAGCGCAGCGGCACCGGGCGCGTGGAGCCCATGGACGCCGCCGCCTTCGCCGCCCGCATGACCGAGGTGACGCAGATGTACCACCCGGACGTGGTGCGCGTGCAACTGAACCTGCTGGACTCGCACGACACCGCGCGCTTTCTGACGGCGGTGGGGGGCGACGCCAGCGCGTTTGGGCTGGCCACGGTCTTTCAGATGACCTACGTGGGCGCACCGTGCATCTACTACGGCGATGAGATCGGCCTGCCCGGCGGCCCCGACCCCGACTGCCGCCGCGCTTTTCCCTGGGACGAGCGCGAGTGGAACCTGGACACCCTGGCCCTGATCCGCCGCCTCACCGCCGCGCGCCACGCCACCCCCGCCCTGGGGCGCGGCACCTTTGAGGTGACCCACGCGCAGGGCGAAGGGCTGGTGTATGCCCGGCGCCACGAGCGCGGCGACGCTTACGTGGGCCTGAACGCGGGCCTGAAGACCGCACACCTGCCCTTCACCAGCGTGCGTCCTGGCGCCTACCGCGACGTGCTGACCGGCCGCGAAGTTCACCTGACGGGCGACACCCCGCTGGGCGTCCCCGCACGGGGCGCGCTGGTGCTGGTGCCGGTTTAAGAGGAGGCGGGGTGCGGGAGGCGGGAAGCAGGAGGAGGCCTTTTTCCGCCTCCCGCACCCTGCTTCCCGCGCCCTACAACAGCAGCACCTCTACCTCGTCCCCCGCTGCCACCGCCTGCCCCTCCGGCACGACCACCAGGGCCTGGGCCTCGCTGAGGGACCGGAGGATGCCGCTGCCCTGCGCGCCGTAGTCGTGGGCGGCGCCGTCCCGCAGCACCGCGCGCCAGAAGGCCGTTTTATCGGGCAGGGCGGCAAAGGGCGTGGCCGCGCGCAGGCGCAGGAGGTGTGGCGCCTGTCCGGTCAGAACCGGGCGCACGATGACCTCAAACACCACGAGGCTACTGACCGGGTTGCCGGGCAGGCCAAATACAGGCAAGCCATTCCAGCGGCCCAGCAGGGCGGGGCCCCCGGGGCGCATGCGCACCTTCCAGAAGCTCACCTGCCCGCGCTCCAGCAGCAGGTCGCGCAGAAAGTCGTATTTGCCCATGCTGACCCCGCCGCTGCTCAGCAGCAGGTCGGCGCCGCCCGCCTGTTCCAGCAGGGCGGCCAGGGCGGCCGGGGAATCGGGGGCGTGGCCCAGGGGAATGACCTCGCAGCCGCACTCAGCCAGCAGGGCGCGCAGGCCCACGCTGTTGGAGTCGTACACCTGCCCCGGGCACAGGGGCTGGCCCGGCGGCACCACTTCGTCGCCGGTAGACAGCAGCGCCACCCGCAGGCGGCGCCTGACCGGCACCTCGGCGTGGCCCAGCGCGGCGGCCAGGGCCAGCCGGGCCGGGGTCAGGGGTGTGCCGACCCGCAGCACCACGTCCCCGGCGCGGAAGTCACCGCCCTCGGCGCGCACGTCGCCGGGGCGGGCGGGGCGCCGCAGGGCCACGTGGTCGGCGCCGTCCTCGGCCAGCTGTTCCACCGGGCAGATGGCGTCGGTGCCGGGCGGCAGCGGCGCGCCGGTATAGATGCGCACGCACTCGCCGGGGCCCACGGTGCCGGCAAAGGGCTCCCCCGCGCGGCTCTCGCCCACCACGCGCAGGCGCACCGGGGTCTCCGGGCCGGCGCCCAGGGTGTCGGCTTCACGGGCGGCAATGCCGTCCAGGGCGCTCTCGGTGGCGCTGGGGTGGCTGACCAGTGCGGGCAGATCGGCGGCCAGGGTGCGGCCAGCGGCCTGCGCCAGCGGCACGGTTTCGTGGCCCAGCGTGGGCAGCAGGGCCGCCAGATGGGCGCGGGCCTGGGGCACGGTGACGTGCATGGGAAAGTCGGGCCGGGTCATGAAGGCAGGATAGGCGTGCGGCGCACCCAGCACGGGGCCGCGCGGCCTACCCTGGGGCATGGGCGCGTGGTGGTGGCTGCGTCGGGCGCTGCTGGCGCTGGCCTGGACCCTGGGGCTGTTTGCCCTGGGGGTGTGGGGGTTGCAACAGGCCGGCTGGTGGCCGGAACAGCAGGAGGCCGGGCCGGTGGCCCAGCCGGCGCCGGCCCCAATCCAGGTGGACGCGGCGGTGCCAGGCGATGAAGCACCACAACCGGAACCAGTCACCACCGTTTCGCCGGGCACCCCGCAGGCTCCGTCGTCGGCGCCAGCCCCACAGGCTCCCCGAACGCTCCTGACGCCCCCCGCGCCGTCTGGGGCAGCGCAGGTCCCGTCGGCCACGGCCCCCAGCCCCGCCGCCCTGGCCCCCCTGAACGCCGTGCGCCGCCGCGCGGGCATGGCCCCGGTGAAGCTGCAGGCCGCGTGGGCGCCCGGGTGCGCGGCCCACGCCCGCTATCTGGTGCGTGAGGACCGCGCCGAGCACCGCCAGGACCCGAAAAGCCCCTACCACAGCGCGGCGGGCGAGGCCTGCGCGCCGGGGCACTACTTCGTGTCCTCGCAGCCGGATTCCGGCGCCGGCCGGGCGGTGGGCTACTGGGCCAGCGGCGCGTTTCACCTGCCGCAGCTGCTGGACCCCCGCCTGACCCAGGTGGCGCTGGGCGTGGCCCACGACGGGCGCGGCGCCTTGCGCACGGCGGTGGTGCTAGACGTGCGCCGGGGCCTGGGCAAGGCCGCCGGGCGCTACCCGGTGCGCTACCCGGCCCCCGGGGCGACGGGCCCGGGGGGTCCGGCGGCGGCGGGTGAATGGCCCGACCCCACCGCTGGCTGCGCGGGGCTGGCGGGGACGCCGGGCGCCCCGGTGGCGCTGCTGCTGGGCCCGGATGGGCCGGCGGTGCGCTCGGCGCAGGTGTGGGTGAACGCCCGCCCCCAGCCCGCCTGCCTGCTGACCGCCCAGACCTTTGAGGGCGCCAATGCCAGCGAGACCCGCGCGGGGCGGCAGATTCTGGCGGCCCAGGGCGCAGCCGTGCTGCTGCCCCACGCCCCTCTGCCCCAGGGCGCACAGGTGAAGGTGCGCTTTGACACGGCGCGCGGCCCGGTGGGCTGGGCTTTTCGCGTTGGGCCCTGACAGCGGCGCGCCGCACCCCGCCCTCCCCCCTTGGTAGACTCCGCCCAGGCCCCAGCGCCCACCCGGCCGCCTCCGCTTTCTCTGGCGGGCCGGGGAACGGAGACCCCATGAACATCACCCAGGACAAGGTTGCCCAGCTCGACTACACGCTGACTGTGGACGGCGAAGTGATTGACCAGAGCGAAAGCGGCGAGCCGCTGACCTACCTGCACGGCCACAGCAACATCATCCCGGGCCTGGAACGCGCCCTGGAAGGCAAGGCGGCGGGCGACAGCCTGCAGGTCACCGTGGCCCCCGAAGACGGCTACGGCGAGCGCGACGAGGACAACGTCGAGGAACTGTCGCTGGAAGACTTCGAGGACGATGTGGAAGTGGGCGCCACCTACTACGCCCAGGCCGAAGACGGCAGCGTGATGCCCTTTACCGTGATGGCCGTGGAAGGCGACCGCGTGCAGGTGGACTTTAACCCCCCCCTGGCCGGCATGACCCTGAACTTCGACGTGAAGGTGGTCAGCGTGCGCGACGCCACCCCCGAAGAACTGGAGCACGGCCACGCCCACGCCGACGGCGATCACCACCACGACTGAAGGCTGAAGGAAAAGCGCCCCCACCTGTACCGGGTGGGGGCGCTTTTCTGGCCGTGAGCTCTGAGCCGTGGGCCATGAGCTTCGGAGCTCCTCATGGCTCATGGCCCAGAGCCCAGAGCCCCTTCACTCCTGATCGTCGTACAGATGCAGCAATGCGGCGTCCGGGTCGCCGCCGGGATGGTGGTGGCGAGCCACCAGGCGGGCCACGCGGGGGCGGGCGCCGGCGTGGGCCAGCAGGCGGGCACCCAGTTCGGGGTGGTGGGCGCGGATGCCCAGGGCGCCCACGGGCGGCAGCAGGCGGGTCAGGCGGTTGGGAATCAGGCCCACGGCCACGCGCTCCCACAGGTAATAGGGGCGCAGGCTTTTGCCGCAGTCGTGCAGCAGGGCGGCGGCCACCAGTTCGGCGTCGGCGCCCGGGTGCTCGCGCAGCAGGTGGCGGGCCACGCGGCAGGCGTGCTCGCGGTCACGGGGGTCCATGCTCTGGTACACGCGGGCCTCGGCACCGGTCAGGTGGTGCTGGGCCCAGGCGTCATCGGGCTGGGCGTCTTCGGGACTCATGGAGCGCCACAGCCGACGGGCCTTGGCGCGGTAGCCATTCACCTTGCGGCGAATGCGGGCGCTGAGGGTGCGGTGCGGCATACCCAGAGGATACGCAAAGCCCGCCCGCGCACAGGGCACGGGCGGGGCAGGCAGCGCCGGGATCAGTCTGCGGCGGTTTCGGCTTCCACTTCCAGGGCAGCCAGGGCGCGCTCGGCGCTCATGGCGGCGCGGGTACCGGCGCCCACGCTGGTGCCCAGCTGGCGGTAGATGTAATCACTCACATCGCCGGCCGCAAACAGCATAGGCACGCTGGTGTAGATCTCGTCCGTCACGTCCACGTAGCCGTCGGGACGCAGCTTCACGGTGTCCTTCACAAACTCGGTGTTCGGCACGTGCCCGATGAAGATGAACACGCCGTCGGTGGCCATGTCGGTCACTTCGCCGGTTTTCAGGTTCTTCAGGCGCACCCCAGTCACGGTGTCGTCACCCTGAATTTCCTCCACGGCCGTATCCCAGATGAACTTCATCTTGGGGTTGGCAAAGGCGCGGGCCTGGGCCACCTTGTTGGCGCGCAGGGTGTCGCGGCGGTGAATCAGGGTGACCTCGTCGGCAAACTTGGTCAGGAACAGCCCCTCTTCTACGGCCGCGTCGCCGCCGCCCACTACGACCACCTTCTTGCCCCGGTAGAAAAAGCCGTCACAGGTGGCGCAGGTTGAGACGCCCTTGCCCCAGAAGTGCTCCTCGCCGGGCACGTTCAGGCGCTTGGGGTTGGCGCCGGTGGCCAGAATCACGGCCTTGGCGCGGTAGGTGCCGCCGTAGCCAGTGACCGTGAAGGGGTACTCGTGGTCGTGCTCGTCGCGCACGATGGCCTGCACCTCGTCCATCTCGATCACGCCGCCGAATTTCTCGGCCTGCTGCTGCATGCGGCTGGCGAGTTCCATCCCGCTGATGGGCTCGGGGAAACCAGGGTAGTTCTCGACTTCCTCGGTCTGGGCGATCTGGCCGCCGGGCAGGCCCTTTTCCAGAATCAGGGTTTTCAGGCTGGCGCGGCCGGTGTAAATCGCAGCGGTCAGGCCGGCGGGGCCGCCGCCGACGATCACCACGTCATAGGTGTGGGTGTTGCCCGTCATGGATGAAGCGTACCACCGGCCACGATTCGCGATGGTCAGCCATGCACAGTTTGTTTTTTAAAGCACTTCAGATCTTCAGGGAAGCGGGGTGAAGCCCGAGACGGTCCACTCGCCAAAGCCATCGGCCACGCCGCCATCGCCCTGGCCGCTGTACAGGTACACCGGAAAGCCCAGCGCCGGGTCGTAGCGAATCCGCACCTCTGGGCAGGGCAACGTGGCCTGATACCGCAGCGTCTGGGCAAGGCTGTCAAAACGGCCCTCGACCGTGAGGCGGGCTAGCGGATTGGGCTGACCGGCCTCCCCAGGCAGCAGGTTCAGCGCCACCACGGCCCCATCACGCACCATGACCTGTGTGGCCGACAGCAGCACCGGGGCGGCCACCTGCCGCACCTCGTAGCGGTAGCGGGTCAGGCCCTGGGCCGCCCAGATGGCCCGGGCCTGCGCCAGTTCCCGGTTCAGGGTGGCAAAGTTGGGGCGAACATACCCGGGGCGGCAGCCCACCACAGATGGACGCGGCGCCCCTGCGCCGCCCGCCTGGGCGGGCGGCGCCAGCAGGGACGCACAGACACTCAGGGTCAGCAGGGCCACGCGGGCAGGGGCAGACATGGGCCCAGGCTAGCGGCCCACGGGGCCATCTGCCTGAATCCGGCCTTACGGCACCTTCAGCAGGCTGCACCGGCCAGGCCAGCAACCGGAGCCGGGGAGGCCAAGGTCCCGGACGCTCCGGCGTACCCTGGGCGCCATGACGACCCTGCCCACTGTGCTTGACCTGGGGTACTCGCTGTGCCCGAATGACACCTTTATTTTTCATGCGCTGCACGCCGGGCTGGTGCCCGCACCGCTGCCGGTGCGCGAGGTGCTTGAAGACGTGCAGACCCTGAACGACTGGGCGGTGACCGGGCGCCTGCCCATGACCAAGATCAGCTACCGCGCCTACTTTGAGGTGATGGACACCTACGTGGCGCTGCGCTCGGGCGGCGCTCTGGGCCGGGGGGTGGGCCCCCTGATCGTGACGCGGGGCGACGTGGAAGATCTGAACGGCCGCACCGTCATTTCCCCCGGCGCCCTGACGACCGCCGAACTGCTGCTGCGGCTGGTCTTTCCGCAGGTGCAGGTGGTGCGGGCCCGCTATGACGAAATTATGCCGGCGGTGGCGCGCGGCGAGCTGGGCGGCCAGAGGGTGGACGCCGGGCTGATCATCCACGAGTCGCGCTTTACCTACCCCCAGCACGGCCTGCACAAACGGCTGGATCTGGGCGCGTGGTGGGAAGGCGAAACTGGGCTGCCGCTGCCGCTGGGCGCCATTCTGGTGCGCCGCGACCTGCCGCACGACCTGCAGGGGCAACTGAACGAGGCGGTGCGCCAGAGCCTGGAGTATGCCTACGCCCACCCGCAGGCCTCCAAGGCCTACGTGCGCCAGCACGCCGCCGAACTGTCTGAGGAGGTGATGCAGGCGCACATTGACCTGTACGTGAACGCCTTCAGCCTCGATGTGGGCGAAGAAGGCGAGCGGGCCGTGCAGGAGTTGCACCGCCGGGCGGTGGCAGCGGGCGCGGTGGCCCCCAGTGCCCTGCCCCTGTTCGTGCGCTGATCCGGCCTCCAAGCAGTTCCAGCATGTACGACGGTCTATCTCCAGACGGAAGGACTCGCAGCACGGCGCAGCAGAGAGGAGAAGATAAGGATTGCCGGGAATTGGCGTTGGAAGGGGCTGGCTGTGGGGAACATCCAGTGCTGCTCTGGATGGTTTGGAAACACAGCCGCTTACAGTTCAACACCTGAAGCTGGCCTTCAGCCCGCCTTGAGGCCACGCTAAAGCGGCCCTCAGAAGGTACGAATCCCCCCACTGTGGCCCTGGGGTGGCCCTTAAGTTGGCCTCGTTCTACGCCCGGTGCGGCGCCGCCCCCTTCCGTACTTTCCCTGCCCGTTTCTTCGCTGGCCGGGGTCCAGGCTGTTTGGGGGCGATTTCTGGTGTCCGCGCCGCCCGAGGTCCTTTCATGCGTCTTTCCCTGCTGACCCTGAGTGCCCTGCTCACCGCCTCTGCCCTGGCCCAGAGCGCGCCCCCCACGCCACGCCCCCTGCCGCCCTCGGAGCCGCCAGCCACCGTGACGGCCACGCGCAACGAACCCACCGCGCTGGAATTCACGCCGGACAAACTGGCGCGGCTGAAGGTGCCCGCCGGCTTCACCCTGAAGGTGATGGCCACCGGCCTGGGCAACGCCCGCATGCTCTACGTGATGCCCGACGGCGGTATCTACCTCACCCGCCGCCAGCAGAACGACGTGTGGTACATGAAAGACGTCAACAAGGACGGCAAGATCGAGGCCACCGAGCGCAAACAGGTGGCCCAGAACCTGAAGCTGGCGCACGGCCTGGACGTGAAAGACAACAAGCTGTACGTGGTGGGCGAGAAAACCATCTGGGTGATGGACATGGCCAAGGACGGCACCCTGAGCGTGCCGCGCGTGTTTGCCGACGGCTTCCCGGACGCCGGGCAGCACCCTGCCCGCACCCTGAAATGGGGCCCGGACGGCTACCTGTACGCCAGCTTTGGCTCCACCAACAACGACGCCCCCACGCCCAACCCCGAAGAAGCGACCATTCTGCGTATTGCCCCAGACGGCAAAACCCGCGAGGTGTACGCCCGGGGCCTGCGCCACACCATTGGCTTTGGCTGGCACCCGGTGAGCGGCGTGCTGTACGGCGCCGACCAGGGCAGCGACTGGCACGGCGACAACATCCCGCCCGAGGAAATCAACGTGATCGAGCGCGGCAAGAATTACGGCTGGCCCTTCTGCTACGGGGACCGTCAGCCCGACCCATACGTGAACGTGGGCAACATTCCCGGCAAGGTGGCCAAGGAGGCCTACTGCGCGGGCACCCAGGGCAGCGTGCTGAACTACACCGCGCACGCCGCCGCCATTGCCCTGAACTACTACACCGGCACGCAGTTCCCGGCCGACATGCGCAACGACGCCTTTATCGCCTACCGGGGGTCTTGGAACCGCGCAGAGCCTAGCGGCTACGAGATTGCCCGGCTGGTGTTCGACGCACAGAACAAGCCTGAGCGCATTGAGCCTTTCGTGACCGGCTTCGTGTTTCAGGACGCCCAGGACGGCCTGTGGAAGCAATTCGGCCGCGTGGCGGGCGTGGCGACCTACACCGACGGCAGCCTGCTGTTCACCGATGACCAGAGCGGCGTGCTCTACCGCGTGATGTACACGGGAGGCCAGTGATGAGAAGGGCTTTTGCCAAACAGGCCGTGCTGGGGCTGCTGGCGCTGGGCGCGGCGGCAGGTGCGGCGCTGGCTGGTGGCATGGACATGCTGGCGATGGCGGCCCCCGCCAGCACACCCCTGAAGGCCACGGCCGCCCTGCGCGACACAGCCGGGCAGGTGCTGGGCACCGCCACTTTCGAGCAGCAGGGGATGGGCATGCGCGTCACCGTGCGCGTGTCCGGCCTGACGCCAGGGCAGCACGGCATGCACATCCACGAGTTCGGGCGCTGCACCCCGGGCATTGACCCGGCCACGAACACCGTGGTGCCCTTTGGCGGCGCGGGCGGCCACTTTGACCCCGGCATGAGCCGCAACCACGACGACCCCCAGGCTGGGAACAAGTACGGCCACGGCGGCGACCTGCCCATGCTGACTGTGGGCGCTGACGGCACCGGCACCGCCAGCTTCACCACTCAGAAGTCCAGCCTGACTGGCATGAACGGGGTGCTGAACCGCTCGCTGGTGATTCACGCCCGCCCCGATGACTACAAGAGCGATCCGTCCGGCATGACGGGCGCGCGCGAACGCTGCGGCGTGATCACCCGCGACAACTACAGTGCGCGCGACTACCCGCTGCCCGGCCCACAGGACTTTCCTGAAGGCGTGGCCTACGACGCCAAGCGGGGGCTCCTGTTTACAGGCAGCGCGGCCACTGGCACGATTTACGCCATCAATGCCAGCACTGGGGCGGTCAGCAAGTTCAACGAGGGCGGCGGCCAGGGCCGGGCCTCCTCGTTGGGCCTGAAGGTGGACACCCAGAGCCGGGTGTGGTCGGCAGGTGGGGCAACCGGCAAGATCAGCGTCTTTTCCCCAGACGGCTTCCCGCTGGCGATTCTGGACACGCCCAAATCGCCCAACAAGTTCATCAACGACCTCGCTTTCGGCCCCGACGGCTCGGCCTACGTGACGGATTCCTTCCGGCCCGTGATCTTCCGCGTCAGCCCGGACCTGAAGCTCAGCGCGTGGCTGAACCTGGGCGGCACGCCGATCAAGTACGGCCCCGGCATCAACCTGAACGGCATTGTGGCCACGCCGGACGGCCGCGCCCTGCTCACCATTCAGCTGAACACCGGCGAGCTGTGGCGGATTGACCTGCGCACCAAGGCGGTTCGCAAGGTGATGGGCGGTCTGGTCAACGGCGACGGGCTGCTGCTGGACGGCCGCACCCTGTACGTGGCGCGCAATAAGGATCAGGTGGTCAGCAAGATCAGCCTGAACGCCGACTACACGGCCGGCACCCTGGTAGCCGAAGAGCCCGTGACCGGCCTGCGCTTTCCCGCCACCCTGGCGGCCATCGGCGGCGACCTCGTGGTCACGCAGTCGCAACTGGACAAGCTGCAGGGCGGCACCCCCGAGACGCCTTTCAAGCTCACCCGCTTCAAGAAGTTCTGAGCAGCGCCACGCAGAGAAACCCTGCGGCTGACCCGCACGCCCGCTGAGGCAGAGCCACAACAGGCGCTCTCTTCCCCCCCGGCCCCAACTGGCCGGGGGTTTCTCTCGTCTTCCCCACCTCAGCGCCTGGCGCCGCACCGCCTTCCCACCACGCTCCACACTCCACCCCCCACGCTTCCCATGAGCCACTTGTAAGAGCACCGCACCAAATCGTGAGTTACGCTGGGCAGGTGACGAAACAAGGTGGCCCAGCCACCCCAGCCATCGAGGTGCGGGGGCTGTACAAGAGATACGGTTCAAACAGCGTCCTGGAGGACGTGCACCTGACCGTCATGCCCGGCGAGGTATACGCCCTGACCGGCCCCAACGGCGCGGGCAAAACCACGCTGATTCGCGCCATGACGGGCCTCGCCTTTCCGTCGGACGGCGAGGTGCGGCTGCTGGGGCGCGACGTGCATCTGGATGGCCAGCGCGCCCGCGCTTACCTGGGCGCGGTGGTGGAGGCCCCGGCCAAGTTCTATCCTCAGTTCACCGGCACGCAGAACCTGCAGGTGCACGCCAATCTGGCGGCCATGGCCCCGGGCGGGCGGCGCATCAGCCGGGACCGCATCCGCGAGGTGCTGGCGCTGCTGGAACTGACCCGCATGGCCGACAAGAAGGTGGGCGAATATTCGCTGGGTCAGCGTCAGCGCCTGGGCGTGGCGAGCGCCATGCTGGCCGAACCCAAGGTGCTGATTCTGGACGAGCCCACCAGCGGCCTGGACCCCCTGGGCATCGGCCTGATTCACCGCATTGTGACCAGCCTCGCCACCAGCGGCTGCGCGGTGGTGCTCTCCACCCACCACCTGCGCGAGATTGCCACCTACGCGCACACCGTGGGCATCCTGACCGGCGGGCGACTGGTGGACACCGTGGACCTGCGCGCCCGGCAGGCGGCCTACCGCTTCCGGGTGGACGACCCGGTGGGCGCGGCGGCGGTGCTGGAGCGGCTGCCCTTTGTGCGCCGCGTGTCCACCCGCACGCCCTACGCCATCGCCCACCTGGGCGGCGAAGCCCGCGTGCCCGATGCCCTGAGTCACCTGCACCAGGAAGGCATCCGGGTCTTTGAAGCCAGCCCAGACCACTTTGACCTGTACGAGTACTACCGCGAACGTGTGGAGCAAGCCTGATGACTGACCGTGCCCCCCTGCCCGTGACCCGGAGCGCCCCATGCTGACGCTGCTGACCCTGGAATTCCGCAAGCTGTTCGGTGCGCGCAGCGTGCGGCTGGCCCTGCTGGTCACGTTCCTGCTGCCGCTGCTGTGGGCCTTTGCGCCCCGGCTGGACCAGCTGATTCAGGTCAAGCTGACCAGCGGCTGGCAGCTGCCCGCCGTGAGCATTGGCGTGACCATCGGGTATCTGCTGCCCCTTTTCATTGCCGTCACAGTGGCCGAGATGATCGGCTCCGAGGTGGCGCAGGGCACGCTGGCGCCGCTGCTGCTGCGGCCGGTGGACCGCACCAAGGTGATTGCCAGCAAGCTGATCGTGGCGCTGACCTATCCCTTCCTGCTGATTTTCACCACGGTGCTGGGCTCGCTGATTGCGGGGATTCCACTGGGCTTTGGCAGCTTTGCCGGGGGTACGGGCCTGGGGCCGGGGCTCTTTGTGGGCGTGGGCCAGCTGAGCCCGGACGCCGCCTTCGCCGAGGTGCTGCGCGGCTCGGTGCTGGCGGGCGTGGTGCTGATGCCCATTGCGGCGCTCTCGCTGCTGTTCGGGGTGCTGTACCTGAACACGGCCGCCGCCGCCCTGGCGACCTTTGCCGCCCTGATCGTGATGCGGCTGCTGGTAGTGCTGCCCGACGCCATTCAGCGCATTCTGCTGACCAGCCACCTGAACCTGTACGTGCAGCAGGGCGATATTCTGCAGCCCCTGATTCTGCTGCTGATCTACACCGCTGGCTTCGGTCTGATGAGCATCTTCGCCTTCGACCGCCGCGACGTGTAGGGCGGGGCCAAGGCCTCTTCTCCGGTGCCCAGACGCGGCACCGGTTTTTTTTGGCCCCAGGATGGGGGCTCAGCCGATTACGCAAGCTGAGCTGAACCCTGGACAGCATGGGGGGGCAGATCAAAGTGGGGGACTGTGGCGGGGTCGGCGCTGAACAGGCGTTCTGAGCAGCGTCTGTGCAAGGCGTGCAAGTGGAGCACTCTGGCTTCGGGCGCAGCCTTGATGCCTTCCGCGACGCCCTGTGGGGCGGTCTGGGCTGGCCAGATGCCGACGAAGTCTGCTTCATTCGGAGTGCCTCCCTCCCCACCGTGCGTGATGGAGCCTTGCTCAGGGCCATCGGCAGAGAGGCTGAGACGATTGGCCTGACCTTTGAGTGATCTCGACATCCGGTCGAACCCAACCATTGCCCCGGCCCCTGCGCGCTAGCCTGACCCCATGACGGCTCCCCTCTCGCTGCATCCTGGCGGCAGCCTGTACGAGCGCATTGGGCCACAGGCGCTCTCGGCGCTGGTCACGCGTTTTTACGGCCATGTGGCGGCGCACCCGGACCTCGCCCCCATCTTCCCAGCGGACCTCACCGAGACGGCCGAAAAACAGTTGGCCTTTCTCACCGGCTTTCTGGGCGGCCCGCCGCTGTACCACGAGCGCTACGGGCACCCCCGCCTGCGCGCCCGCCACCTGCCCTTTCCCATCACGCCGGCACGCGCCCGCGCGTGGCTGGCCTGCATGAACACGGCCCTGCGTGAAACCACCGACATTGGGGAGGCCGAGGCCCGCGAGCTGTACGCGGCGCTGTCGCGCGTGGCCGTGCATATGGTGAACACAACCGGGGACTGAGGCAGAGGGCGGGCGCCCGCTTTCTAGGCACGAACTGGACAACTCTTTTCATTTGACTAGCAGGGTGGACGCGGCCATTTTGCCCCCTTTTCTACACTGCACAGCATGACCCCACCAACCCGCAGCATTGATGACCTCCGCGCCGAGGTGGACCAGATTAACCGCGAGCTGCTGAAACTGCTATCGCAGCGTGGGGCCGTGGTGGCGCAGATTGGCCACGCCAAGACCCAGGAAGGCCGCCCCAACCACTACGACCCCGCCCGTGAGGACCAGCAGCTCAAGGAGCTGGAGGCCCTGAATGAGGGGCCCTTCACGGCGGCGGCTGTCAAGGCCATCTTCAAAGAAATTTTCAAGGCCAGCCTGGACCTGGAAGAATCGAACGACAAAAAGCAGTTGCTGGTGTCGCGCAAGGTCAAGGTGGAAGACACTGTGCTGGACATTGACGGCGTGCGCATTGGCGGCGACGCGCCCCCGGTCATCATCGCCGGGCCGTGCTCCATTGAATCTGAAGAGCAGATGGAACAGACCGCCGCCTTCCTGGCCGCGCGCGGCGTGAAGATTCTGCGCGGCGGCGCCTACAAGCCGCGCACCAGCCCCTACGGCTTTCAGGGCATGGGGGTGGACGGCCTGATTCTGGGCAGTCAGGTGGCCCAGGCCAACGGCATGCTGTTCGTCACCGAAGTAATGGATACCCGCGACGTGGAGATCGTGGCCGAACACGCCGACATCCTGCAGGTGGGGGCAAGGAACATGCACAACTTTGCCCTGCTGCGCGAGGTGGGCCGCGCCCGGCGCCCGGTGCTGCTCAAGCGTGGGCTGTCGGCCACCATTGAAGAGTGGCTGTACGCCGCCGAGTACATCCTCTCGGAAGGCAACCCCGAAGTCATTCTGTGCGAGCGCGGCATCCGCACCTACGAGAAGTGGACCCGCAACACGCTGGACCTCAGTGCTGTGGCACTGGCCAAGCAGGAAACCCACCTGCCCGTGATTGTGGACGTGACCCACGCCGCTGGCCGGCGCGACCTGCTGATTCCGCTGGCCAAGGCCGCGCTGGCCGTGGGCGCCGACGGCATCCACGTGGAGGTGCACCCCAGCCCCGCCACCGCCCTGAGCGACAACGAGCAGCAACTGGATTTCGCCGGCTACGAGCGCTTTATCGGCGCCCTGCAGGCCCAGCTGAAGCAGCCTGTGGGTGTCTAGGAACTGGCGACATGGGGCCGGGGGACCATGAACGTCCCCCGGCCCCTCCTTTTTGATCCCCGCCCCCTTAACTCGGCGCCGCTTCCGGGGTAGGCAGGATCAGCCCTTCCTGGCCCACGGGCCGCAGGGGAAAGGTGTGCAGTTCCTGGACCTCGCCGCGCCATTCGCGGGTGAGGCTCAGGGCTTCCACCTCAAAGTGGTCCACGGGGGGCACCAGGGCCTGCACCTGCGCCCACAGCAGATCCTCGGCCCAGGGGAGCACGCCCAGCGCCAGGGTCAGGTGGGGGCGGTACTCGGCGCCGTCGTGCTGGGCGCGGCTGGAGGGGCCAACCGCCAGAATGCGCTCGTGCAGATCACGCAGGGGCTCACTGAGTTCGCACTCCAGAAAGAACATGCTGGGCACCCGCTTCCAGCCCACGATCTGCACGGTAAAGGCCGACTTGCCCTGCAGCGCCGCCCGGCACGCGGCCACCAGCTCGGCCGGGCCCAGGTCGGTGTGAAAGGGCGCGCGGATGTTCAGGTGCGGCAGGCCAAAGCCGCGCACGTTCAGCCGCTCCTGGGCGCGGCGCATCCAGGTGTCCAGCACTTCCGGGGGCCACGCCACCAGCGAATAGCGCGAATGGTCCCCGGCGGGCAGAGGCCGGGTGTTTTCGGGTGCGGCAGGCTCGGGCGCAGGCTCGGTCACAGCGGCGGTCAACCGACCCGGTAGTGGCAGCGGCCCTGCCCGCAGGCGATCCGGGTTTCACGGCGAATCGGCACCTGCAGCAGCTCGGTGTACAGGCTCAGTTCGGCGGCGCACAGCTGCGCGTAGTGCCGCGCCACGGTCAGGTTGGGGCAGTTGTGCTGGGTAAAGGTCCACCCCTCCCCCTCCTGGCCGGCCGCAGCGTCAAAGCCGTGCTCGTTCAGCCGGGCCACCAGCGCCTGCACCCGCTCGCCCAGGGGCCGGTCTAGCGGCAGTTCGGGCTGCAGGCGCGCGGCAATTTCCGCGTTGCGCGCGCTCAGCACCTGCAACACGGCGTCCTCGCCGTACAGCGCCTCAATGTGGCGCAGCACATCCACGCACAGGCTGGAATAGGTCTTGGGAAAGGCCGCCTCGCCCCGTTCGGTCAGGGCAAAAACGTGCTGGGGCCGCCCGCGTCCCCCGGGGCGCTCGGTGCGGGCTTCCAGCAGCCCCTGGTCCTGCAGGTCGCACAGGTGGCGCCGCGCCGCCGGAATGCTGACCTCCAGCCGCGCGGCGAGGTCCTGGGCGGTCTGCGGGCCGTGGCGCTTGACCAGTTCCAGCAGCCGGGTTTTGGTGCGCTCGGTGCTGGCGGGGGGGGACACGGGCAGGGCCGTCATACGACCGTCAGCTGATCCGGCAGGTCGGCCAGGGCCCGCTGGTCGGCCCGCACGCTGATCTGCCCGGCCAGCACGCGCGCGGCCTGGGCCAGGGCCAGGGCGGCCGGGGCCTGCGGGTGGGCCAGCACGGCGGGGATGCCGGCGTCAGCGTCCTGGCGCACCGCCACTTCCAGGGGAATCTCACCCAGTAAGGGGTAGTCGCCCAGGCGGCGGCTGCCCCCACGCCCGAACAGGTCATAGGTGATGCCAGTGTCGGGGGCCACGAAATAGCTCATGTTTTCAATGACGCCCAGCACCGGCACACTGGCCTTGCGGAACATGTCAATGGCGCGCGCCGCGTCAATCAGGGCCACGTCCTGCGGGGTGGTCACGATCACCGCGCCCGTCACCTGAATGGTCTGGGTCAGCGAGAGCTGCACGTCCCCAGTGCCGGGCGGCAGGTCCACGATCAGGTAATCCAGTTCGCCCCAGGCGGCATCCTTGACAAACTGCTGCACCGCCGAGTGCAGCATGGGCCCGCGCCACACCAGCGCCTGCCCGGCGGGCGAGAGGTTGGCCATGGAGATAAAGCGCAGGCCGTGGGCCCCAATGGGCTGCATCTTGCGCTCGGCGTTGGCGGTGACTTTCGCGCTGCCCTGGCCCATCATGTGCGCCACGCTGGGGCCGTAGACGTCGGCATCCAGCAGGCCCACGCGGGCGCCGTCGCGCGCCAGGGCAGCGGCGAGGTTCACGGCCACGCTGCTTTTGCCCACGCCGCCCTTGCCGCTGCCCACCAGCACCACATGCTTCACGCCGGGCAGGGCGGGCTGCGCGGCGCGCACGGTGGCGCCGAAGGTCACGTTCACTGTCTGCACGCCGGGCACGGTCAGCACGGCGGCGCGCACATCGGATTCAATCTGGCCCTTGAGGGGACAGGCGGGGGTGGTGAGGTTGACCTTGACGTGGACCGCGCCCGCCTCGATCTGCACCTGCTCAATCATCCCCAGGGACACCAGATCGCGGTGCAGTTCCGGGTCGTTGACAGTGCTCAGGGCGCTCAGGACGGCGTCACGCATATGGGGCAATTAGTAGCGCAAACCGGGAGGCGCGGCAAGCCACGGGCTCACACTGCGCGCGGGTGCGCCTGTCACCCTGCCTGCAGGACGCGGCCTATACTGGCGGGCGTGAAGTCCATAGGGCCCTATGTGGCCGCGCGTGAGTTGCCGGGCCGCCCCAGAAGCCCGGTACAGACGCTGCGCGCCACGGATCGCCTGACGGGCATGCCGGTGCTGCTGCACCTGCTGCCTGCGGGCGCCGCGCTGCCGGACCTGCCGGCCCACCCGCACCTGCTGGTCCCCGCCGACAGCGGCACCGAGGGCGGGCAGGACTACGTGGTGACCGAGTTGCCCCTGCAGGCCCGGCCCGCCAGCGACCCCGAACTGACCGCGCGCGGCGCCCTGGCCGCCCTGAGCGCCCTGCACGACCAGGGGCTGGTGCACGGCGGCCTGAGTGGGGCGCAGCTGTGGAGCGTGGACGGCCACGTGCTGCTGGCCGGGGCGGGCCTGCCCTGGGGCGGTCAGGGCCGACCGGCCGACGACCTGTATGCTCTAGCGGTCATCCTGCACGAGCTGGGCGGCCTGCCCCGCGCCCTGGAGCCCCTAGTGACGCAGCCCGGCAGCCTGAGCGCCGCGCAGGCCCTGGCCCGGCTGGGGGCGGCGGAAAGGGGAGCAGGGCGGGCGAGCAGTGAACCGTCCCCGGCCCAGGTCGCACCCGCACCAGAACCCGCCCGCCCCGCACCCGAAGCGCCCGCCCCGGCGCAGCGTGTGCCCACCCCACCCGCCCCCCACGACGGCACGCCCATCGTGCTGGGCACACCGGCCAGCGAGCCGGCACCGGCCCCGGGCGCCCCCACGGGCCCAGAAACGCCCCAGGAACGCCGCCGCCGCGAGAACGAGGCCCGCCGCGCCCAGGCGGCGCTGGATGCCCAGGCCGCCGCCGCACGCAAGGCCGAGGCCCGGCGGGCGCAGGCGGCAGCCGCTGGCTCCCCGCCACCGGCCCCCATTCAGATTGGCTTTGACGACGACCTGCCCACCTGGGCCCCCGACGCGCGCCCTGCCCCGGGTCCAGCGGCGGCCCAGACCCAGGTCAGCGTGCGCGAGGTACAGCGCCTGCCCGCGTCCCTGCGGCGCCAAGTGGCCCCCCGTCCCGAGGCAGAGGCCCCGGCCCCGGACGCCTCAGACGCCGAGCCCGCGCCCACCCGCCTGCCACGGCGCACGGCAGCCGAACCCATTCGCATCGGCTGGGACGAGGACGATTCCTGGCGCGTGGTGCGCGAGGCCCCGGCACCCGCCCCGCGCCCCACGATGCCCGAGTGGGCCAAGCCGGAATGGTTCGGCCCGCGCCGGGCGGTAGCCGTGCTGGCGGCGCTGCTGCTGGTGGGGGGCACATGGTGGGGGCTGTCGCGGCGCACACCCACGCCCCAGTCATCGGCCCCAGCGGCGGCAACCCCCGTGTCGGCCACCCCAGCCTCGGGCGCCCAGACCTGCTGCGAGGTGCGCGTGACCGTGCGCGGCGCCCCGGGGGTCAGCGCCCGCCTGAGCCTCCTGGCGGCCCCGGAAGGCGCCGGCCTGCCCCGCAACCAGGACCTGGGCCGCGCGCCCGGGGTGCTGCGCCTGCCGGTGCCCGGCACCTACCGCCTGCGCGTGGCTGCCGACGGCTGGAGCCCTGCCACGCTGACGGTGACGGTCCCGCGCACGCAGCCAGTGACGATAGACCTGAGCGATTGAGGGCTTGAGGGCTATGAGCTTTGGGCCATGAGCCATGAGGGAAAAGCGGGGCGCAGCGCTGAGACGACGTCCGAAACATGCCGCCGTGCGTGCAGGCGTGTTTTGGACTGGAGGCACTCGCAGGGCTGCGAGGTAGAGAAGCAACAGCAGCTGAGTTCTGGGAATGAGGCTTAAAAAGCGACGCAGGCGGGAACCCTCGAGTTCCGGCCTAGGATGGCTCGGGCATGCCCAGCAGGCCGTATGAGTGATGGGCTGCGCCCGCGCCGCTTCTCCGTCCACCCTTCTCCCCTCATGGCCCATAGCCCATAGCTCATGGCCCATAGCCCATAGCTCATGGCCCCTCCCCTTCTCCCCCGTCTGCCTCGCCCGGACGCGCCGCATGACCCCACATGACACAATCAGGGCCGATGAGCGTCGTCATTCTGGATTTCGGCAGTCAATTCACGCGCCTGATCGCCCGGCGCTTCCGCGAACTGGGGGCCTACAGCGTCATTCTGCCCGGCAGTGCGCCCCTGGAGCGCATCCTGCAGGAAAGCCCCAAGGGGCTGGTGCTCTCGGGCGGGCCCAGCAGCGTGTACGACGCGGGCGCGCCCAAACCCGCCCCCGGCGTCTTGGACCTGGACGTGCCGGTGCTGGGCGTGTGCTACGGCATGCAGTTTCTGGCCCACGAGGCCGGCGGCGACGTGAAGCGCGCGGGCAAACGCGAGTACGGCAAGGCCGACCTGACGCGCTACGGTGGCCAGCTGTTTGAAGGCATTCAGGGCGAATTTGTGGCCTGGATGAGCCACAGTGATTCAGTCACGGCCCTGCCCCAGGGCTACGAGGTGGTGGCCGAAACCGAGGACACCCCCGTGACCGCCATTGAGAACCGTGGCACCCGCCGCTACGGCGTGCAGTTTCACCCCGAGGTGGTGCACACCCCCAAGGGCGGGCAGCTGCTGGCCAACTTCCTGGAGATCTGCGGCGTAGCGCGCGACTGGAACGCCGAGCACATCATTGAAGAGCTGGTGGACGGCGTGCGCGCCCAGGTGGGGGACGGCCGCGTGCTGCTGGCCATCTCCGGGGGCGTGGACTCCAGCACGCTGGGCCTGTTGCTGGCCAAGGCCATTGGCGAGAAGCTCACGGCAGTTTTTATTGACCACGGCCTGCTGCGCCTGGGCGAGCGCGAGCAGGTGGAAGCGGCGCTGCGGCCCCTGGGCGTGAACCTGATCACGGTGGACGCCCGCGCCGAGTTCATGGCCGCCCTGGACGGCGTCTCGGACCCCGAACAGAAGCGCAAGATCATTGGCCGCGAGTTTATCCGGGCCTTCGAGCGCGAGGCCCGCACCCACGGCCCCTTTGATTTCCTGGCGCAGGGCACCCTGTACCCGGACGTGATCGAGTCGGCGGGTGGCGAGGGTGCGGCGAACATCAAGAGTCACCACAATGTGGGCGGCCTGCCCGACGACCTGCAGTTCAAGCTGGTCGAGCCTTTCCGCACCCTCTTCAAGGACGAGGTGCGCGCTCTGGCCGCGCTGCTGGGCCTGCCCGAGCACATCCGCATGCGCCACCCCTTCCCCGGCCCCGGGCTGGCGATCCGCTGCCTGGGCGCCATCAGTGAGGAAAAGCTGGACATCCTGCGCCGGGTAGACGACATTTTTATTTCCGGGCTGCGTGAATTTGGCCTGTACGACGGCTGCTCGCAGGCGCTGGCGATTCTCACGCCCATTCAGTCGGTGGGCGTGATGGGCGACGAGCGCACCTATTCCTACACAGCCGCCCTGCGCGCCGTGACCACCGACGACTTCATGACCGCCGAGTGGGCCCGCCTGCCCTACGACTTCCTGGCGACGATGAGTAACCGCATCGTGAACCAGGTCCACGAGATCAACCGGGTCGTCTACGACATCACTGGCAAGCCGCCCGCCACCATCGAGTGGGAATAAGGCCGGGGGGCAGGACCAGCCAGAGCATTTTCTCAGCTTAAAGAGGCTGCAGGGGCGGCGCCCCGCCAGAGCGCCGACTCATTCAAAACCCAACCCCCAGAGGGGCGATGGAGCAGGCCTTGCTCTCCATCGCCCTTGCTGCTGTTTGGACCAGCGGCCGACCTTTATACGGCTTCCGGACCATCCGTGACAGCGCCTTCGCTTCGGTGCTGCCACGCCTCTTCGTCACTGTTGTTCTCTGCTGCGCCGCTCTGCGAGTCTTTCCGGTCGGGTTCACCCGTTCCTCCATACCTGATGAACCGGAAGCCTTATCACCTGTGTGCGCTTCGGCCCGGCCCGCGTTGAGAACAGGCCAGCCGCTCTACAGTCACCTGTGTGTCCCCCCATTGACCGGTGCCCGGATGAGAGCTGGTCCACCCACCGGGTGAGCGCACGCCAGCCGGGCACGCGGTAGTCTGAGGGGCATGGGCCGGACCCACAGGGGACCAATGCCCCCGCGCCCGCCCGCAGTGACGGAGGACCGGGGATGACCCGCAGCGAGGCCAGCCGGGCCCTGCAGCGTTTCGAGGTGCTGCCCAAACCCGCCCTGCAGGCCCAGGCGGTGGTACTGCTGGCGCAGTCGGCGCAGGACGTCTTTCAGCGGTGTGTGGAACTGGCGCTGAGCATCACCCGGGCGTCGTCCTCGCTGATCACGCTCTACCGCCCTGAAGAGGACGCGCTGGACGTGGTGGCGGCGGCCGGGCGCCACCGCGAACAGGCCCTCGGGCGGCGCCTGTCGCGCGGGCAGGGGCTGGCGTGGCGGGTGGTGGAATCGGGCGAGGTCCTGCTGCTGGAACGCGCCGACGCACAGCCCGACGCCGTGTATGTGTCCGGGCAGCGGCACCCGGCCATGTACCTGGGGGTGCCCATTCTGGACCCGGACGGGCAGGTGCTGGGCGTGCTCTCAGCCGACACCACCGAGAGCCCCGAGCGCCTGGGCCTGGACGACGCCCAGGCCATGCTGCTGCTGGGGCAGGCGGCCGGCGTGGCCTACACCCGCTGGCGGGCCCTGGAAGGCGCGCAGCGCAGCGCCCGTCAGTTCGAGCGGCTGGCCCAGCTGTCGGCGGAACTGGAAGAACAGACGCAGCCCGAAGCCATCGTGCGCTGCGCCCTGCGCGCCCTGCTGGAACTCAGCGGCTTCACGGCGGCGGGCGTGGTCACGGTGGACCAGCGCGGTCAGGCCCGCCTGAGCGTGCTTGAGGGCGATCCAGGCGTACAGGCGCAGGTGGAAAACGTGCTCCATGAGCCGCATATGCCGGTTGGCCTCATTGGGCTGGTGCTGCGCAGCGGGCGGCCCCAGGTGGTGACCGACTACCAGAACTGGCCGGAGCGGCGCCCAGACGTGCGGCATGTGCGCAGCGCCCTGGGCGTCCCGCTGCGGCGCGCGGAGCGCACGGTGGGGGTAGTGTTCCTGCTGAACATGCACCGCCCCGCCGAGATCCCGCGCGACCTGCAGACCCTGCTGGAAACCGTCTCGGCGCGCATTGAGCAGGCACTGGAACGCAGCGCCCACCTGGAACACCTAGAGCAGACCCGCGAAGCCGCGCTACGCGCCCTGGGCCGGGTGCTCGAAAGCCGCGACGGCGAGACCTTTGGGCACACCGACCGCGTGACCCACGCCGCGCTGGCGCTGGGGCAGGCGCTGGGCCTGAACGACACCCAGCTTCAACAGCTCCGTTGGGGCGCGTACCTGCACGACCTGGGCAAGGTGGGGGTCAGCGATCAGCTGCTGCGCAAGCCCGGCCCCCTGGACCCCGAGGAGCGGCAGGCCATTGAGCGCCATGTGGTGCTGGGTGACCAGATGCTACGCGACGAGGCCTTTGTGCCGCGCGAGGTGCGCGAAATTGTGCGCTTTCACCATGAACGCTGGGACGGCAGCGGCTACCCCGACGGCCTGCGCGGCGAGGCCATTCCCCTGCTGGCGCGGATTTTCAGCGTGGTGGACGTGTACGACGCCCTGATCAGCGCGCGGCCCTACAAGGCCGCCTGGACCCCGGCCGCCGCCCGCGCGTGGCTGCGCGAGTCCAGCGGTAAACAGTTCGACCCGCAGATCGTGGCTACCTTCCTGGCCCTACCGGACCAGACCGCCGACGACCCTGAAGTTGCCCCAGAAGGGTAAAGGCCCGCCCATGAAGGCTGGTCCCGGCACCGTATTCAGCGCCACCCTTCATGAAGGAACGCGGCGCCGGGGCCGGGTACACTGAACCCCGCCATGACCCTTCTTCGGCCCGGTGTGCGCGCGCTGTGCGTGGCCCTCTGCCTGGTCACCCAGGCGGAGGCGGCGGCCGGCTGGGCGGCCCAGGGCACCGCCCTCTTTCCCCAGCCCACCACGCGCTCGGCTGCATTGCGGGTGGTGGCGGTCAATGAGCGCCTGGAGATCCAGCGCTGCTCGCCAGTCTGGTGTGCGGTGAAGGTGGGCGGGCAGTTCGGCTGGATGCTGCGCGCCGCCGTGAACATGGGGGGAAGCTGCGCCGTGCTGGTGCCCCTGGGCCTCAAGGACCTGCGCCGCCATGAAGCCGCCTACAGCGCAGGGCGCGACCCCGACGGCAACGGCCGCGCCTGCGACCAGCGCGACTTTTTGCGGATGGGCGGCCGGTAGGGCTGGGCGCGCGCCCCTGCCCAGCCCCCGGCCGGCCCAGATGAAGACCTGAGCGGCCCCGGCGCTGGTCAGGGCCCTGTGATGGTGGGTGGGCTAGCGTACGGTATGCCCCGTCGTTCCCAGGCCCGGCCCGCTTCCGGTGCCGAGGCTGCGTCCTCGCTGCAGGCCCTGCTGCAGCAGGCCGAAGCCCTGAGTTTCTGCGACACTGCCCAGGCCGAGGCGCTCTTGCTGGGCGCCCTGGAACAGGCGCGCGCCCAGCGCAACGTGGAAGGCGAGGGGCTGGCCCTGGTGATTCTCAGCAGCGTGTACTTTTACAATTCGCGCTACGCGGACGCCACGCAGGCCAACCAGCAGGCCCGGGCGCTGGCCCGCACCCACGGCCTGAGCCTGGTTGAAGCGCGCGCCCTGAGTGGCCTGGGCATCAATGCCCGGGTGCAGGGCGAATTCGGGCAGGCCATGGAGCATTACCTGGAGGCCCTGCGCCTGACCCAGCTGACCGGCGACCAGGAAAACCAGATGCGCATTCTGATCAACATTGGCGTGCTGCGCATGAATATCGGCGAGTACGACCTCGCGCTCGAAGCCCAGCGCCAGGCCAGCGAGGTCGCCCTGGCGCTGGGCCACCGGGTGGGGCATTCCATCGCCACGGTGAACACCGTGGTCACCTTCTATTACCTGGGCCGCCACGCCGAGGCGGTGGCGCTGGCGGCGGAACACCTGCCGGTGCTGCACGACCTGAAGCTGCGCCAGAACGAGGCCGTGATGCAGGCGTATGTCACGCACGCGCTGGTGTCGCAGGGCGAGGCCGCGCGCGCTGCCGAACTGGCCCGCCAGACCCTGCCGATGGCGCAGGCTCTGGGCAACCGCGAGCACCTCGTGAACTTGCAGTCGGGCTATGGCCGGGCCCTGCACCTGCTGGGCGAACTGGACGCCGCGCATGCCGAGTTGCGTTCGGCGCTGGACACCGCGCGCGCCTACGACCTGAAGGTGCAGGAGCGCAACCTGCTGGGCTTTCTGGCCGAGGTCTGCGCCGCGCAGGCGCTGTGGGCCGACGCCTACGCCTACAGCCAGGCCGCCGCCGCCCTGAACCACGAACTGCACCAGCAGGACAACGAGCGCCGCGCCAAGGTGCTGGGCGCCCAGATGCAGCTGGAACTGCACAAGCGCGAGGCCGAAGCCGAGCGGCGGCGCAACCTGGAACTGTCGGAGGTGAACACGGCGCTGCAGCAGGCGCAGGACCATCTGGCCTACCGCGCCGCCCACGACGCCCTGACCGGGCTGGCCAACCGCGCGTACTTTCAGGCCGAGACCGAGCGCCTGCTGCGCGAGCTGGGCGGACAGCACCTGGGCATTCTGTTTATTGACCTGGACCGCTTCAAGCAGATCAACGACACGCTGGGGCACAATGTGGGCGACGCCCTGCTGCAGCAGGTGGGCCAGCGCCTGACCCGCTGCGTGCGGCGCGGCGACCTCGTGGCGCGCATGGGGGGCGACGAATTCACGCTGCTGCTGCCGGGGCTGCGGCAGGCCGCCGACGCCGAGCGGGTGGCGCGCAAGATTCTGCGGGCGCTGGCCGCACCCTTTGTGGTGGGGGAGCGCGAACTGCACGTCACGGCCTCGATTGGGGTGGCGGTTTCGCCGCAGGACGGCCACGACGTGACCACGCTGCAAAAACACGCCGACGTGGCCATGTACCGCGCCAAGCAAGAGGGCAAAAACGACGTGCGCACCTTTTCCGCGCCAATGGCCGAAGAAGCCAGCGAACGCGCCGATCTGGAACGTGACCTGCGAGAGGCCCTGGGCCAGCAGGCCTTTACCCTGCACTACCAGCCGCAGGTGGACCTGGATACGGGCACCCTGCGCGGCTTTGAGGCGCTGCTGCGCTGGCAGCACCCGGTCCAGGGCGCCGTGCCGCCTGCCAAGTTCATTCCGGTGGCCGAGGAAAGCAGCCTGATCGTGCCGCTGGGCGCCTGGGTGCTGCGCGAGGCCTGCCGGCAGGTGGCCGCGTGGCAGCACCTGCAGCCCGGCCTGACCGTCAGCGTGAATGTCAGCCCGGTGCAGTTCAACAAGCAGAACTTCACCTCCACGGTGCGCGAGGCCCTGGAAGCCACGGGCCTGCCTGCCCGCTGTCTGGTGCTGGAGCTCACCGAGCGCACGGTGCTGCAGGACGTGGCGGCGGCCACCCGCCAGCTGGGGCGGCTACGGGCGCTGGGCGTGCGGATTTCGCTGGACGACTTTGGCACCGGCCAGAGCAGCCTGGGCCTGCTGCGCCACATTCCCATTGACGACCTGAAGATTGACCGCTCGTTCCTGCCCCAGCCCGGCGACACCGCCGTGACCCGGCGCAAGGCCAGCGCCCTGATTGCCACACTGATCACCCTGGGGCAGGCCCTGCAGTTTCATGTGGTGGGCGAGGGGGTCGAAACCGGCGAGCAGCGCGACCTGCTGGCCCGTTTGGGCTGTCCGGCGGGCCAGGGCTACCATCTGGGCCGCCCGGTGCCCGCTGCTGAAGTAGAAGCCCTACTGCTGGGCAACCGCTCGGCCAACCCCTGCCCCGGACTGGTGAACGGGTAGGGATTCGGGCCGCCCGGCCAGCGCGTGAACACTGGGAGACGCATCAACGCGCCAAGCAGAGAAAGTGGAGTACGCATGAAACTGACGCCTCTGCCCACGCAGAGCCCGTCCCCACACCCCGCTGCTCCAAAGTCGGCTCCCCGCAGACCCCAGCAGCATTGAGAGCAGAGACTCAGGGTGCCTCTGGGGCAAACAAAGTGAGTGTCTGTCAAACACAGCAGTCCCTTCATTACTGTTGGGGCCGCTGTTTGGCCCATGGGTGGAACGGGCAACCGCTGTCAGCCCGGTCCGCCGCCGCTGTGCGCCCCGCTCAATCCAGTTGCAGGTAAATGGCCTTGAGGTACTGCGCTTCCGGGAAGGTCGCGTGGTGGTCTGGGGCGTGCTGGGTCGTGAGCAGCTCACGCCAGGGGCGACCGCTGCGGGTGGCGGCGTCCCGCACCGCGTTCCAGAACTCCTCCGCGCTCACATGGGCCGAGCACGAGGCGCTGAGCAGCACCCCCCCGCGCTCCAGTCGGCGCAGGCCGTCGGCCGCCAGCTTGCCATACGCCCGTATGGCCCCGGCCCGCTCCTGTTCGCGGCGTGCCAGCGAGGGCGGGTCCAGAACCACCAGATCAAAGGTGCGCCGGGTCTGGGCCAGCCACTCGAACACGTCCGCCTGCACCGTTTCGTGGGGGGCACTCAGGCCCGGGTTCAGGGCGAAGTTGCGCGCCGCACTCGCCAGGGCGTGCGCGCTGATGTCCAGGCTGACCACCTCGCGCGCCCCACCCCGCGCGGCGTACAGCGAAAAGCCCCCGCTGAAGGAAAAGGCATTCAGCACCCGGCGGTCCCGGGCATACTTTTCGACCCGGCGGCGGTTCTCGCGCTGATCCAGAAAGAAGCCGGTTTTCTGGCCGCGCACCACATCCGCCTCAAAGGCCAGCCCGGTTTCGTGGAACACGACGGTGCCCTCTCCCACGTCACCGCGCAGCACCTGCCCGTCGTGCAGCCCGGTGGCGGCGGCCTTCTCCTGAATGTTGCGGCTGAGGCGCAGCACCACGGCAAAGTCTGCAAACCGGGCCTCCAGCAGCGCCAGCACCCGGTCCAGGTGCGCGAACCACGCGGCGGTGTACAGCTTGAGCACCAGCGTGTGCGCGTAACGGTCCACCACCAGCCCCGGCCAGCCGTCGGATTCGCCGTTGATCACGCGGTAGCCGTCGGTCTCCGGGCCGAACAGCGGGGCGCGGCGGGCCAGGGCGGCGTCCAGGTGGGCGGCCCACCAGCCGTCGTCCAGGGTGACGGGCGCGCCCTGGTGCAGCACCCGCACGCGCAGTGGACTGCCGGGGTCGTACAGGCCGATAGCCAGGAAGCGGTCGCGGCGGTCGTAGATCACGGCCAGTTCGCCCGCCTTCCCCTCGCGGTTTTGCCCACGCAGGCTGGACTCGTACACCCACGGATGCCCGGCGCGCAGGTGGCTTTCGGCGGCAGGCGATACCCGCAGGCGCAGGCGGGGACGGGGGGCAGGGGCGGCGTCCGGCATCCCCGCAGGGTAGCGCACCCGGGGAGGAGAACAGCGCGTTTCCAGCAGGGGCGGGCGAGGTTGGCGTCAGGCGGCGCCCGTCCTAAGCGAGAGGGGTTGCCCCAACAACCGGACAACCCCTCTCCCCCATTCGGCGCGCCTGGGTAGACCGCTCCAACGGCCGCGCCAGCCCCTGCCCCTTACGTGGGCTGGACCCGCCGCGCCAGCACGCGCAGCGCCAGCGGGGCCAGCACGGTGGTCAGCAGCACCATCAGCAGCACCTGGGCATACACCGGCCCCGTAATGATGCCGGCCGCCAGCCCCAGGCTGATCACAATCAGGCCCACCTCGCCGCGCGGGACCATGCCCACGCCCACCAGCCACGCGTCCCGGCCCAGGCCACGCGCCCCCAGCACGCCGCCCAGCAGCTTGCCGGCCACCGCCAGCAGGGTCAGCACACCGCCCGAGATCAGCACGGCGGCGCTGCCCAGCACGCCCAGGTCCACCTGCAGCCCCACCACCACGAAGAAGATGGGGGCCAGAAAAGCTTCCAGCGCATGCACCTTGCTTTCAAACTCCAGCTCGTCCTTGACTTCGGCCAGCACCATGCCCGCCAGAAAGGCCCCGATGATCGGTGCCAGCCCCGCCACGGTGCTCAGGGCCGCCACCCCCAGGCCCACCACGACCGCCACATTGAACATGCGCGAGAGGCTCAGGCTGCGCAGACGCGGCTCGAAGCGGCGGATCAGGGGGAGGCCCAGGGCCAGCACCAGCGCCACGAACCCCAGGCTGAGACCCAGAATCAGGGCCACCTTGCCTGCACCCACGCTCTCTCCGGCGCCCAGGCTGCCCACCACTGCCAGCAGGGTGAGGCCCAGAATGTCGTCAATGATGGCTGCGCCCAGGATGATCTGGGCGAAACGGGCGTCCAGCAGCCCCAGCTCCTGCAGCACCTTGGCGGTAATGCCCACCGAGGTCGCCACCAGGGCCGTGCCGATAAACAGCGCCGTGAGCAACCCGTGGTTCTGCCACAGCCCAAACGCCAGCCCCAGGCCCAGCGGCAGGGCAATGCCCAGCAGCGCCACGGCCACCGCTTCCTTGCCCACCGCCAGCAGGTCGCGGAAGCGGGTTTCCAGGCCTACCATGAACAGCAGGAACACCGCCCCCAGTTCAGCCAGACTGAGTAGCACATCGTTCACCTGCACCAGATTCAGCACCCCAGGCCCAATCAGGAGGCCTGCCCCCACCTGCCCCACCACCGCCGGAATGCCCAGCCGCCCCGCCAGCGCGCCGCACAGGGTCGCCGCCAGCACCACCCAGAACAGGCTGAACAGCAGCTGCGCGCTGCCCTCTGAACCCGCCGCCAGCGCCGAGCCGGACAGCAACAGCGCAAGCGCCAGCATTTTCCTTGTATTTGCCATACCCCACCTCCTGCAGCCAGCGCCGCGCCTTGGCACCGCCCAACAAGGCAGGAGACAGGCCAACTTGACCTGTCTCCACCCTGGGGCCTATGGGGGCCCACCCAGCCGCTGCGCCCAGACACTGCTGGGGCATGGCGCTGCTGGCGTTCAGCATAGCAGAGGTGGCGATGCCAAAACCCTTGCCAATTGGCTCAATTCATGGCCCACTGGGCCCAGTCCGCTGCCTCCTGCGGCAGCGCTGCGCCGTGTTCCTGGGCCAGCAGTACTGTTTCTTTTAACACCTCGCGCTCCTGGGCGATAAAAGCCTGCCGAAGCCCAGCGAGCAAAACAGCTTGCGGGGGCATGGCACGCCGATCACGCTGGGCAAACCAGCGGCGGAACAGCCGGCGGTTCGCTTCCTCAACTGTCACAAATAAGGCCTCGGCCGTCCCCCATTTCCAGTAGCGAAACTGGAGTGAGAAGCGGCCCAGGGACAGCACTTCAGCGGCATCCAAACCACGCTGCTGCGCCAGTGTCAACACCACGTCTGCGGGCAGCCAGTCCTGACCACCCTGGACAAACAACTCCTGCATGAAGGCTTCTATAGGCTGGTGGCTTACATCGTCGCGGCATCCCTCGAGGGCGAAAACGCCCCGACCCAGGCTGATAAATTCCGTCTCTCGTGACAGCAAGGCCATGACGGTGCCGTCATAGACCTGGCGTGACAGCCGGCGCTGAATCTCGCGCCAATGAAGTGGCATCTGCGCGGCAGCGAGCACGGCGCGAATAGCCTCGAGATTGTTGGCATGGCCGTCACCCAGGGCACCCAGACGCCAGCAACCGTCCCGCCCGGCGTGCTCAAAGTACCTGAGTTCCCGCACATCGGGCCGACTGAGCGCCGCAGCAAAGTTGCGTGGCGGGGTCTGGCTCAGCCGGGCGTCAAAGGCGGCCGTCGCCTTTCCAATTTCACTGAAGTGCCACTCGGCAAAGCCAGCCTCGGCCAGTTGCTCTGCCACCGCTTTCATCACCTGAGGCAAGGTCCATGTGCTCAGCCCGTACAGACCGCTGCAAACCCGTACCACCCGGGGCCAGCCACACGCCATGGTTGCCAGTGCGCCGGGCGGCACGTCCAGCCACCTGGCAAGTTGAGCTTCCTCCATGAAGGACGCTCGCTCGGCCAGCAGGCGTACGATTCTGCGTTCGTCGGGCAGCGCTTCAGGCACGAACAGGAAGACGTCCGGCCCCACAGGAAGACTGGTCATTTTACGCTTTTGCACCTCTTCCCAAAGGTTCACCACGAAGGTCCAGAGATGCTCTGGGGTGGCGTCCGGGCGGTGACCACTGCATGCACCCGACACATCGACCAGTACGCACCCATCTCGGCCCAGGCCCATGAAGACACTGTCCAGCACCAGCTTCAGCTGGGGGTTTCGAACAAAGGTGCGGCTCACTTTGTTGACCACTTGCCGCACCCGCTCGCGGGTAATACCAAATTCGTCGCCAGCAGCCTGTAAGGTCAGCCCTGGGCCAAACCGTCCCCAGATCAATTGGCGATTGCGTTCGTCGTCAATCAGGTCAAGGCAGGCGTCAACCAGATGCCCCAGAGAGGGCAAAGCGCGGCCAGGTGACGGCGGCGAAGCAGGCCGTATGCCTTCAAGAACCTCAGCCCATTCTTCAGGCAGCGGAAAATCTGCATATGCACCCAGCTTCGACATGATTTGGCCTCAAATCAATTGTAGAGGTTGGGATGCACGCCGCGAACGAGTTTGTCGCCCAGCTGAAAGGAGGAAGGGCGCCTCCGAAGAAGCGCCCGACACCCGTACAATTTCCGCTCAGTCGGCGGCCTGGGTCTGCCCTTCTTCGGCGGGGTAGACCTCGATAATGCCGGCCGCGCCCATGCCACCGCCGATGCACATGGTGATCAGGGCCTTGCCGCCGCCCCGGCGCCCCAGTTCGTAGATGGCCGTGGTGGTCAGCTTGGCGCCGCTGCAGCCCAGGGGGTGGCCCAGGGCGATGGCGCCGCCGTTCACGTTCATCTTGTCCTCGTCAATGCCCAGTTCGCGGGCCACGGCGAGGCTTTGGGCCGCAAAGGCCTCGTTCAGTTCGATCAGGTCAATGTCGGCCAGGGTCAGACCGGTCTGGGCCAGCACCTTGGGCACCGCCTTGACCGGACCAATGCCCATCAGTTCGGGTTCCACGCCGGCCACAGCGAAGCCCAGGAACTTTGCCAAAGGCTTCACGCCCAGTTCCTGTGCCTTTTCGCCGCTCATGATCAGCACGGCGGCGGCGCCGTCGGAGAAGGGGCTGGAGTTGGCCGCACTGACCGAGCCCGTGGCCTTGAACGCCGGGCGCACCTTGGCCATGTCTGCGAGGTTGGCGTCGCGGCGAATCAGCTCGTCCTTGTCGAAGCTGACCGTGTCGGACTTCATCTTGGTGCCCTTCAGCTTGTCCACGCGCACCGGCACCGGCACAATCTCGGCGTCGAATTTGCCGGCGTCCTGGGCCGCCGCCGCGCGCTGGTGGCTGCGCAGGGCAAAGGCGTCCTGATCCTCGCGGGAAATGCCGTATTTGGCGGCCACATTCTCGGCGGTCAGGCCCATGCCGATGTAGGCGCCGGGGCGGCTGTCCACGAGGTCCAGGTTGGGGCTGGGGTTGTGGCCGCTCATGGGCACCATGCTCATGGATTCCACGCCGCCCGCCAGCATGATGTCCGCCTGCCCGGTCTGAATGGCCGCCGCCGCCATGGCGATGGTCTGCAGGCCGCTGGAGCAGAAGCGGTTGACCGTCACGCCGCCTACGCTGTCGGGCATGCCAGCGCGCAGGGCCGCCAAACGGGCCACGTTCAGGCCCTGCTCGGCTTCGGGGATAGCGCAGCCCAGGTACACGTCTTCCACCACGGCGGCGTCCACACCGGCGCGCTTCACCGCTTCGTTGAGCACAAGGGCGGCCAGATCGTCGGGGCGGGTGTTGGCCAGCGTGCCCTTCACGCCGCGCCCAACGGGCGTACGAACAGCAGAAACAATAACAGCGTCACGCATAGAGAAGGTCTCCTATTCTCAAGAGTTTACGAGAGGTCGAGAAGTATAAGGTGATCGGGTTTACGAAGAAAAATGTCTCTGTTGGTCAGATCCGAGACAAAAGCCACTTTGACGACTTTATGACTCATAATGTTGAGCTTTAATAATCGCCGCCACTCAAATCTGGCGGTTTTATCAAGAGATAGTTCGACTGACTTTGGTGCGCCAAAGGGATGAGCAGAAAAAGGAGCGGCGACGAGCAAATCATCCTGAAGTTTGAGCCCGACTTCCGGCGGTTGGGCAAAAACAAGATTGTCGTATTGAAGAACTTTACTCTCCAGGCTCGAGGACACTACATGAACGATGGCAACTGCTGAGGGATTCAACCTCACCGCCGGCACTCTCATGTCTGTTCTCACCGCTTCACGAGCCTTCTTGGTGTCGAACAAGCCGAGTTGTTGAATGATCACCAGCGGCCTCTTCACAACTGGCGCTCTAGCACGCGACTAATAAACGCCTCCAATTGCCCGTCGTACTTTTCCGGGTCGATGTTCCAGCAGCGGATGTGCTTGGCGCCTTCAACCCGGTGATACTCGATCAGGTCGGGGCGGGCGGCAGCCAGCGCGTCAGCCTGTGAGACGGGAATGGTGCGGTCACGGGTGCCGTGCCACAGGATCATGGGCAGGGTGAACTTCGGCGCGGCACGCAGCTGATCCACCGTGTCGAAGTCCTGGCCACTGCGCCGGGTCACGACCCACTGAGTAAAGGTAGCGACGTGCCGCGCCAGGAACTTCGGCAGGCCGAAACGCTGCCCCTGCCACAGAATGGTCGCCCGCCAGTCCAGCACCGGGCAGTCGAGAGCCACGCCCAGAACGGGCAATGGGAAGGGCTGGTGCTTGTCGCGCAGCACGCTCAGCACAATGTTGCCGCCCATGGAAAAGCCGTACAGGATCACGCGTTTGTAGCCGTGGTCCCGGGCCCAGTCCAGTGCCGCCAACACGTCCTCGGCTTCCTGATCACCCAGGGTGAGGTAGCCGTTCTGCGAGCGGGGGGCGCCGTAAGCATTGCGGAAGGTGACGAACAGCGATCCCGTACCCGTGCGTTGCAGGGCAGGCAGCATGCGCAGGGCCTGGGCCCGCTGGCCACCGTGGCCGTGCACCACAACCACCAGGGTGTCTGACCGCTCCGGCCGCTCACCCGTGGGGGGAATGTGCCACGCGGGCATGTCCCCCAGGGGCGTGGAGACGGCCGTGTGCTCAAATGCGATGCCCAGTTGCGCAGGCGTGCCGTTGTACACGAAGGTGGACACCCAGGCCAGCGCGCCGTTGGGCAGCACGCCGCGCTCCTGCAGCACAGCACGCCGCACGAGGGTGCCGGCCAGTTTGCCGCCCCCCAGCACCGCGTGCCCCCGGTTGGGCCGGATGGGCACCACGCCCACCACCCCGCGCGAGAGGGTCTCGGCGCCAGCCGGCAGATACACCTCGTTGCCCCGCCGCCCCACCGGCACGAATACACCCTTGACCCAGCGGGTCTTGCTGCGCAGGGTAATTTCCGCCCCGAACAGCGCCCCGGCAAAGACGATGGCGGCGTAGCCCAGCGCCGCCCACGCGAAGGCGCGGCGCTTGCGAACGGTGCGGAGTCGGTCGGTCAGGCGAGTCATGGGGTCATCCTGTCAGGTGCGGCGCTCAGTTGCGCAGCGGTTTACCGGTCTTGAGCATGTGCTCAATGCGCTGCTGCGTGCCTTTCTTGCCCAGCAGGGTCAGGAAGGCTTCGCGTTCCAGGTCCAGCAGATGCTGCTCGCTGACCTTGGCGGTGCGGTTGTTGCCGGTACCGCCGGAGAGCACGCGGGCCAGTTGCTCGGACACCACGAGGTCATAGTCGGTGACGTAGCCGCCCTGGTGCATGCCGTGCAGGGCGCTCCTGATGGCCGCAATAGCCGCGTCACCCATGACGGGGATGTCCTGGCGGGGGGCCGGCTGCACGTAGCCAGGGGCCAGGGCCAGCACCTGCCGCTTGGCTTCTTCCAGGATGTGACTCCTGTTCATGGCCACGGTGTCACTGTCCCGCAGGAAGCCCAGGTTGCGCGCTTCCAGGGCGCTGGTGGACACCTTGGCGGTGCCGATCAGTTCAAAGGCGCGCTGCACGGCGGGCAGCAGCGTGGCGCCCACGCGCTGGCCGGGCTGCTGCATCTCGGTGAAGCGCAGGAGCATTTCCTTGGTGCCGCCGCCGCCGGGAATCAGACCCACGCCCACTTCCACGAGGCCCATGTACAGCTCGGCGCTGGCCACCACGTGGTCGGCGTGCAGGGTGAATTCGGCGCCGCCGCCCAGGGTCAGGCCGAAGGGGGCCGCCACCGTGGGGTGCGGGCTGAAACGCAGCGAGGTCGTGACCTGCTGGAACTGCTTGACCATGTCGTCCAGTTCGTCCCACTCGTCGGCCTGGGCCTGCGACAGGATCAGCGGCAGGTTGGCCCCGGCGCTGAAGTTCTCGCCCTGGTTGCCCACCACGAGGCCCGCGTAGCCCATGTCCTGCACCAGCTTGTGGGCGTCCTGCACGGCGCGCAGCTGGTCCTCGCCCAGCGCGTTCATCTTGGCGTGCCACTCCACCAGCAGCACCCCGTCGCCCAGATCCACGATGCTGGCCCCGGCGCGCTTCTTGACCACCTTCGTGGCGTCTTTCTTCAGGTCGGTCAGGACAAAGTAGGGCGCTTCGTAGGGGGTGGGCTGCCCTTCGGGGGTCACGGTTTCGTCGCCCTGGTAGAAGCTTTCGCGGCCACTGGCCTTCATGGCGGCCAGCAGCGGGGGCAGGGTGCGCCCTTCGGCTTCCAGATTGGCAATCACCGTCTGCACGCCCAGGGTGTCCATCGTCTCGAAGGGACCCTGTTCCCAGCCAAAGCCCCACTTCAGGGCGTTGTCAATGTCCTGCAGGCGCCCGCTGACGTTCCCGGCCATCTTGGCGGCGTACCAGAAGCCGTCGTTCATCACCCCGCGCAGGAAGTCGCCTTCCTTACCTTCGGCGGTGTACAGGGCCTTCACGCGCTCGGCCAGGGGGCGGCCCTTCACGGCTTCCACGGCGGCCACCTTCACCTTGCCCCGGTCCTCGTACTCGAAGGTGTCCAGGTTCAGGTGCAAGATCTTGGTCTTACCCTTCTCGTCCTTGGTCTTCTTGTAAAAGCCGCTGCCGGTCTTGTCACCCAGGAATTTCTTCTCTTCCACCAGGGTGCGGAAGGCGGGCGTCAGGGTAAAGTCCTCGTCGTCGGGCGTGGCCTTATTCAGGTCGTTGGCCACGTGGTAGATGATGTCCAGGCCCGAGAGGTCGGCCGTGCGGAAGGTTGCACTCTTGGCGCGGCCTAGGGCAGGACCGGTCAGTTCGTCCACCTCGGCGGGGGTCAGACCGGTTTTTTCCATGTGCCCCATGGCGCGCACGATGCCGTACACGCCGATGCGGTTGGCCACGAAGCCGGGCACGTCGTTGGCCAGCACCACGCCCTTGCCCAGCGTGGTCTGCGCGAACTCGCTGAAGGTTTTCACGACCTCGGGGGCCGTCTTGGGGGTGGGGATCACTTCCAGCAGGTGCAGGTAGCGCGGCGGGTTGAAAAAGTGGGCGCCCACAAAGCGGCGCTGGAAGTCCTCGCTCCGGCCTTCAATCTGCAGGTGCATGGGAATGCCGCTGGAGTTGCTGGAAATGATGGCCGTCTTCTTGGCCACGCCCTCCACCCGCGCCCACAGGTCGCGCTTGGCGTCCAGCTTCTCGATGATCGCCTCGAGAATCCAGTCGGCGTCTTTCAGTTTCTTCAGGTCGTCTTCGAGGTTCCCAGGCGTGATCAGCGCCGCGCGCGCCGGGTCCATGAAGGCGGCGGGGCGGGCCTTCAGGGCGCGTTGAATCCCCTGCTTGGCCAGGAAGTTACGGTCGGGGTTGTCCGGCAGAACAATGTCCAGCAGAACAACAGGAATACCGGCATTGGCGAGTTGAGCGGCAATCGCCGCGCCCATGACGCCCGCACCGATCACGGCAGCTTTCTGAATCTTCATGCGACCTCCTGCAGGATGCTTAAAAATTAGACTCGGTTCAAGTTTAAGGCGCGTGCGGGGCGTTTGTCCACTGAAGAGGTTGCGGGCCGCAGGGGGCGGGAGGCGGTGAAAAGCGGCGGAGACTCGCTTACGGAGAAGGTGGGGTGGGGTTGACCGCGTCCTGCCTCCCGCTTCCCGCCAACCCTTCCAGCGCCCGGCGTCCCGCCAGGATGTACGCGGGCTGGCCCTGTGCCGCCCCATACGCGAGGTCGCCCAGCGCGCGGCAGGTGGCGTACCACGCCGCGCGGCGCAACAGGGCGGGGGGCTGCGGCGCGGCGGCCAGCGCACTGCTCAGCAGTTCAGGCTCCGCCCAGTGGATCAGGCCAGCCCAATCCCGGGCCGGGTCGCCCAGCGCGGCGTCGGCCCAGTCCAGTACGCCGCAGGGCTGGCCCGCCCGGTCCAGCAGGACGTGTTCCGCCGCGAAGTCCCCGTGAATGGGCACCAGGGGCACGGCCAGGGGCGGCGGCGCCTGGACCACGGCCCGCCACCGCGCCGCATCTGGGAGCAGGCCCGCCGCTTCGGCCACCTTCAGATCCGCCAGGGCGGCGTCCTGCCAGTCCCGGCCGCTGGGGTCGTGGTCGGTGGGGAGGGCTACAGCAGCTGCGGGAACGCGGTGCAAGGCAGTGAGGAACTGGCCCAGCACCCGGCCCACATCGGCAGGCCGGGCCAGAGGCTGAACCAGGGCGGGCGTGCCCGGCAGGAACCGCGCCGCCGCGAAGCCTTCGGGGCAAGGGGGCGCCGGGGGGCCCCAGGCCTGGGCCTCGGGCAGCGGGAGGGACAGCAGTGGGGCCAGGGTCTGCAGCAGGGCCGCCTCTGACCGCAGGGCCTCTCCCCCACCCGCCCATTTGGGAAAGCGCAGCACCAGCGTTTGCCCCAGCGCATACACCCGGTGGTCGGTGCCCTCACCCAGCCACGCCAGCGGCTGACCTGCCCAGGCTGGAGGAAGCAGAGCGGCGACCTGGGCCGGGGTCAGGGCGGGGAGGGCAGACACCCTGACCGTCTGCACGCCAGCGCCAGTGACGGGGCAGTCCTCTCAGAGACCATTGAGATACTCCGTGATCCGGGGATGAATGCCGAACTGCTCCTGACCCACTGCGGCGGCGAAACGCTGGCCATGAGAAAGAGCCTTCAGCAGCCGTTCAAAGTTTGCTTCGTCGAATGGCTCAAATCCCAGGTCTGACGTGGCGTAATCCAGCACCGTTGCCGCGAAGGCTGGTTCTTCCCGGCCAAGTGTTTCAAGCCGTGTCATGAAGCGGCTCAGCGCATCTGGTGGAGCTTTGAGGTACAGCGCGAACCAGGCCCGGCGCTCGTCACTCCGGTGACCGCCGGGGGTGGGAAGCAAAAATGCAGGTGGTTGCAGACCCGCTGCAGTCAGCACCTTCAGGAACAGCGTGGGTTTGTCCACGTGCTGTTCGTCCTCTAGCAGCGCTGCTTTCACCTCAGCCCACGGCACACCGGCCGCCAGCGCGCGCTGCACCACGTCCAAAAAGCGCTGCCCACGCACCAGCCCCAGCAGGTACAGCGGCTCACTCAGGCCAGAGGGGCGCGGCGGGAGAGGCTGCTCTGTTTCATCCAATGAGAACATAGACATGAAGTCGGCACTGTCCAGCATGAAGTCCACCGCCTGCCAGCGAGGAGCTCGGTCGTCCCCGTCGTCCCCCATGCCGAAAATGCTGGCGCCCGGCGCAAACAGCACCGTCTTGACCCTCTCAAATTGGTGCGGATGGGGGCCAGGCCCCGCCGGGTTGGGCTGAAACCACAGGGCACTCTGGTGGTCTATGCCTTCGGTGCTGAGGGGCGCATCAGGCGGCAAGTCGCACAGGCGGCGAATCATGGCCTGCGCCTCGGCTTCGGACTGCCGGGGAAAGAGGTGTTCCCGGACCCTCATCAGATTGGCGGCCAGATAAAACTGCTTGGCCGCCAGGGTGACAGCCGTGAACTCGCCCCATGTGGTGGCAAAAGCCTCTTCCCACTCGGCAGGGTTGCCAGGCTCATCTTCCAAGGGCTCACGGAGCAGCACCAGCGAATGGCTGCTGCTGGAATTGGTGGCAAAGCCCAGGCGGACCCGGCCGGGGGCGGGCGGCGTAACGGGCCCCTGCACAAAATGCGGCGCAGCGAAGTGGGTCAGCCAGTCGGCGTCCATGGAGAACACCGGCTCACTGTGGTAACTGCTGGGCGCCAGGGTCATGGCCACGGCGTCCACATAGGCGCTGAAGCGGCCTTCTTCGGTGTGGTACGAGCCGGGCTGCAGCAGCGCGGCCAATTCGGTAGGGCATTCTGCCGCCAGCGCGGTGTCAATGCTGATGGGGGTGTGCCGGACGTACAGGCGCAGGTCGTCCCGCCACCACCCGTAGGGCTGAGGTGCAAAAGTCTGGCCGCGCCCCACCCGCTTGAACCCCAGCAGGGTCACACGCACCTCGGCGGCCCCGGCGGCCTGCACCAGCGCCAGCAGTTCTTCGCGCCCCACCGTGCCCATCACCACCTGCACCACCAGCTGACCGGGGCGGCGCCCCTCGGCTGGCAAGAGCTCGCCCAGCCGGATCACCTCGGCGGCGCTGCCCACACTGACGGCCACGCCGCCCACCATGTCCCGCACCTGGGGCCACACCTGCGCCAGCCAGCGCAGGCGCCGCGTAGTGAAGTTGGGCACCACGCCAGCGGCGCGGAACAGGTGCAGGGCCGCCAGGAAGTCCGGGTATTCGCTGACCTCGCCGCCGCCCAGGGCCACCTCGAATACGCCGGCGCGGCCCGCTTCTTCGGCCAACCAAGCCACGTTGGCCAGTCGGGCGTGGCGCCGCTCTGGGCGAGAATCCTGATAGCAAAAGGCGCAGCCCAGGCTGCAGACATCAGTCAACTTGATGTCCAGCAGTTCCGGCGCCTGCAGCCGCGACGGCGACGGTCCCAGGCTCAGCCGGGCCCCTGTGGCCGTGCAGAACGCCGTCCATTGCCGACCCTCACTGCGAAACCGCCACGCGGGAAGCATGGGGGCAGTGTAGACCGGGGGAGCGCCGGGCTGGGCACCTCTTGCGCCACACCACGACGCAATCACCGACCTTTAGTCCCGCCAGGGCCCCAGGCACCGGCCGATGCCCACCGGTTGCCCTGCACCTGTCACGGTGTCGCTGACTGAACGGTTCTGGGCTTGTGATGGCTTGAGGGTCGTCCTTCAGGATGCGGGGTCGCCAGCAAGCCTTACAGCCACTGCCGAACCACCACGACCAGCCCCAGCCCAGCCAACGCCAGCAGCGCCGCCACGCTGAGGCGGCGGTCATGGCGCCAGCCGGCCAGGGCCACCCACACGGCCGCCAGCACCGGCACGCCCGCCACCCACACCACGCCCACCCAGGCGAGGTCCGGCACCACTACCCCCACGGCCAGCAGCGCCACGCCCACCCAGAAGCCCGCCGGGTACAGCCACGCCGGCAGTCCGGCCAGCTCGGTGGGGGGACGCGGCTCAGCGCTCATGGGTGCCCCCAGTATTTCCACAGCAGCTGCGCGGCCGTAAAGATCAGCAGCAGGCTGAAAAAGAGCTTGAGCTGCGCGGCCGGAATGCGGCTTTGCAGCGTGGCCCCGGCCCGCGCGCCGATCAGCACCCCCAGCGCCACCCCCGCCGCCAGCCGCAGGTCCAGCAGCCCGCCCGCCTGGTACACCAGCGCGTTGCCCACGGCGGTCAGGCCCATGATGAAGGTGCTGGTGGCAATCGCCTGCCGGATGGGCACCCCGGCCAGCAGGTTCAGCACCGGCACCTGCACCGTGCCGCCCCCAATGCCCAGCAGGCCGCTCATGACCCCGGCGAAGGTCATGGCTGGCGGCACGAGGCGGCTGGGGGGCCGCTCGGCCTCCACCCGCTTCAGGCCGCGCAGCAGGTTGTACGCCGAATACAGCAGCAGCGCGGCAAACACCGTGGCCACCGCCCGCCCCGGCAGCACCAGCCCCAGAAACGAGCCAGCGGCGCCCCCCACAATCGTGTAGGGCGAGAGCAGATACCCAGTGCGGGCGCGCACCAGCCCCTGCTGCAGGTAGCTGGCCGCCCCGCTGAGGCCCACCGCCAGCACGCCGATCTGGCTGACCGCCACCGCCTGCGCAATGGTGATGTCGCGGCCAAAGAGGGGCAGCACGAATTCCAGCGCCGGCACCACCACCACCCCGCCCCCCAGCCCCAGGATGGCCCCCAGCACCCCCGCCAGCAGCCCGATCCCAATGACCGCCAGCGTCAGGCCCGTTACCACCAGAACACCGGAGGGACAGGCGCCCAGGCGCCGTTGCGATGGACAGGGCGCTGTAGGGAGGCACCGGGCCACTGGGGCCCAGCTGGGCCAGCACCGGACCGTCCGGCCAGAGGGGGCAGCCGTTTCACGCCCCGGAGGCTAACACGGCCCTCCCTAGCCCGGCACCTTCACCAGTTCGGCGCTGCGGTGTCCGCCCGCGCGCTTGGCCCGGTACATGGCGGCGTCGGCCTGCCGCACCAGGGTGTCCTCGCTGGCGCCTGCGCCGTCCATGCGCGCCAGGCCCACCGACCCCGTGACCCGCACCTGCGCGCCGCCGGGCACCGTGACCGGCTCGGCCACCGCCGCCACCACCCGTTCGGCCAGGGCCTGCGCGGTCCCGGGGCTCTGGTCGGCCGGGCCCAGCAGGGCAAATTCGTCGCCGCCCAGGCGCGCGGCGTGCCAGTCCTCGGCACTGCAGGCTGTCAACCGCCCGGCCACCACCCGCAGCACCTCGTCGCCCGCCGCGTGGCCGTGGGCGTCGTTCACGGGCTTGAAGCCGTCCAGGTCCAGCAGCAGCACCGTGGCGCCCCCCGGCAGCGCCACGCGCAGGGCGCGGTAGAACCCGGCGCGGTTGAGCAGCCCGGTCAGGCCGTCGTGAAAGGCGAGGTACTCCATCTGGGCCTGACTCTGGCGCAGGGCCTCGGCCTGGGCCTGCAGCTGCCGGTTCAGGCGCAGGCTCTCGGCGTTGGACAGCGCCTGCCGCAGCGTGACCACCCCGAACACGGCCGCCGTCAGCAGCACCACCCCACGGCCCGCCAGCGTGTTCTGGGGGCCGTACAGCACCAGCAGCGTGCACGAAGCCAGCACCGCCACGTACGGCAGGGCGCGCAACACCAGTTCCAGCCGGGCGTGGGCGGGGCCCGGGTCCTGGGGTTGCCCGGCGCGGGCCAGCAGCACAATACCCACGGCCTGCCCCACGGCGCCCCAGGCCCACAGCAGGTCCAGCGGGCCGCGCGGCTGGTACAGGGGGCCCAGGTTGAAGTACAGCAGGTCCGCCACCACGTAGGCCAGCAGGCCCAGCAGCAGCGGCCAGCGCGGGGCGGCCAGCGGCTGGCGCAGGGTGAACAGCACCAGGGTCAGCAGCACGATGTCCAGCGCCACGTAACTGAGGTTCAGGACGCGGAACACCAGACTGCTGCCCTGCTCCTGCAGCAGCGGCACCAGCGCCAACACCCACGAGGCCTGCGCCACCACAAGGCCCACGATCACGCTGTCCAGCAGCGCGCCCGGATTGCGCCCGCGCCGCTGGCCCAGCAGCAGCAGCCCCAGCAGCCCCGCGTAATAGATGAGGTACCCGGCGTCGGCCAGCGAGAGGTCAGGGGCCTCGCGCCCCGGCAGATCAAACAGCAGCACCCAGGCGGCTTCCCCGGCTGCCAGCGCCGAGAGGCTGAGGATGCCCCAGCCCAGCAGGCGCCGCCCCGCCCCACTGGCCCGCGCGTACGCCTGCCAGCCCACCCCCGCGCACAGCAGCAATACGGCCATGTACAGCAGGTCCACGGCGTGGGTGTCGTGGCCGGTCAGCCTGGCCAGCACCAGCGCGGCGCTGTACACGGCGCACAGGCCCAGCAGCGGGAACAGCAGGAGGGGCAACGGGGTCTTCATGGGTCTACCCCCCACAGGCAGGGGTGCCCCACTGTAGGCCCCGCCACAACACAGGGCTCTGACAGCCGCCCCCCCGAACGCCCTTCACCCGTCTGAAGGGAACGCGGGCCCAGCCGCCGCGTCCCGAAAGGCCAGCCGCTTCGCCCTGTCCCTTCAGGCCCGGGTGGCCTCCGGGTAATTAAAGCGGGCGCCCAGAGCTTCCAGGTGTCGGAAAAAGAGCGGGTAACTCTTACGGATATGGTGCGCGCCTGTGATGCGCAGGGGCGCCTGGGCGCTCAGGCCCAGGATGGTGAGCAGCATGATCATGCGGTGGTCGCCGTGGCCGTCGGCGGTGACGCCCCCCGCCAGCGTGGCTGTGCCACTCACGCTGAGGCTGTCTCCGGTTTCGCTGGCGTGCAGGCCCAGGCGCTCCAGTTCGCGCCGGGTGTCCGAGATGCGGTCGCATTCCTTCAGGCGCAGGGTGGCCACGTTTTCCCAGGTGGTGGTGCCCTGCGCCAGCGCTGCAGCGGCCGTTAGCGCCTGCACCGCGTCGGTAAAGCCGTCGCCGTCGCGCGTGATGGCCCGGAGCGGCGCGCCGCCACGCACGGTCAGCGTGTCGCCCTCGCGGATGATGGCCGCGCCCATCTCGCGCAGCACCGCCACGGCCTCGCGTTCGCCCTGCAGGTCGTGTTCGCGCAGGTTCGAGAGGCGCACCTCGCCGGGGCGGGTGGCCGCCGCCGCCAGCAGGGCCGCGCTGCCGGGGTAGTCGCCCGGCACGGTCACGCGCCCCGACTGGTAAGCTTGTCCGCCCGGAATGGTCACCCGCCCCAGGTCCTCACTGGCACTTGCCTGCACCCCGAAGGCCGCCAGGGTATCCAAGGTCTGGCGCAGCGGCGCGTGGCTCTTGATGTCGCCGGTCAGGCGCAGGTCCAGGCCCCCGGGCAGCAGCGGGGCCAGAAACATCAGGGCGCTGGCGTACTGGCTGGAGCGCTCGGCGCTGACTTCCACCGTGCCCCCACGCACCGGCCCGCTGATGGTGACGGGCAGGCGCCCATCCTCGCTGCGCACCCGCGCCCCCAGCCGGGCGAGTGCCTCCAGCAGGTCGCCCTGGGGCCGCCGCCCCAGTGAATCCGGGTGGTCCGTGACAAAGGTGGTCTGCTCCGTCAGCGCCGCCACGCCCATGAGAAAGCGCGCCACCGCCCCCGCATTGCCCGGGTTCAGGGTCACCCCCGCCCGGGGCCGCGCCCCGAAGCCGCGCACGACCACGTCCTCGCCGTGGCGCTGGATCCCCGCGCCCCAGTCGCCCAGACAGCGCAGCAGCGCTTCAGCGTCCTCGCTGGTGGCCGCCCCCACCACCCGCGTCTCGCCCGGCGCCAGCGCGGCGGCCAGCAGGTAGCGCGTGGTGTAGTTCTTGCTGGGCTGCGCCCGCACCTCGCCGCGCAACTCGGCAGCGGGATACACGATCACATCGAACCTTTTCGGCAGGCCGTCCATGCGGGCCAGGGTACCGGGAGGGCGGGGCGCGGGGCGGTGGGTTGTCGAGAAAGGGGGGAGAGAGGGGAGTGGGTTGTGGGAAGTGGGAAAAGATTGGGGGGCAGGAGGCGGGGGGCGGGATGCGGGAAGAGAAGGGGGGGGGCGGGTGTGGTGGTCTGGACGCCCCCTCACCCCTTGCTGCGCAAGGCCCTCTCTGCTGCGCAGCTCTTCGAGTCCCACGAGGGGAGAGGGTCAGAACACCATCCCTTCTCTTCAAAAGTAGAACCTTCTGGGCCGCATCAAGACGGCTTGCCCCTCTACCGCCCAGGTACAGACGAAGCCGTCGTGCGCGCAGCGCGCGGGCGTCCGGTGATGGGCGGAGCAAGGCGACGGCGTACGACGCGGGGCGAAGCCCAGCCGCCCCACACCGTCAGCCAACGTTTGCCGAGCGCAGCGGAAAAACTCCCCCTGCCCCTCTGGGGTAGGGGGCTGGGGGGTGGGGCTAACCGGGTCAAGCCACCACCTACACCTCCAAAATCACCCCACCCGCAATCAACCCCGCCCCCGTCCCCACCAGCAGCGCCGTCTTCCCTACCCCCAACCGCCCCGCCCTCAGCGCCTGATGCAATGTCAGCGGCACACTCGCCGCAATCACGTTCCCCAGCGTGGGCAGCGTCACCTCCACCTGCTCAGCCAGCCACCCGTAGCGCCGCAGCAGGTCCAACCCCGCCTGGCTGGCCTGGTGCGGAATCACCCGGTCAATCCCCGGCAGCCCCGTACTCAGCCCCGGCCGCAGCCGCTCCAGAAACCCCGGCACCACCCGCGAGGCCAGTTTCAGCACCTGCAGCCCCTGCATGTCAAACGTGAAGTCGCGGTGCTCTGCGCGGGGGTTCTGCGGCATCAGCAGCGTGCCGCCGCCGCGAATCCGGGTGTGGTCGGCGCCCTCGGGGTAGGTTTCGATCCGCGCGGCGTGCAGGCCCTGGCCGGGACGCTCAGCGGGGCCCAGCAGCACAGCGGCGGCGCCGTCACCAATCAGCAGGGTGCTTTCAGGCTGCGCCGGGTTCAGGCCCAGGCTGCCCCCCTCGCTGGACACGATCAGGATGTGGCGCGCCTGCCGCGTGTGAATCAGCAGGGCGGCGTGCTGCAGCGCCACCAGAAAGCTCAGGCAGGTGCCGTGCAGGCTGTAGGTGGCGGCCCCGCGCAGGCCCAGTTCGCGGGCGAACAGGGCGGCGCCGTCGGGAATGGGCTGCAACTGACTGCCGCTGGCATTCAGCAGCACGTCCACCTGCTCAGGGGGCAGGCCCGCCTGGGCCAGGGCCTCGCGGGCGGCCTGGGCGCCCAGGCTGAGCGCGCTCTCTTCGCCTGAAAGCCAGCGGCGCTCGCGCACGCCGCTGCGCTTGTGGGCGAGGTCGGCGGGCACGCCGCACAGGGCCGCCACCTCGGCGGTGCTTACCACCCGCGTGGGCAGGGCCTGGGAAGTGGACAGAATACGGACGCCCAGCGGCGCAACGGTCATGGGGTTACCTCCGGGGCCAGGGGCCGGGCGCGGCTCACCCGGCGGCGCTTGGTGCCGGGGGGCAGAGGGAGCAGGGGAACAGTGCTCAGCGTCACCTGGGCGGGGTCGGCGCCGCTGCGGCGCAGGGCGGCGCGCACCTCGGCCAGGGCCTGCGTGCCCAGGTCGGGCGTGCAGGGGTCCAGCGCCAGCGTCAGGGTGGCCGCGCCCGTCTGCTCGGCGCGGTAGTCGCGCAGGCCCGGCACGGCCGAGAGTGCGCCGCGCAGAAAGTCGGGCCAGATGGTCACCGGGGCGCCACCGGGGCCCGGCAGGTGCAGGGCGTCGTCCTGGCGGCCCACAATCGCCGCCACCCGGCGCGCGGCGCGGCCACAGGGGCAGGGCTCGGGGTGCAGGCGCAGCAGGTCGTCCAGGCGGTGGCGCACGAACGGCTGCACCCGGCGGCGCAGGTCGGTGATCACCGGCCGCACCAGCCCGCCGCCCACCGCCTCCAGGTCAAAGTGCACGTGCGCTTCGGTGAGGTGCAGTTCGCCGTGTTCGCAGGGCAGGGCCAGCAGCCCCTCGGTGGCCTGGTACACCTGCACCACCGGGCCCCAGGCGCGCAGGTGCCCGGCGTCATCGGGGTCCAGCACCTCGGCCACGCTGACCACCCGCTCCGCCTGCACCCCGGCCCCCTGGTCCTGCACGGCGCGCAGCACAGCGGGCGGGCCCACGATCAGGGTGGGGCGGTAGGCGGTCAGCTCGCGGGCCAGTTCGGCCACGGGCCGCAGCAGGTCAAAGAACCGGAAGTCCAGCCAGCGGCTGCCCACGCTGCGGTACAGCGGGCTGTCGGCGCGCAGGAAAAAGGCCACGCGGTGGCGCCGGGTCAGGCCGCGCCAGCCGCCGGGCAGCAGGGCACGCAACACGGTGCCGGCCCAGCGCGCCTGCTCCGCCTCGCCCACCAGGAACACGCCCTGGGTGCCACTGGTGCCGGTGGACAGGCCCACCGTGACCGGGCCGCGCGGGGTGGGCAGCCGGGGCGTGAAATCGCGCGTCTGCTCGGCCCGCCGGGCGGTGTTCAGGGCCTGGGCCAGCGTGACGCCCGCCGTGTTCAGGGTGTCGAAGGTGGCGAGCATCTGGGCCTTGGTCGTGGGCGGCAGTTCTGGCCAGCGCGAGAGGGGCAACCCCGCCGCCCGGAAGCGCGCCGCCACGGCCGGACTGTGGGCCGCCACCCAGCGCAGGTGCTCGTGGGCCAGCCGCCGCTGGTGGGCCTCCAGCGCCGGGCGCGAGCGGAAGGTCAGCCGCGCGTCGTCCAGGGCCGCGTGCAGGATGGGCAGCGCCTTCACCGCCAGCCCTCCGGGGCGTCGTGGCTCACATGGACCCGGGCGTGGGGGTGGGCCTGCAGGAACGCGCGCAGTTGCGCCCCACTGGCTTCTTCCTGCGACGGGTCGAAAAACGCCGCGCGGGCCAGTGGGTGGGGCGGGCGGGCCTCGCGGGCGGCGCGCACGCTCCAGGCGGCGTCGGCGGCCAGCACGCTCAGGCCCTGGGCCTCGGGCACCAGCAGGCCCACCATGCCGGGGGCGTGCCCGGGCAGCGGCACCGCCCACACCGAGCCGTCCCCGAAGACGTCGGCCACCTGGGCAAAGGGGGCCAGATCGGGGGGCGCCGCCTGAAAGGGCAACCAGCGGGCACGGGCCTCGAAATCGGCGGGCAGGGCCTCGGGCAGAAAGGCCCGGCGCACGGCCTTCAGGCCGCGCAGCGCCCGCAGCGGTTCGTAGGCGGCGCGGTCCAGGTGAAACGTGGCGTGCGGAAAGTCGCGCAGCCCCCCCACATGGTCGGCGTGCAGGTGCGACACGATGATGTGCTGCACGTCCTGCGGCGCAAAGCCCATCACCGCCAGCTGGGCGCGGGCGGTGGCCTGGAGGTGCAGGCGCACCGGGGTGACCAGGCCGTACAGCACGCCCGGCCAGCGCCGCATGGCCTGCACCACGCTCTCGCCGTAGCCGGTATCGAACAGCACCGGGCCGTGCACGGGGTGCAGCAGCAGCGAAAACCCCGCTGGGTACGCCTGCAACCGCCAGGGGGCCCCGCGCTCGGTGATGGCCGCGAGGTTCAGGCAGTCGCCCGCCTGCAGGGGAATCACCCGCACGGCGCTCACCGCTGCCCCCGGATATGGGCAAAGACCTCGGCCAGGCCGTCGTCCGGGGCCACCACCGGGGCGTAGCCCAGGCGCTCGCGGGCCCGGGTCAGGTCCAGGGTCATGGGACGGGTCAGCAGGCGCACGCCGCTGGCGGTCAGCGGGGGTTCGGGCCGGGCCGGGTGCCACCGCGCGCCCAGTTCCAGCAGAGAGGCCGCGCCTTCGACCAGACGCGCGGGCACCACACGCCCCGGGCGGGGCGCCCCCAGCGCGTCGGCCAGCCGGTCCACGGTGGCCCAGAGCGGGATGGGCTGGCCGTCGGTCACGTTGTAGACACCAGGGGCTGGGCGGCCCAGGGCCAGGGCCACCGCGTGCGCCGCGTTGCGTACATGCGTCAGCTCAGTCCACATCTCGTCCCGGGTCAGGCGGGGCAGCCGCCCACTCTGCAGGGCGCGGGCCAGCCGGGGCACAAGGCTGGTGTCCCCCACCCCGTACAGCCCGCGCGGGCGCAGGATGGTGGCGTCTGGCAGCGCCGCGCGCACCGCCTCCTCGGCCTGGAATTTGCTGCGGGCATACAGGCTGTCAAACCGGGGGCCCACAGGCGTGTCCTCGCGCACCGCCTGCATGTGCCCGGTGGCGTTGTACACGCTGGGCGTGCTGACGTGCACGAGGCGCACCCCAGCGGCGGCGCAGGCGCGGGCCAGTGCGCCGCTGGGGCGGATGTTGTCCGCTTCAAAGTCGGCCCAGCGGCCCCACAGCGTGGCGCGGGCCGCCGCGTGAACCACGGCGTCCACAGCGCGCAGGAGCCTGTTCCAGTCGGCCGCGCGCAGGTCGGCGGGCACAAAGGCCACCCCGGCGCGTTCCAACGCGGCCCCGCGCGCCGCGTCCCGGCCCAGGCCGCGCACCTCGTGGCCCCCAGCCCTCAGCTCGCGCGCCACCACGCCGCCCAGAAAGCCCGTTGCGCCGGTCACAAGCACTCGCATCTGGCCTTAGAGTATGGGGCCCGCGTGGCCGGCCCAGGCGCAGATCGGAACGCGGTTGAAGGGCGCTTCATCCCACCACCGGCCAGATGAGGGAGCGGGCGGGGCGGCAGAACGCCCGTGTGCGGAGGGCGCCCCCCAGCCTCTCCTCGGCCCCATGACGCCCGTTGCCTTTGCCGCCGGTCAGCGCTGGCTATCCCGCACCCGCCCCACGAACTCACCCGCACGGTCCTGATTCTGCGCCGCGACGACGGCCCCAGAGGCGCCACGTTGCATATCTCGGTGGACGGTGTGCAGGTGCCGAACCCGCGACTGGGCGGCGGGGTGCAAACCGAACTGGGCCACGCCCCCATCACCGAAGACGCCCTGCACGCCAGCACCGAACGGCGGCGAACCGGGGTGAGGCCAGGATGTTCACCCTGGCGCTGGCCCACGTGCTGGACGCGCTCACCCCACCACCAGCGCCCTGTTTCGCAACAGCGGGCACCGTGAGGGCGTCCCACAAAGCAGTGGCTGTGGAACAGAAGGGCTCAGCAGCATCCCGGCTCAGAATGAGCCACGGCCCTCAGTGTGCGGCAGACCTCAGCGTGACCCGGCCCAGGGTCAGGTTCACCTCGAAGCCCACCGGCAGGCGCGTCACCTCGCAACTGCCCAGGCCCTGGGGCGCCCGCACGCCCCGGTAGGCCGGGTCTCCACAGCTTTCGGCGCTGCCCACCTCCAAGAACGGCCGTTCGGGGTCCCTGGTCCAGGCCTGCCGGGCGGCGTCCCGCACCGCCTGGGCGTAAGCGCGGGCCTCCTGCGCCTGGGCCGCGCGGCCTTGGCGGGCCTGCCACCCCGCTACCACCAGCAGCGCCAGCACGGCCACCAGCACCATGGGCCGCCACACGGCGCGCTTCATTCATAGTGGTCACCACATGACCTGAAGGTAAACCCTTCAGGTCATGTGGTTCGAGCGGAGCGAGTGACCCCGACAGGCAGCGGTTGGAGTGGAGTTGAGGGGGGTGCCTTCCTCCCCTCAACGGAACGGAACACCGCTGTCCGGCCGCGTAATGCGGTACTGCCGCTCGCCCTGCACTGTGACCGCCACGGTGACCCGGCCGCCGTCCAGCGTCACGGTGCAGTCTTCGGCCCCGCGAGGCAACGGTTCGGGCAGGGCCTGGGTACAGGGCTGGGTGTAGCCCAACTGCTTTGAGGGCTGGGTCACCAGCACGGCGTCGGCCACCCGCACCGCGTAGTCGCGTACCGCACGCCCCTGCCAGGACAGCGTGGCCACCATCAGGCCAATCAGGGCAAAGAAGCCCACCAGAATGCCCAGAAAGGTCCGCTGGGTGCGGGCGCGCATCTCGGGGGTCACCTCGCGCAGTTCGCCGTGGCCGCCCAAACCGGCAGGAGGAGTGGGCGGCGGCGGGGACGGGGCGGGACGGCGGCGCTTGCTCATCTCGCTTCCGAAACATGCCGTGAGGGATTGCGGCATGTTTCCGACCGGAGGGACTCGTAGAGCTGCGCAGCAGAGAAGGAACAGGTACGGATTCCGGGAAGTGGAGGAACATCCAGTTCTTTTCTGGATGTGACGGAAGTGGACGGCATCCGTATCACAGCGGCCAGCCTAGCGCGCCCGCCCCGGCCAGAAGGCTCACGGTACACTGCACCCCATGAGCAAGGTCATCATCATCGGAGCCGGCGGCGTGGCCAACGTCACCGCCAAGAAGTGTGCCCAGAACGACAGCGTGTTCACCGAGGTGCTGATCGCCACCCGCACGGTGAGCAAGGCCGACAAGATCGTGGCGGAAATCAAAGAGCACTTCCCCCAGAGCAAGACGGTCTTCACCACCGCCACCGTGGACGCCGACAACGTGCCGGAACTGGCCGAGCTGATCCGGGCCTTCGGACCCAAAATGGTCATCAACCTCGCGCTGCCCTACCAGGACCTCACCATCATGGACGCCTGCCTGGAAACCGGCGTGCACTACCTGGACACCGCCAACTACGAGCCCAAGGACGTGGCGAAGTTCGAATACTCCTGGCAGTGGGCCTACCAGGACCGCTTCAAGGAAAAGGGCCTGATGGCGCTGCTGGGCTGCGGCTTTGACCCCGGCGCCACCCAGGCGTTTACCGCCTACCACGCCAAGCACCATTTCCAGGAAATTCACTACCTGGACATCGTGGACTGCAACAACGGCAACCACGGCAAGGCCTTTGCCACCAACTTCAACCCGGAAATCAACATCCGCGAAATCACCGCCAACGGCCGCTACTGGGAAAACGGGCAGTGGGTGGAAACCCAGCCCCTGGAACTCAGCCAGGACATCTACTACCCCAAAGTCGCCACCCGCAAGAGCTTTGTGCTGTACCACGAAGAACTTGAGTCGCTGGTCAAGCACTTTCCCACCATCAAGCGCGCCCGCTTCTGGATGACGTTTGGCGAGGCGTACATCAAGCATCTGTCGGTCCTTGAGGGCATCGGCATGACGTCCATTGAGCCCATCAACTTCCGGGGCCAGCAGATTGCCCCGATTGAATTCCTGAAGGCCGTGCTGCCCGCGCCCGAATCGCTGGCGGCGGGCTACAGCGGCCAGACCTGTATTGGCGTGCAGGCCAAGGGCATCGGCAAGGACGGCCAGCCCAAGGTGCATTTCATCTACAACGTCAAGGACCACGCCGACTGCTACCGCGAGGTGCAGGCCCAGGGCGTGTCGTACACCACCGGCGTGCCCGCCATGATCGGCGCCATGCTGATGCTGCAGGGCGAGTGGATGAGGGAAGGGGTGTGGAACGTGGAGCAGCTGGACCCCGATCCCTTCTTCGACGCCATGAACCGGTGGGGCCTGCCCATTGACGAACTGACCGGCATCGAACTGGTCAAGGACTGACCCAGTGCCTCGCCCGGTCTACAACGACGCGGCGCCCTTCTACGTGGCGTTCGTGGACCGGATGCTGGCCGACCCAGACAGTTTCTGGCATCCGCTGCTGCAGCGGTACGATGAGCTGCTGGGCCCCGATCTGCCGGGGCAGCGGGTGCTCGACTTGGCGTGTGGCGAAGGCCATCTGGCCCGGCGCCTGTGTGCGTTCGGGCCGGGGTCGGTGCTGGGCATTGATCTGGCCCCCGCACTCATTCAGGTGGCGGCCGAGCGCGCCGACGACCCCCGCCTGAGTTTCCGGGTGGACGACGCCCAGACGCTGGCCACGGTGCCTGACGCCTCGGTGGACGTGGCGGTGTCCAAGCTGGCCCTCATGGACGTGGCCGACCACCGCGCGCTGTTTCAGGCGACGGCGCGGGTGCTGGTCCCTGGGAGCCGCTTTCTGTTCTCCCTGCTGCACCCCTGCTTCGAAGCGCCCTTTCACGAGGAGCGCGCACCCCGCTTTCTTCTGGATGAGGCGGGTGAGCGTCTGGCCTACCGCATTCAGACCTACGCCCAGGAAGGCCCCTGGCAGTCCGGGGGCAGCGGGGTGCGCGGGCGCCTGGGGGCCCATCACCGCACGCTCTCTACCCTGGTCAACGATCTGCTGGCGGCGGACTTCACCCTGCGCGGCCTGCACGAACTATTCAGCGCCCCTTCTGGTCTGCTCGCGCAGGTGCCCCAGACCCTGCTGCTTGACGCCGAACGGCGGCCCTGACGGAGGATCAAGATGCACTTTCTGCTGTTTTACCGGGAGCTGGTCCCCGATTACCTGACCCGGCGCGAACCGCTGCGCGCCGCCCACCTCGCCCACGCCCGCGCAGCCGAGGCGCGGGGCGAACTGGTGCTGGCCGGCGCCCTGGCCGATCCGGCCGACGGCGCCGTGCTGCTGTTCCAGGGCGAGGGACCCGAAGCGGCGCAGGCCTTCGCCCAGACTGATCCCTACGTGGTCAGCGGCCTGGTGGGCCACTGGGAAGTGCGGCGCTGGATGACCGTGGTGGGCCAGGACGCCGCCCACCCGGTGTAAGCAGCAGAACGGGCAAGAAGCGGGGCCGCTGAAACGACATCAGCGGCCCACTCTTTTGGCCCTGCCTGACACAGCAGCGAGGTGCGGACAGGTTTAACCGTTCCGCTGGCGGCCTTAATGCACACAGCATTTGCCCCTTTCTTTTGCCGCAAGGCTCGCAAGAGATGTGCGGGTAAAGCGACCCACCCGGTCTTTTCGCCAAGCCCACCATGCTGAAACTTGCCCCCTCACTGGATGACACCGATTCACTGGGAGACTACGGCAGCGCTCCCCTCTCCACTCGCCAGGGTCCGGAATTCGGCCAGCCGGGGGTGCTCGGGGTAGGCCTGGGCAAACTGGGCCACAAGATGTCCCATGTTCGCGCCCAGGCGCTCGCGGCGGTACACCGTCAGCAGGGCAGGCACCATGCCCTCCAGGGCGGCGTCCACCTGCGCCTGCACGCCCCGGCTCCAGTCTGAATCCACGCCCGGCAGAAACGCGCCGTGCAGCCCCCCGAAGGCCCGCACCGGGTCCAGGCTGGCCGCGCCGCGCAGGACCTCGGCCACGTCCAGCAGCCAGTGATAGGCAGGGCCCAGCCGGTAGCGCTTGGCGTGGTGCGCGCCCTCGCTGACGATGCTCTGCGGCCCCAGCGCCTGACGGCAGCGGTAGATGTCCTGCTTGACGGCGCTGCTGGCAGCGGCGGGCGCCCGGTCCGGGTAGAGGTGCAGCTGCAGGGTGGCCCGGTCCAGGGGTCCGCACAGGCCCAGACAGGCCAGCAGCGCCGCCGGGGCCCGCACCGGCTGACCAGCGAGGCACACCTGCGCGCCGCCCAGGGTCTGCACCTGCACGTTGGGGGGCGGCGCCGGGGGCTGCGCGTGGGTGCGCGCGGCGTCCAGGTAGGCGCGCAGGGCGGCGGACGGAGGCTGGCCTGCCAGGGCTGCCGACACCTCGTCCACCACGGCGCGCACCGGCAGCAGCAGGGGGCTGCGCAGCGCCGCGTCCAGGGCCTGCCGGGCAAGGTCAGGCGCCTCCGGGGTGCCGGCCGCCACACGGCACAGCGTGGACAGCGTCTGCGCTTCGCCCAGGGTCTGCCCCTGGGCCCGGAACGTGTCCAGCGCCGCCTGCAGGGCCTCCGTGGCGGCTGGCCCCTCGCTCAGGTCGGCCAGCAGGGCGCCGCGCTGCCACAGGGCCTCGGCCCCGGGGGGCAACAGGGCCAGTGCCCTCAGGGCCCGGCTCCACTGCCCGGCGCGGCGGTCCAGGGCCACGCGGCGCAGGCCCACCCAGCGCGCCCAGCGGCTTTCGGGCGGGGTGAGGGGGCCCAGGGTGGCGGCCACCCGGTCCACAAACACCTGCTCGGCGGCGTGGTCGCCCGTCCAGGCGGCCACATCGGCGCGCGCGGCCCACACGAAGCGCTGCGCCTGCACCTGCTCGGTGCTCAGCAGCTGGCTGGCGCGGTCCAGGTGGGCCTGCGCCTCCGTCAGTCGGCCGGCCACCGCCTGTGTCCAGCCCAGGGTGGCCAGCGCCGTGGCCCGTTCGGCGGGGTCGGGGTATTCGGGCAGCACGCTCAGGGCGATCTGCAACGCTCCCTCCGCACGCGCCAGCTGGCCCTGGCGCGCACAGGCCCAGGCCATCGTAACCAGCGGGCCAGCGGCGCGGCGCTCCAGGCCCAGGGCCAGCAGGTCACGGGCGGCGGCCTCGGCCCGCTCGGCGGCGCGGGCCCACCAGCCCTCTTCCAGATCCAGCGTGGCCAGTACCTGCTGCGCCTCGGCTGCCCAGTCCGGACTCAGGCCCGCACGGTGCCCCTCCAGGTGCGCGCGGGCCTGAGCCCAGCGCCCCACTTCCAGCAAAACCGCGCCATAACCGACGGTGGCGCGCATCTCGCCGGCCAGATGGGGCCGCAGCAGGTGAAGCTCGGCTTCGGGATACGCCCCCAGCGACAGTTCCGCCGTGCCCAGCACCGCCAGTTCGGCCGGCGAGAGGTCCAGGCGGCCCCGCAGTTCGGTGAGCACCAGACCAAACCGACCCCCCTCCAGTGCCCCCAGTCCTCTCACCGCTGCCATAACCCGACCATAACCGATAGGCGGCTATGCTGCCCCCAGCGTTGTTCTGCTGCGTTCTCCTGTCGGCCCTGGCCCGCTTCCCTTTTTCCCACAGAGACGTGATTCATGACCCCACGGCCTGCCCCCCGCGTTTTCCCACCCGCCACCCAGCTGTACCACGAAGCCGTAACTCAGGCCCGGTCCGGTCACTTGGCCCAGGCGTGCGCCCTGCTGGCCCGCGCCTACACCCTGACCCCGCCTCAGGCTCTCAGTCCCGGCGAGGGGTTGGAGTTGCTGCCGCTGCAGGATGATCTGGTGTTCCTAGGCCAGTTCCTGCCCTGCCTGCGTCCCACCCTGGCCCTGGTGCAGACGGTGGGCCGCTGCACGCCGCCCACCACGATTGCCCACGCCAGCTGAAAACGCTGGACCTCCTGAAGAGGCATCAATTGCCCCACCCCACAGTGGGCTTGAAGCTAGAGCATGGAGAAGCCGCCCCAAAATGAGGGCGGCTTTTGCACTGGAGGTTTTGGGAGGGCATTCAATCGCCCTCAGCAGGGGCGCGACTGGTTAAAGGTCTTGCAGCGCCCGTAAGCCATCGGCCAGGGGGCGCTGCCCGTCGACCACCGCACGCCAGACCTCGACCACGTCGGCCAGCGCTGGATCATTGTGGTTGCCGGTGGGCAGCACCCCGAAATCTTTCCAGGCGCGCCGCGCGATGGTCAGGTGGTCCGGGCCGCCCCGCGCCAGCGCGGCCAGCATGGGCAACAGGGGCAGCACCGGCCCCCAGATTTTCACACCGTTCTCCTCGCGGCCCAGCCGGGCAATCTGGTAGGCCACGTTGCCGCCCACACTGAGGCCAATGGTCGGCACGCGCAGCCCCAGACGGGTGAGGTGAGCGACTAGAGGCGCCGGAACAGCCTGTCCGCGCCAGGAGGCTCGGTTGGAAACCCGCATGATCAGGTCAAGCGCGGGGAAACATTCCCGCACAGGCTGCGGCATCAGCGCTGCATAGGCTGCGGCTTGGGGATGCCAGCGGATGACCAGCCCAGCCAAGCCTTCAGGGTCGGCGTGGCGGATCGTCCGTGCGTCCTCGAACACCTTTCTGAACCGCTCCTCTGCTTCGAGCAGTGGTGTACGGAGAATGTCCAAGGGTGTCATTGCCAATTCAAGGTCAAGTGCAGCGAGGAGAACACGGTTGTAGAGTTCTTCTGGGCCAGGAAACCTTGAAGGATTGAGCTCTTGAACAGCCATTCCATATTCTCCCAAGATCAGGCGTGCCCTGACCCTGACCCAATAACCGAAGAACAAATCAGTTTCATATGTATCACGTGTGATGGAGCGTTCAGATATACTAAGCACCTCTCGCAAATTTTGTTCTCTCTCAAGCAAATTTTTCCCCACAGGATTCAATGAATCGGCTTTGGAGAAGTTCTGCAAAGTGTCAATATGCCATATATGGCTTGGTGTACCTATTCTTATATCTTCCTTGTAAGAAAGACCGTAATATAGTCTAACAAGCTGTGTGTATCCTATCGATAAATCGGTTGCAGCTTTTTGCGGTATTCTTTTCTCTAGGGATATGATCGAATTCTTTATATTTCCAAGATTTAAATAAAGACCTGCTAAATTTAGATTCAAAAACATTAACTCCCTATTGCTAAGTATAGTCTGCCGCAATTCTAATTCAATCAATAAATCTAATCCCTCACTGTAATGGCCAGCAAGTGCATAGGCGTTCGCCAATTGTATCACCGTGTGTTGATAAAGAATTTCGCTATTAATTTTAAGAACACTTTCAAGTATCTCAGGCACCAGCAATCTAATTTCCGAAATATTTTGTAGACGTTTATATATTCTAATTAAGCCATCCAAAGAAATATACTGCCCCTCAAGATTTATATTATTAACTCTTTTAAAATTAAGTTCGTTTAAATATTTCCTATATGCCTCAATAGCTGACTCTAAAGATATTCTCCTGTTATCGGTGATTTGTGGCACCTGCACAAAGTAATAAACCCTAAAAATTCCAATTAAATCATTCAAATCACCATCACTGCATCTATAAGCCTCAGCCAACCATTCCTCCATCTGAGAGGAGTCTTTATACCGCTGCTTTAAAGCAAAGGCGGCGGCTCTATACAAGGCGACTGCCGTCCCATAAGACAGCAAGGTGTCGATGATCGCCTTATCATCAACACCCTTATCCTCTTGATCCCGAAGCCAGTCTATGAATCTCGCATAATCAAATAAATCAGAATGGCCAATCGACATATCTGTGACTTAATCATTCACAGACGAGGTCAATTACCGTCATCTTCTATGGGCGATACGCCTGGATTCATGGCAACACATGACGTATCAATCATGCAAACAGAAACCTTCTCTGTATTGGCGGAACCTAAAGAGAGAATACCTAGGGACAATATCACGCGGATGATACTACGCATGCGACTTATTATACGACAAAACAGCCACGAAAAGTAATACAAGTCATACGAAGAAAACTTGATATGGTGGGTATCAAGTTTTCTGACATAGTGGATTTAGCGACATGAGGACGTACCGCAGCTTTCGGCGCCTCTTAGATTCCTGAATATGTTACCGCCAGCAGCAACCGCATCAGCCATTTATCTCTATGTACTCTCTGCAGATGCTTGTCGGGCAGGCTGCCTCCACACCGCAACAAATCTTCTAGAGCTTGCCTTCTCAACGACACCGCCTGCTCTGCTGACCGAGCAGAACTGCCTCGACTTAGCGCCTCTCCTAGACGAACTTGTTTTCGTTGGTCAGATGCTTCCAACCCTTCAGCCTACTCTCGACTTGGTTAGAGTTGCGGCCAGGGTACCGACGGCGGCATAAACCCCTCTACTCCCATCGCTCCAGCCGACCCCACCCCAGGCGCAAACTGAGCCACGTACCCAGCACGGTCGCCACGGCCAGCCCCAGCAGGCCCAAGCCCCCTTCCAGCGTCCACAACGCAGCGTAACCAGGAAAAAGATCCGGGCGCAGCACACTGGCGGCAGCCGGGCGGGCCAGCAGCAGCAGGCACACCACCGAGTACAGCAGACTCAGGCCCATGAAAGCCAGCCCGCCAGGGCTCACGCCAAGTTCGGCGGGGTTATCCGCGTCGAACTTGGGGGCCGCCGCGCCCAGGCCCACGCCCAGCGCCGTGATCACAAAGGCGTTGCTGACACTCACCAGGGCGCTGAGCAGAAACAGCGTGGGCCCCAGACCCATGGCGGCCGCGCTAGTGAGCCCCATGACCAGCCCCATAACCAGCGTGACCGGTAGCACACCCAGAAACTTGCTGAGAACAATCTGGCGCGGCGAGATGGGTGCCGTGCGCAGCAGCCAGTACGCGCGGCCTTCCGTGGAAACGGCGGGAAAGGCCAGGCGCACCGCCACCCCGGCGATGATGAAGCCCTGAAACGCCAGCTGGATATACCCCAGAATGCCCCGGAACTGCGGCACCGGAATGGGCACCGCGCGCACGCTCACCAGATAAACGCCCGCCAGCGCGACCACCACCAGCAGCTGGCTCCACTGGGTGGGGTCGCGCAGGGTTAGGCGCAGGTCCTTGGCCGCGAGGCTGCCCCCCTGGCCCAGGCGGCTGAACAGGCGCTCTACTGTTCCGGCGCGGCGGGGGGTGGGGTCCAGCTTTGGGGTGCTGGAATCCAGGGCGCGGGCCCAGCCCTCCTGGTAGGCGCGCGCGGCCAGCAGGGTGGCCGCCACCAGCAGCCCGGCTGTCAGCAGCGCCAGCGGCAGCAGGGGCCACGCCAGCGTGCCGTGCGCCGCCTGCCAGATCCCCTGCGCTGCCCACGACGGCGGCAGCAGGGGACTGCCTGGCCCGCCGAAGTCGCGCAGCACCGCTTCCACCTTCGTGGGGTCCTGCAGGCGCTGCACCAGCACCTCCGGGCGCAGAGCGCGGATGGCGTACACCAGCCCTGCGCTGATCAACACCCCCAGGGCGGTACTGACTTCGCGCACGCGGCCCACCGGGGCCACCCGCATCAGGAACACGGCCAGCAGCGCCCCCAGACCCACCGGGGCTGCGAACACCAGCAGGGCCGCCAGTCCCATAACCGGGTAGGCCCACAGCGGCGCCTGAAAAAACACCGCCACCGTCAGCAGCAGCGGCAGGGTCAGCAGCAGGGGCACCAGGGCCGCATTCAGGAAGGTTTCGGTGACCTTCAGGGCAAACACCCGCACCGCCGAGAGAGGCTGGGCCAGCAGGAAATTCAGGTCGTCGCTGAGGTACAGCGTGGAGATGGCGGCCGTGGTGGCGCTGAAGGCCACGCCGCTGGACAGGGTGATCAGGCCAATTTCCAGTACGCGCGCAAACACGTTCAGGCCGATGTCCCCGAACCGGCCCAGGAAGGTCAGGGCCCGCCAGCTCCCGTAGACCTCAGCAATCAGCAGGAGCAGGGCCAGCACCCCCACAAAGGCGTACCCCCAGCGGGGGCCACGCTGCAGGGTGCGCCGCAGGGCCCGCAGCTTCAGGCCCCACAGGCTGGGGGCCCGCGCTGGCCGGGCAGTCATGCCGGGGCCTCGGCCACTCGCTCGGCCTGAGCCTGCTCCTCTTCCAGCAGCCGGAAGAAGATGCGCTCCAGGCTGTCGCCGTGCACCCCGCCGGCCTCGGTGCCGGTGCGGGCGCGCAGGTCGTCCATGGTGCCCTCGCCCAGCACCCGGCCCCGGTCCAGCACCACCAGCCGGTCACACACCGCTTCGGCCAGCGGCAGCGAGTGGGTGGTCAGCAGCACGGCGCGGCCCCGGTCAGCGTGGTCGCGGAACAGTTCACGCACCTGCCGCGCGGCGTGGGGGTCCAGGCCCACCAGCGGTTCGTCCACGATCAGCACCGGGGGGTCGGGCAGCAGCGCGGCAATGATCGCCACCTTCTGGCGCATGCCGTGCGAGTAGGTTTCGACGGGCTCGTTGCCAAAATCGGTCAGGCGGAACACGTCCAGCCAGCGGTCAATGGTCGTGTCGGCACCGGGCACGCGGTAAAGCTGGCCCACGAAGCGCAGCAGTTCCCGGGCGCTGAGCTTGCCGTACAGGTAGGGCCGGTCCGGGATGTAGCCAAAGGCCGCCTTGGCGCGCAGCGGCTCTTTCCAGACATCAAAGCCCGCCACCCGCACGGCGCCGCTGCTGGGGCGGGTCAGGCCCACCAGGGCGCGGATGGTGGTGGTCTTGCCCGCGCCGTTGCTGCCCAGCAGCCCGAACACCTGCCCCGGTGGCACCCTGAAACTGAGGTCGCTGACCGCCTGATGCCGCCCGTAGCGCTTGGTAAAGCCCTGCACCTCTATCCCCAGTCCGCCGGTCATGGCCCGCAGCGTAGGCGGCGCGCTCTGACGGCAACGTGACACGGCCCGGGGACTGGAGAAACGGGCCGCCCCGACTGGAACCCAGAGCAGCAACGCCCACGCCCAAACCCGTTACCCTGACGGCGCCCATGACCTCGCCTGCCATTCACGTGCTGCCCGAACACGTCGCCCGTCTGATCGCGGCGGGCGAGGTGGTTTCGCGCCCGCTGGACGTGGTGCGCGAACTGGTGGACAACGCGCTGGACGCGGGCGCCACCCGCATTGAGGTGGAACTGGACGGCGGCGGCCTGACCCTGGTGCGGGTGCGCGACAACGGCGGCGGGATTCCGGCCGCCTCCGTGGGGCTGGCCCCGCTGCGGCACGCCACCAGCAAGCTGGCCCCAGACACGGGCGCCGCGCTGCAGGTGACCACCCTGGGCTTCCGGGGCGAGGCGCTGTGGGCGGCGGCGCAGGCGGGCGAGCTGCATCTGGTCACGCGCCCGGCCGCGCAGGTGGGCGCGTGCGAGCTGCTGGCGTGCGGCGAGGAGATTCAGGTGGGCCGCACCTCGGCACCGGCCGGCACCACGGTCACGGTGCGGCGCCTCTTTGCCCGGCTGCCCGCGCGCCTGCGCACCCAGGCGCCCCCGGCTGCCGAGGCCCGCGAGGTCACGGCCCTGCTGGGGCGCTACGTGCTGCACTGGCCCGGCCTGCACTGGCGCCTGTGCGTGGACGGCGAGGTGCGGCTCTCGCACGCGCCCGCCGACCACCGGGGCGCGGTGGCCAGCGTGTACGGGCCCCTGAACGCCAACCGGGTGCTGGCCGTGGCGCAGGGCGCGGTGCGCGGGGTGGTGTCGCGCCCCGAACTCACGCGGCCCCGGCGCGACCGCATGCACTTCAGCGTGAATGGCCGCCCCGTGCAGGCCCCCCCCGAACTGGAACGCGCGGTGATTGAGGGTTACGGCGAACTGCTGCCGGCCGGCGCCGCGCCCCTGTGCGTGCTGGACCTGACCGTGGGCCCGGACGAACACAACCCCAACGTGCATCCGGCCAAGCAGGTGGTGGCGCTGGCCGACCTGGGCGGCGTGGCGGCGGCGGTGCGCGCGGCCGTGGCCGAGGCCCTAAGCCGCCACCCCCTGGCGCGCGTGGCGCCCACCCCCCTCTCGCCCGCTGCCGCGCCGCCCCCGCCCACCCACGAGCACTTTCCGGCGCTGACGCTGCTGGGGGTGTATCAGGAGCTGTACCTGCTGGCGCAGGGCGAGGGCGACCTGTGGATCGTGGACGCCCACGCCGCCCATGAGCGCGCGCTGTACGAGGCATTGCGGCGCGATCTGCTGGCCGCCCCCCCGCTGGACCTGCCCGAGCCCGAACTGCTGCACCTGACCCCGGAACAGCTGGCCCGGCTGCACGAACGCGCCCCGGAACTGCAGGCCTGGGGCCTGACCCTGGAAGACTTCGGGGCGGGGCTGGCGCGGCTGCGCACCCTGCCCGCCACGCTGGCCGCCCTGAGCGTGCCCCGGCTGCACGAACAGATTGTGGAAGCGGCGCTGGGCACCGGCCCCGATCCGCAGCGCGAGGTGCTGGCGCGGCTGGCCTGCGCCCCGGCCCTGAAGGCGGGCATGCTGGACCACGCCCGGGGCGAGGCGGTGCTGCGCGCCCTGGCCGCCTGCGAGCAGCCCTGGGCCTGCCCCCACGGCCGCCCCACCGCCCTGCGCCTGCCCGAGCGCGATCTGGCGCACACCTTTGGCCGCCGGGGCGTGCGCGATGTGCCCCGGGGCCGGGACGCCGCCGCGCCGGGGCCAGCCGCCGCTGGGCGCTCAGCGGGTCCCGGCGCCGCTGAGTCCGGCCTCAGCGAAGGGTAAAAGCGCTGCGCTGGCCGCTGAACAGGGCGGGAAAGGTGGCGCGGGCCGCGCGGGTCATCACCGGCTGCACCCAGTAGGGCAGGCGGGCGGCCACGTTCGTCACCTCAAAGCGGCCATCGCGCGAGACGGTCATCACGCCGGTCCAGCCCTGGCGCAGCGTGAGGTTGTAGTAGGTGTTCAGCCCCGCGCAGCGGCCCTTGATGGTCACGGTGCGGTCGCTGTACATCCACTGCCCGCGCCGGGTGGGGGTGGTGGGATGGTCCGCCTGAATCACGGCCGCGAGGCTGCCGCTGGGCGCGTGGTAGGCCAGCAGCGTTTCGGCGGTGTAGGTGCGCGCGCCCGCCGGGCTCACCTGCACCCCCGGGCACAGGTCCAGCGAGCGCACCGGGGGCTGAAAGGCTTCGGGAATGGCGATATTGAAGCGCGACCCCGAGACCGACCCCGCGCCCAGCAGCCAGCCCTCGCTGAGGTTGGTCAGCAGGATGCGCACGTCCGGCCCGCCCACCCGGGCCAGGGCCTGCGGATTGCGAATCTCGCCGCCAATGCCCACGGAGACGGCCGCCGCCGCCGGGGCACTCAGGGTCAACACGGTTAGAGCAAGGGACACCTTCATGGGGAGCAGGATGAACCGGGCGCGTCAATGCCCTGTCGGCCCGCGTGAACTTCGTTACAGGCGCGGGCGGTGGGACGAGGGGTACACCCACCGGCCTCCCCTGCCCCACCAGTGCTGTCCCGCCAGCTGGCGGATGCCCCCGGGCGGCCAGGGGTGGCACCATGAACGCCGCATCGCTGCCCGCGCCCCAGCGCCGGGCGGCGACCCCGGAGGCCCCTATGCTGCACATTCAGGTTCTGGGCCGCCCAGCGGCCGACAACGCCCTGCTGGTCACGGCCGAGGCCGGCCAGGGCCACACCCGCCTGCTGCTGGACTGCGGCGCCGGCACCGCCGAGACCCTGCCGCTGGCCACCCTGCAGGACACCCGTCACCTGCTGCTTTCGCACCTGCACATGGACCACATCAGCGGCTTTGACGCCTTTTTCCGCGCCACCTTTGACCGCCCCGGCGAGAACCATGTCTGGGGGCCGCCGGGCACCGCGCGCATCCTGCAGCACCGCTTTCAGGGCTTCTGGTGGAACCACGCCCCGGAGTTGGGAGGCGTGTGGCAGGTCCACGACGTGTTCCCGGACCGGGTGGAGAGTTTCGCCTTTCAGGCAAGCCAGGCGTTCTCGGTCATGCACCCGGCCGGGCAACGCTCCCTCGACGGCGGCCCGCTGCTGACCACACCGCAGGTGGAGGTCCGGGCCATTACCCTCTCGCACCAGGGGCCCTGCCTGGGGTTTCGCCTGCAGGAACCGGAGCGGGTCAACATTGATCCGGCGGGGCTGCGCGCCCTGGGGCTGCCGGGCGGCCCGTGGCTGGCGGCCCTCAAGGGCGGCGCCGTGGGCCCACTGGACACCCCCGCCGGCCCCCGCGACGCCGACGACCTGCGCGCGGCCCTGCTGCGGCGAGAGCCGGGCCAGAGTGCCGCCTACCTGACCGACTTTCTTCTGGACGAGGCGGCGTTCACGGCTTTGGTGCCCTGGCTCGCCGGCGTGGACACCCTGTACGCCGAGGCCCAGTACCTGCCCGAGGACGCCCATCTGGCCGCGCGCCACCATCACACGGCAGTGGATCAGGTGGCGCGGCTGGCGGCGGCGAGTGGGGTGGGCCAGTTGCGCCTGCTGCACCTCTCGCGGCGCTACCCTGCCGCCCGCTGGCCGGACTTTCTGGCCGTGGCCCGGCCCCTTTTTGCCGACACCGCATTTTCCGAAGGGTGGGCCTGAGCGAGCCCATAGCGGTCTCCCGTTCCGCCCAGGGGCGGAACGCACCCCCTCAACCCCACGCCAACCGCTCTCTGTGGCGCTCACTTGCGTTGGTCACCCCACCTGACCTGAAGGTAGACCCTTCAGGTCAGGTGGTTCCCGCTTTCAGGCGCCCCAGGCTCTGGGCGGCCAGCCGCAGGTAATAGGGCACGTAGTTGGGCCGCACGCCCGGCACAGTGCCCTGCCAGCAGCGAAAGGTCTCGTCGTACACCGCCGCGCGGTGCAGCAGGGCCAGCGGCAGCGCGCGCCACAGCAGCGGCGTGGCCTCGGGGGCGCCCAGGGCGTGCAGGTAGGCCGCCGCCAGCCGGTCCGCTGCGCCACTGGCCTGCCACACGGGCAGCCCCGCGCGGCCCGGGTGCAGGGCAAAGGCCAGGAACCACCCCGCGTCCATGAAAGGATGGGCGGCGCTGGCGGCCTCGCTCCAGTCGAACCACACGGCCCCGTGCGCGACGCTATGAAGGGCGTTGCGGGGGTGGGCATCGCCGTGGGCGGGCTGGTCGGGCAGGCCGTGGGTCTGCAGATCGGCGTAAGCGGCGCGAATCCGGGGCCGGGCCGCTGCCAGTGTCTCGGCCACTGCTGGATCCACGCCCCAGCCCCGCAGCACCGCCGCGTCGCCCAGCAGGGCGTCCACACGCGCCACCGTCTGGGCCAGGGGCAGAGCCGGTGCACCCAGCGCGGCCAGGGCCGCCGGGTCGGCCACGCGCTGAAAGGTGCCCAGGCGCGCCAGGGCCCCGGTCCAGGCACCCAGATCCGCCACGCCGTCCAGCAATGGGCCTCCATCGGCGCTCAGCAGGGCGCCCTGCCCGGGGTCGGCCCCCAGCAGCGGGGGCAGCAGGCCCGGATGCCGCGCGGCGAGGTGGGTGGTCAGCCGGGCTTCCTGGCCGGTGCCGCTCACCTTCAGCCACGCGGGCCCCTGGTCGGTCTCAAGGGCGTGGGTGGCCGTCAGGTCGCTGGCGAAGTGCAGCCGCAGCGGCCCCTGGCGCTCACGGCCCGCGCCGCGCAGCAGGTGGTCAGCCAGCCGCGTCGCCCGGTCTGGCCAACCGGGCTGCTGCCAGGGCCGGGTCCCCGGCAGGGGCGGGGGCAGGTCCCGGCTCCAACCGCCGCCACCGGTCGGATGTCGTTCTTCCAGGGCCTGCACCTGAATCAGCCCGCTCTGCCCGAACAGATGCCCGCCGTCGTGCAGCAGCCACACTGGGCCCAGGGCGGCGCTCAGGGCCGCGTCCAGAGATTGACCGGGGGCCAGGGCCAGAGTCAGCCCGCCGCCCGCCGGGGTGCGCCACACCCGCTGGCCGTCCCGGTGCCACAGCAGCACCTCATGGGCCATGCGTCACGCGCATCTCGGCGGTGGTGGTGTACACGCTGCGGCCCAGGTAGATGGCGGGCGGGGCGATCAGCAGGCCCTGGTCGTCATAGGCGTCGGGGTCGTAGTGCACGGCCTGCACCTCGCCCACGATCAGGTCGTGGTCGCCCGTGGGCAGGACCTGGGTCACGCGGCAGGTGTAGTGCAGGTAGGCGCCCTGCAGGGCCAGCGGCGCGGCGGGCAGGGTGGGCAGCGCCAGCAGGGCGTGCTTGTCGTGGCCGCCGTGCAGGCTGTAGGTCCCGCTGCCCTGCACCGCCCCGGCCTGCGCCAGGGGCAGAAAATTCACCCCAAAGGTGCCGCTGGCCAGAATCAGGGGATGGGTGGCGCGCTCTTTGCCCACGGCCACGCCGTACAGAGGCGGCTGGGCGCTGAGGGCCGTGTGCCAGCCCGCCGCCATCACGTTGCGGGTCTCGCCGTGCGCGGCGGTGACTAGGGCCACAGTGCCGGGGTAATAGCCGAAAAAGCGGTCGGTGACCTCACGCAGCATGGGGGCGAGGATAGCGGGGCCGGGCAGGCCACGCAGATGGGGGGCGTGGCCGCAGGCAGTCGCGGCGTTGGTGGCCGTCAAGGCGGAGCGCGCTGGGGTGCCCCAGGTCCCGGCCACGTCATGCCCAGCGTTCGGGCAGCACCCAGGGCCGCTCAGGGCTCGCGCCGATACCACCCGCTAAACGACACGCCGACCCCGCCGCAGCGCCTATCGTCGGGTTTCTGCAACCAGTCGTCGGCCACCAGCAGCCAGGGGCCCAGCGGGCGCATGGTGACCTCGCAGCCTGCGCTGCGGTACACCCAGGTGGCGCCACGCAGGGTCAGGCCCCCCTGCATCTCGCCCACATTGGCACTGCCGCTGGGCAAGAACCGCAGCGCCTGGCCGCTCACCTGCCCTCCGGGCCTAATCTCGATAAACAGGTCCGGCCGCCCGGCGGTCCAGCGCCCGGTCAGCGGGCCTGCGGGCACCGGGCGCACCTGCGTGTCGCGCAGAAAGCCGCGCGTTTCATCGGTGGGGGCGCCGGGGAGGGGCAGCCACAGGGTGCAGCGCCGCCCACCCTGGGACGGGCCCTGAATCACCAGATCGCCCTGCACCACGTAGGGCCGCCCTGGCAACGGCGCGCCCCCGGCGGTGGTGAACATGGCCCGGGCCACGGTGACCTGGGCCAGCCGCAGCGACCCGAATTCTGCCGCGCGGGGAAACCCACACTCTTCTGCAGCCTGCGCACTGACGCCTAGCGCAGTACACAGGGCCGCCGCCCGCCACAAGAAACGCCACATGTCGCGTCCGTTGTACCACGCGGCCCGGCGTGCGCCAGACCCGTATCCTGTGCCCCATGTCTGTCGTGACCCGCATTGCCCCCAGCCCCACGGGTGACCCCCATGTGGGCACCGCCTATATCGGCCTGTTTAACCACACCCTGGCGCGCCAGCAGGGCGGCACCTTCATCCTGCGCATCGAGGACACGGACCGGGGCCGCTATGTCGAGAGCAGCGAACAGCGCATCTTTCAGATGATGCAGTGGCTGGGCCTGACGCCCGACGAGAGCCCGCTGCAGGGCGGCGAAAACGGCCCCTACCGCCAGAGCGAGCGATTTGACCTGTATGGCGATTACGCCCGCCAGCTGGTGCAGAGCGGCCACGCCTACTATGCCTTCGAGACGCCCGAGGAACTGGCGGCCCTGCGCGAAGCCGCTCAGAAGGAGGGCCGCGTGATCGCCGTGCCCAGCCGCGACCTGGACCCAGCAGCAGCCCAGGCCCGCGCAGACGCCGGCGAGGCCGCCGTGATTCGCCTGAAGGTCCCCCGCGAGGGCGAAACGGTGGTGAATGACCGGCTGCGCGACCCCATTCACTTTCAGAACCGGGACATTGACGACAAGGTGCTGCTCAAGGCCGACGGCTTTCCCACCTATCACCTGGCGAACGTGGTGGATGACCGCCTGATGGGCGTGACCCATGTGGTGCGCGCTGAGGAATGGATTACCTCCACGCCCATCCATGTGCTGCTATACCAGGCGTTTGGCTGGAATGAGCCCGTGTGGGCCCACATGCCGCTGCTGCGCAACGCCGACAAGTCCAAGATCAGCAAGCGCAAGAACCCCACCAGCGTGGAGTGGTACCAGCAGCAGGGCTTTGTGCCCGAAGCGATGCTGAATTTTCTGGCCACGATGGGCTGGACGCACCCGGACGGCCTGGAAGTGTTTGATCTGGCCGAGTTCCAGCGCGTGTTCCGCCTGGAAGACGTGACCCTGGGCGGCCCCGTGTTCAGCCTGGACAAGCTGCGCTGGTACAACGGCAAGTACCTGCGCGAGGTGCTGGGCGAGGACGAGGTGGCCCGGCGCCTGCACGCCCATCTGGCCGGACAAAAGGTAGAGCTGCCCCTGGACGACTACTTCCGCGCCGTGGCCCGCCTGATGACCCCGCGCATGGACGTCTTCAGCGAGTTTCTGGACAAAACCCCCTACTTCTGGCGCGAGGACTACCCGGTGACCGAAAAGGCCCAGGCCGCCATTGACGCGGGGCGCGACCTGCTGCCCGAACTGGCCGCACGCCTGAAGAACCTGCCCACCTTTGATCCGGTCAGCATCAAGGCGGCGTTTACGACCTACGCCGAGGAAAAGGGCCTGAAGCTGGGCAAGGTGATGCCCCCGGTGCGCGCGGCGGTGGCCGGCACCCTGGAAAGCCCCGACCTGCCCGACCTACTGGCGACCCTGGGCCGCGAGCGCGTGGCCGCCCGCGTGGAACGGGCAGCGCGGTAAGGGCCGGATTGGCAGCAACACGAAGACAGGGCGAACCATCATCAGTTCGCCCTGTCTTTGTGTTGCCTCAGCCTCAGTTCTTCTCGAATTCCCAGACCTGATCCCCGGCTTGCAGGGTCAAGGTCTTGCCGGCCACCTTCAGGGTGGGGCCAGCCTCCAGCAGCGCGAGCAGCGGCAGGGTCTGTTCCTCGGGGCACATCATGCGAGTGCTGGTCACTCCCCCTTTCACTGTCAGGCGGTCCCCCGAGACTGAGGCCGGGGCACCGAAAGAGTTGCAGCCATCCACTCCGCCCACACGGCCGTTTTCAAAGGTCAGCACGACGGGGCGCGCGGTCTGCGGGGCGGGCTGGCCTCCCAGCGTCTTCAGGCGGTAGGTGCCGGTGGGAACGCCCGCCGGCGTGCCCGTTGCAGCCCCCGGGCTCAGGCGCGTCAGCGTCAACACCCCAGCCTGACCGGTCAGGGTGAGGGTGGTCCCATTCAGGGCCGGGCTCAGGGGGCCGCGCAGCACGGCGCTCAGGGCCTGCTCGGCCTCGGCCTGAGGGGCGGGGCACAGCAGCCGCGTGCCGGCCACCCCCATGAACTGAAACGCGCCACTGGGCAGGCGGGTGCCCTGGGCGCGCAGGCTGTTGCAGCCCACCACGCCGCCCAGGCTCAGGGCCGGGCCCTTGACGGTCACGCTCAGCACGCCGCGCAGGGGGATCTGGCGCGGTCCCAACTTCAGCCCACTCGCCACATAGGTGCCGTCCAGCGAAGCCGGCTGCGACGGGCTTCCAGAAGAAGGAGTGTTCACGGCGCCTCCAGCGGTGAAGGTCAGGCGGCCCGCGCCGGCCACCAGGGTCAAGGTGTTGCCCTTCTGCTCAAAGCGAGTGGTGCGCGCCAGAAGCGCCAGATAGTCCTCACGCAGACTCAGGGCTGCGTCGGGGCAATTCATGCTGCTGCCCCCCGAAAGGCCGCGCAGCAGCAGCGCCTGCCCCTTCAGCGTACCGGTGCCCGTCAGGGGGCTGCACCCGGTCGAGCCGCTGACCTTCAGGGCGCCGCTGCTGGTGTCCAGCCGCAGGGTGGGGCGGGCCAGGGCCGGCCCCGGGGTGATGGGCGCGCGGCCGGGCAGCTGCACAGTCTGCAGCGTCCAGGTGGTGCCCACAGGGCCCGCCGGGGACGGCGCACTCAGGGCGGCCAGGGTCAGGCTGGAAAGCAGGGCGTTCATGAGAGGGTTGTACACCGCGAAACTGATGACCGTGTGATGATTTTCGTGTGCGCCATGGCACCGGGCCCAGCACGTAGAATGCGGCAAACGCTCGTTAGGCCCGCGCCCAGGGGCCTGTTCGGAATCTGCACCCCCGCCTGCACCTGCAGGCGCGCTGAGGAGGAAGTGTATGGAAGACCGCCGCATTCGGGTACTTATCGCCAAACCCGGCATGGATGGCCATGACCGGGGCGCCAAGGTGGTGGCGCGCGCCCTGCGCGACGCCGGCATGGAAGTGATCTACACCGGCCTGCGCCAGACGGCCGAGATGATCGTGAACGCCGCCGTGCAAGAGGACGTGGACGCCATTGGCCTGTCGGTGCTGTCTGGGGCCCACATGCACTATTTCCGCGAGGTGATGGGCCTGCTGCGCGAACGCGGCGCCGACGACATCATCGTGTTCGGGGGCGGCATCATTCCCGACCAGGACCTGCCCAAACTGCAGGAGCTGGGCGTGGGGCGCGTATTCACCCCCGGCGCCAGCACCGAGGATGCCACTGCCTACCTGCGCGGCGCGGTGCAGGCCCGCTGGCAGGCCCAGGGCGAGGCGTGACGCGCGCCGCCGTCCTGCGTCACTGAAGGGAACGCCACAATGAGCTGCCCCGCCGCACCTTGCTGTCCCCGCGCCGCTGCCCATGAGTGAGGCGGCCCTGAACACCCCCGCCCTGAACGCTGGGCGACTGGCGCCGCTGTACGGGGCGCAGGCCCTGGCCACGGGGGCTACCACCGTCAGCACCGTTCTGTCCAGCCTGATCATGAGCGAACTGGGCTTCGAGGGCCTGGCTGGCCTGCCTGCCACCCTGATCAGCGCCTGCGCCGCGCTGTCGGCTGGGCTGTTCGGGGCCTGGATGCTGCGCCGGGGCCGCCGCAGCGGCTTAAGTGGCGCCTTTGCGCTGGGCACCGTGGGGGCCCTGACCGGGTTTCTGGGGGCGCGCGCCGGGCTGCTGCCCCTCTTTCTGCTGGGCGCAGGCCTGATGGGCGCGGCGCAGGGCGGCTACCAGCAGGCCCGCTACGCCGCCGCCGAAAGCGTGCCCGACGCCCGCCGGGGCTCTGCCCTGGGCGCGCTGATGCTTATGAGCGTGGTGGGCTCGTTCCTGATTACCGGGGCGGCCCGGCCCATTGAAACCCTGGGCGCGGCGCTGGGCACCAGTGCCGAAGTGGCCGGCTGGCTGGTGGCGGGCGCGCTGCTGGGCGTGGCGGCGCTGCTGCTGCGGGCGTGGCGGCCCCTGCGGGCGCAGTCCCAGACCCTGCCCCAGACCCCGGGCGAGCGCCTGGGGCTGCGCGCGGCCTTTGCCATTCCCGGCGTGAAATCCACGGCGCTGGCCCTGGCCACCGCGCAGGGCCTGATGGTCACCCTGATGAGCCTGACCCCGCTGCGCGCCCACCATATGGGCATGGAACACGCCGGGGTGGCCGCGCTGATCAGCGGGCACATCCTGGGCATGTTCGGCTTTGGCTGGCTGACGGGGCCCCTGATTGACCGCTGGGGGCTGCGTTTTGGCTACGCGGGCGGCGCGGCGCTGCTGACGGCGGCGGCCCTGACGGCCACCCTGCCCGGCACCCCTTGGCTGGCCGTCAGCCTGTTTCTGCTGGGCCTGGGCTGGAATCTGGCCTTTGTGACCGGCAGCAAGGCCCTGACCCGCTTTCCCGCCGCCCAGGGCGTGACCGATGGCCTGGGCTACGTGGCCGCAGGCACCGGCACCCTGCTGGGCGGCGTGGTCATCGCCGGGTCCGGCTTTTCCACCCTGGCGCTGATCTGCGCCGTGCTCTCGGGCCTGCTGCTGGTGAGCGCGTGGAGGGTGAGGGGGGAAGCAGGAAGTGGAGAGTAGGAAGTGGGAGGGGGCCATGTGCGGCCACCCTCCCACTCGCTTTTTGAGGGCACAAGCCCCCTAGGCACTGGCCTCCCGCTGCCCTTCCCTACTTCCCACTCACCACTCTCTACACGCCGCCTTTATGGATTTGGCCCACTCACAAACGTGTCGTCACCCGGGCTCACGGTGCTGCGCCCGCCCTGCTGGTCGTAGCGCACACCGCTGTTCATGCGGCTGACGGCCCCGGCCTGGGTGTTGGCGGCACTCACCGCGCCGTTGGGGGCAAAGGAGCGGGTCCACATGTACCAGCGCGGGGCCACGCCGTGCTTGCGCGCCAGCCCGCTGGCGGGGTTCAGATCAAAGATGTATTCAGGGAAAATCTCGGTGCGGCTGATGAACTTGGCCATGTTCAGGTTGTTGTCGCCGCCCAGGTCCAGCAGGCGGCTGGACTTGATCCATTCCACCGCTGCGCCACTCTGTTTCAGGCTCTGGGCAATGCGGGCGCTGCGGGCGGCTGGGTTGGCGTCGGGGCTCAGGAAGCTGTAGGAGTGCCCCGAACCGGCGCTGGCGGGCGACCAGTAAGGGTCGGCCAGTACGATGCGACTGGGGCGCTTGCTGGCCGGCAGGCCCGGGTCAGCATAGGCTTTTTCGGCCAGGGCCAGCGCCATCTGCGAGCCCAGCGAGTGCCCCATGACGCGCACACCCTCCGCGCCGCTGTAGGTCCAGGCCGACAGGGCACTCTTGTAGGCGGTGTAAAACAGCGTTCCAGCGCTCACCGTGGGCATACCCGTCTGCGTGTAGGTGCCATCTGGGCGGCGGTAGCGCATGCGGATGTCCTGGGTGCGGCCCAGCGCGTCGCGGTAGGTGTAGCCCGCCGTCCAGATCTTGGCCTGGGCGTGGTAGGGCACGCCGCCCGTGCCCTCGTCGTCGGCCAGCTGGGTCCAGTGAAACAGGCCCACATTCCAGCCGGCGGCAATCCAGGCGTCGGCCACGCTCTGGTTGGCCTCGCTGAAATAAAACGAGTCGCGCTTGCCGGCCTTGGTGCTGCCGTCCTGCCAGCCATGCACAAAGATCAGCACCGGGCGGGCGGGGTCGTAGTAGCCGGGAATAGCGGCGCCGTCACCCCGCGCCTTGCAGCCCACGCCGCCGGGCGAACCGGTTTCGGCCCGGGAATACCAGTACACGCCCGTATCCAGCCCGGCCGCTCCGTAGGGCAGCGCCAGTTGGGTGGGGCAGGCGGCGGCCTGGGCACCCAGGGCGGGGCTGGCCGCCGGGCTCAGGGCCAGCAGCGCCTCGCTGAAGCCTTCGGGAATGGCGGTGGCCTGTACGGGCGGGGCCGGGTGTGGGGCGCAGGCCGCCAGCAGGCCGCACAGCAGCAGGGCACAGGCAGATCGGGCAGGACGAACAGGCATAAAAACCTCCAGTCACAGCAGTAGGGGGCCGGCCACAGATGGGCCAGTTGGGGTGTGGATTGTGGGTTGCAGGGGTCAGGCTACCCGACTGACCCGCGCCTGCCTAGAGCCCGGAGTCCAAGATTCCCGCTTTGGCTGCGCCCACTGAGAGAAAAAGGGGGCAGGCCGCCCAGGTTGAAGGGCGTTGAGGATGAGCCGCCCGGGTCCACAACCTCCCGAAGTTATGGGCATTGAGGGCACGCCGCGTTTGAGCCCCGCCCCTCATGTGGGCCAGCGACAGGAAAAGGCCTGCACCGCGATCAGCCTGACCAGCCAGGACTTCCAGGCCACGCCTCTCCCCCAGCCCCCCGCTGGGTTTTCAATTGTTCGAATCAATTCAACAGTTCAGCTGGGGCGGCTCAATAAAAACGGTCTTTTCCGCCTTCCCTTGTGTAGGACGCGCAGAACTGCGCCGTAGTGGGGAATGAGCAGGTCCATCGTCCGAGACGACGTGTTCGCCACTGCCGCTTCGCCGGGCTTGAACCCTACCTGGGGTGATACGGGCTGCCGTTCCTCATCTGTCACAGCCCGGCCAGAACCAGATGTTGCTTGCCTTCAGTGCCTTTCACAGCCAACGCCCGGACCTCCGTTGCTGTTGCTGCTCTGCGGCGCCGATCTGCAAATATCCTTCTGGTCCGAAGCATCACCCCGGACGGAAGGCTGCGGCAGCCCTCTTACGCCATCTGCGCCAGCCACCAGCGCTGAAACTCGTCGGGGGCCAGGGGCGGGGCAAAGGCGTAGCCCTGGGCCGCCCCGCCCCCCAGCCCCAGCAGGGCCTCGCGGTGGGCCTGGGTTTCCACGCCCTCGGCCACCACGTGCAGGCCCAGGCCGGCGGTCAGGGCCAGCAGGGCAGAAATCACTGCCTGGGCGGCGGGCTCACCGGGGGCGTCACGCACAAAGGCCTGATCCAGCTTCAGGGTGTCAATGGGCAGGTGGCGCAACACCGCGAGGCTGCTCTGGCCGGTGCCAAAGTCGTCCAGCGAAATCCGCACACCCAGCGCCCGCAAGGCTGAGAGGCGCTGGCCCGCCTCGCGCAGATCGGTGACTGCCACCTGCTCGGTGACCTCCAGACTGAGGGCCCGGGGCGGCAGGGCGAAGTCGGCCAGCGCGGCTTCCACGGCGCCGGTGAATCCAGGATCGGCCAGTTGCACCGGCGAAACGTTCACCGCCACCGACAGCAGCCCCAGCCCCGCCGCGCGCCACAGCCCCGCCTGCCGGCAGGCCTCGCGCAGCACCCACTCGCCCAGCGGGCGAATCAGGCCGTTGTCCTCGGCCACGCCGATAAACTGCCCCGGGCTGACCAGCCCCACCCCCGGGCGCTCCCAGCGCACCAGAGCCTCGGCGCCCACCGGCAGGCCCGTTTTCAGGTCGCACACCGGCTGGTAGGCCACCCGGAATTCCTGCCGCGCCAGCGCCCGGCGCAGCGCCTGATCCAGGTCCAGGCGCTCGGTGACCTCGCGCTCGAAGGCAGGCAGGTAGCGCACCAGATGGCGCTGGGCGCGCTTGGCCACGTACATGGCGGTGTCGGCGCGGCGCAGCAGCGTGGAGGCGTCGGTGCCGTCGGCGGGGTAGGCCACCAGCCCGCCCGACACCCGCAGGGTCATGGCCCGCCCGTCCAGCCACAGCGGCGCCCCCAGTTCATTCAGCACCCGCTGGGCGCGCTCCCACAGCCCAGGGCCCTCGCCGCCCAGCGGAAACAGCACAATAAACTCGTCGCCGCCAAAACGCGCCGCGTCCTCGCCCACCAGCGCCTGCAGCCGCCCGGCCACCTGCCGCAACAGGGTGTCGCCCGCGTCGTGGCCCAGGGTGTCGTTCACGCGCTTGAACTCGTCCAGGTCGGTAAACAGCAGGCCAAAAGGTTGCCGGAACGCCAGCAGGTCGTCCAGGCGGGCCTGCAGCCCCGCGCGGTTGGCCAGCCCGGTCAGAGGGTCGTGAATGGCCTGGTGGCGCAGGGCCACCTGCACCGCCTGCAGTTCGCGGGTGCGGGCGCGCTCGCGCTCGGCGGCCAGCTGGGCCTTGAGGAGCTGCGCGCGCTGTTCCCCGGCGGCGTCCAGCTGCTCGCGGTCAATGGTGCGGGCGGCTTCCAGGTGGCCCAGGGCGGCTTCCAGCCGGCCCTGGGTGCGGCGCACGGCCGCCAGCGCCGCGTGGGCCTCGGCGGCCTCGCGCAGCAGGTTGGCGCTCTGGGCCAGCGCCAGGGCCGCTCCCAGAAAGGGATCGGCCGCCTCCGGGTCCCCGCAGGCGGCGTGGGCGCGGCCCAGCGAGAGGTTCAGGCGAAACTGCGCCAGCACCGGCAGGGCCGGGTGCACCTTCAGGTCCAATTCGCGGGCGTGGGCCAGCACCTCGCTGGGGCGGTTCAAGGCGCACAGACCGCCAAACAGGCCGCCCAGCACCAGCGCTTCAAAAGCGTACAGGCCGTGGCGGCGCACCTGCAACAGCGCGCGCTCGAAGACCCCCAGCGCTGCCTTGTGCTGCCCGGCGCGGCTGTGCACCACGCCTAGGGCGTGCTGGGCCTGCACCTCGAATTCGGGCAGGCCGGTCTTCTGGGCCAGCGACACCGCTTCCCGGGCGTAGCGCAGCGCCAGATCGCGCTCGAAGGCGTCGGCGTGCAGCGCACTCAGGTTTACCAGCGCCCGCAGTTGCCCCGGCACGTCTCCCAGGGCGCGGGTGCGCTCCAGGTTGCCCAGGTGCAGCCCCACCGCGCGGCCAAAATCGCCCAGATCGGCCAGCACCAGGGCCACGGCGTTCAGGGCGCGCACCTCCAGGGGTTCGTCGCCCAGGCGCCGCGCCCGGCCCGCCGCCGTGTTCAGCAGCCGCAGGGCGCTGTGCAGCTCCTTGTGTTCGTACTGCGCCACCCCCATCAAAAACAGGGCGCGCACAGCGGTGCGGCTGCAGGCATCTTCGCCCAGTCGGCCCAGGGCCCGCTGCGCCAGGGCGTAGGCCAGTTCGGGCCGGACGTTGCGCAGTTCTTCGGCTTCGTCCAGCAGGGCGCCCAGCAGCCCAGAGGCGTCATCCGTGGGGGGCGCAGGCCGGGTCATGGTGAGTGCGGCCAGTGTACGCCCGCCCCGCCGCCCGCCGCCAGTCACCCCCCTAAAGGACGAAGCGCCCCCCGAGAGAGGCGCCATGTTGGCGGAACGGGAGGGATTCGAACCCTCGATAAGCTTGCACCTATACACGCTTTCCAGGCGTGCTCCTTCAACCACTCGGACACCGTTCCAGCGCACAGCAGCCTAGCGGGTTGGGTGCAGAAAATCAATGCGCGCGCACGCGGCGCCCCCACGCGGCGCGGCCCTCATCTGTGGAGTCGGTCCAAGCGGGGCCCATCCCCTATCATGCGCCCGTGAGCCTGCTTGCCGTGCTGACGGTTTTTCTTTCCTACCTGCTGGGCGCCATTCCGGCGGCGGCCTGGGTGGCGCGTGCGCGTGGGGTGGATATCCGCAAGGTGGGCAGTGGCAACAGCGGGGCCACCAATGTGCAGCGGGCCCTGGGCAACGGCCCGGGGCTGGCAGTGGCCGTCTTCGACATCCTGAAAGGCGCGCTGGCGGTGGGGCTGGCGGGCCTGCTGGAGCTGGGACAGCCGGCCATGGCCGCGTGCGGCGTGGCCGCCGTGCTGGGGCACAACTTCAGCCCCTTTCTGGGCTTCCGGGGGGGCAAGGGCGTGGCCACCTCGTTTGGCACCATGGCCGCCCTGCTGCCCGTGGCCGGTCTGGGCGCGGCCCTGCTGTTCCTGCTGAGTGTGTGGCTGACCCGCTTTGTGTCGCTGGGCAGCATTCTGGGTGCGGTCACGGCCGCCTTCGTGTGTTTCGTGGCTGGGCCTCTGTGGCTGGGACTGGTCATCACGGGCCTGAGCGCCCTGCTGATCTGGCAGCACCGCGACAACGTGCGCCGGTTGCAGGCCGGCACCGAGCGGCGCTTTGGCGAGAAAACAGAAGACAAGAAGGGGTAGCGCGTGGGGCCAGCCCACAGCGTCACCTCTGGGCCCTTCGGGCACCCAACACGGAGGCCGCCAACCTCCTGACGGCGCGCCCGCCGCTGGCCCCGTAGCCGGCCCCACCTTCTGCCCTGAACCGGCCCACCCCGCATCACCTTCCACAGATCACGCCCCCCTGCGCTATGCTGCTTCGCATCACACAACACAGGGCCCGGTGCCAAGGGGCCGGGGACGTGCAGGGGGAAGGGATGTCGGCCAGGATTCGCGTGTACGGCAAGGAAGCGGTGTTTACCCAGGGCCAGTGGGCCTGCGACGACGAGAGCCTGCAGGCCATGTTGCAGGCCCTGGCCGATCCACGGGCCATGACCGAGGAACAGGAGCGCGAGCACGCCCTGTATGCCGCCGGACGCTTTGGCGGCCTGATCGCCACCGCCTACGGCTGGGAGGCGGCCCCCCACCCCGAAGCCGAGATTCGCATGGAGGATTTTGCCCCAGCCCGCGCCCCCGAACGCGCCGGCTGGCTGAGTTTTCTGCGCAAGAAGCGTTAGGCGCCCCGCCCAAGCTGTCTGCCCCGCACCCTTGACCCCCACCCCCCCAGCCCCTACCCTGGGACCCATGACGACCCGCACGACCACCATGACGCCCTAGAGGCGCGGCCAGTCGTTGTGGACCGCCTGCGAGACACGCACGGCGGATTTTTGTTGAAGGGGTGCATATGCGCGTAGCAATTGTCGGAGCAACCGGAGCGGTGGGCCACGAGCTTCTGAAGGTGCTGGAAACAAGCACGCTGCAGTTTGACGAACTGCTGCTCTACGCCTCGCCGCGCAGTGCGGGCAGCACCCTGCCGTTCCGGGGCCAGGACCTGACCGTGCAGGTCACGCCCGACGGCGCCATTGACGCCGACGTGATTCTGGCCTCGGCGGGCGGCAGCATCAGCAAGGAAAAGGCCCCGGCTTGGGTGGCGGGCGGCGCCCTCGTGATCGACAACTCCAGCGCCTTCCGCTACGACCCAGAGGTGCCCCTGGTGGTGCCGGAAGTGAACGGGGAGGCCGCGCTGGGGCACAAGGGGATCATTGCCAACCCCAACTGCACCACCGCCATTGCTGTGGTGGCGGTGGCGCCCATTCACCGGGCCTACGGCGTGCGGCGCATGATTGTCAGCACCTATCAGGCCACCAGCGGCGCAGGCGCCAAGGGCATGGACGAACTGCTCTCGGAAACCCACAAGGTCCTGCATGGCCAGGAGGCTGGCGCCGAGGTCTTTGCCCATCCCATTCCCTTTAACGTGATCCCGCACATCGACGCCTTCCAGGACAACGGCTACACCAAGGAAGAGATGAAGGTGGCCTGGGAGACGCGCAAGATCATCGGGGACGAGTCGCTGAAGATCTCGTGCACGGCGGTGCGCATTCCCACCCTGCGCACCCACAGCGAGGCCATTACCCTGGAACTCGAAAAACCCGCCACCCCCGAAGAGGTGCGCGCGCTGCTGGCCCAGGCGGCCGGGGTGGAGGTGCGCGACACCCCCGCCGAGAAGCTCTACCCCATGCCCCTGACCGCCAGCGGCAAGTACGACGTGGAGGTGGGCCGTATTCGCCAGTCCCTGGTGTTCGACGGCGGCATTGAGCTGTTCGTGGCCGGCGATCAGCTGCTCAAGGGTGCGGCCCTGAACGCCGTGCAGATCGCGGAATACCTGCAGCAGAAAGGGGCGCTGAAGGCGAAGGCGCAGGTGTAACAGGGGTTGTGGGGGGTAGGTTGTGGGTTGTGGGAAAAACGGGGCCCGCTGCCCTGCTCACCCGCAGAATCCGAAGAAAGCTGGGGCGGACCTGCCCCGGCTTCTTTTGTTCCCGGCCGCCAACACTGCGCAGTGCCCGGCCCCTCCCGCATGCCCCACAACCGACAACCCACAGCCCACACCCTCCCTTGACCTTCCTGGCCCCCTCCCCTACCCTGGGCCCCATGAGCGAGCAGCGTTTCCCCGCCACGCCGGTCCTGCACAGGACCCTGCGCGTGGGGGCGGGCCTGCCCGTGCTCCCGCCACCCTTCGGGGTCTGACGCCTGCACTGTGAAGCCTGCTGCCTCGCCCACGCGCGGGGCCTGCACCGTCATGACCACCGCCGAGCCCTGGTCCTCTGTGGCCCAGGCGCAGCGGCCCTTTCCCGAAGGGAGAGCCCCATGAAACTTGAATCCAGTCTGTTCCGCACGTGGCGCGAGGCGCCGGAAGGCGCGGAAACCCCGGGTATCCGCCTGCTGCTGCGCGCCGGGTACGTGCGCCGGGTGGGCAGCGGCCTGTACGCCCACCTGCCGCTGATGACCCGCACCATGCACAAGCTTGAAGCCCTGATCCGCGAGGAACTGGACGGCCTGTCGCAGGAGGTGAGCCTGCCGGTGCTGCAGCCTCAGCACCTGTGGGACGCCTCCGGGCGCTGGGCGGCGTACACGCAGGCCGAAGGGATCATGTTCACCGTGACCGACCGGGCCGGCCGGGCGCACGCCCTGGGCCCCACGCACGAAGAAGTGGCGCTGGACGTGGTGCGCGGTCTGGCGCGCAGTTACCGTGACCTGCCGGTCAGCGTGTACCAGATTGGCCGCAAGTTCCGCGACGAGTTGCGCCCGCGCTTTGGCCTGCTGCGCACCCGCGAATTCGTGATGAAAGACGCCTACTCCTTTCATGCCGACGAAGCCAGCCTGCGCGAGCACTTTGAAGCCATGAGCGCCGCCTACGGCCGCATTCTTAGCCGCCTGGGGGTGGCGTGGCGGGCGGTGCAGGCCGACAGCGGGAACATCGGCGGGGCCGAGAGCCGCGAGTTCATGGTCCTGAGCGCGGTGGGCGAAGACGAGGTGCTGTATACGGAAGACGGCCGCTACGCCGCCAACGTCGAACGCGCCGTCTCACGGGCGCAGGCGGCCCGGCCCAGCCCGTTCGGTACGCTGTCCCGGCACCACACCCCGGGCGCAGCCACGGTGGCGGCGGCCTGCGCGGCGCTGGGCTGCGACCCGGCCCATCTGCTGAACACCGTGCTGTATGAGGCAGTGAGTGTGCAGGAGGGGCAGCGGCGCCTGACCCCGGTGCTGGTGAGCCTGCGCGGCGACCATCAGGTGAATGCAGTGAAGCTGTGGAACGCGGTGCAGGCGCGGGTGGCGGGCGACCTGATTGAACTGGAAGTGACCCGGACCGCCGCCTGGGCCACTGCGCCGCTGCCGCTGGGTTTTCTGGCACCGGACCTGCCGGATGGCCTGATTGCCCAGCAGGCGGACCTGCACCCGGGCTTCCTGCGCCTGTGCGACGCAGCGGGCGCCGAGCTGCGCAACTTTGCCACCGGCGCGGGCGAAGCCGACTGGCACGTGACGGGCGCGAACTGGCAGACCCTGACGGGCGGGGGCGAGTACGCCTTGCCGGAGGTGGTGGACCTGCGGTTGGCCCGCGCAGGCGAAGGGGCCGCGCATGACGGCACCCAGCCCCTGCAGGCGGCGCGCGGCATTGAGGTGGGGCATGTGTTTCAACTGGGCACGCGCTACGCGCAGGCGATGGGCGCTACGTTCACGGCCGCCAGCGGCCAGGCGCAGCCGTTCCAAATGGGCTGCTACGGCATTGGGGTCACGCGGCTGGCCCAGGCGGTGGCCGAGCAGCTGTGCGATGAGCGGGGGCTGGTGTGGCCGGAGGCCATCGCGCCGTACCGGGTGCATCTGGTGGTGGTGGACGTGCAGGACGGTGCGCAACGGGCGGCGGCCGAGACGCTGTATGGGCAGCTGCGGGCCGCTGGGATAGACACGCTGCTGGATGACCGTGCCGAGCGGGCGGGCGTCAAGTTTGCCGACGCGGATCTGCTGGGGTTGCCGTACCGGGTGACGGTGGGGCGGGGGGTGGCCCAGGGGCAGGTGGAGGTGAAGGTTCGGCGCAGTGGGGTGGTGGCGGTGGTGCCGGTCGAGGGGGTGGTGGGGTGGATGCGGGCGCAGGGTTGAAGGCAGTTGAGTTTGTCTGCGGTTGCCCCACCCCCCCAGCCCCCCATCCCCAGAGGGGACGGGGGGAGCGGCGCTGCGCTGGCAAACGTTGACTGACGATTTGGGGCGGCCAGACTTCGCCCCGCTGTGTACGCCGTGGCCCCTCTCCGTCCATCGCCCCACGCCCGCGCGCTGCGCGCACGACGGCTTCCGTTGCTTGCCCCGTAGGGGTGGAGGGGGGGGACGCTTAGGGCACGAGGTTCTACTTTGAAAAGCAGCTTCGGCATTTGGCCGTTGTGTTTTTCAAAAGTAGAACTTTCTGGGCCGCACCAAGCCTTCTTGCCCCTCTACCGCCCAGGTCCAGACGAGGCCGTCGTGCCCGAAGGGCGCGGGCCATTGCGCGTTACCAGCGGACGGCGTCGAAGCCGGACACGTTAACGAGTAGAGCAACCCCAGCCGACTTCAGTAGAAACTCTTGCCTAGCGCAGCGCTGCTCCCCCCTGCCCCTCTGGGGTAGGGGGGCAGGGGGGGTGGGGCCAGCGCGGGCCAAGCCACCGCCCCCCCAAAAGAAACAACCACCGCCCCCACCTCCCCCCAAGGAGCGACGCCCCCCACCCCCTTTTCCGTCATGCTAAACCCATGCGGCCCCCCCCTCCCCCCCGCACCCTGGCCTCCCGGTCCGGCCTCCTCCCCGCCACCGGCCTCACCACCCTGCTTCTCACCGGCCTCTGGGTGCAGGAAGCAGCTGACCTATTTGTGTTTGGTGGCCGCCTGGATTACTACGGCATTCAGCCGCGCGAGCCCGGCGCCCTGTGGCACATCCTGACAGCACCCTTTCTGCACGCCGGCTTCGGGCACCTGCTGGCGAATACCGTGCCGCTGGCCGCCCTGAGCTTCATGAGCGCGCTGCGCGGACCCTGGCGCTTTCTGGCGGCGCTGCTGGTGATCGTGGTGGTGGGGGGCGGCCTGGTGTGGCTGCTGGGACGGGGCGGCAGCGTGCATCTGGGGGCCAGCGCGCTGGTGTTCGGGCTGCTGGCCTACCTGCTGGGCGTAGGGTGGTGGGAGCGCACGCCGCTGGCGATGGGGGTGGCGGTGGTGGCCTTTTTGCTGTACGGCGGGATTCTGTGGGGGGTGTTGCCCACCAACCCGGCGGTGTCCTGGGAAGCGCACCTGTTTGGGTTCGTGGGCGGGCTGGTGGCGGCGGCGCTGCTGCACCGGCGCCGGCCCCGCATGGTCCCGGGCCGGCCACCCCGTTAAGTCCCCTGGACGCTACAGCTCTACAGGCCCGCGCGGGGTGTCCAGCACCGCGCGCAGTTCGGGCTGGGGGGCTTCGTAGACCTCCACCTCACCGGCAAAGGCCAGGGCCCGCAGGTGCCCGCGCAGCGCGTCCGGGTCGGGGGTGCCCAGCTGCAGGTGGGCCAGGCGCACCCCCACATCCGGCAGGCGGGTGGGGGGCGGCGGGGTCTCCCAGTGAATCTGCGAGGGCACCACGCCGCCGCCCGGCAGCCCGCCGTCTTCGGGCACGGTCAGGGTCCAGCGGTGCTCGCCGCGCGACAGGGCCAGCACGTCCCTGCCCACGGGCCGCGCCGGAACGGCCGCCACCCAGTGAAGCAGGGCCGGGCCGTGAGACAGCCGCTCCTGCACCGCCGGGGTGTCCAGGGCAAACCAGCGCGGGCGCCCGGGGGCCGGGGCCTGCGGGTTCACGGCGATGACCTCCAGGTAGGCCTCCGGGCCCAGCGACAGCAGGAGGTTGTGGGTGCCGAACTGCGGGTGTTCGCCGCCGGGCTGGGCGGGCACGCGCAGGCGGCCTTCCAGCCACGCGCGGCCCTCGTCCAGGGTGCGCGCCGCCACCACGAGGTGATCTAATCGGGCGGTCATCTCAGGCTCCCCGGGGGCGGCTCATGCCCACCGGGTCGCCCAGCACGATGGCCGCTGCCTTCTCGCCGCTTTCCATGGCCCCCTGAATGCTGCTCATGGCCGTGACCTCGCCGGCCAGCAGCACCCCACTTAAGCGGGTGGCATGGCCGGCCAGCGTGGCGGCGTATTCGGGGGGCTGCGGATACTGCGCGTGGTGAATGCGCTCCACCAGCAGCGTGCGCAGCGAACGAACCGCCGCCTCGCCGTACCAAGTCGCCAGTTCGCCGCGCACCTGAGCGTCCAGCGCGTCATCGCCCGCACCCGGCAGGCCCAGCACGGTGACGGTCAGGAGGTGCTGGCCTTCGGGCGCGCGCCCCGGCACAGCGTTGGACAGCCAGTGGGCATTCTGGATCAGGCCGCCCGCCGCGTTCAGCAGCAGGCGCCGCTCGCGGTCCAGCGCGGCGGGGGCGGCGTAGTGCAGGTAGGTGCCGCTCAGGTGCCCGCGCCCAGTGGCCTCGCCGGTCAGGCGGGCGGCGGTGTCGGGGTCGGTGGCCACGATCACCTGCCGGGCCTCCAGATCCCCGGCGGTGGTGCCCACGGTTACAGAGGCGCCGTGGGGGGTCAGGCGCTGGGCCTGCACGTTCAGCGTGACCTTCAGGCCCTGGGCCAGCTGGGCGGTGAGGGCCCCCATCCCCTCTGCCGGCAGCGCCGCGCCGCCGTCCAGCAGCATGCGGAAGTAATAGCGAAACAGCCGCGCGCTGGTGCTCAGGTCGCGCCGCAGGAAGATGCCCCCAAAAAACGGCCGGAAAAACTGGTCCAGTGCCGAATCGCTGAAGCCAAAGCGGCGCAGATACCCCTCTGTGGGTTCATCGGGGCCGCGCAGCAGGGTCCAGGGCGCCGGGCCGCGCAGGCGCAGGGCCAGGGCCAGCACCCGCGCCTTGTCCCGGGTGCTCAGGGCCCGGGTTAGCAGGGTGCCACCCAGGGCGCCGGGGTCACCCAGCGGCCAGCCCACCACGTCTGCCTGCGCGCCCCGGCGAATCACGGCGGCGGGGGGCAGCGGCACTAAGTTCAGGGCGTCCAGGTCCAGCCAGCGCCGCACTGCCGGGTAGGCCGGAAACAGCACCTGATACCCGGCGTCCAGCGTAAAGCCGTCCAAGGCGCGCGACTGCACCCGCCCGCCTACCTGCGGCGCAGCGTCCAGCACGCGCACCCGCTTTCCGGCGCGGTCCAGGGCGCGCGCCGCCGTCAGCCCCGCCAGGCCCCCGCCAACGACCAGAACGTCATACATGCCCACCCAGGCTACAGGCCCAGGCGCGCAGCGGGGCGCCGCGCGGTCTTCAGGAGGTCTTAAAGTTAAGGCGCTCGCTGGTGATCCTGACAGCGGAACCCAAGAGCGTTGAGGCGATGCCCCTCAACTCTCCTGGGGCGAACGAAGTGAGTGTCCGCCACAACAGCGGCGGAAGTGGAATTGAGGGACCGTTCTCTGGTCCCAGGGTGGAACTAGCAGCTGCTGTGAGATCAACCGAGCGGGCTGGAACAGCGGCGTCGCAGAGCGAGAAGCGAAAACAGTGCCCGGCCCCTCAGCGCGGCGTCTGCGGCGGCAGGCCCTGCTCTTCGGTGAGGCGCACCAGCCACAGAAACAGCTGCACAAAGGCCAGCGCCAGCGCCGGCAGGCCCGCCAGCATCATGATCCAGCCGGACAGCTGCTGGTTTTGCAGCGGCGTAAGGTTCCACAGGCACAGGGCGTTCACGTAGGGCGTGTACAGCACTTTTGGGGCGTACAGCCACACGCTCGCCACTGCCATCATGGGCAGGGCGGCCAGTAGGCCAAACCACCCGCGCGAACCCACGCCGGCCGGCTGCACCGACGGGAGGGGCCGCAGCACCACGCTCCAGACCAGCAGGCTGGTCAATAGGTACAGGCTCGGCAACAGGGTCGCGGCTGTATTGGACACCACGCTGGCATTGAACCCGGCGGGCACGTTCCAGAACACGATCACGGCGGTCCACAGCGCCAGCGCCACCCAGGGGTCCAGCAGCACCCCCAGCACGCGGCCCAATACAGCGCGCGGGTTGACCGCCAGGGGCGGCAGGCCCAGCACCAGCAGCGGCGGCACCACCTCGGCCAGCACCATCAGGCGGCCCATGTACAGCGCCATGCTGCCCTGGGTCAGCCCGGCGGCGCGGGTCTGGGTGGTCAGCACCAACGCCACGAGCCCCAGGGCAAACAGCCCAGCGCGCCACAGCGGCCACGGGGTGCCAGTCCGGCGCGCCCGCACGAAGCCAGCGGCGTAGGCGGCCCCCACCAGCAGGATGGGCAGCAGGGTCCAGTCCGGGCGGGGCAACAGCAAGTCGGCAACGGTGGGGTTCAGGCTCATGGGGTCTCCAGCACGTATTGCAAATCGGCCTTCACGCGCTCCACCTGGGGCAGCTGCGTGTAGTCCCACAGCACCCGCAGTTGGCCCCGGGCGTCAATGAGGTAGGTGGCCGTGGTGTGGTTGATCTGGTAGGCCGCGCCCTGCAGCTCGGCCTTCTGGTAGGCCACGCCGTAGGCCTGCGCCACCTGACCCAGCGCCGGTTCAGGAATGCGCACGCCCGTGCCGCTGCCAAAAAAGCCCACGTATTCGCCCAGCCGCGCCGGGGTGTCGCGCGCGGGATCCACGCTGACCAGCACAATATTCAGTTTGGACCGCAGTTCAGCGGGCAGCAGGGCGCGCGCCTTGTTCAGGTACGACAGGCTCAGGGGGCAGATGCTGGCGCAGTGGGTAAAGCCAAAAAACAGTGCGGTGGCCTGCCCGCCCGCCCCAGGGGTGAAGGCGAAGGGCCGCGCCGCCCCGCCCTGCACCGCCACGCCCTGAAACGGCGCCGCCTGGGTGCCCGCCGGGTAGGCCGTGCCGTAAAAGGGGTACGGACTGCGCAGGCGCGCCGCGCCCCAGGCCAGCCCCAGCAGCAGCGCCACCGCCGCCAGCGCCAGCCCCGCCGACACGTACCAGGGCCGCGTGGCCGGCCCGGCCGCGCCTTCTGGGTGGGCCGGGGCCGTCATCAGGGCTTCACCACCGGGGCCTGCAGGGTGTGGGTGCCGCCGGCGTCGTCGGTCAGCGTCAGGGCCACGGGCTCGCCCTCGCGCAGCGGCGCACGCAGGCCCATCAGCATGATGTGATCGCCGGTGTCACTCAGGACCAGTTCGCCGCCCGCCGGAACCGTCAGGGCGTCGGTCATCTGCATGCCGGTGCGGCCCTGGGCGTCGGTGCGCGTCACCATCAGCATGGCGTGGTCGGCCGCTGGCGACTGCACGCCCGTCAGGCGCAGGGGGCGCCCGCCGGGGTTGCGCAGGGTGCCAAACACGCTGGTCTCCTTCACGCTGGGGGGCACGGCCACCACGCGCGCCGCTTCCACCGTCAGCGTGGCGGTGGGGCCCGCCTGGGCCTGGGGCGCCGGGCGGCAGGCGGTCAACAGCGCCAGCAGCAGGATGAACAGACGGGCGGGAACAGGCATAGCACTCCTTCCAGGTCGCGGCCGACCTGGGGGTCAGTCTAGGGTGGGCCGCCGGGCCGCTTTGTCCCCCGGGGCGCCTTTGCCGTTCCAGTGCACCGGAGCCCAGGGCCTGTGGAACCCTTTCCAAAAAGAGGGTATGCTGGGCAACAAATCATGCGCAAACCCACCATTCAGGATGTGGCCCGGCAGGCCGGGGTCGGGGTCGGCACCGTGTCACGGGTGCTGAACAACCACGTGGCGGTCAAGGGCGCCACCCGCGAACTCGTGCTCAAGGCCATTGCCGATCTGGAATATACGCCCAACCCGCATGCCCGGCGTATTGCGGGCGGCAAGAGTTACACCATCAGCGTGCTGCTGCCGGTGCTGACCACCGAGTTCTACGTGCGGCTGCTGGACGGCCTGGAAACTGCCTTTCAGGAGGCCCGCTACGACGTGGCGATTTTCCCGCTGCTGGACCGCTCGCGCCTGGAGCGCTACCTGGGCTCGCACACCCTGGCTTACCAGGCCGACGGGCTGGTGATGGCCACCTACAACCTCACACAGATGTTCCACGAGCGCCGCCTGCGCACCCAGCAGCCCACCGTGCTGGTGGACGCCTACGCCGAACACGTGGATTCCTCGTTCATGGACAACGTGGCGGGCGGGCGCATGGCCGGGGAATACGCCGTGACCCTGCCCGGCGACCTGTACGCGGTGTGGGTGGAAACCGAACTGGACCAGCTGTTCACCACCCGCGTTTTTGAAGACCGCCGCAATGGCTTTCTGGGGGCGCTGCAGGCCGCCGGGCGCGCGCCCGCCGCCGAATACACCTCCAGCTTCGATTCGCTGGCGGCGCGCAACACGGCTTCCGCGCTGCTGGATCAGGTCCAGGCGGGCGGTCTGCCCTGCACCATCTTCGCCTCGGCGGACATGCTGGCCGGGGCCCTGCTGGACGAGCTGCGTCTGCGCGGCCTGAAGGCCGGCGAGGACGTGCGCGTGATCGGCTTTGACGACCAGCCCTGGGCCGAGGCGCGCGGCCTGACCACCCTGCACCAGCCGGTGGAAAGCATGGGTTATGAGGCCGCTCAGCTGCTCCTGACCCGCCTGAACGGCTACAAGGGCCCCGCCCGGGCGCGCCGTTTTGAGCCCCGTCTGGTCGTCCGAAGCAGCGCGTAAGGGGTTGATGGTCAACAGGTGATGGTTGATGGAAAAAGCGGTTCTCCATCAACCATCACCTCTTTACACGCGCGCGCGGAGGCCCAGCAGCAGCCCTGCCGTGAAGGCCCCGGCGAAGGGCAGATTCGCGGTCAGTACGCGCATCAGCCACGCGCCGCCCTGTTCCTGGCCCTGCCTGAGCCACGGTTCGGTGAGGGCCTGAAGGCGCAGCCAGTTCACGCTGATCAGGTCAAGGTAGGCCAGCAGTTGCAGCACCACGAACAGCGTGCCCAGCACGATCAGGGCCACGCGGCCAATGTGGCGCAGGGCCACGCCGGTGGCAAAGCCCAGCAGGGCGCCCACGCTCAGGTCGGGCAGCAGGGGCCGCAGGGCGTCGGCCAGGGAGGCGGCGGGCGGGGCGGCAGACAGGACTTCGGGACGAACAGGGCTCAACGTGCGCGCATGCTAGAGCAGTTGGCGCCCTGCTGCCACGGCGAGCACCGCTGGCGCCGCAAGGCAGCGCGGGCCAGAGGCCGGGGCACGCTATGGTGTAGCCACTGTGGACCCCGCCGAGTCATTTCCACCCGACCTGATCTCCCCTGACCTGTACGCGCGGCTGTGCGCGGGCGAGGAAGCGGCGTGGTTCGATTTTGTGCAGGAGTACGAGGGCCGCATGTACGGCTACCTGTACCGCCTAGAGGGCAACAGCGAAGACGCCCTGGACCTGACCCAGGAGGTCTTTTACCGCGCGTGGCGCTCGATTCGGACCTTCCGGGTGGGCGAACGGGTGCTGCCGTGGCTGTATCAGGTGGCGCGCAACACCCAGATCGAGTCGCACCGCCGCAAGCAGTTGCAGCGCTTCTCGCTGGAACAGGCCCGCGAAGACGTGGGCTTTGAGGTCACCAGCGAGAAACGCTCACCCGTGCAGGCCGCCGAAAGTGCCGACGCCCAGGACCGGGTGCAGCGCGCCCTGCTGCGCCTGCCCGCCGAATACCGCGAGGCCGTGGTGCTGCGCTTTGTGGAAGACCTGAGCTACGACGAGATTGCCCAGATTCAGGGCGTGGCGGTGGGCACCGCCAAAAGCCGCGTGTTCCGCGCCAAGGAGCAGCTGGCCGGGCTGCTTGCGGGCGTGGCGGACGTGCATTGAGGGGGGTCGGGGCTCTGGGCCATGAGCCATGAGGCGGCCCTTGGGTGCCCGCTCACGGCTTGAGGGGCGGGGGAAGGCAGAGCGTTACCCAATTCAAGGTCGGAAAAGACCTCTGCGTTTCTCCCTGCGGGCCCCCGCGTCGCTGAGGGTCCACAAAGAAGATGCCCCTCTTTTGACTGAAGCTGTGAAGCTGACCGCTCCCCCAGAAGGCCTGGAGAGGTGAAGGGAACTCAGCGGACCAGCCCCGGCCCTCAGCCTTTAGATGCGGGCGAACACCTGGGTCCAGTAGCGGCCGTAGGTGGTGCCGGGGCGGTTGACATAGCTCAGGCCAATGCGGGTGAAGTCGCCCATGATGTTGCGGCAGTGCCCGGGGCTTTTCAGCCAGCCCTGCACCACCTCGGCCGGGGTCTGCTGCCCGGCGGCAATGTTCTCGGCCACCGAAAGGGGAGTCATGCCCGCCGCCTGCACCCGGCGCATAGGTGTGCTGCCGTCGAAGCTACTGGTGTGGTCAAAGTAGCCGTACAGCGCCATCCCCGCCGACTGTGCCTGGGCAGCCACGGTCAGGGTGGGGTCCAGCCGCAGGGGCGGCAGGGCAGCGGCGCCCGTGCGGTTGGTGGCGCAGTTGTAGCCCTGGGCGCGGGCCTGGTTGGTCAGGCGCAGCACTTCGCCGTCAAAGGCGGCGCTGCCGGTCCAGGGGGCCACCCGAATGGTCAGGCGCTTTTCCACGGTGCGGCCATCGCTGGTGGTGGCGCGCACCACCGCCGCGTGGGTGCCGTTCTGCACCCGGCTGGCCCCAGTGCCCACCTCGCGCCCGGCCAGCAGCAGGGTGGGGCGGGCGGGCGTGTACAGCACGCTGCCCTCGGCGCTCAGGCGCACCTCGCCGGGGGTGGGCTGCAGCACGGTCAGCGCGGGGCGCTCGGCCCCGGCACTGTTCACCGGCAACTGGGCCTCGGCGCGGCTGACCACACGGCCCTGGGGGTCCAGAAGCTGCGCCTGCAGCGTATAGGTGCCGGGGCGGTAGTACACGTGCTCGGCGCTCAGGCCGCTGGCCTGATTGCCGTCACCAAAGACCCACTGCACCACATACCCGGCCGGGGCACTGGCTTCAAACGACACCCGCAGCGGCGCCTGACGCTCCGGGCTCACCCGGTACCCAATGCGGAACTCCGGCGACGCCTGGGCCCCCCCAGGCCACACGGCAGCGCCCAGGCTCAGCAGGCCAACGGTCAAGACCAGATGAGGGATTCGCGTGGCTCGGCTCACCCCAAAAGAGTAAAGCCTGGCTAGGGCGCGCGCTGTAAGCGACTTGGGATTATCAGTCGGTGGTCAGGTGGCGCGGCGCCGGGGCGGGGCAATGGGCCCGGCGCTGGGTGTGCCAAAGCTCAGGGTCATGATCAGGCCGCCGTCCGGCGCGTGGGTGATGTGAATGTCGCCGCCATGCGCGCGGGCGTAGCGCCGCACCAAGGCCAGTCCCAGGCCCTGCCCGGGTTTCAGGCCCTGGGGCCCCCGCTCGTAGGGCACAAACACGCGGGCGCGCTGCTCGGCGCTCATGCCGGGGCCGTGATCGCGCACCTGAAGCCGGGGCCCCTGACTGACCGGGGGTCTGGGCGGCTCCAGCGTGATCTCGACGGGCCCATCGGTGTACTTCAGGGCGTTTTCCACCAGGTTTTCCAGCATCTGGCGGGTGCGCGCCGGGTCCACAGACCAGACCACAGGCTGTGCCGGGGCGCTGACCTGCACCCGCGCCGAGGCGAACGGCGCGGCCAGGTCGCGCAGGTCCACGGGCTCGGGGCGCAGCACCACGTCCAGGTACAGGTCATTCAGGCGGGTCAGGTCGGCGCGGCTGGCCAGCTGGGCGGCGCTGTCTTCAATCATGCCCAGCAGGCGCTGGCGCTGTTCGGGGGCCTGGGCCCCGCGCAGCAGGTCGCTGGCCAGCATCAGGGCCTGCAGGGGCCGGCGCAATTCGTGGCTGGCCAGACTCAGGGCTTCCTGCAGCCGGCGTTCGCGGGCCTCGGCGGCGCGGCGCTCGGCGCGCCACAGCAGCAGCGCGCGGGTGGTCAGCAGCATACTGACCACCCCGGAAAACAGCGCCGCCAGCACCAGCGCCCAGCGCAGGCCAGTCAGGGCCCGCACATAGCGCTCGCCCAGGGTCCGGCTGTACTCGGCAGCGGCGCTGCCCAGGGCCAAGCTTTCGGTCACGGCCTGGGCCGCGCCGGCGTCGGTGTCCTGGGCCAGGGCGCGGGCCACCCGGGCCAGCCGCGCCGGACCCTGGGCCTCAACTTCGCGCAGAAGCACGAACTGCCGGGGATTGCCCGCACTGGACAGCGCGATCTCGCGCAGCAGGCGGCGGCGTGCCGGACTGACCGCCGGGTCCAGGCGCGCCACCCGGTACTGCAGCACGTCCTGCACCAGCCCCTGATAGACGTGTGGCGTCCAGCCGGTGCCGCCCCGGGTCAGGGCGTCATAGGCCGGGCGCGTGACCAGAATGAGCAGCACCACCATCAGCAGGGCGGGCAGCAGCCCCAGCAGCAGTTCGCGCCACAGGCGCTGGCGCCGGGCCTGCAGCCGCTCGCGGGGATCTGGCCCGTCTGTCATGGCGCGGGGGCCAGCCGCTCGGCAAACCACACCCACGCGGCCGAGTACGACCCTGTGGAAAACCGGGTGGGCTGGGAGGGCAGCACCACAGTCAGCGGGCCTTTTTGCAGGGGCGAGATGGGGCGGCCGTCGGCGCGGTAGGCCAGCATGATGGGATGGTTCAGGTAATCGGCGGCGCGGATGGTCGCCGCAAAGCCGTTGGTCGCCATGACGCGCAGGTCGCGCCCGCCAAAGCCGCCCCAGGCGGCCAGATCACGCAGCGCGGCGCCCTCGTAGGTAAAGGTCTGGCCCAGTTGCGGCTGCCTGGTGGCGTAGCGGACCACCGGCAGGGCGCGCAGCTGGCTGAGGGTCAGGGGCAACGGCCCCCGCGCCGTCTCCAGGGTCAGGACCGTGGCCTCGCCAGGGCGGGGCTTCGGCATGGGCAGCGCGCCGCGCACGTAGGGGAAAGGCGCAGGCCCAGGGGCCGCGTGGCCCGCTGGGGGGCCCAGTGTCCCCAGCAACAGCGCCCCCAGCAGCAGGGCCGCCAGCAACGCTGGGCGGGCAGCCAGGGGAAAAGCGGAGCGCACGCCGGGCAGTGTACCAACGGTCAGCCACCCCCGCCTGCCTCCAGAAGGTCCCTCCTGTGGTCCCCTGCCCCAGCCTCCCCATGAGAACGGGGTAAGCCCAGGGTCAGAAGACGCATCAGATCCTGGTCAGGCCCCCGTCAAGTAGGGCGTGCAGGGTGGGGGGCATGAAAGCCACCCTGTTCCTGTCTTCGGCCCTGGCCCTGCTGGGGGGTGCCGCCTCGGCCGCCCCGCAGCTCAGCGCGCAGAGCATCATCGTGAACCCGGCGCCCACCACCTTGAGCGTGAAGGTTTGGACCGACCGCGACACCTCGGGCAGCGGCACCCCCAGCTACGCCCCCGGCGACAAGATCCGCCTGTTTACCCAGGTCAATCAGGACGCTCACGTGTATCTGTTCAACGTGGACCCCCAGGGGCAGGTGGACCTGATCCTGCCCAACCGGTTCCAGGGCGGCGCCAACTTTCTGAAGGCCAACGCGGTCAAGGTCTTCCCGGCACCCGGCGACCCCTTTACCTTCGACATTGCCGCGCCCTACGGCGTGAACAAGGTGCTGGCCCTGGCCAGCCGCACGCCGCTGAACCTGGACCAGATCGCCACCTTCAAGAGCCAGCAGAACTCCTTTGCCACCGTGAATGTCAGCGGGCAGCAGGGGCTGGCGCAGGCGCTGAGCATCGTGGTGAACCCCGTGCCCGCCAGCAACTGGGTGACCGACACGGCCTTTTATTCGGTGGTGAACCGCGCCCCGGTGGCGGCGCCGCTGCGCACCACCCCCAGCACGGCCCCGGCGCAGCCGGTGGCCGCCCCGGCCCCCCGCACCGCGCAGGCCCTCTCGGTGCCGGCGAACCCCTGGAGCAACGTGCGCGAGTGGCGCACCACCGTGGATACCCGCGACCTGAAGGGCCAGCACGACGCCTACGCCGCCAAGCTGAAGGCCGAGGGCTACACCCTGGTCAAGACCCGCAGCAAGAACAGCGAGATCAAGAGCGAATTCCGCAAAGGCAGCGTCAAAGCTGAACTAACGGTGAAGCGCAAGGGAAACCGCGTCGAGATCAAGATTGAGCGCGAATAAGCAAGCAAGATTAACCAGCCTGTCTAGAGAGGACCGCCTGCCCGGGTGGTCCTCTTCTCTTGATTCCTGATCGGTTTCATCCGTTATGATCGCGGAGCACCACAATTCATGCACCCACTCCGCAGCTGTGCGGGGTGTTGCCGTGCTGGAGGTTTCAACTGTGAAACGTTCTGCTGCCGGTCTGTGCGGGGTTCTGTCCTCCGCGCTTTTCCTTTCCGCCTGTTCCCAGGGGCCCACGCCTGCCCAGATTGGAACCGTTTCCAATACAGGTGATGTTCAGGCCCAGGCGATCAGTGGCACTAACATCGATGCGTGGCGGCAGCAGGTGATCTACCTCGTCATGCCTGACCGTTTCTTCAATGGAAATACTTCCAATGACACGCTGGGCGCCGCCAACTGCTTTGACCGCGCCAGCGCCACCAAGTTCCACGGCGGCGACCTTGCCGGCCTGCGCGCCAAACTGCCGTACATCCGCGATCTGGGGGCCAGCGCGGTGTGGACCACGCCCGTGTATAAGCAGGTGGGGCTGGTGAACGGCAATTCCTGCGGCTACCACGGCTACTGGCCGGACTACGCGAACCCCGACGACACGGCGCTGGACCCCAAATTTGGCACCGGCGCCGAGCTGACCGGGCTGATCAATGACCTGAAGGCAGGCGGGCAGAAGTACATCATGGACATGGTGGTCAACCACGCTGGCTACGGCGCGCGCATCACCACGCAGCAGCCCGGCTGGTTCCACAGCAACTGCACGGGCGACGAGATCGTGTGCCCGCTCGCCGGCCTGCCGGACTTCCGCCAGGAAGACAGCACGGTGGCGACCTACCTCACCAACCTCTCCAAGAACTGGGCGGCCACCTACGCGGTGGACGGCATTCGCATGGACACGGTCAAGCATGTGCCGAACAGCTACTGGCAGAACTCGTGGGTGCCCGGCGTGCTCGCCACGCGCCCGAACACCTTCCTGCTGGGCGAGGCGTTCCTGTCGGGAAGCGCTTCGCAGCTGAAGCCCTTTCTGGACGCGGGCTTTGATTCCACCTTCAACTTCCCGCTGCGGCAGGCGATGGTGGACAGCGTGGGCAAGGGCGGCAGCCTGGACCGCGTGGCCGCCAGTGTGCAGGACACCCTGGGCACCCTGGGGCTGGACCGCACCCTGCTGCAGGTGAACCTGCTGGACAACCACGACGTGCCCCGCTTTGTGAACGAGCCCGGTGTGGGCGTGGCCGAAAGCGAGATTCGCGCGCGGTATCAGAACGCCCTGGGCCTGCTGATGACCCTGCCCGGGATTCCCCAGCTGTACTACGGCAACGAACTGGGCATGTACGGCGGCTCTGACCCCGACAACCGCCGCGACATGCCGAGCTGGGGCTGGACCGACAGCGGGCGCAATGTGGCCCAGGCCAATTTCCTGGCCGGCGGCGGCACCCCCAAGACCACCTACGACCTGACCAAGAAACTGATCGGCATTCGCAAGGCCAATGCCGGCCTGTGGAAGGGCAGCTACGCCGAGCTGTGGCGGCCCAACGGCGGGCAGAACGTGTACGCCTTCTACCGGGGAAGCGGCACCAACCGCGTCATCGTGGTGCTGAATACCTCGGGCAGCAGCGCCAGCGTGAATCTGGACATTCAGGGCAACGCGGGTATCAGCGCCACCGACAAGAGCGCCCTGAACAACGGCACCGTGTTCAACGACCTGCTGGCCGAAGGCGCGCCCGCCAGCGCCACCGTGACCAGCGGCCGTCTGCCGGTCACCCTGGGCGCGGGCAAGATGGCGATCTACCGCGCCGGGGCCTCGGGCACCGGGGGCGGGGGCACGGCGGTGCCGGTCACCTTCCAGGTCACGGCGAGCACCTACTTCGGCCAGGATGTGTATCTGTCCGGTGACCGCACGGAACTGGGCGCCTGGAACACGGCCAGCGCCCTGGCGATGACCCCCAGCAGCTGCAGCGGCAGCACCTGCACCTGGAAAACCACCGTCAGCCTGCCGCCCAGCGTGGCCCTGCAGTTCAAGTTCATCAAGAAGCCCGGCGACAGCGGCGCCAGCGTGACCTGGGAAGGCGGCAGCAACCGCACGTATACGGTGCCGGCCTCGGGCACGGGCACGGTAAACGGGGGGGGCTGGCGGCCGTAAGAAGGATGTGGGCCGTGGGATGTGGGGTGTAGGAAAGAGCTGAAGAGCGGCGTATGCCGGCATCTTCTCCACTCCCCGGACTCGCAGAGAGGGCGTTCAGGCAAGCGCATCTGCCATCAGCTGTTCGTCCCCTTGGGGCTCCGTGCCGTGTCGGCCTTCTCCCTGCTGTCCCTCTTCAACAAACGAGCGTTTGGTTCCTGTGCCTCCCGGCTGCTACGCTGGGAGGCATCCATCTTGCGGGGCGCCTGCCCGCAGCCCAAGCCTATGCCTGACCGCCTGCCCTGTCCTCTTCCTGGCACGCGCCGACTGCTCAACCAGCGCCGCGCGCCCTGACGGCGTTCCACGGGCAGGCTGTGCGCGGGGCCCGCCGCGTTCAGGCTGCCTTTTCCGCTGATCTGCTGCCGGTTCATTCCCACCCCCCAGGAGCCCTGCATGACCTCACCCAAATCTGCCCCCGCCCAGCCGGAAGCCAGCGACACCGCCCCCGGCTATCAGGCCGCGCAAGCCGCCTACGACGCCGCGCAGCACGACACCCACATGGTGCAGATCGTGGCGCCGGACGGCCGCGTGGTCCGCCCTGACCTGCTGCCCGCCCCCGAAATGCGCCTGGAGCTGTACCGCCAGATGCGCCGCGCCCGGCACTTTGATGAACGCGGCTGGGTGCTGTACCGCCAGGGCCGCCTGGGCGTGTTTCCGCCGTTTGGTGGCATGGAAGCCAGCCAGGTGGGCACCGCCGCCGCCCTCACCAAGGACGACTGGCTGTTTCCCACCTACCGCGACACCGGCGCGGCCCTGACTCTGGGCCTGCCCATTGCGCGCACGCTGGCCTACTGGCGCACCAGCCCGCACGGCTGGCACATGCCCGCCGACCTGAAGGTGCTCCCCTTTTACATCCCCATTGCCACCCAGTACCCGCAGGCGGTGGGCGCGGCCCTGGCCGAGCGCCGCAAGGGCACCCGGAACGTGGCGATGGCCTTTATCGGCGACGGCGGCAGCAGCGAGGGCGACTTTCACGAGGCGCTGAACTTTGCCGGCGCCCTGAACGCCCCGTGCGTGTTCATTCTGCAGAACAACGGCTGGGCCATCTCGGTGCCCACGCGCACCCAGACCCGCGCCACGGACCTCTCGCGCCGCGCCGAGGGCTACGGGATTCCCGGCGTGCGGGTGGACGGCAACGACGCCCTGGCCACCTACCATGTCACCGCCCAGGCCGTGGAGCGCGCCCGCAACGGCGAAGGCCCCACCCTGATCGAAACGGTGACCTACCGCGTCAAGCCGCACACGGTGGCCGACGACCCCAGCCGCTACCGCAGCGAGGCTGAACTGGAGGGCTGGGACGCCAAGGACCCGGTGCTGCGCCTGCGCACCCACCTGCTTGCCGAGGGCCTGATGACCGAGGCCAGCGAAGCCGAGCTGCTGGCCGAGGTCGCCGCCGAATTCGAGGCCGCGCTGCAGGAGGCCGATAGCTACCCGGACCCCACACCCGCCGAGATTCTGGACCATGTGTTTGCCGAACCCACCCCGCAGCTGAAAAAGCAGCGCGAGCAGATCCTCGCGGAGGAGCAGCAGTGACCGCCACCGCCACCAACACGAAAACCATGACGATGGTCGCGGCCATCAACGACGCCCTGGACCTTGCGCTGGGTGCCGACAGCGCGGTGCATATCTTCGGTGAGGACGTGGGCGTGATGGGCGGGGTGTTCCGCGCCACCGACGGCCTGCAGGCCAAGTACGGCGCCGAGCGTGTGTTCGACACCCCACTGGCTGAGGCCGCCATTGTGGGCATGGGGATTGGCATGGGGCTGGCGGGCCTGAAGCCCATTGCGGAAATTCAGTTTGCGGGGTTTCTGTACCCAGCCCTGGACCAGATCCTGTCGCATGTGGGCCGCTACCGGCACCGCACCCGCAGCCGCTACCACCTGCCCATGGTCATTCGCGCGCCCTATGGCGGCGGCGTGCACACCCCCGAGCAACACGCCGACAGCCCCGAGGCGATTCTGGCCCACACCCCCGGCGTGAAGGTGGTGATTCCCAGCACCCCGGCCGATGCCAAGGGCCTGCTGCTCTCCGCGATTAATGACCCGGACCCGGTGTTCTTCTTCGAGGCGATCAAGCTCTACCGCAGCGTGAAAGCAGAGGTGCCGCTGGGCGATTACCGCGTGCCGCTGGGCAAGGCGCGCGTGGTCACCCAGGGCGACGACGTGACGGTGGTGTGCTACGGCGGCATGGTGGAGGTGGCCCAGAAGGCCGCCGAGGCCGCGCGCACCGCCGGTATTGGCGTGGAGGTCATTGACCTGCGCACCCTGGTCCCCATGGACACTGAGACCGTGCTGGCCAGCGTCGCCAAAACCGGCCGCGTGGTCGTGGTCACCGAGGCCCCGCGCACGGGCGGTTTTCACAGCGAGATCAGCGCCACCATTGCCGAGGAGGCCATTGAGTACCTGCGCGCGCCGATTGTCCGCGTGACCGGCTTTGACGCGCCGTACCCGCCCTTTACCGCCATTGAGGACGTGTACCGCCCCAACCCGGTGCGCGTGGCGAAGGCGATTAAGCAGGTCATGGCGTACTGAGAGCGGGAAGTGGGTTGTGGAGTAGAGGAACAGCCCATAGCTCAGTGATCTTCTGGGGCGAGCGACGTACGGTCGGCTCGCCCTTTTTGTTGAGCCAGAAGGGGGAACTGTTGGCCCTTTGGGCTTGTCGGCGTCCCCTGTCCTCCGTTCATCCGTCACCGCGATCCAAGGCACTTTTCAGCCTCAGGGCGGCATCATGAAGGGCAGGGACGATGCAGAGGATGCGTCTGTTTGCCCTGCTGCTAACGGCTGGCCTGCTGGTGGGGGCAGCGGCGTTCGGGGTGGGCCGCCTGCAGGGCGACAAGGTTCTGCCGGACCCCCGGTCCCAGGCGGCGGTGCCCACGGCCCCAGCGCCGCCTTCCCCGGTGGCCCAACCTGCCGAGCCCCCCGCGCCTGATCCCATGCCCGAGCCGGCGCCCGCCCCGGTGCCGGAGCCCAGGCCCGCGCCCCCGGCCGCGCCACCGCTGCCCGCACGCGCCAGCATTCCTGGCATCCGGCATGAATACCAGCGGCTGAACAACTGCGGCCCGGTCACGGTGGGCATGGCGCTCAGCCGCTGGGGCAGCACGCGCACCCAGTACGACATCGCGCCAGTGCTGAAACCGGGCAAGGCCGACGTGAACGTGTCGCCGGACGAACTGGCCGCCTATGCACGCGCGCAGGGCATGACCGTGCATCTGGCCCGGGGCGGGGACCGCACGCTGCTGCGCCGGCTGCTGGCGGCCGGGTTGCCGGTGATTGTGGAAACGTGGTTTGTCACGCCGGATTCGGGCGGCATGGGCCATTACCGCCTGCTCACCGGCTACGACGACGCGCGTGGGCAGTTCAGCGCGCTGGACTCCTACCTGGGGCCGTTGAAGATGAACTACGTCAAGTTCGACGACCTGTGGCGCTCGTTTGGCCGCACCTATCTGGTGGTCGTGCCGCCCGAAAAAGCGGCGGCCCTGCGTGAAGGGCTGGGCGCCCACGCCGACCCTCTGGCCACCAAAACGGAAACCCTGCGCGTGGCCCAGGCCGAGGCGGACCGCCGGGGGGACGCGGTGGCTTTTCTGAATCTGGGGCAGGCCAAGCTGGACGTGGGCGACGCCAGTGGCGCGGCGCGGGCCTTCGATCAGGCGCTGGCCGCCCGGCCGAACCGGACCCTGGACCCCACCCGGCCGGGCTGGGTGCAGGGCGGGCTGCCCTGGCGCGCGCTGTGGTACTCGTTTGGCCCCTTTGAGGCGTACGTGCGCACCGGCCAGTACGACAAGGTGCTGCGCCTGACGGCCGCCGTGCTGCGCTCGGTGCCCACCCACGAGGAAGCCCATTACTGGCGGGGCCGCGCCCTGATGGGGCTGGGGCGCACGACCCAGGCCCAGGCCGCCTTCCGGGAGGCCCTGCGCCTGCGACCCGGTTATACGGCGGCCCGGCAGGCTCTGGGCGTGTAAGACGGTTGCCGAACCGGGCTGCCGCCGTGACGGCCTATGTTCGACTGGAGCGGCGCGCAGAGCAGGCGCAGCGGCGCCTCTGCCAGCGTTGAATCGGAAGGGCGCCCAGCGCGGGAAACATGCAGGGCAGAACGTGCGGCTTCAGCGTTGGGCGAGAGGCCGGAGCACAACCACAGCAAAGCGCCCCACCGGCAAACGGTGGGGCGCTGCTGTTCACGCTCTTCAGTCTTTACGGGGTACGTCAATGACCTTGGTGGTCTTGTTGCCCTTGTCCACGATCACGGCCTTCTGGGGCTTGGCCGCCTTACCCGTGGCTGGAGCCGCTGGCACGACCTTCTGCACGCCCAGGTTGGCGGTTTCCTTTTCCACCTGCTTGTTGATAATCACCTGCTGCACGATGCCAATCAGGGTGGACAGGATGATGTAGATGGTCACGCCCGCCGGGAAGGTCAGCGCGAAATACAGGAAGATGATGTAGATAAACGCCTGCTGGCGGAACATCTCCGGGCTCTTGCGCGTCATCACGTACAGCTGGCCGATGTTCACAATGAGGTACACCAGCGCCAGCAGGTAGAAGGGGTCCGGAATGGCGAGGTCCGGCAGCCACAGGAAGCCGCTGTCGAACTCGAAGTTACGGATGGTGGACCACAGGGCAATCAGGATCGGGAAGGGCACGAAGCTGGAAAAGCAGCCGGCCGGGTTGAAGTTGTAATCGCGGTACAGCTGCGCCATTTCGGCCTGCATGGCGCGCTGCGAGTCCACGTCCTTGCGGTCTTTGTACTTGGCCTGCAGTTCCCGCATGCGCGGCTGCATGGCCTGCATCCTGGCCGTGGAGCGGCCCTGCGCCTGCATCAGCGGCCACATGGCGGCGCGCAGCACGATGGTCAGCACCACCAGCACCAGTCCCCAGTTGCCGATCAGCCCGTACAGCCACTCCATGAACTTCACGATGTACAGGCTGATCTGCCCGAAGAAGTTGGGCTTGAACAGGCCCGGCAGATCGCTGTAGCCGCTCTGGTACAGGTGAATCAGTTCGTTGCGCCCGCCGTACACTTCCAGGTTGCTGCTGGCCGGCACGCTGGCGGTGATCAGGCCCTGGGCGCCGCCCGTCATGGTCACGTTGACCGCGTCGGTGGGGGTGTCGCCGCTGGCCGGGGTGGCACTGGCACTCTCACCCTGCGGGCGGATGATCAGCGCGTGCGCGACCTGACTGGGGTTTTCCTGCAGCGCGGCGTACTGGATGTTGTCCACCTTCAGCTGCCCGCTGCCCTGCACGGCGGCCGGCTGCGCGCCGCCGCGGGCCAGCGCCTGCACGCGCGGGTTATCGGCCTTGCCCAGGCCCGGGAACAGCAGGTTCACCCGCTGGGGGCCGCCCGTGACCTCGGTGCGCACGTCCACCTTGAAGTTGCGGGGGTGCAGGGTCACGGTTTTCGTCACCGTTACGCCGTTCTGCACGTAACGGAACACCGCGTCCTGCCGGTTGGCCTTGACATCGGTGGTCAGGCCGGTGGGCGGCTGCGTCTGGGCCGGCTGGGCGGGGTCCAGGCCCTCACCCTGCACGGCCAGGGCCTTGCGCGCGCCCACCATGTTGACGATGCCCTTCTGGTTTTGCAGCGCGCTGAAATCGTAAGAGCCGTCAGCGCGCCGCTTGATAAAGGGGGTGCCCGCGTAGCTCTTGACGTACCAGCCGATCACCTCGCCGCGTTCATTGAACACCACGTCCTGCAGGTTGCTGGTGGCGATGTACTCATTGCCGCGCACGCCGTCAAAGTCGGCGGTGATCCACTCGGGGGTGATGGCCTTGCCGAAGGTGGGCAGGGGGCCAGTGGTGCCGCAGCCGGTGAGCAGCAGCGCGCCGCCCAGGGCGGCAAGGGACAGCAGATGTCTGGTCTTCATGGGGTGTGGGGGGGCCTCTTGGGGAAATGGTCGGGCACCGGGTCAAACCCGCCCGGCACGAAGGGGTTACAGCGCAGGATGCGCCACGCCGCCAGCCAGCCGCCGCGCAGCGAGCCGTGGCGCTGCAGGGCCTGCGCGGCGTATTCCGAGCAGGTGGGGCTAAAGCGGCAGGTGGGCGCCGGCTTGCGCGGCGAGAGGCGGCGCTGGTAAAAGCGCACGCCCCGGACCAGCAGGTCACGCAGACCGCTCACCGGGGCTCACCGCCCGTCTGGGGGTCGGCCTGGGGGGACACAGAAGGCACGTCTGCCGGTACGCGGGCCGGCGCACCCGGGTTCCCCCCGCGCGCCCGCCGCCCCGGCGCTTTGCTCAGCGCCCGGTGCAGCGCGGCCTGCAACTGCTCAAACGGCGCGCGCAACACCGCCGGGTTGGGCATCAGAATGGCGCGGCAGGCGGGCAGGCCGCCGGGCAGGGTGCGCAGCGCCTCGCGCACGCGGCGCCGGGCGCGGTTGCGGTCCACGGCGCGCTTCAAGGTCTTTTTGGGCACCACGATGCCCACGATGGCGCGCGGCTGCCACGCTTCCCCGTGGCGGGGGCGGTACTCGGCCACGCGCAGGGTAAACAGCGGGTCGCGCACCACGGCGCCGTGGGCACGCACCTTGCGAAATTCCCGGTCGCCCCGAAGCGAATCCAGCGCCACCGGACGGCGGGGCCGTGCCTGCGTGGCGCTGGGGGGGGTGGACTGGGAAATGGCGGGCGCTCCCGGTGAAGGGGGCTTACTCGTCAGAGACGGTGAGCTGGTGGCGGCCCTTGGCGCGGCGGCGCGCCAGGATGTTGCGGCCGGCCTTGGTTTTCATGCGGGCGCGGAAGCCGTGGGTCTTGGCCCGCTTGCGGACGTTGGGCTGGTAGGTACGCTTCATGGTGCTTTCTCCTTCTGCTCGCGGAGTGGGCCACACTGCTCTTGCCGGCCCCGCGTCACGCGAGAAGCGCCTCCCTGGGGAGGCAAACTCTGGAAGTGTAGCACGCTCTAGCAAGAGCCGAAAAGGGGCGCGCATGTGCGGCAGCGCCCGCACCGGGCAGCCTCTAGCCTGGGGCGCATGCCGAGTTCCCCACCCTGGAGCGCGCTGCTGGTCGGCGGCGTGCTGCTGACTGCTGGCCTGAGCCTGGGCCCAGTGATCTGGCCCCGCGCGCAGGCCCCGCAGGTCACGCGCGTGGCGCTGCCCGCCCCAGCAGCCACCGCGCCCAGCCGTGAGCCACCCACCTACCCGGCCACCGCCAGCGTGCAGCCCCTGATTTCGGGGCGCCTGAACCTGAACACCGCCACCACCGAGCAGCTCGAAGCCCTGCCCAGGGTGGGCCCCGCCGTGGCCGCGCGCATCGTGGCCGGACGGCCCTACCGCTCGCTGGCGGATCTGGACCGGGTCAAGGGGATTGGCCCCTCAGCCCTGCAGACCCTGCAAGGGCTGGTGACCTTCTGAGCAGCGCCGCGATCCTGGCGCTCCACCAGCCGGCCAGTGCGCGGGCCACCGCAATGGCTGGGCGCCTGCCGTGGTCGGTGCCCGCTGTGCTGGGCGTGATCGGCGGCATTCTGCTGGCGCTGGGGCTGCCCTGGGGCGCAGCTGTGCTGGTAGCGGCAGCGGCCCTGGCCCTGCTGGACGCCCGGCCGCTGCTGCTCGTCGTGGCCCTGCTGGGCGGCGGCGCCGGGTGGCTGTCGGCCCACACAGTGCTCTCGCGCCCCGAGCCCCTGACCCCGTGGCTGGGCGCCCAGGTGACCTTGAAGGGCGAGTGGGACGGTCAGTTTCTGACCTTGGCCGAGCCGCGCGCCCGCTTGGCGGTGAGCCCCAAGCCCACGCAGGGCCCGGGAAAAATGGAGGTGGCCGGCCGACTGGTGGACCCGCAGGGACGCCGCACCCCTGGCGGCTTCGATCAGGCGGCGTGGCTGCGCGCCCAGGGCGGCCTGTTCGTGCCCACTCCCGGCGCCGTGCTGGTAGGGGCCAGGGTGAAGGCCCACCAGCCTCAGGGAGGGCTGCGCGGCTGGTTCCGGCAGGGGCTGAGTGCGGGCCTGAGCGAGCGGCAGGCGGCGCTGATGCAGGCCGTGGAACTGGGCGACCGCTCAGACATCAGCCAGGAGGACTTTGCGCCGGGGTACGCGGTGCGCGACGCCTTTGCCCGCGCGGGCCTGGCGCACCTGATGGCGCTGTCCGGACAGAACGTGGCGCTGATCACCGGGGTGCTGGTGTGGCTGCTGATCCGGGCCGGCGCGGCGCCCGCGTGGCGTTACGGCCTGCCGGCCGCGCTGCTGCTGCCCTACCTGCTGCTGCTGGTGCAGCCCTCGCCCAGCATCACGCGGGCAGTCATCATGGGCGCGGCGGTGCTGCTGGCGCTGGCCCTGGGACGCGGACGGCCCGATCCCCTGGGCCTCATCGCCCTGGCGGCGCTGGCCTGCCTGCTGCTGTTCCCACTGTGGCTGCTGGACGTGGGGTTTCAGCTGTCGTTCCTGGCGGTGCTGGCCCTCACGCAGACCCCGCGCGTGGCCGAGCGGCTCCCGGCGCGCTGGCCCCACGCGCTGCGGCTGGCGATCAGCGCCACTGTGCTGGCCGAACTGGGCACCCTGCCGGTGGTGGCGGGCACCTTTGGGCAGCTGCCGCTGGTGGGCCTGCCCGCCAATCTGGTGGCCGGGGTCATCATGGCCGCGCTGGTGCCGCTGGGCTTTCTGGCCGGGCTGCTGGGCCCGCTGGCGGCGCCGCTGAACATGGTCGGTGGCCTGCTGGCTTCGGCGCTGCTGGCGGTGGCCGAAACGTTTGGACGGGCACCGGTGTTGACCTGGGGGGCCATCGGGGCGGCGGGGGTGGTGGCCTACGCCACGGCGCTGGGCGCCGGGTGGCTGTGGCTGCTGGGCCGGGTGCGGGCCCGCGCGGCCCTGGGCACCCTGCTGGCCGGCCTGCTGCTGACCGCCCTGCCCGGCTGGCTGCGCCCGGCGCGGGAAGTGGTGTTTCTGGATGTGGGCCAGGGCGACAGCACCCTGATTCGCCTGCCGGGCCTGACCATGCTGATTGACGCCGGCGGGTCGGTGGGCAGCGACTACGACGTGGGCGGGCGCACGGTGGTGCCGGCCCTGCGCGCCCTGGGCGTGCGGAAACTGGACGTGCTGGTGGCCACCCACGCCGACACTGACCACATAGAAGGCGTGCCCGCCGTGCTGCGCGCCCTGCCGGTGGGGGAACTGTGGGTGGGCCACCGCAAGAAGGGCGACCCGGTGCTCGACGCCGTGCTGGCCGAAGCCCAGGCCCAGGGCGTGCCCGTGCGCGAGGTGCGGCGCGGCGACCACGTGCAGGCGGCCGGCGTCACCCTGACGGTGCTGTGGCCGCCCGGACCCTCCTGGCAGGAAGAGGACAACGAGAACAGTGTGGCCCTGACGCTGGACTCGCGAGGCTGGCGCGCGGCCTTTCTGGGCGATCTGGCCCAGGCGGGTGAGGCGCAGGCGGGGCCTGGCAACCTGGACCTGCTGAAAGCCGCGCACCACGGCAGCCGCCATTCCAGCGGCGAGGCGCTGCTGTCGCAGGCCACCCCCGCCGACACGGTGATCAGCGTGGGCCGCAACACCTACGGTCACCCCCACCCCGACGTGCTGGCACGGCTGACCCAGGCAGGGTCCAGGGTCTGGCGCACCGATCAGGTGGGCACCATCCGCTGGCCGGTGCCGTAGGAGGTAGTGGGGTGTGGGCCGTGGGAAAAGATTAGAGAAGGGTGCGCAGGCCGTCCCAGCCGTCAATCAGCTCAGTCAGGTGCTGGCCGCCCAGCAGATGCGCCTCCAGAATGCCGGGCAGCCAGGGCAGCACATCAGGCGGCAAGGCCTCCAGGGCAAACCAGCCCACCGCCGAGGTTTTTTCGAGCGGCTGGGGCTCGCCTTGCCACACGCGGGCCAGGAAGAACACGTCCAGGCCCGCTGTGCCCTCCAGGTCATAGCGGCAGGCGCCCAGACAGGTCAGGGCGGCGGGGTCCACGCTCAGGCCCACCTCTTCCCAGGTTTCGCGCACGGCGGCCTGGGCTAAGCTCTCGCCGGTTTCCACACGCCCGCCGGGCAGGCCCCACAGCCCACTCGCATAGGACGACCCCGCGCGGCGCCCCAGCAGCACGCGCCCCTGTCCGTCTTGCACCACCAGCCAGGACACCAGATGAAACGTCATGCGCTCAGGTTGGCATGCCTGGCAGGGTTTTCCCCTCTACCCTGGAGCCATGAGCTGCATTCTGCGCGTCTGGGGGCACTTTGATGTGGCCGCGTTTCTGGCCGGCACAAACCTCACCCCACATCACGTTTGGCGCGAGGGGGAACCCGAGCCGTCTCCCTCCGGCTCCCGCATCACGCGTGACTCTGGTTTGCTGCTCGCTGCCAGTCCAGCCGACTTCTGCCAGCCCGAACAACAGATTGAAGACGTGATCGCCTTCCTGCAGACGCACCACGCCAGCCTGCTCACACTGAATGAGCTGCTGACCGCCACAGACCCGGAGTGGGACCACACCTATGCGGAACTGGACTTTGGCATTGAGGACCGTGTGGGCACCCTGAATGAATGGGGACGCGAAATTGCGCATCAGGGCGACCGTTTTCCGCCCATCCTGATTCGGCTGGCCGGGCAGCTGGGCCTGGGCCTGACCGTGTCCCGGTATCCCCGCACGCCCCCCGAGGACGGCGAAGCCTGAGCCCACCACCCATGCGCTATCTTCGCGGGTGCGTCACCGGGGGTGCCTACCCAGAAGCTGGGCGGCTGAGACTTACCCCAGGAACCTGATCCGGGTCATTCCGGCGGAGGGAGCGTGACCGGCCCCGCTTCTCTGGCGGCGGCCCCCGCTTCCCCTCGTGACGCGAGGGGACTTTTTTATGCGCACAACACTGCTGCTGGGCCTGCTGCTGGCCGGGGCCGCCCAGGCCCAGACCACCCTGACCGTGATCACCCACGACTCCTTTGACGTGGACAAAAAGCTCATTGCCGCCTTCGAGAGCGCCAACAAGGTCAAGGTGCGCTTCGTGAAGGGCGGCGACGCCGGCGAACTCCTGAACCGCCTGATCCTGACCCGGCGCGCGCCGGTTGCCGACGTGGTGTACGGCCTGGACAACAGCCTGCTGCCCCGCGCCCGGCAGGCCGGCATTCTGGACCCCTACAAATCCCCGGCCCAGGGCCGCGTGCCCGCCGAATACCGCCTGGACGACGCCGGCCTGCTGAACACCGTGGATTATGGCTTTGTGGCCCTGAACTACGACCGCGCGTGGTTTGAAAAGGCGGGTCTGGCGCTGCCCAAAAGTCTGGATGATCTGAAGACGCCCACCTACGCCAAGCTGACCGTGGTGCAGAGCCCGGCGACCAGCAGCCCCGGTCTGGCCTTTTTGCTGGCCACCGTGAACCACTACGGCGAGGCTGGCGCGTGGGCGTGGTGGCGCGCGGCGCGGGCCGGCGGCATGAAGGTCACGCGCGGCTGGAGCGACGCCTATTACAAGGACTTCACGAAAAACGGCGGCAAATACCCCATCGTGCTGTCCTACGCCAGCAGCCCCGCCGCCGAGGTCTTTTACGCCGACGGCTTCAATCCCCAGAACCTGCCCGCCCAGAGCCCCACGGGCAACCTGTTCCTGCCGGGCAGCGTGTACACCCAGCTGGAAGGCGTGGGCATCCTGAAGGGCACCAAACAGCCCGCCCTGGCCCGCAAATTCGTGGACTTCATGCTGAGCGCCCCAGTGCAGGCCGATATTCCCACGCGCATGTGGATTTACCCGGCCGCCAAGGCCACGCCCCTGAATCCGGTGTTCAAGTTCGCCCAGCAGCCACCCCTGAACCCCATCAAGCCCGCCGTCAGCGCCAACCCCCAGCGCCTCGTGGACGCCTGGGTAACACAGGTGCTGCGCGCGAGGTGAGGAAAGGGAGGCAGGTGGCGGGCAGCGGGGCGCGGGAAAAACAGGGAATGAGTCCAACAGGCCACCCCACGCTGACCTTTAGCTCTTCAAAGTAGAACTTACTGGGCCGCACCACGCCGTCTTACCCCCGTACCGCCCAGGTCCAGACGAGGCCGTCGTGCGCGAAGCGCGCGGGCCATTGCGCGAACGCGGAGGATGGCGTCGAAGCCGGACACGTCAACGGATGGAGCGAACCAGCCCACACCAGTAAAAACTCTTGCCCAGTGCCAACGTCTGCTCCCCCTGCCCCTCTGCTGCGCAGCTCTGCGAGTCTGGGGTAGGGGGCTGGGGGGTGGGGCTTACGAAACAGAAACGCAACCCCATGACCCACCTCCTCCCCTGGCTCCTCACCCTCCCCGGCCTCCTCTTCCTCACCCTCTTCCTGGCCCTCCCCCTCACCCGCACCCTGCTTGAAGGCGGCGTGACCCTGGCCGTCTGGCAGGACCCCTACTTCCAGTCCCGCCTGGCCTGGACGCTCACCCAGGCGGCCCTGACCGCTGCCCTGGCCCTGCTGCTGGGCGTGCCTCTGGCCTACCTCCTGTCACGGTACGAGGTGCGCGGCAAGGCCCTGCTGCTGCGCCTGCTGCTGCTGCCCTTCGTAACCCCCACGCTGGTAGCAGTGCTGGGCCTGACCGCCCTGCTGGGGCCGCAGGGCGCCGTGACGCGCTGGACGGGACTGGACCTGAGCGACACCCCGGCCCTGGTGCTGCTGGGCAACCTCTTTTTCAACCTGCCGGTGATGGTGCGGCTGAGCCACGCGGCGTTCGCGCGGGTGTCGCCGGGGCTACTGGGCGCGGCGCGCTCGCTGGGGGCCCCGGCGTGGCGCGCGGCCTGGGACATTGCCCTGCCCCTGGCGCTGCCCGGGGTGCTGGCGGGCACGGCGCTGGTGTTCCTGTACTCGGCCCTGAGCTTTGGCCTGCCCCTGGCGCTGGGCGGCGAGCGCTACGCCACGCTAGAGGTCGAAATCTACACCCTGACGGCCCTGCAACTGCGCCTCTCCGAAGCCAGCGCCCTGATCGTGGGGCAACTGGCGCTGACGCTGGTGGTCACGGGGGTTTACGTGGCCCTGACCCGGGGCGGCAGCGGCGTGGCGGTGGGCGGCCGGCCCCGCGCCCGGGGCGGCGCGCGCGCGGCGCTGCTGGCCCTGGGCACCCTGACCGTGCTGATCTGCTTTGCGCCCCTGGTGGCCGTGGTGGTGCGCGGCCTGTGGGGCGCGGCTGGGCCCACGCTGGCCTACTGGCGCGGCATTCTGGCGGATGAGAGCACGGCGCTGCTGCTGTGGAACACCGTGCGCTTTGGCTTGCTGGCCCTGGCGGGGGCCACCTTGCTGGGCGGGCTGTACGCGCTAGGGGCGTGGCGGGCGCGCGCCCGGGTGCTGGACCTGCTGTCGCTGCTGCCCCTGATGGTCTCGCCGGTCAGTCTCGCGGCCGGCTACCTGCTGGCCTACCCGACGCTGGCCGCCACCCTGCCGCTGCTGATCGCCGCCTACACGCTGCTGGCGTGGCCGCTGGTGGTGCGCTCGGTGCTACCGGCCCTGCGCGCCATTCCGCCCCGCCTGCACGAGGCCGCGCGCTCGCTGGGCGCAGGCACAGGCGCGGCCTTTCGTACCGTCACGTGGCCGCTGGCCTTTCCGGCCCTGCGGGGTGGCGGCGCCCTGGCCCTGGCCACGGTGCTGGGCGAATTCGGCGCGACCCTGGTGCTCACCCGCCCCGAATGGGCCACCCTCTCCACCGGCCTGTATGAGCGCCTGGGCCGCCCCGGCGAGCGTAACCTGGGCGAAGCCTGCGCGCTGGCCACCCTGCTGCTGCTGCTCTCGGCGCTGGCCTTTGCCCTGCTGGACGGCGGCGAAGGCGAGGTGACGTGAGATGCTGGGGGGGATGAGTGTCGCACCTGCGCTGGCCGTGGATGGCCTGCACAAAGCCTTCGGACCCGTTCAGGCTGTGCGCGGCGTCTCTCTGAATGTGGCGCGCGGCGAAACCGTGGCGCTGCTGGGGCCGTCGGGCTGCGGCAAAAGCACGGTGCTGCGGCTGGTGGCCGGGCTGGAGCGCCCCGACGCGGGCACCGTGGCGGTGGGCGGGCGCGAGGTCACCCACCAGCCCCCGGAAACGCGCGGGGTGGGGCTGGTGTTTCAGGATTACGCGCTGTTTCCGCACCTGAGCGTGCTGGACAACGTGGCCTACGGCCTGAGGGTGCGCGGCACGCCCCGCGCCGCCGCCCAGGCGCAGGCGCGCGAAGCCCTGGCCCTGGTGGACCTGGGCGGGCTGGAAGGGCGGCGCCCGTCACAACTCTCGGGCGGGCAGGCGCAGCGGGCCGCACTGGCCCGCGCGCTGGCCACCCGCTCGCCGCTGCTGCTGCTGGACGAGCCCATGTCCAACCTCGACGAGCGGCTGCGCGCCGACCTGCGCGCCGGGCTGCGCGCGCTGTTTGCCCGCCTGGACGCCGGGGTGCTGCTGGTCACGCACGACCAGCGCGAGGCCCGCGCCCTGGCCGGACAGGTGGCGGTGATGCGCGCCGGGGCGCTGGTGCAGCAGGGCCCCACCGAGACGGTGTTTGCCCAGCCCGCCAGCGCCTGGGTGGCGGCCTTCCTGGGCGAGCCCAACCTGCTGCGCGTGGGGGGCGGGCAGGTGCGCCACGTCCCCGAACGTGCGCTGCACCTGGGCAGGGGGGAGTCCTGGCCGGTCACCGCCCAGCACAGCACCGAGGGCGGCCTGCAGGTGACGGTGGCCCACGCCCTGGGCCCGCTCAATCTGACCCTCAGCCCACGCGAAACGGCGCAACTGCAAGGCGACACCCTGCGCCTGAGCGTGGACGACGCCCAGGTGCGCCTGCTGCCCGACGACCGGGAGACAGACGAATGATCGCCTGGATTCTGGTGGGCGGGCGGGTGGTGGATACCCCCACCCTGCGCGCGTTGCCTACCCCGGCCCTGGTGGTGGCGGCCGACGGCGGCGCGCGCCACGCGGCCACCCTGGGGCTAAACGTGGACCTGTGGGTGGGCGACTTCGATTCCTCGGCGGGGCTGAACCTGAACGCCCCCCGCGAGGTCTTCCCCACCGCCAAGGACGCCACCGACGCCGAACTGGCGGTGCAGGCTGCCCTGAGTCGGGGCGCACGCGAACTGGTGATCCTGGGGGCCTTCGGGGGCCGGTTTGACCATACCCTCGCACTGGCACTGGGCGCGCTGCGGCTGGCCGGGCAACGCGGGCTGCGCGTCACCCTGACCAGCGGCGATGAATGGGGCTGGCCCCTGCTGCCCGCCTCGCCCCTGACGCTGGCCCTGCCCCCGGGGGCCACCCTCAGCGTGCTGGCACTGGCTGACCTGCAGGGACTGACCCTGCGGGGGGTGCGCTGGCCCCTGACCGGCGCGGCCATTCCCCAGGGCAGTGGCTGGACGGTCAGCAACGAGGTGGCTGGCCCGGCCGTCACGGCGCAACTGGGGGCCGGGCAGGCGCTGCTGACAGCCCTGCCAGAGCGGCCAGCCTGAAAGAGAGAGAGGGGCAGCCACCTTCGCCGCCCCTCCCCCGTCGCGATGGCCTGCTGGCTTCAGTTCGCTGGGCAGGCTTCAACGCCTGCGCGGGTGCCCCGGGTAAAGCGGCAGCCGTAGGCGGGATCAGCCACCACGCTGGGGGTGGTCACGTCGTCCCCGGCGGGTTTCACGCCGCTGGCTTCCCACTTCACCAGATCAGTGAACGCTTCCACCAGTTCCGCCGGGCTGAACTCGCAGTGCCCGGCGGCGCGAATGGCGCGCTGCACCAGCCGCTCGCCGTTGCCCGCCGCGTTGGCGGCGGCGCGGTACAGCTGCTGGTGGCGGAAGGGCACGTAGAAGTCGCCAGTGGTGTGCAGGGTCAGCACGGGCACCGAGAACTCGCCGTTCACCCGGGGCAGCCAGCGCACGGTGCCGGGGCGCGCGGGGTTGGGATCGGCGGCGGCCGTCACGCGGACAATGCTGGCGTTAAAGGCCTTTTCGGCTTCGGTGGGCGTGGCGCCCTGGGTCCAGCGGTAGGTGGTGTTCGCGTTGCTGTAGATGTTGCGGGGCAGCACACCCATGACCGTGCCGTCGGCGCCACCCGTGCTCAGCGCCGCCTGCTGCCACTGGGCGCTGCGAAAGCCCAGCTCGAAGACGGGGCGCGGCCCACCTGTGAGGTTGCGGGCGATCTCGCGCAGCTTGGCGCCCTGGGTGGCGTTTTCCTGCCACGTGGCCCCAGTGGTGCTGCTGAAGTTGGCCGCCAGAATGTCGGGCAGCAGCGCGCGGAAGGTGTCCTGACCCTGCGGGAAGGCTTTCGGGCCCAGGCCCGCCAGTTGCGCGGCCACCAGCGGGTAATCGCCCAGCCACTGGAACTCGTATTCCTCGTCCATCACGCCGCACAGGGGCAGGGCGGCGGCGTAGGTGGTTTTGTTCTTGGCCGTGGCCAGGGTTTCCTTTTCCACCGCCGCGCCGGCCACGTGCCCGCCCATGCTCACGCCCACGATCAGGGTCTTTTTGGGCGCCGCGTACTTGCCGCCGGTCAGGCTGCCAAAGGCGTTGGCCAGGGCGTTGGTGTCTTCCACGCCCGCCTGCACGTCGTAGTAGTTGGCGCTGTAAGAGCTGGCAGCCCAGGCGTAGCCCTGGCTCAGCCACAGCGTGCGCAGAGGCGGGGCCTGCACGCGCAGCTCCTTGCCTTCGCCCGCGTAGCCGTGGGCGTACATGACCAGTTGGCCGTTCCAGTTGGCCGGCACTTCAATGGCGTAGCTGGCTTCGCCGCGCAGGCCCGCCATCTTGCCCTGGAACAGTTCGGCGCCCGTCACGGGGCTGAGGGTGGGCACCACGGCCGTGAAGGTCCGGGTGTCGTGGGTGCGGGTTTCGGGCACAGGGGGCGGGGAGGGCGGGGTACAGGCACTCAGGGCCAGGGCCGAAAGCAGGGCAGCAGTCAGGGCACGCATAGGGAAAACCTCCAGGGCAGGGGCAGTGTTGAACCGGGTTCAATTGAAAAACGGCCCGGCGATGATAGCGGTTCCACCCGGTCCTGGGAACCCGTGCCCACGGTTCCTCGTAGGAGGGGGCGATGAGACAGGTCGGAATGAATGGACGGGGATTGGGCTGCGGGTGCCTGGGCTGCGGCGGCGGCACGCTGCTGGTGCTGGCGCTGCTGGGGGGACTGGCGTGGTTTTTCGTGATCCAGCCGGCGCGGAATTTTCTGGCCAGCTGGCAGCCGCCCGCCCAGACGCAGACCCAGGGCCAGCCGCAGGGCAATGCGGGCCAGAATGGCGGTGCGGGCACGGCGGCGGGCGCCCCCCTCACCAGGGCCGAGGTGCAGCAGTTCGTGCGGGTGCGGCGCGAGGTGCGTCAGGCCCTGGGCACCTCGTTTACTGGCGTGCAGCAGGTCTGGACCGACATCCAGAACGGCCAGAACCCCAACCTCCTGCAGATGATGGCCGTGCTGCGCGACGCGGGCGCCAGCGTGGGCGCCGCCCGGCAGGCCCAGGCGGCCGCCCTGACCAAGGAAGGCATGAGCGCCGACCGCTACGCCCAGGTGCGCGCAGCGGTGAACCGCGCCCTGGGCCTGCCCACCGTGGACTTTGCCCAGGCCGCCCAGGCGCTGCAAAACGGCCAGCTACCAGACCTGAACAGCACCGTGCAGGCCGGGGGTGGCCCGGACCGCGCCCTGGTGGAACCCTTCCGCCGCGAACTGACCGCCACCGCCGCTGCTGGCCTGCTGGGCCTGTAAGCGTCTTCTTAGAGGGGGCAGCCGCCTGACCAACCCAGGCGGCTGCTCTCTTTTCCTTGGCACTGGAGGTTCCTAGGTCACACCTTGTTCGCCCGGCCCTGGCCCTGACGGTTCTGCTAGGGGGCGCCCTGGCCGCCCCAGCCCTGAACGCCTTCTCGCTGGAGGTCAAGCGGCCTTTTACCCCCGAACGCTCTGTGGTGAGCGGCAAGGCCCCCGCCAGCTATAAGGTGGACACCTTTTTCGAGGAACTGGACCACACCGCGCAGGATTTCAAGGTGGAATTCGAAATCACGGGGGCCATCACGGCCTCCGACATGACCGCGCCGCGTCAGCTGCTTCGCCGTGAAAAGACCGCTGCCCGGCAGGTGCTGGTGTTCGACACGCAGGGCAACCGCAACTTTTCCTCGCGCTATCACCTGAGGATGGTGGTGGCGGCCCGGGGCGTGCCGGGCCGTTTCGTGGCCTGTGCGGCCAGCACCGAGACGCTGGCCTTGCTGACGGAGGCGGTTGCCATCTGCGACTCGCTGACGGTACGGAAGAAATACAGCCTCCCGTCAACTGTTGCCCACCTCGCTCCTGCCCCGGCACCCCTTCCGGTAAGGTGGGCGGCATGACCACCAACGCTTTTCCCGTGCCCACCCAGACCGCGCGTTCAGAAGCGCTGTTTGCGCGGGCCCGCGCCGTGACGCCCGGCGGGGTGAACAGTCCTGTGCGCGCCTTTCGCAGCGTGGGGGGCACGCCGCGCTTCATGGCCCACGCCGACGGCGCCTACCTGACCGACGCCGACGGCACCCAGTATGTGGATTACATCGGGTCGTGGGGGCCCATGATCCTGGGGCACAACCACCCCGGCGTGCGCGAGGCGATTCTGCAGGCGCTGGCGGGCGGCACCAGCTTTGGCGCCCCCGGCGAGCGGGAAGTGCAGCTGGCCGAACTGGTGACCCGCCTGACCGGCACCGAGCGCGTGCGCTTTGTCAACAGCGGCACCGAGGCCACCATGAGCGCCCTGCGGCTGGCGCGTGGCGCCACGGGGCGCAAGTTCATCGTGAAGTTCCGGGGCAACTACCACGGCCACGCCGACGGCCTGCTGGTCGAAGCGGGCAGCGGCCTGCTGACCAACGCCGACCATCTGGGCGGCTCGGCCCCCAGCAGCGCGGGCGTGCCCGAGGAGTACGCCCGCCTGACCCTGGTCAGTGAATACAACGACCCGGCCGCCCTGGACGCCCTGATGGCGGCGCGCGGCCACGAGGTCGCCGCCGTGATCTTCGAGCCGGTGGTGGGCAACGCGGGCGTGCTGATCCCCACCCCCGACTTTGTGGCGGCGCTGCACCGCGTGAAGGCCAGCGGCGCCCTCCTGATAGCCGACGAGGTCATGACCGGCTTCCGCCTGTCCCTGCGCGGGGCCACCGGGCTGCTGGGCCTGCAGCCGGACCTCATCTGCTGGGGCAAGATCATCGGCGGTGGCCTGCCAGTGGGCGCCTATGGCGGCCGGGCCGACGTGATGGACTTCGTCTCGCCGCAGGGCCCGGTGTACCAGGCCGGCACCCTCAGCGGCAATCCGCTGGCGATGGCGGCGGGGCTGGCCACCCTGCAGGCCCTGGAAGCTGATCCAGGCCTGTACGCCCGGCTGGACGCCTACACGGCGGCCCTGGCGGGCGGCCTGCGCGAAACGGCGCGGGAAGCCGGCGTGGCCATCAGCCTCAACCACATCGGCTCCATGCTGACGGCCTTTTTTCAGGATGCCCCGGACGGTTCGGTGCGCACCTACACGGACGCCGCGCGCAGCGACACCGCCGCCTTTGCCCGCTGGTTCCAGGGCCTGCTGGCGCGCGGGGTGTACTGGGCCCCCAGCCAGTTCGAGAGCATTTTTGTCAGCGGCGCGCACGGCGACGCCGAGCTGGGCCTGACGCTGGACGCCGCGCAGGCCGCCTTTGCGGAGGTGGGCGGCGCATGACCCTGCTGACCCAGAGCGCTCAGCTGCGCGACGTGCTGACCACCAGCAAGGTGATCGCCGTGGTGGGCTTTCACCACGACCCTATGAAGCCTGCCCACTACGTGCCGGAGTACATGCACCGCCAGGGCTACACGGTGATTCCGGTGAATCCGGCGCTGGCGGCGCGCGGCGAGAGTTATTTCGGGCACCGCGCGGTGGCCACCCTGGCCGAGATTGGCACGCCGGTGGACATCGTGGACGTGTTCCGCCGCAGCGACAAGGTGCGCGAGCATCTGGCAGACATCCTGTCTATGACGCCCCTGCCCCGGGTGGTGTGGCTGCAGCAGGGCATCCGTGATGACGCTGCGGCGCGCGAATTGGCCGCACGCGGCATCGACGTGGTGCAGGACCGCTGCCTGCTGGCCGACCACCGGGCGCTGCTCTGAGCATGCACGACTGGCTGGTGGTGGGCGCCGGGCTGGCCGGGCTGGCCTTCGCGCGGGACGCCGGACAGGCCGGGGGGCCGCTCACCGTGCTGGACAAGAGCCGGGGGGTTTCGGGCCGGGCGGCCACCCGGCGGGTTGCCCTGCCAGACGGGACCACCGCGCGGCTGGACCACGGCGCGCGCTTTTTCACGGCCCGGCACCCGCGCACCGTGGCCCTGGCCGAAGGCGGCGTGCGCGAGGGCTGGAACGCGGTGTGGACCCGGGGGGTGGCCACCCTTGACGGGCGCGGGCTGCACTTGGCCCAGGATGCCCATCCCCGCTACGCCCCCCCGGAGGGCATGAGCACCCTGGGGCGCGTGCTGGCCCGGGGGCTGGACATTCAGACTGGCGTGCAGGTCACCAGCCTCGCGCGGCGCGGCGACCACTGGCAGGTGCATGCCCAGGACGGGCAGACCTGGGCCACCCGGCGGCTGGTGCTGAACCTGCCGGCCCCACAACTGCTGCCCCTGCTGGACCCGCTGATGCTGGGCGAGACCCTGCGTGACTCGGCCAGTGAAGGTGCCATCCAGGCCGCCAGCCGCGTGGGCTACGCGCCGTCCTGGGCGGTGGGCGCGGTGTTAACCGGTGCCCCCCAGTGGCCCCACCCCGCCACCCGCCTGACGGGCGGGCCGCTGGAGTGGGTGGCCCTGGAGCACACCAAGCGTCCGCACGGCCACCCCCCAGCCCTGACTCTGCAGGCGAACGCCGACTGGACGCGTGCCCATCTGGACGCCCCGCCCGAAGAAGTCTGCGCCCGGCTGCTGGCCGCTGCCGAGGAGGCCCTGGGCGAAGCCCTGCCCACGCGTGCGGCCTTTGCCCACCGCTGGCGCTTTGCCACCCCCACCCAACTCGCCCCCGCTCCCTGCCACTGGGACGCGGCCCTGGGCCTGGGCTGGTGCGGCGACTGGTTCACCCCGGATGCCCACGGCCCGCGCGCAGAAGCGGCGCTGCTGAGCGGCTGGGCCCTGGCGCGGCAGGTGGCGGAGGGGCTCTGAGCTCTGGGCCATGAGGGAGGGGCGTTCTAGCAGTGCCAGGGGGTGGACAGCCGCTGATCTATGAGCCCACCGCTGTTCAGCCCCACTGACGGGTCATACGGATTCCAGATCACCCGTTATAGCCCCTCCGCGTCGCTTCAGTGCTGTCACGCCTATCCGTCACCGTTTTTCTTTCTCCCTCCGGTCGTGTTCATCAGTGATAGAAGAACTGGTGAACCGCAATCCCTATCACACCTTGGAGCCATAAGCGCATTTCTTGCTCATGGCCCATAGCCCAGAGCTCATGGCCCTTTTCACCCCAGCGCCAGTTCTGGCTGCGGCTCTCCCTGTGCCAGCCCCAGCATGGCCAGCACGCTGGCGGCCCATCCCCCATCGTCCAGCACGCGCCAGTGGTGGGCCCACTGCCAGCGGCGGTAGGCATCGGCGGCGGCCTCTAACTGCGGCGCCGCCGCGCCGGGGACCAGTTCGCGCAGGGGGTTGGTGGGGGGCGCCAGCAGGTGCTGCCGGGTCAGGGCGCCTTCCAGGTCCGCCAGGGTCTTGGGCCCAAAGGCGAAGGCCACGCGACCGCCCAGAATCCAGCGGCGCAGGTCGTCCTCGGCGGGCAGGGTGTACAGGATCAGTTCGCCGCCGGGATGGCCCTGGCCGGGCCGCACCAGGGTCAGGCCTGGCATGTTGTCGCGCAGATAGTCGGCCACGGCCCCCACCGCGTAGGCGGCAGCGCCGGAGCGCAGGTGGGCCAGGGCCACACGCGGGTCCAGCCGGGGCAGGGGAAAAGCGGGGGGCGGGCCGTCCAGCGCCACTGGGCCGGGCAGGCGCAGCGCCTGCCCCTGAACTTCCACCCGCCGCTGCCCGCGCCACTCGCTGCCGGTTAGGTGGGCGGCAAGGTCCCGCTCGCCGCCAGCAGCGTCCGTCTCGCCAAACTTCACGCCGCGCAGACCCGCCACCTTGAACTGCAGGCTGTCGCCGCGCTTGCCCACCAGCCGCGTCTCGGTCAGGGTGTCGCGCAGGTGCCACAAGGGCAGCGGGTGCCCCTCACCAAACGGCTCGAACGCAGCCGTCTGGTCCAGCAGATCCTGGGTCGCCCCCAGCGCCGGCAGCGCGGCGTCCAGCCGCACGCGCGGCACGGGGGCGGGGAACTGGCGCACGTAGTCGTGCACCCGGTCCCGGAAGGCCGCAAAGTGCGTCTCGTCCATCGCAAAACCCGCCGCTCCCGGGTGGCCCCCGTAGCGCCGCAGCAGGTCGCCGCTGAATTTCAGGCCCCCCACCGCGCTGATGCCCGGCGTGCTGCGTACCGAGCCCTTGCCCTGCGCCACGATGTACACCGGCTTGTGGTAGGTGTCCAGCAGCTTGCTGGCCACGATACCCATCACGCCCGCGTGCCAGTCGGGGTGCGTGACCACCAGGGCTGGGTCGCTGGGATCCACCAGTGTCAGGGACTGGGCGAACATCTCGTCTTGCAGCTTGCGCCGCTCCAGGTTGCGGATTTCCAGGTATTCCGCCAGACGCCGGGCGTCGTGGGCGCTGCTGGTCGTGAGCAGTTCCAGGGCAATATCAGCTTCGCCCAGCCGGCCGGCCGCGTTGATGCGGGGGGCCAGCACAAAAGCCACGTCGCGCGCACCGGGGCGGGCCACGCGCCCCGTCTCGAGCAGCGCCCGCAGCCCTGGCAGTTCGGTGCGCGCCAGTTCGGCCAGGCCCGCTTGCACCAGCGCGCGGTTCTCGCCGATCAGGGGGGCCACGTCGGCAATGGTGCCCAGGGTGGCCAGCGGGCTGAGATGCCGGGGCTCGCCCAGGCCCAGGGCCTCGCGCACCGCCCAGAGCAGGTGGTAGGCCACGCCGGCGCCTGTCAGGTTGTGCAGCCCGCCGTCGTAGCCGTGGGTGAGGTGAGGGTGAACCACCAGGGCCTCAGGAAACTGCTCGCCGGGGGCGTGGTGGTCGGTCACGATCACCTCGGTGCCCCGGTCCAGCAGGGCGCGCACCTCGGCGTGGTTGGTCACGCCACAGTCCACCGTCACCAGCAGGTCGCAGGCGGCGGCGTGCTCCTCCACCTTGTCCGGGTGCAGGCCGTAGCCCTCGTTCAGGCGGTGCGGGATGAACCCATGCACCTCGGCGCCCAGTTCACGCAGGCCCAGGACCAGCACGGCGGTGGCGCTCACGCCGTCGGCATCGTAGTCGCCGTGAATGCGGATGCGCTGGCCCGCCCGGATGGCCGCCGCGATCCGCACCGCTGCTTCGCGCAGAGCCGGATTGGGAGTCAGGGTCAGGGGCGGGGCCAGCAACGCCGGGCTTAAACCACGGCCTGCCAGTGCCTGGGCCAGCGGGGGGGCCACGCCCCAGGTGCGCATGGTGTCTAGCAGGTGGGCGCGGCTGCTGGGCACCGCCAACACCCACTGCGGCTGGGCGGCGGTCCCCCGGAGTGCGCTCACGCCCCGCCCTCTCGCGGGGCCTCGGACAGGGCGGCGGCGCCCAAGCGGGCCTGCAGGGTGGCGGTCAGGCGCGCTTCAGCCTCACGGCGTAGCCGGGCCTCGTGGCCCCGGCGACGGCGCTCGCTCCACAGCCCAGGCAAGAGCAGCAGGCCCATGAACGCGGCCCCTAGTAGCAAAAAGACCGTGACCCCAGCCCCCACCGACAGGGTGAACTCGCCGCTCCCCAGCGGCAGCGGCAGGCGCACCAGTCCAGGGTTTTCCAGGGTCACCAGCGCCAGGTAGGCCAGCAGGCCCAGCAGGAACAGCACCTGAAGAAAGGAAACGAGGCGCATCCCTCCAGTGTAGCCCGCCCTGGGCCGAAAAAAAGAGCCCTCCGCACGGGAGGGCCCTTGTTGACGGTGGGGTTAGAAGTAGAACTTCAGGCCGGCCTTGACGCCGCCGTTGAAGCCACCGTTGGTGGAGGTGCTGGGCAGGCCCGTGGCCGCGCCCTTGTTGCTGAAGTAGTAGCGGCCATTGCCTTCCACGAACACCGAGATGCTGTCGGTCACGCGGTAGTCGGCGCCCAGCAACACGTTGGCGTAGACGTCGGTGGCGCTCGCCGTTTCCGAGCCACGCACGTAACCGCTGGTCAGACCCAGACCGGCGCCCACGTAAGGGGTCAGGCCAGCGCCCGTGTTGATCTCGTAGGTGGCATTCACATCGGCGCTGATGGCGTTGAAGGCCGGGGTGTATTCCACAGCGGCGCGGGCGCCGATGGGGCCAATCACGTTGCTGGAGCCCACCATCGCCGTGCCGGTATAGCAGTAGTTCACGCGGGTGCGGTTGGCACCGCTGCCCAGCGACAGGCACTCGGAGCCGGCGCCGGCCGACTTGGCGCCGAAGGCGATCCCGGCGTACAGGCCACGGCTAGGAGCCACTTCGGTGGGGGTGGGCTCGCCGATCACCACGGTGGTGGGGGGCGTGGTGGGGGTGGTGGTCACCGTGCCGCTGGCGCTAGTGCCGGCGGGGCCCGCCGGGCCGGCAGGACCCTGGGGACCGGCCGGGCCTTGAGGACCAGCGGGGCCCGCCGGGCCGGCGGGGCCGGCAGGAATGTTGCGGATGGCGGCTTCCAGCGCGTCAATGCGGGCCTGCAGCGCGGCCACATCGGCCGAGGCGGCGCCCGTGCCGGTGCCCAGGCCGTTGATGCGGGCTTCCAGCGCGTCAATGCGGGCCTGCTGCTCGGCGCTCAGGCGCTCCAGGTCGGTGACGCGGGTGGCGATAGCAGCCAGCTCCGTGCTGACTTCCTGCATGCCGTTGGCGATGGCGGTCATGTCGCCCGCGTTAAAGCCGCAGTTGGCCAGGGCGCCGGCCTGCAGGGCGCGGTAGAAGATCAGCGCGGCCTGGTAGCGCGTAAGGTTCTCATTGCCACGGAAGGTGCCATCGGGGAAACCCTGAATCAGACCGCACTGCACAATGCGGTCCACGGCGTCCTTGGCCCAGTGACCGGCAGGCACGTCGCTCAGGGTGACCTGGGCGGGCGCAGAGGTAGCGGGGGCGGTCTGGGCGCTGGCAGCGCCGAGGCTCAGGGCCAGGGTGGACGCGAGGATCAACGATTTGTGCATGGGGGGTCTCCTTGGGTGCTCAAAGGCAGGTCGGCAACTCAGAACGTGACCTGTCTTCCTGGGTTCACCGTAGGCAGGGGCTGTGAGCCCTTTGTGAACTGGGCGCCAGAGAGCTGCCGCTGACCGGCCGCCAGATGAGCGCCACCTGATCCCCATCTTTAGATGGAGCGCATTGTGAGAATGCACACGAGGTGATGAGCCCAGACTTGCCCAGCACGAGGACCAAAATGGTCTCCTTCATGAGAAAGCTGTCGGCTCCGTAACCATTGACATCTATGAGAGGCGTTGCCTGTTGCACGAACCCCGTATGGATGGGATTCGAGCTCAGCTGGACGGGGGGTCAGGTGGATTCTCATGAAGTCTGGTGTGGGTGTGATTCTCCCTATACTCGCCGCATGAGTCAGATTCACGTGCGAGGCGTGCCCGGCGACGTGGCCCCGTTTGTTCTACTGCCCGGTGACCCGAACCGGGCGCGTCACATTGCCCAGACCTATCTGGAGGGCGTACGGGAGTACACCTCTCACCGCCAGCTGCTGGGCTTTACCGGCACTTACCAGGGCGTGCCGGTCAGCGTGCAGACCACCGGGATGGGCTGTCCCAGCGCCGCCATCGTGGCCGAGGAACTGGCGCGCCTGGGCGCCCGCACCCTGATCCGGGTGGGCACCCTGGGCGGCGCCACCCCCAGCGTGGCCCCCGGCGACCTGGTGATCGCCACGGCCGCCGTGCCCAACGACGGCACCACCCGTCAGCTGCTGGGGGGCGCCCCTTACGCCCCGGCCGCCAGCTTTGAGGTCAATGAGGCGGCGGTGCAGGCCGCCCGCGCGCAGGGGGCCCCGCACCACGTGGGCCTGATCATGACCGAGGACGCGTTCTACGCCAGCACGCCAGAACACGCGCGGCTGTGGGCGGGGCGAGGCGTGCTGGGCTTTGAGATGGAAGCCAGCGCCATCTTCCTGGTGGCCGCCCAGCGCGGCCTGCGCGCGGCGTGCCTGACCGCCTGCAGCAACGACATTGGCGACCCCCAGCTGGTGCCCGACGACGTGCTGGCCGCCGGGGTGGACCGGATGGTGCGCGTGGCCCTGGAAGCGATTGTGACCCTGGCCGCCCGCGAGTCGCAAGGCTGAAAACCTTTTAGACACACAACCTTAACGGCCGGCTTCAGATCACTCTGGGCCGGCGGCTTACTTGTGCGTGGAGGCGAGGGCCGTAGGCCACCTGTTGCAGCTGGCGTGAAACGTGGGCGATTGTGCGGCCCACTGCGGCTTTCGAGCACCGCGCGGCCGTTGCTCTACCGAGGTCACAAGTCGGAGACCTTGGTGGAGAAAGCGGCACAGGGACGCTCCCTTGGCCCATTCCAGACCGCGTAGCGACCACTGGCTCTCCCGAACAATGAGGAAGAGACCGCCATAACCCCACAGGTCTGTGCCACGTCTCGATGACAGCCCACTGGACCAGCCCCATCCCCCACGTTTCCTGCCCTCTTGAGCAGGGATTCATGCACTGGGGCCCGGGCGGCATCATCGGCTGCCGGGCGGTCCCTTGTGGCAGGATGAATCCCATGACGCAGCTGGACGAATTTGAATTCAACAACGTGCAGATTGACCAGCATGGCCCCATTGCGGTGCTGACCATTGCTCGCCCCAAAGCCCTGAACGCCCTGAACGCTGACACCCTGTCTGAAATTGCCCAGGCCGTGAACCTGATCGTGGAAGACGCCGAGGTGGGCGCGCTGATCATCACCGGGGCGGGCGACAAAGCCTTTGTGGCGGGCGCCGACATCAGCGAATTCACCAACCTGGAAGGGGTGTACGACGGGCGCGAGATGTCGCTGGCTGGGCAGGACGTGATGCACCAGATCGCCTCGCTACCCATTCCGGTGATTGCCGCCGTGAACGGCTTTGCACTGGGTGGCGGTCTGGAACTGGCCCTGGCCTGCGATGTGCGCGTGGCCGCCACCACGGCTCGCCTGGGCCTGCCAGAAGTCAGCCTGGGCCTGATTCCGGGCTTTGGCGGCACCCAGCGGCTGGCCCGCCTGGTGGGGGCCGGACGCGCCCTGGACCTGATGCTGACCGCGCGGCAGGTGAAGGCCGACGAGGCCCTGACGATGGGCCTGGTGAACTACGTGGCCGACGACGCGCTGGCCAAGGCGCGCGAGGTGGCCGAGAGCATGCTGCGGCACGCCCCTATCGCCCTGTCGCTGGTGAAAGAAGCGGTGCGCCGGGGCCTGGACAGCACCCTGGAAGGCGGGCTGGAAATCGAGGCCGACCTGTTTGGCATGACGGTCGCCACCAAGGATTTCCGCGAGGGGGTGGACGCCTTTTTGAACAAGCGCCGCGCGGAGTTCCAGGGTGAGTGAGGACGGCGGCGCCGAAGTGCAGGGGGGCGAGCAGAAGTTCCGCCTGAGTGTCGAAGGCGGCAAGGTCAGCGATGTGGCGGGGCGGGAGGGGGTGCCGCCCGCCCGGGTGGTGGAGTTCACCACGCCGCGCGCCAAGCTGATTGAAGAAGCCAATCAGGCCATCCGCACCGACCTGCAGGAGTACCCCCGCGCGCTGGCCGCCTACGAGGCCCTGCGCGCCGACCCCGAGGCCCTGGCCCACTGGGACATGGCCAACTACATCACCATGCGCAAGCTGGGGTACAACGACCACGGCCGCGTACACGCCTTTATCACTGGCGCGGCCAGCATGGCGATCACCGAACTGCTGCTGGAAGGCGGGGTCAAGCCCGACATCATGGACAGCGGGGTGGGCGACGCCGACGACGTGTTTCTGGCTGTGATTCTGGGCACCATGCTGCACGACATTGGCAATCAGGTGCACCGGGTGGGCCACGAGGCGCACGGGATTGCCCTGGCGCTGCCCATCGTGGACCGGATCATGGGGCCGCTGTACCCGGACCCCTTCAAGCGCACCAAGGTGCGGTCCTTCATTCTGGGGGCCATCAACTGCCACGACCTCAGCCCGGCGCCGCTGACCATTGAAGGCGGCATCACCGCCGTGGCCGACGGCACCGACATCACCAAGGGGCGGGGGCGCAAGGCCTTTTCGATGGGCAGCGTGGACATTCATTCCATCAGCGCCCTGGCGGTGGACCAGGTGGTGATTGAGCGCGGCCGTGACAAGCCGGTGCTGATCAGCGTGACCATGAACAACTCTGGGGGCATCTTCCAGGTGGAAGAGATTCTGGCGCCCAAGGTGATCCGCACGCCCATGCGCCGCTTCGTGGAACTGCGCGCCGCCACCCGCCCCGAAGGCGAGGAGCAGATTCTCTCGAGGGTGCGCCTGGACGGTGACCACTTCGTGATGGACCTGGAAGGCGGCGAACGTGTGGCCGTAGAGGTCATGGACACGCAGAAGCAGGTGCAAAAGGCCGTGGCCGAGAACCTGGGCATTGGCAACGACATTCCGTAAGAGACCAGCAGCACAGAGAACGGACCGCCCTCGTGGAGTGGCGGTCCGCTCTTTTGCACGGATAGAACCAGTCTTACTTGTCGGTGCCGGGGAGCGGCGTGGTGCGCTCGGGACCGCCGTCAATACCGCCGCTGCGGTGGGTGCCATCGCCACCGGCCGCGCGGCCTTCGAGATCGCTGTCGCCCGTGTTGTTGGGCACCCCCTGACGGTCCTCGAAGTCGCGGCCTCCCAGGCGGCCATCGTTGAAGCCGGGCTGGTCATTGGGGTTCACGCTCTCCCCCATCACGTCCTCGTGCAGCAGGCTTTCGGCCACCATCTTTTCCTGCAGCAGTTCGCCCGTGGTGCCGTCGTCACGAATCTCGCCCTCGGGGGCGTAGCCGCCGTCTCTGTCCACTCGGTCGTCTCGGGTCATGGCCCCACGCTAGCCCGCGCCCGGCCTGCGCCGGGTGGGACACGGCTGAGCTTGGTCTTTAGAGAACGCGGCGGGAAAGGTGGCCAGAAGCGGCCCGCGCGGGCGGGAGGAGAGAGGGCACCGGTCGGCGGCTCGTCCTGGGCTTCCCGGTTCATCTCACACCGCGCCGGTTGGCGCCGGGGCCTATACTTGACCGTCTATGACCAAAGACCGCATCACCATGACCCAGCGTGGGTATGACAAATTGCTCGAAACGCTGCATTACCTGAAAACCACCAAGCGCGAGGAGATCTCCGAGAACATGGGCCGCGCCATTGAGGACGGCGACCTGCGCGAAAGTGCCGCCTACGACGAAGCCCGCATGCAGCAAAGCGAGAACGAGGCCCGCATTGCCGAACTGGAAAGCCAGCTGGAACGCGCCCTGATCATCGAAGAGGATGCCTCGGGCGGCGCGGGCCTGGGCGCCAGGGTGCGCGTGAAAGACGCCAAGGGCAAGGAGCACCACTTTGAACTGGTGGGCACCTACGAGGTGGACGTGCTCAAAGGCAAGATCAGCGACGCCAGCCCCATCGGCAAGGCCCTGAGCGGCAAGAAGGCGGGCGAGAAGGTGACGGTGCAACTGCCCAAAGGCACCGCCGAATTCGAGATTCTGAGCGTGGACTACGTGTAAAGAGGCATGTAGAGGGCCGGGCGCGGCGTTGGCCCTCAGTAAGAACCGAGTGTGGAGAGATGACTTCTCCACACTCGGTTCCTGCTGACCCGCCGGGCGTTATGACCTGGGCTTCAGGGCCGGGATGCGCAGGCCGCCGCGTCCGTCCCAGCCTTTAAAGGCATAGAAGCGGCCCGGCTCGCCCGTTTTCAGGTAGTCGCTGAGCGGCTCGCGCATGGGCGGGGCCTCAATTTTTTCCAGGGCTTCTTCAGGGGTGCAAAAGCGCGCCTCGACAATAAAGCCGTCGGGGTCGGCAGGGTTGAGCAGGCCGTCCCAGGTGGCTTCAAAGGCCACGGCGATGGCCCGCTCGCCCCGGCGCTCGTCTTCGATATGCACCGTGTAGGCCATGTGCTTGATGCCGGTGAGCTTCAGGCCGGTTTCCTCGTAGATCTCGCGGTACAGGGCTTCGGGGAGGGTTTCGCCGTGTTCCACCACGCCGCCGGGCAGGGTGTGGCGCACGCGGCCGTGCCCCTGCCAGTCGTTGCCCACCAGCAGCACCCGCCCAAAGCGGTCGCGCAAAATACCGGCGGCCACCAGCAGGTCACGCCGCCCCATGCTGCTCCTCCCCAGCCATCTCCAGCAGTTGCCGCTCGCGCTGCGCGCGGGCCAGCGCCGCCACGACCGGCGCCAGGGCCCCGGTCATCACCGTGTCCAGGGGGTGGTTTTTACTCTCCCCTTCCAGGCGGTGGTCGGTCACGCGGTTTTGCGGGTAGTTGTAGGTGCGGATCTTCTCGCTGCGTTCGCCCGTGCCCACCTGCGCGGCGCGGTCACTGCGCTCCTGGGCCTCGCGGGCGGCGCGTTCACGCTCGGCGAGGCGCGCGGCGAGCACCTGCAGGGCCTTTTCGCGGTTCTTGATCTGCGAGCGGCCGTCCTGGCACACCACCATGATCTCGTCGGGGGTGCCGGGGCGGTACACGGCGCGCACGGCGGAGTCGGTGGTGTTCACGCCCTGTCCGCCCGCGCCCTGCGAGCGGAACACGTCAATGCGCACCTCGCTCAGGTCCAGCTGCACCTCGCCCACTTCCGCTTCGGGCAGCACGGCCACGGTGACCGTGCTGGTGTGAATGCGGCCCTGGCTTTCGGTGGCGGGCACGCGCTGCACGCGGTGCACGCCGCGCTCCCACTTGAAGGCGCGGAAGGCGCCGTCGCCGGTGACCTCGGCCACCACCTTGCTGGCGCCGCCCAGGTCACTCTCGCTGGCGTCCAGCACATTTAGGCGTAGGCCCGCGCCCTCGGCGTAGCGGGTGTACAGGCGCAGCAGGTCCATCACGAACAGCCCGGCCTCGGCGCCGCCGGCCCCGGCACGCAGCTCCAGAATCACGTCCTTCTGGTCGTCGGGGTCGGTGGGCAGCAGGAGCACCACCAGTTCGCCTTCCAGTTCGGCCGCCCGGGCTTCGAGCTGCTGAATCTCCTGAGCGGCGAGGTCACGCATATCGGGGTCCGCGAGCAGTTCGCGGGCGCCCGCAAGGTCGGCGTCCACCTGCTCGCGCTCGCGCAGCACGGTCATCAGGGGCAGCAGTTCGCGGTGGCGGCGCGTCAGCCGGGCGTACTCGCGTGGATCAGCCAGGGCGGCAGGGTCGCCCAACGCACGCTCGACCATCCCGAATTCGGAGGCGAGGGCCGAGAGCCGGGCGCTCACGTTCGCCAGCCGCGCCGACGCCGGGACACCCCAGGCAGACGGAAGATACAGAAGGTGGACACAGGCAACATAGGCGCAGTCTAGCGTCCAGCCATATCGCGCAGCTGACACGGCACCCGCGTGAATTCCTTACGTTTGGGAGGGTTGGCGGGCGTGATGGGGCAGGCCGGGTCTGGCGGAGCAAGGGGGCGGACAGTTTGGAGAGCCGCCGACACGACCCCTGCAAATCCGCCGTGTGGGACGACAGGCCCGCTACTCCCATTGCTCCGCCGCTTTCCAAGTCCAGCCTCGGCGGCGCCGCTCTGCGAGTCCCCCAAAAGAAGGGAGAGACCCATCTCCAGTGAAACGCGCCAGCTGAAACGTACCCTTACCGATCCAGCGCTGAAACAACCCACCGCGAATAGGAGTTGAAAGATTGGATTAGCGGACTGGACGGAACGCGTTCAGCGTCTGCCCCCACACGAGAATCTGGTTATTCCGGGCGTCGTACTTCGGCGTGCCTTTCACGAACTGCGTATCACCCAGGTCTCCACTGTGTCCCAGCACTGTTCCGGACGCCGCATCAATGGCCCAGAAGGTGTTGTTGCTGGCATACACCACGCCGTTGAGCACCAGTGGATGCTGAACAAAGCTCGCATGGTGCCCCACCGGTGCATCGAACACCCACTCCTGAGCGCCGGTCTGCACATTCCAGGAACTGAAGCAATGATCACCACGGGGCACGGCAAGTACGTGTGAGTCGTGCACGTCTAAAAACGCGTAGAGAGTCGTCGCACCACCCGGACAAGTGAACGGCGGGCTGGTCCAGACCGGCTCCCCCGTCTCCTGCCGGAAGCCCTGGAAGCGGTTGGTGCCATCCAAGTTCGCCACCACCATGCCGCTGCCGGTTCCAATGACTGAGCCCACAGGGTACGCATACGTGGAACTGTCTTGTAACCGTCGTTCCCAACGCAGTGTCCCCGTGCGGGCCTCCAGCACCCGTACCGTCGTCCGGCTGGTGCGGGCGGCCTGATTGACTTCCACCAGCCCGTACGCCAGCGTGCCTGTCGTGGTGTCCAGCGCCACGTTATCGAGCGACCTCCGCAGGGGACCCTCATGCTCATGAGTCTGCTGCCACACGGGTGTGACCTGAACCTGGGCTGGATTGATCAGGTCATCCATGTCATACGCGATGAGGTAGCGGGTCATGCGGAGAATCATCAGATCACCCAGCGTCACCAGCTCGTGGATGTTTGAAGGCGTTCCATCTTCACGAACGACCTCATCTGGGAGCGGGATCGTTTTTCGCACGATATTGGTCCGTGGCTCGCGCACGATCAGACCGTCGGTGTAGTGGTAGGAGATCAGCAGGCCAGCGTGAGTGGCGCTGTAGTTGCCTGTGATGTCCGCTGCGTTGGTGGTGCCCGTCTCACTGGGGTAGGGGCGGCGCCACAGGACCTGTTGGGTCGCGGTGTCCACGGCCACAGTACCGAGAACCTTGGTCATGCGGTCATTGAGTTCCTGGCTGATGTACGCACCTTCGCTCAGGGCAGGATGGGCGCTGGCTGGCAGTTTGAGTTGCCACAGAGGCCGGAGAGAAGCCGAGTGACTGGGGGTTGGTGTTGAAGACGAACTGGAGCAGGCGCTGAGAACAGCAGTGGTCAGAACGGCGAATAAGGTCCAGCGCATGGAAGTCTCCTGAGGCCACTGTCATGCAGGCAACTCGTGGTCAGCATCGTCGTGCACCCAGGGCTATACACAGGATTGTGTCACCCTTCGATGTTCTTAGGAAGGAGATTTTCGCGTGAAGAACTTAGACGGTGTGACCATCCTGAGCGACTCCTTGGGCGTTGGGGTTGGTTGAAAGGCCATCAGCTGTTGAAATCAAGGAATTTTAGGTGATGCGCCACGATAGTCAGCGCAACCTTGAGCCGCAGGTTGAGATACGTTTTGACCTGACCTCAGCACAGTCCCTCCCCGACCAGCACGGAGAACGCGGATCCCACGCACGTCCCGGCAGCGCCGTACTCAGCTCTCCATCGCAAATCATCTCGTCTGGCATTGACCTTGGGTGGCGTCAGACACGTCCCTGACTGATAGCCCTTAATCCCCAATCTGCTTTGGGCCTCCATAAGAGGGCCAATCTTAGTTCATCTCGCAGAGCACGCTGAAATCGTGCTGATTTGCGGGGCGAATCTCGTACTTGGCGATCTTGCCATTCAGGGTGCACCAGGCAGGCAGCTTGAAACCGTAAACCGGTCCAGCGGTGCTGAACCCATATCGGGCGCCAGGAAATTTGCACCGTGGAGCGCGCTTAAATGTCGAGACGGGCAGGGGCTGCGAATCCACGACGACGAGGTCCAGTGCTGGACTTCTGTAGCAAGCTGTTCGATCACCGGGGTCAGCCGGACGAGCCGGATGTGGGCCTGGGGATCAGACGGAGAGTGCGGGAAATGGTTGAGTTTGAGAAAGCGCCACCAGCAGCTGAAATACGACACCTTGTGCAGCTTCTGGAGAAGCGCCACCGCCAACAGGTCCGCGTCCGAGATCTTCTCGTGGGAATGGATGAGCTTGGGCGGAATGTGCGGCTGAATACAGCGGCTCAGCAGGGTAACGGCAACACTCAGCGGCAATAAAGCGAGATCGGGACGCCCCATAAGCACCGTCCCTTTCGCATTTTTTGCTCTCTGAGTCAACCCCTATTCACGGTAACGCGTATCGAACGGGCTGCCTCTGTTCTGCAGCGACTTCCTGGTTCAATGCTCGGACATGCGTCACGGCTCCGCCTTGCTTTGCCGCTCCGTAAGTCTTTCTGATCGAGAGAAGTCCACCACACGGCACGTACTTTTCTCGCCATGCGTCTAACCCGGTCCCCGGCCTTTGTGCCGGGCGGCGCTACAGTCGGGCGCATGAGAACCGTGACTGTGGGGCTGCTGGGCTGCGGCACCGTGGGCCAGAATGTGCTGACCCTGATCGAGCGCCGCGCCGCCATCTTTGCCGACCTGGGCGTGCGGATTGAGGTGGCCGGGGTGCTGGTGCGTGACCCGGGCAAGCCCCGCGACTGCCCCCCCGGCACCCCATTGACGGCGGACCCCGCCTTCTTGCAGGAGTGCGGCGTGGTGATTGAGGCGATGGGCGGCGTTGAGCGGCCCCTGGCCCTGCTGCATCCCTACCTGCGCTCCGGGCGGCCGGTGATCACCGCCAACAAGGCGCTGCTGGCCGAACGCTGGGACGACCTGCGCGAGTACGCCCTGAACGGCAAGCTGTACTACGAGGCTTCGGTCATGGCCGGAACCCCGGTGATTGGCCCCATGAGCACGGTGCTGCGCGCCAGCACCTTTACCCGCCTGCAGGCGGTCCTGAACGGCACCTGCCTCTACATCCTGAACCAGATGGAGGGCGGCAAATCCTACGAGCAGGCCCTGTCCGAAGCGCAGGCCCTGGGCTACGCCGAGGACCCGCCCACGCTGGACGTGGGGGGCTTCGACACCGCCCACAAGCTGACCGTGCTGGCCCGCTTCTGTGCCGACGGTAACTTCCGCTACGAGGACGTGGAGGTGCAGGGCATTGAAGGCGTGACCCTGGACGACGTGCAGGCGGCGCGTGCCCGGGGCGAACGCATCAAGCTGGTGGCCGAACTGGCGCGCGAGGGCGACAGCTGGCGGGGCCGGGTGTCGCCGCAGTCCCTGCCCGACAGCCACGCGCTGTGTAACGGCGGTGCGGGCCGCAACGCCATGGTGTACGAGGGTGAGGAATGCGGCACCCTGCTGTTTGCCGGCGGCGGCGCGGGCGGCATGGTCACCGCCAGCGCCATGGTGGGCGACCTGCTGGACTGGGTGATTGGCTTCCCCGGCCACGTGCCGCTGCACTGAAAGGAGAAGTCGAAGCGCCGCAGGAGGGGGGTGCCGCGCAACAGCGGCCCCCTTGCCGGCCAGCCCCGGGGCCCTGTCCCCCTACTTCACGCCGGGCCTCGCACCTGGAGTAGCCCGGGGCGCACGCTGGGGCCATGACGCTGCCGCCTGCCCCAACCCCGGCCCCGGACCGCCTGTGGAACCGCTCGTTTGTGCTGTGGTGGCTGGGCAGCGCCCAGAGTGCCCTGGGCACCGCCCTGGCCGGGATCGCCACCAGCTTTCTGGTGCTGCACCAGACCGGCAGCGCGGGTCTGATGGGTGTAAACCTTGCCCTGGCCCTGCTGCCGGGGTTGCTTGCCCCGCTGTTCGGCACGCTGGTGGACCGCCTGCCGCTGCGCCTGCCCCTGGTGCTGGGCAACGTGCTGCGCGGGCTGCTGCAACTGGGCGTGGGCCTGCTGGCCCTGCGGGGCGAGGTGCCCCTGGGCGTCATCTACGCCGCGTCCCTGCTGACCGGGTTGATCGGCGCGTTTTACGGGCCGGCCAGCATGGGCATTACGCCCCGGCTGGTGCCGCCGGATCAGGTGCAGCGCGCCGCCGGGCTGATGCAGGGCGCCGCGCAGACCATGCAACTGGTGGGGCTGGTGGGCGGCGGGATGCTGGTGGGCACCCTGGGCAGCGCGCCCGCCCTGCTGCTGGACGGCGCCTCGTTCCTGCTGTTTGCAGGGCTGCTTCTGCTGGTGCAGCTGCCAGCCCGCGCGGCCCAGGCGGCGCGGCCGTCGTTCTGGTCCGACTTCGGCGCGGGGCTGGCCTATGCCCGGCAAAGCCCCCTGATTCTGGGCTTGCCCGCGCTGGCGTTCCTGCTGAACGCCTCGTTCGCGCCGCTGGAGATGCTGCTGCCCGCCCGCATGAGCGCCCTGGGGGCCGGCGCGCAGGGCTTCGGTCTGTTCTTCGGCCTGATGCTGGGGGGGCTGGCCCTGGGCAGCTTCACCCTGGCGGCGCTGGGACAGCGGCTGTCGCCCGCACGCCTGAGCGTGTGGGGTTTAGCCGGCATGGGCGCGGCGGTGCTGGCCCTGAGCCTGTCGCAGAGTGCCGGGCAGATGTACGCGCTGGCCGCCCTGCTGGGCCTGTTCAATGCCGCCACCAATGTCTCGATTGGGGTGATTTTCCAGCAGCGCGTGGACCCGGCCTTTTACGGCCGCGTGGGCAGCCTGCTGACGATGGTGAGCATGGCCGGGATGCCCCTGGTCCTGCTGGCCCTGGCCCCGGTGGCGGACCGAGTGCCCATCGCCACCGTGTTCGCCGTGGCAGGCGCGCTGTCCCTGCTGGCCGCCCCAGTGTGGGCCGGCCTGCTGCGCCATGACCGGAGTGCGGCTCTGCCCAGCCCTGTCACTGCCCCCCTCCCCGCCAAGCCGTGAGGGAAAATGGCTCATGGCTCATGGCCCCCCTGCACCGGCGTGAACAGCAACCCCAGTAGACAGGGCTGAGCACCCGGGGCCGCCTGGTCGGCGGTCGCCTGCCCGTCCACCCAGGCCAGCAGGTCGCGCAGGCGCGTTTCCAGTTCGCGCTGGCTCTGCGGGGTCAGGGTCCGGCGCCCCATGTTGCCCACGGCGCCGTGGGGGGGTGCCCCGCTCAGGGTCTGCGGCGCCACGCTCATACCCAGCTGGCCCAGCGCGTCGGTGGCCATTATCAGTTCGGTGCCGCTGTCCCCCGCAAACAGCCGCGCCAATTCGTGGGTGACCTCCTGAACAAAAACGGTGCCCACGCGGGCGAGCAGTTCTTCGACCGTGGCGTGCGGCGTGAGGGCAAAGGGGACCCGGAAGGTGCGGGCCACCGCGCGGTACAGCTTGATGGGGCGCCCATCCCGGGGCCGCTCGCCCGCCACCGTCACCAACCCGGCCCCCAGCAGCCGCGTGAGGTGGTGGTGTGTGGTTTTCAGCGGGCGCCCGCAGCGCCGCGCGACCTCACTGGCGCTGAGGGCCTGGGGCACGAGGGGGCCCAGGACGTCCAGGGCGTCTTCGGCCAGCAGCAGCCGGGCCTGTTCTGGGGTGCGCGCGGTGAAAGCGTCGGGGAGCACGTCCCCAGTGTGCCATTCCGCTCACGACGAAATGGCATGGGCCACGCTATGCTGTGAGTCTCATGTCGGCCGCCCCTCCCACTGAAGCTTTCCGCGTGTCTGGCGGCGTCAACAAGGTGCGGTTTCGCGCCGAATCCGGCTTTACGGTCATGTCGGCCCGTATTCGCAACACAGAGGGTGAGGACCCCGACGCCACCGTGATTGGCGTGATGCCACCCCTGGAAGCGGGCGACACCTTCAGCGCCGAGGTGCTGATGGAAGAGCACCGCGAATACGGCTACCAGTACCGGGTGCTGAACATGGTCCTGGAAGCCCAGCCCGCCGACCTCACCGAAGCCGGGGTGGCGGCCTACCTGGAAGCGCGCGTGGGCGGCGTGGGCAAGGTGCTGGCCGGGCGCATTGCCAAGACTTTTGGGCCCGGCACCTTCGACGTGCTGGAAACCGAACCCGAGCGCCTGCTTCAGGTGCCCGGCGTGACACAAAGCACCCTGCACAAGATGGTGCAGAGCTGGTCGCAGCAGGGCCTGGAGCGGCGCCTGCTGGCCGGCTTGCAGGGCCTGGGCCTGAGCATCTCGCAGGCGCAGCGGGCGGTCAAACACTTTGGCGAGACCGCCCTGGAACGCCTGGAAGCCGATCTGTTCGCGCTGACAGAAGTGGAAGGCATTGGCTTTGTCACCGCCGACAAGCTGTGGCAGGCCCGGGGCGGCGCGCTGGACGACCCCCGGCGCCTGACGGCCGCCGCCGTCTACGCGCTGCAGCAGGCCGCGCAGCAGGGCGGGCACTCGTACCTGCCCCGGGGCCGGGCCGAGAAGGGCGTGGCGCACTACACCCGCGTGACCCCCGCGCAGGCCCGCTTGGCAGTGGACACAGCGGTGGAACTGGGCCGCCTGACCGACGACGCCCCGCCCCTGCTGGACACCGAAGACGCCCTGCATGACCCCAGCCGCATTTACCTGCCCCCGGTGCTGCGCGCCGAGAAAAAGCTGGCCGGCCTGATCCGCACCCTGCTGGCCACCCCGCCGGCTGGGCAGGACTGGACGGTGCCCCGGGGCGCGGCCAAAGGCCTATCCGAGGAACAGGCCAGCGTGCTGAATCTGCTCGAAGACCACCGTCTGGTGGTGCTGACGGGCGGCCCCGGCACCGGCAAGAGCACCACCACCCGCGCGGTGGCCGATCTGGCCGAGAAGCTGGGCCTGGAGGTGGGCCTGTGCGCCCCCACCGGCAAGGCCGCGCGGCGGCTAGGCGAGGTTACGGGCCGCACCGCCAGCACCATTCACCGCCTGCTGGGGTACGGCCCGGCGGGCTTCCGGCACAACCACCTGGAGCCGGCGCCCTACGACCTGCTGATCGTGGACGAGGTGAGCATGTGCGGCGACGGGCTGATGCTCTCGCTGCTCTCGGCGGTGCCGCCCGGAGCCCGGGTGCTGCTGGTGGGCGACACCGACCAGCTGCCCCCGGTGGACGCGGGCCTGCCCCTGCACGCGCTGACCCAGGTGGCCCCCACCGTGCGCCTGACCCAGGTGTACCGTCAGGCGGCGCAGAACCCGATTATCCGCGCGGCCCACGGCCTGCTCACTGGACAGCCCCCGGTGTGGGGTGACCCCCGCCTGAACCTCAGCGAAACCGAGCCAGACACCGGCGCGCGGCGCGTGGCGCTGCTGGTGCGCGATCTGGGCGGACCGGGGCAGGTGCAGGTGCTGACCCCCATGCGCAAGGGGCCGCTGGGCGTGGAAATGCTCAACCACCACCTGCAGAGCCTCTTTAACCCCGGCGAGGGCGGCGTGCGCATTGCCGACGGGCAGGCCCGCGCCGGAGACGTGGTGGTGCAGACGAAAAACGACTACACCAACGAGGTCTTTAACGGCACCGTGGGCACGGTGCTGAAAGATGGCGGCGGGCGCCTGACCGTGGACTTTGACGGCAACGTGGTGGAACTGGCAGGCGCCGAACTGTTCAACCTGCAACTGGGCTACGCCCTGACGGTGCACCGCGCCCAGGGCAGCGAATGGGGCACCGTGCTGGGCGTGCTGCACGAGGTGCACATGCCCATGCTGAGCCGCAATCTGGTGTACACGGCGCTCACCCGGGCCCGTGAACGCTTTTTCGCGGTGGGTTCGGCCAGTGCCTGGGCTAAGGCCGCCGGGCGCCAGCGCGAGGAACGCTGCACCGCGCTGCTGGAACGGATTCGCGGGCGGTAGCCGACTGATAAGGATTCCGGTTAATCAGTTGTCCCATAACTGATCAACCCAACGCGAGGGGCTCGCGGAGCGGCGCGACAGAGAAGGAAGAGCGGTGACGGAGAGGAGCAAACGCACCGGAGCGACGCGGCGGGGTTGTCACGGATGATCCGGAAGCCGTATGGGCCCTGCTTCGTCCCTTGCTGACCAGGCACAGACCAACTGACCGCCCCTCTAACAGAAATCTGACAACTTGCCAACCAAGTTTAGGATTTTCCACACGCCCCAGAACGGGGGGTGAGATTTTTCGCACCGGCCTTTCATACTGGGGGCTATGCCGCCGAACCACCGCACCCAGGGCGCGACCCTGATCGTGACCCTGCTGATGGTGATGCTGATGCTGGCCGTCATCATGAGCGTGACCGCGCAGGTTACGCTGTCCACCCGCCGTTCCAGCAGTGACCAGGAAGCCACCCTGCGCGCCCAATACGCCGCCGAATCTGGCGTGGCGCGGGTTCAGGCGCGGCTGCGCACGGCCCAGATTCTGATTGGCAGCGCCCAGTATCCCACCAACATCACCATTCCGCAGATTGAAGCGGACATTGCCGCGTTGTGTGGCCTGAGCAGCCTGCCCGCTGCCCTGCCCAACGGCGCCGAGGTCTGTAACCTGAGCACGCGGGCCGAGGGCCTGAATGAAACCACACCCCTCAACCCCCGCGTGAGTGTGCTGCTGCGGGGCACGGGCGCGGCCCAGTTCGCCGCCGCCGGCATGCCCGGCACCACCGAAACAGAGCGCAGCCGCTTCTGGTCGGACCTGTTTTCTGGCACGGCGGGCGTGCTGCTCAGCGGCACCCAGAACGGCGCCAGCTACCGCGTGAACTACGGCCTGCAACCCACACGCGTGGTCAAGGACAGCCCGGTAGCCTACCGGGTCTTCTTTGAGGTGCCCACGGCCAAAATCACAGGTGAAGCCGGCGGCGCCACCCGGCGCCTGACAGTGCGCCCCGGGCAAAACGAACTGAACCTGCTGATCCGGCGGCCCTCGCTGGCCCCCAACGCGCTGTTTACGAACCACCATTACCTCAGCGCCCAGGCTGAAAGCAGCGGCAGCGGGATCTACTTCACCAGCCGCACGCTGTTCAGCGGCCCGGTGCACACCAACCAGCACTTCAACTTCGTGGGCAAGCCTTGGTTTGGCGGCGCCGTCACCAGCGCGGGCTGCCCGGCCGGGCAGATCATCAGCGGGGCAAACGGGCCCACCTGCGGCGCGGCGGCCAATCCCGGCGCCACCTTCAACAGCACCTTCGTGCCCGTGGGCAGCATGAACCCCAGTCCACAGGCGCCCTCACACTGCGCGGGGACCAGCTGCGCCACCCCGCAGTTCACGCAGGGGGTGAACTGGAATAGCCCCTATATCCAGCTGCCCGAAAACGGCAGTGACCAGCAGCAGGAAGCCCTTCAGGGCGGCATCAACATTCCCGGTAACGTCAGCCAGATGCAGCTGTATCAGGACACGGTCAACGGCCAGACGGTGCAGCGCATCACCTACACCACGTCCAGCGGCACCGTGCAGCTGGCACTTACCGAGACCGGCGGCCTCCTCATGCTGGACCCCACCGGCCAGTGGCAGGGCGCCGCGCGCCAACCCGACGGCTCGTTCCTGCCGGGCGCATCTTCTACCTTTAACGGCGTGCTGTACGTGGCCGGCAGCGTCCAGAACCTCAGTGCCGGGCCCAATAGCCCCTCTGGCGCCGCAGTGGCGTCCTTTGCAGGGCTAACCCTGGCGGCCTCCGGGGACATCAACATCACCAGCAGCCTGCGCTACGCCGATCCGCCCTGCACCGGCAAGCACACGGTCAACAACGGCACGGTCACGCCCGCCACGTGTAACAACCTGAGCACCAGGAACATCCTGGGTATCTATTCGGCGCAGGGCAACGTGAACCTCATGAAAGACCAGATGGGCAATGAGCCGGCCATTCACGCGGTGCTGATGGCTGGCACTGGCGCGGTGCAGGTGGACAAGTACAACCAGGGCGAGGCCAAGGGCGACATGAACCTCATCGGCGGAATTATCGAGAACTACTACGGCGCGTTTGGCACCTTCAGCGGGGACACGCCGACCAGTGGGTACGGGCGCAACTTCGTGTTCGACCCCCGCACCCTGCAGGGCTATGAACCGCCCTTTTTCCCCACTGCCCGCAACTGGCAGATTGGACTGATGGACAGCCCTGCGGCCGTGCAGCCCACTATCCTGCCACTGCGGCTACGCGGTGCGAGCGTCAGCGCCACTGAAACCCAGCAGGGGTACGAATGAAGCGCGAGGGCTTTACGCTGCTGGAACTGCTGGTCGTGATGGCCATTCTGGGCATTCTGGCCGGGGTGTTGGGCTTCAACCTGCTGGGCAGCTACCGCGCCACCCAGCTGCGCGAAGCCGCCTCGCAGCTGACGGGCGACCTGCGCCAGGCGCGCGGCGACACCCTGAAAAGCGGGCAGGATATTCAGCTGGATGTGACCTTGAACACGCCCGCCTACACCGTCACGCGCGGCACTGATACCCCCCAGACCCGCACCCTGCCGGGCGGCGTGGTGGTGGCGGCTGTCACAGGCGGCAACCAGGTGAAATACGAGGCGCCCAACGGCACCACGGATGGCACCGGCGTGGTCTGGACCCTGCGTCACCCCGGCGGGCGCGAAACCAATGTCAAAGTGGTGGGGATCACCGGGAAGGTCATGATCGATGCGACGAACTGAAACGCAAGCTGGAATCACGATTGTTGAGGTGCTGGTGGGCGTGCTGCTGGTCAGCGTGATTGTGATGGTCGTGTTGACCCCCCTGACTGGCTTTTTCGGCCTGACCCGACGCAGCACCCAGCAGGTGGGCGCCACCCAGACTGCCCAGGGCCTGCTGGAAACCATCCGGGGCGACTGGCTGTCGGTCGCCATGTACGACCAGCGCTGCACCACCGCCACCATTCCGGCAGGCGCCACCTTGACCGTCACCAATCTGGACCTGAACGGAAACGCCACAGGCACGGTGACGCTGAACGCCAGTTGCAGCGGCAACGCGCCGGACCCCGCCCCCATGCGCCGGTTACAGCTGGCGGTGCTGCAGGGCGATGGACGCTCCAGCCTCAGTGTGGATGTGGCCCGCCCATGAACAGCACCGGTTTTACCCTGATTGAACTGCTGGTGGCCGTGGCCCTGGCCCTGATCGTGCTGTTTGCCGCCTCGAATCTGCTCATTTCCAGTTCGGGCAGCGCCACGAACCTGCAGGCGCGCAACGATCTGCTGCAAGAAGGGCAGATCGCCATGAACTACATCGCCACCAACGTGCGCGAGGCAGCGTATGTGTACCCGAACGGCACCACGCTGAATCTGGGGGGTGGATACACCACCGCGCGCCCAGGCGGCGGCAACTGGGTGGTGGGCGACGCCACCGCGCCGATTCTGGCGTTCATTCGCTCGCCCCGGGTGATGACAGGTACTCCCTGTTTTAACCCCACCACGAACACGATCAGCAACCAAGACGCCTGCTACAAATTCATCGCTTACTACCCCGTCCTGCGCAGCGGGTGGGTGTCCAATGCCACCGGCGAAAACAACCCCGGGGCAGACGCGGCCAATGCGAGCCGCTGGCTGCTGGTGGAATACACCAGGAACCTGCCCTCCAACGCGCCGCCTGCCCTGTCCAGCCTGGGCAGCCTGAATGTTTCCGGCGGCAGCGGCAAGCTGCTGCTGGACTACGTGCAGCCCGCTGTGACCAACCTGCCGCGCCTGTTCACCATCCAGGCCGACACCCCCCAGACCCCCGGCAACGTGCGTGTGACCCTGAACCTCAGCCTCAGCCGCCTGACTTCGGGCAAGGAGGTCAATATCCCGGCGCGCACCTCTGCGGACCCCAGCACCTGGACCCAAACGCTGAGCGCCGCGCCGCGCAACATTGGCACCCTGCCCCCGTAATCCCCAGGGGCGTGCTACCATGAAATCCCGGAGGCCGAGCGCCCCGGTTTTTCTTTTTGGTTCCCGCAGGTGGGGATCAGGCGCTCGCGGTCAGGCATGAAATACATCTTTGTAACGGGCGGCGTGGTGAGCAGCCTTGGGAAGGGCGTGGCGAGCGCCAGTTTGGGTGCATTGCTGCGCGCACGCGGCTACAAGGTCACGGCGGTCAAGATTGACCCTTACATCAACATTGACGCGGGCACCATGCGGCCCTACGAACACGGCGAGGTCTTCGTGACCGCCAGTGGCGCCGAGACGGATCTGGACATCGGCAACTACGAGCGCTTTCTGGACCTGGATATTCCCCCGGGCAGCAACATCACTACCGGGCAGGTGTACCAGGAAGTGATTCGTAAGGAGCGCGCCGGGGATTACCTGTCGCAGACCGTGCAGGTCATTCCGCACGTCACGGACGAAATTAAGCGCCGCATCCGCGCCGCCGGCGAGACGGCGGGCGCCGAGATCGTGCTCATTGAGGTGGGCGGCACGGTGGGCGACATTGAGTCGCTGCCCTTTCTGGAAGCCATCCGGCAGTTCAAGTTCGACGAGGGCGACGACAACGTCCTGTACCTGCACCTCACGCTGGTGCCGTACCTGGGCACCAGCAACGAGTTCAAGACCAAGCCCACCCAGCACTCGGTGGCGGAACTGCGCTCGGTGGGCATCAGCCCCGACATCGTGATGGTGCGCAGCAAGGAAAAGCTGCCGCCCGAGATCACCCGCAAGATTGCGGCCTTTACGTCCGTGCGCGAGAACCGGGTGTTTTCCAGTTACGACGTCTCGCACGTCTACGAGGTGCCGCTGGCCCTGGAAGAGCAGGGGCTGGGCAAGGTCGTGGAAAACCTGCTCTCGCTGGAACGCATTCACCCGAACCTGGGCGTGTGGCAGAACGCGGTCAAGACCATCAAGCAGCCGGCGCGCGAGGTCACGATTGCCATTGCGGGCAAGTACACCGCCATGCCCGACGCCTACCTGTCCCTGATGGAGTCGCTGACCCACGCGGGCATTGCCAACGACGCCCGCGTGAACATCCGCTGGGTGAACGCCGAGGAATTGGCCGACCCCAGCGTCTCTGACGAGGACGTGCAGGCCCGGCTCTCAGGCGCCGACGGCATCCTGGTGCCCGGCGGCTTTGGCATTCGCGGCATTGAGGGCAAGATCCGCGCCGCGCAATACGCCCGCGAAACCGGCACGCCCTACCTGGGCATCTGCCTGGGCATGCAGATTGCGGTGATTGAATATGCGCGCCACAAGGCGGGCCTGGCAGGCGCCAACTCCGCCGAGTTCGACGAATACGCGCCCCACAAGGTCATTGACCTGATGCCCGAACAGCTGGAAGTGGCCGGCATGGGCGGCACCATGCGCCTGGGCGACTGGCCCATGAACCTGGCGGCCGGCACCAAGATTGCCGAACTCTACGGCGTGGCCCAGGGCGGCGTGGTCAAGGAGCGTCACCGCCACCGCTTTGAGGTGAACCCCGTCTACACTGACCAACTGAAGGCGGCCGGGCTGGTCATCAGCGGTGTGACCCCCGGTGTGGCCGGGCGCGGCGCCGGACTGGTGGAAAGCATCGAGATTCCGGGCCACCCCTACTTCGTCGCCCTGCAGGCCCACCCCGAGTTCAAGAGCCGCCCCATGCGCCCCAGCCCGCCGTTTGCCGGCTTTATTGCGGCGGCGCTGAAAGGAAGTGGGAAGTAGGGTGTAGTGGGCATTCAAGAAGGGCTTGTCAGAGGCGATGCTGGATGGTGAGTGCATGACGTTGACCGGGTTTTGGTCCTCGAATCCAACTGCCCTCTGGCAAGGCAAACCATTCAAGGGTTTGCCGTATGCATTCAATCGCCTCGTCTACGCGCAATGGGTTAACTTCGATGTCGAGAATAACTGTACCCATGCCTGCCCCAGCACCCGTGATTACTCCAAGATGTGCGTTGTGCAACGCTGCTCCAAGCACGTCCTCTATCTCATCTCGGTCAATACGGTCAGCGCCATTGACATCGCGGGCGTTCAAAATAATTTCAAGAAATGCCCCTGGTGACATAGATTCAGCGTAGCTTTTTGCTCGTGCGTTAGGCATGGAACACTATAAGAACTGGTGCAGAAACGGGTGAGAGGGGCGCGGCTGAGTGCGCGTCCCTTCCCTGTTCTCCCACTTCCTACTCCCCACCCTCCACTTCCTCCACAGCCCACAGTCCACGACCCACAACCCCCGCCACCTGGGCCTCCAGCGCCGCCAGATCACCGGTGTTCTCAATCACCCAGGTGGCCCGGCGGCGCTTCTCTTCGGCAGGAAGTTGCCGGGCGTCGCGGGCCAAGATGTCCTCGCGGGTCAGGCCGCCCCGGGCCAGGGCGCGTTCCAGGCGCAGCTCCAGCGGGGCATCCACCACCAGCACGGCGTCCATACCTGCGTCCAGCCCCCCTTCAAAAAGCAGCGGCACGTCCTGCACCACCCAGGCCTCGCCCCGGTCGGCCGCCGCCTGTTCCAGCACGGCCATGCGCGCCCGCACCCGGGGATGCACGATGGCGTTCAGGTCGGCCACCGCCGCCGGGTCCGGGAACACGCGGGCGGCCAGGGCGGCGCGGTCCAGCACGCCCGCCTGCACGGTGCCAGGAAAGCGGGCCTCAATCTGGGCCAGCACCTCGGGCTCGGCGGTGACCAGCCGGGCCTGTTCGTCGGCGTCCAGCACGGTGAAGCCGTGGGCGCGCAGCAGAGCGGCCACCGTGCTTTTGCCGGCACCAATGCTGCCGGTCAGGCCCAGGCGGCGCGGGCGGGGAGGGACCATCTTCACGCCCCCGACTGTACAGGCTGCGCGCCCGTCAGATGGGCGTCACGGAGGCCGCGAACACTGCCGCTATGCTGCCCCCGCCCTCTCACGGCCACTTCACCCGATTTGTCGGCGTTCTCACGTATCATGCCCTTATGCCCATTTCTGGCAGGGTGAGGCCGCGCCGCGACGCCGCGCAGCGCCCCACGGAGGTTTCCGAGTGAATCGACGCACCACAACCGGCCTGCTGGGCCTGCTGATCACGCTGAGCCTGGCCGGCGCGCAGACCGCGCCCGCTGCGCCCACCACCCCCACCAGCCCAGCGGCGGCCCCGGCCACCGCGCCCGCCGCCCCACGCGCCATTCCCGCTGCCAACTACGTGGCGCTGGGCGTGTACTACTACGAGCAGGGGCAGTTTGATCAGGCGTACGTGGCCTACCGCGCGGCGGCCGAACTGGATCCCCGCAACCCTGAAGCCCTGATCGGCCTGGGCCGCTCGCAGATCAAGCTGCGCCTCTACAGCGCGGGCATTGAAACCCTCAAGCGCCTGATCAGCCTGGACAGCCGCAACTTCGACGCGTATATCTCGCTGTCGCAGGCGTATGTGCAGCAGTACATCGGGGCCGGGGACCGCGCCACCGTCAGCGGCAACCTGAACGAGGCCCTGCGCGTGCTGACCGACGCCGAGGCCCTGGCCCAGGCCGGCACCAGCAAGAGCGTGCAGCTCAGCCGCGTGTGGAACGAGCGCGGCTATGTCTACAAGCTGCAGGGCGACGCGGCGCGCGCCATTGACGCGTTCAAGCAGGCGATTGCCCTGAACGCCGACAACGCCATTCTGCTGTACAACCTGGGCGACATGTACTACGCGACCGGCAATCTGCCGCTGGCGCTGGAAAGCCTGCAGCAGGCCGTGATCGTGGACCCGCGCGATCCGTACAACCGCGCCTACTACGCCAAGCTGCTGGCCCTGAGTGGCAACCTCGCCGCCGCCCGGCCTGAAGCCGCGCAGGCCGCCCGGTTGGCCCCCAAGAACGCCTACGCCGTGGGCCAGTACGGCGTGGTCAGCTACCTTGCCAAGGACACCGCCACGGCCCGCGCCCAGCTGACCCAGGCCGTGACCCTGGACCCGCTGCGCTACCCCGAGTTCTACTACTACCTGGGCCGGCTGGCCCTGGACAGCGGCGACCTGAAGAGTGCCCGCGAGCAGCTCACGCGCGCCGCCGCTCTGGGCAGCAACACCCCCGAATACATGTACTACCTGGGCCTGAGCTACGAGCGCGGTTCGGGCGCGGTGGCCGCCGACCGCCTGAAAGCCCGCGAGAACTACGAGCGCGCCCTGAAGCTGAACCCGGGCTACAAGCCGGCCCAGGATGGCCTGAACCGCGTGAAATAACCCGCATTGCTGTCACAACATTCTGACAGTGGGCTGGGTGCTGAATCCCCCCTTCATGTGACCCCCAGGGTGAGTCCCTGGGGGCTTGATGTTGGGCCAGGGCTTTGAACAGTGGCGTAAGGAGGGGGAAATGGCGACTGTGAGGACTTTTTTCGTCCTCCTGTGCTGGGGGCCCTACTGCCCCTGCCGGGCGGGGCGTTCATGTTCGTGAAAGTGACCAGGATGAAAGTCTGACATTTGTACCGTGAGGGCACTTCAACCGCAGGCGCCAACTGGCCGCGTGCGAAAAGGACCCTCACATGCCCAAAACTGCCCTGACTGCCCTGTTGCCCTTCGCCCTGCTGCTGGCCTCATGTGGAGGTGGCCCCAGCGCCCCCACCGCCAGCGCGCCCACCACCGTGAGCAGCAGCGGCACCGGTGGCGGCCAGAGCACGGCCCCCAGCGGCGGTGCCGGCGACCAGACCATGAGCGCCCAGGAAGCCCAGATTCTGGCCGAAGTGAACGTGGCCCGCGCCCAGGCCCGCTCCTGCGGGGGGCAGGCCTTCGGTGCCGCGCCCGCCGTGAGCTGGAACGGCTTCCTGGCCGCCGCCGCCCGGGGCCACGCCGCCGATATGGCCGAGCGCGGATACTTTAACCACGTCACCCCCGAGGGCCGCACCCCCGCCCAGCGCATGGAAGCCGCTGGCTACCGGGGCTGGACCCAGGTGGGCGAGAACATCGCCGCTGGGTACACCGCGCAGAACGTGGTGCAGGGCTGGCTGGACAGCCCCAGCCACTGCAAGACCCTGATGGACCCGGGCCTGAAAGAACTGGGCGTGGGCTACACCTACCGCCCCGGCAGCACCTACGGCACCTACTGGGTGCAGAACTTCGGCACGCGGTAACGGCGCGCGCCCCGCGCTCAGGAGTTGAAGCCAGAGCGCCTGCAGAAAATCCAGGGCGGGACTGTTCTGTGAGGGGAACAGTCCCGCCCGTTTTCGTGGGAAGGAGGCTGACAGGTCTGGGGGGCACGGCCCAGCTACAGGTTGGGGCGCGACAGGGGCTGGGAAGTGGTAGGAGGGTGGACCTGGGGCTGCCGATTGACCTCTGCGCACGGCCCGAGGCACCCCACCATCAGGATGAGCAGCACCCGCACAGCCAGTCTGTGGGCCAAATGGGCGGCGCGGCACCCTCGCTCAGCACACCAATGACCCGTTTATGACCCTGGATTGCACCGGCTCACGGGTCCATTTTCCTGGCGCCTGGAGAAAACCACGCGCCCACTGGGCTGCCTAAGGACGCGCTAGGGCTCACCGCCTGTGAACACTGGCCGACTTGGTGCGCTCCGGCTTGGCGGGGGCTGCGCACGTCAAAGGGCAGCAGCGCGAGACCGTCAGATGGCGGCTACTCGCATCAGCGTCTCCCTTCCGGGCACCGACGTTTTTGGCGGGCATGCAGCCAGAACACGCGAGCGCCATGCTCACACCCAGCTTTTCGGCTCGGAAGACAGCGCGGGCGGCGATACCCCTAAGCTGAGCGAGACGCGAGAGCACTGCGCCCGCTCCAGCCAGGAAGCGGGCGCGGCGCCGTCGCAGGCCTAACCGCCCAGATACGCGTGCAGCACGCGTTCGTCGTTCACCAGCTGGGCACTGTCACCGCTGAAGGTCAGTTGCCCGGCCTCCAGAACATAGGTGCGGTGACTGGCGTTCATGGCGAGGCGGGCATTTTGCTCGACCAGCAGAATGGTCACGCCCTGCTCGTTCAGTTGGCGGATGATGGTAAAGATCTCGCGCACGATGATAGGCGCCAGGCCCAGACTGGGTTCGTCCAGCAGCAGCAGTCGGGGGCGGCTCATCAGGGCGCGGGCGATGGCCAGCATCTGCTGCTCGCCGCCCGAGAGCGTGCCGGCCAGCTGGTGCCGCCGCTCACCCAGGCGGGGAAACCGTTCGTACATGGTCTGCAGGTCGGCCCGCACGCCCGCCTTGCGGGTGTAGGCGCCCAGTTCCAGGTTGTCCTGCACGCTCTGCCGGGCGAGCACCTGCCGCCCTTCGGGGCTCTGGGCGATGCCCAGGCGCACGGCCTCGTCGGCCGGCACGCGGGTGATGTCGCGCCCGGCAAACCGGATGCGCCCGGCCACAGGTCTGAGGAGCCGTGATACGGCGCGCAGGGTGGTGGTCTTGCCCGCGCCGTTCGCGCCGATCAGGGTGACCACCTCGCCTTCCTCCACGGTCAGGGACAGGCCCCGAACCGCCTGAATGGCGCCGTAATTCACGCTGAGGTTCTCGATTTCCAGCAGCGGCATCTATTCCCCTCCCAGGTACGCTTCAATCACGCGGGGGTCGCGCTGCACGGTGGCCGGGTCACCCACCGCGATCAGCTCGCCGAAGTTCAGCACCGCCACGCGGTCACACAGGTTCATCACCAGCGGCACGTGGTGTTCAATGACCAGCACCGTCAAGTCAAACTGGTCGCGCACCTGCCGGATAAAGGCGGTCAGCTGGCCCTTCTCGGCGGTGTTCATGCCAGCGGCGGGTTCGTCCAGCAGCAGCACGCGCGGCTCGGTGGCCAGGGCGCGGGCAATTTCCAGGCGCCGCTGGTCGCCGTAGCTGAAGTTGCCCGCCAGCTCGCCCGCCCGGTCCCCCATGCCCACAAGATCCAAGAGCTCCCAGGCACGGCGTTCGACCGCCTGCTCCTCGGCCCGCGCCGCACCAAACACCCCACGCCACAGGCCCGCGTGCGTGCGGGCATGCTGGGCAATCTTCACGTTCTCCAGCGCCGAGAGGCCCCGGAACAGGCGGATGTTCTGAAAGGTGCGGCTCAGGCCCGCCTGCGCCACCCGGTGCGGCGGCAGGCCCGTAATCCGCTGGCCCTGGTAGATCAGACTGCCCCCCGAGGGCGGGGTGAGGCCGGTCATCAGGTTGAACAGCGTGGTCTTGCCTGCGCCGTTGGGGCCGATCAGGCCGAAGATCTCGCCCTGGTGCACCTCGAAGCTCACGTCGTTGACGGCCACCAGCCCGCCGAAGCGCCGGGTCATGCGCTGTGCCTGCAGCACGGGCGCCGCCATCATGGCTTGACCTCGGCCACCGAGACAGGTGGGCCCTGCACCGGGGGGCGCTGGGGGGGCCGGGGCCGCGTCAGCCGCGACAGTGCGCCCACGATGCCCTGCGGCAGGTACAGACTGGCCACGACCAGCACCAGACCGTTGATGACCAGTCGCCAGTCGGCCAGGAAGCGCAGCACTTCGGGCACGGCGGCCAGCAGCGCGCCGCCCACCACCGGGCCCCAGATGTTGCGGCTGCCGCCGATCAGCACGGCCGCCAGAATGGTGATGCTGGCGTCGAAGGTGCCCTGCTTGGCGTTCCAGGTGTTCAGGAAGGGCGCGCTCATGGCGCCCACCAGTCCGGCGAGCGCCGCGCCGATCACGAAGGCCAGCACCTTGTACTGGGTGGGCGGCACGCCCATGGCGTCGGCGGCCAGTTCGTCCTCGCGGATGGCGCGCAGCGCCCGGCCCACCCGTGAGCGTTCCAGTTGCCGCGCGAACAGCAGCGTGAGGGCCAGCAGCGGCCCAAACAGGAAGATGTACTGCCAGCGGTCCTGAAAACCGAAGGCCTGCGGAATGCCGAAGATGCCCACGGCGCCTCCGGTGAGGGTGAGGTTCAGGGCCACGACGCGCAGAATCTCCACAAAGGCAATGGTGGCCAGCGCGAGGTAGATGCCGCGCAGCCGCAACGCCGGCACGCCCACCACCACGCCCAGCAACCCGCCCAGCACCGCCCCGGCCAGCCAGGTGAGGGGAAAGACGCCGTTCCCCAGGGCATCGCGCAGGTCCGCGAAGGCAGGGTTGGTGAGCATGATGGCGGCCACGTACCCGCCCAGCGCGTAAAAGCCTGGGCTGGCGAGGCTGAGCTGTCCGGCCTGCAGGGGAAAGTACAGGCTCAGGCCCAGCAGACCGGCCTGCAGCATGGTGGCAATAAGGAAGCCGTAGGTTTGCAGAAAGTCCGCCACGTTACACCTTCTGAATGGCGCTGCGGCCCAGCAGCCCCTGGGGCCGCACGAGAAGAATGGCGAACAGCAGCGCGAACGCCACCGCGTCCTTGTAGGCAGAGTAGTCGGCAGGCACGAACGCTTCGGCCAGTCCAATCACCAGGCCGCCCAGCACGGCGCCCGGAATGCTGCCCAGACCGCCCAGCACAATCACCGCCAGCCCCTTGAGGCCGTAGGTCACGCCGAAATAGGGCCCGGCCACCCCAAACGCCGTGCCCACCAGCGTGCCCGCCAGCCCGCCCACGAAGCCCGACAGGAAGAAGGTGATCACGATAAAGCGGTCCACGCTGATGCCCAGCAGGCTGGCGGTGCCGGGGTTTTCAGCCACGGCACGCAGCGCCTTACCAATTTTCGTGCGGCCAATCACGTAGCCCAGGACGGCCAGCATCACGAGGCTGACGGCAAAGATGATCACTTGGACGGTGCGGATGATGACGACCTTGTCGCCCATCGTGAACGACAGCGCGGGCGGCGTGTCGCCGTAGGCGTCGGCGGGAAAGTTGTAGATTTCCGCGCCGACCAGCAGCTGAATCAGGTTCACGATCACCAGGGCCACGCCCAGGGAACTCACCAGCGCCAGCAGCGGGTCGGCGCCGCGCGACCGCATGGGCCGGAAAGCGAGGCGTTCAATGAGGACCGCCACCAGCCCCGCCCCCACCGCGCCCAGCAGGGTGGCGAGGGCGAATGTGAGCGGCTCCCCGGAGAGCGGCGAGCCGTTCGGAAACAGGTTCACGCCTTTGAGAAGGCCGTTGTTCCCGAACTCACCCACCACCAGCGTGTAGGTGAAATAAGCCCCCAGAGTAAATACTGCGCCGTGCGCAAAATTGATGATGCCCAGAATCGAAAAGACCAGGGTGTAGCCCAGGGCGAAAATGGCGTACACGCTGCCAATCGCCAGGCCATTTAAGAGGTTCTGCACCAGTTGACTGAATTCCACGCGGGGGGCCTCCTTGAGGGCTGGACCAGGGCCAGAAGCGGCGGGCCGTGGGCCATGAGCTGCTGTCATGACCCACGGCCCGGGGCGTACTGCCCCTTACTTCAGGTACACGAAGCTGCCGGTCTTGGCGTCCTTCATGCGGATCTGCGCCACGTAGAACTCTTTCTGAATCACCTCGCCTTCCTTGTCGAAGGCGATGGGGCCCAGCGGCGTGTTGTATTTGCCCAGCAGAATCTGCTTGTTCAGCTCCACGCGCAGGTCGTCCAGATCCCAGGTGTTCAGCTTCTTCTTGCGGTCAATCACCTTCAGAGCCTCAACCATCACCTGCACGCCCGCGTAGGCCTGGGCGGCGAACTGCGGCGGGGCCTTTTTGTACTGCGCGGTGTATTCCTTCACGAACACCTGATTGGCGGCGCTGCCTTGGTTGGGGCTGTAGGCCTGGGCGATGATCACGCCGTCGCACAGCTTCTGGCAGACGGGGAACATGTTGGAGGTGTTCAGGCCGTTGCCGCCGATGATCAGGCCCTTGTAGCCCAGCTGGCGCAGCTGCTTGACGAGGTTGCCGCCATCGGCCGCCAGACCGGAGATGATCACAAGCTCCACCTTGGCGTTCAGCACTGCTGTCACCTGCGTGGTGAAATCGGTGTCGGTGGTCTGGAATTTCTGCACGGTGGCCAGGGTCAGGCCCTGGGCCTTGACGGTTTCCTGGAAGGTGCCGGTTTCGCTGGTGGAAAAGGCGTCGTTCTGGGCGTACAGCACCGCCACTTCCTTGATCTTGGGGTCCAGCTTCAGGGCCTGTTTCACGGCGTTGGGGGCCACCACGGCCACCGGGGCAGAGACCCGCGCAATGAAGTTGCCAATCTGGGGAATGCCCTTGGCGGTGTTGCTGGGCCCCAGCACCGGCACTTTGGCGCGCTCGGCAATGGGGTCAGAGGCAAAGGCCTGCTGCGAGAGGGTGGGTCCCACGATGCCCACCACCTTGTCTTTGGTGATGAGGTTCTGGAAGGCGTTGATGGCGCCGGCCTCGTCGCCGCCCGTGTCCTGGAACACCAGTTTGAAGGGGGTCCCATTGATGCCGCCGCGCGCATTGAGGTACTTCTCGGCAAAGCGGGCGCCGATCACCTGTTCCTGCCCCAGCAGCGCGGTGTTGCTGGTCTGGGCCACCGCAATGCCGATGGACACGGTCTCTACCTTCTGGGCCTGGGTCAGCCCCAGCGTGAGCAGCAGGGCCGCAGAAAGCACACGGGGCAGCGCGGTCTTGGACATGGCAACTCCTTACACTTCCGGCCCCGGTGTCTCCGGATGGGCCGGTCAGACAGACAGAGCGGCCACGCCCGCCAGGGGGCAGCACGCACCATCACAGCTGTGACCAACGGGCGGTCACGCCACCTGCGCAACTTGTAGAAAAGGACAGGGTGAGTGTAGGCTGAGGCCACACGGCAAGTCAACTGTTTAAATGTTCAGATCAATGAACTCGGTTCAAGAAAACCGGGCCTTCACACCCCAGGAGCCTCCATGACCATCACCACGCCGGCCCCCCTGCGGGTCACCCGCCCCGAACGGCGCCTGAGCCTGCGCACCAAGGCGCTCCTGATCAGCGTGCTGCCCATTCTGGGGCTGGGGGTGCTGCTGGCCGCGCTGCTCACCGCCCAGCGCCGGGCGGAGGTGGGCACCATCTCGCGCTCCCTGAGTGCCTCGGTGGCGAGTGTGCTGGCCAGCACCCTGGACGTGACGGACCTGACGCAGGTGAACGTGCAGTTGCGCGCAGCGGTGGCCTCCCCCAGCGTGGCCTTTATTGACGTGCAGCCTGCGGGCGAGGCCCCGCGCTACTTTTTCAGTGACGAGCCGCAGACTGATTGGCTGCTGCGCGCGCAGCTTGACGCTTTCTTGCAAGCCCAGCCCAGCGGCACCCACCTGGAAGTGCCAGACACCCGGGCCCAGGCCTACCGCGCCGCGCAGGCCGCCCTGGAAGACACCTGGGGCGTGGGCGCCCCCCAGAGTGTGACCGAGCACCTGCAAGAGGCCGTGGCCCGCCTGAGCGCCACCGAAGGCCAGACCCAGGTGTACGAGGTCACGCAGCTGGACGTGTACGACACGCCAGCGGGGCGCGTGCTTCGCCTGCCCGGCGAGGCCGCCCCGGCCGGGCAGCCACTGTTTCATCTGGCTATTGGCGTCACGCTGGGCAGCCTGAACACGGCGCTGCACCGACAACTGCTGCTGGTGCTGCTGGCCTGCGCCGTCACGGCGATGATCGCGGCCCTGGTGGCCTACTGGGCGGTGCGCCGCGTGGTGGGCGTGATTCTGGCGATCACCGAGGCCGCGCAGCAGGCCAGCCTGGGGCAGCTGGACGGGCCTATTCAGATTCGCCCCGGGGGCCGCCCCGACGAACTGGGGGACCTGATCAGCGCCATTGAGCGCCTGCGCGTGAGCCTGCACCTCGCCCTGAGTCGCCTGCGCCCGGGGGGCCGCCCATGAGCGAGGGCAGCGGCGCCTTTTCCCCCGAGCCCCTGGACAAACGCTCGCTGGGCGAGCACATCGCCGCGCACCTGCAGGCCCTGTTGCTGGACGGCCAGCTGCGCCCCGGCGACACCCTCCCCAGCCAGCGCGAACTCGCCACCCGCTACGGCACCAGCGTGGCGGCCGTTCGCGAGGCCATCAGCATTCTCTCGGCCAGCGGCGTGGTGGACGCCCGGCCCGGGCGTGGCACGGTGGTGCTGCCCGTCACCCAGCAGGCCCCCAGCATCAACCTGTGGCTGGGAGTGGTCCACGACGAGACCGAAGCCCGCGCCTTTCTGGATACCCGGCAGGTGCTGGAGCACTACACCATTGCCCAGGCTGCCCGGCGCGCGACCCCCGAGCAGCGCGCCGAGCTGCTGGGGCACCTGCACGCCATGCGTGACGTGCAGGGGGACCCGGAGCAGTTCATTCAGGCGGACCTCGCGCTGCACCTCGCTGTGGCGCAGGCAGCGGGCAATCCGGTGGTGCTGCGGCTGCTGCGGGCCATTCACATGCCGCTGGCCAATGTGCTGCGCGCCGTGAGCACCGAGCTGCTGCGGGGCGGGCGGTTTCCGGCGCTGTACGCCACGCACGAGGCGATCATCCACGGCGTGATTCGGGGCGACGCCGTGGGGGCCACGGCCGCCTTTGACCACATGCTGGACCAGACCACCGAAGGCGGCGTGCTGGAACGCGCCCTGGGCCGCCATGCCCAGCCCGAGCCGCCGCTGGGCCCGGCCTTTTTAGAAGATCTGCACTGGAACCTGACCCGCCTGATTGGCCCCATGGCCGACGTGCTGATTCCCGAAGCCGCCAGCGAACTGGGCGTGGACCCCGGCGCCTTGACCCGCAGCCATCTGGGCCGCTACCTGGCGAACCTGGCCCGCCAGTTGCCCGAAGCCAAACAGGCCGAGTGGCAGGCCCTGGCCGAGTTGCTGGAAAAGCGGTATGGCTGAAACGGACGGGGACCGTGCCCTGTGGCCGTTCCAGGGGCCTGCAGAAGAGGGTCGCCCTGAACGGCTGCTCGCCTGAGCTGCTTGGCGGATGCACCGATGCAGGCCCGCGCCTATCCTTATGGGGCTGACCTGGCGAGACGACACCCAGTAGGCCCTTTGGAGGGGGCCTGCTCTGGCCGGACGTTTATGGGCGTGTGATACGGGACTCCTCTGATTCCAAAGCATATTCGGAAGAGCACAAATATGCTTTTCCATCGCCGGAGTCCCGTATTCTCTCGTGTTCGCCTCGCTCACCCCTCGCCTTCGGCTCACCCGAGTTCCTTATGAACAGCACACGCGCCGCCTTGTCGCCCGTCGTCTTGCGCACCACATTCAGCCATTCTTCGGTTACGGGAAGCCCCGGGCCGTTCAGGTCGCGTGGCCCCGGCGGCAGTGGTGCGAACTGAGGCAGTTTGAAGAGTGGGTTCCCGCGCAGGTGATGGCCTCCCAGCATCCGGGCTCGGTGCTGGAGCCGGTGCGGCGCTGGCGCCGCAAACCCAGGCCGCACTGGGCCGTGGTGGGGTACCGGGTGGGGTTTGCCCAGCGACTGGGCGCCCCTTTTCGTACGCCCGTCATGACCTGGGAACTGGAAGAAACCGTGGTCCGTTTTCGGCAGGCGCAGGCCCGGCGCTGGCTGAAACGGGGCGGCCTGAGGGGCGGCGTTTCTTCGGCGACCCGCGTGGCCCGACGGCGCTGGCGCCGGGCCGGCCGGGCGATCTGCCGCCTGGCCCAGCAGGGCGACCTGGAACGCGCCGAAGCCCTTGATCCCCAGCCGCGCCGCCTGGGCGTCATGTGGGAGATCTGGTAATGGGCGGGGCGGCGTCTGTGGCCGCCTCCGCTTTGCTGCGTAGACCTAGCCCCGGGCCGCCCGCTGCGCCTGCACAAAGGCCAGAAACGCCTCGCGGTCCAGGGTGTTGACCACCTGCGCTGGGGTCAGGCCAGCTTTCCGGGCCACCATCACGCCGTATTTTGCGTCGGCCAGGCCGGCGGGCACGTGGGCATCGGTGTTGATGGCAAAGGTCAGGCGCTCGCGCCAGCGCAGGGCCACGCGCCAGTCCAGGTCCAGGCGGTAGGCATTGGCGTTGATTTCCACCACCGTGCCGCTCGCCTCGCACGCGGCCAGCACCGCGTCCAGGTCCAGCGCGTAGCCGGGGCGGCGCAGCAGCAGGCGCCCCGTGGGGTGGCCCAGAATGGTGACCAGCGGGTGCTGCGCGGCGCGGATCAGGCGTTCGGTCTGGCGCGCGGCGTCCAGGTTAAAGAGGCTGTGCACGCTGGCCACCACGTAATCCAGCTCCTGCAGCACGTCGTCCGGGTAGTCCAGAGAACCGTCTTCCAGAATATCCACCTCGGCGCCCGCCACGATGGGCAGCCCGGCCGCCTGCAACTCGCGGATTTCCTTCAGCTGGGCCTGCAGGCGCTCAAGGCTCAGGCCGCCCGCGTAGTGCGCGGCGCGCGAGTGGTCCCCGGTGCCCAGGTAGCCGTGGCCCAGGCGCACGACTTCCCCCGCCAACTCGGCAATGCTGGCCGCGCCGTCGGACCACGTGGAATGGGTGTGCAGCATGCCGCGCAGGCTCTGCACAGTGACCAGTTCATCTGGGTGGGGCAGCGTGGGCCACAGGTCGTCGTGTTCGGGTTCGCGGTACTCGGCGGGGCGCAGCGCGAGTTGCAGGGCCTGGGCCACCTCGGCCTCGGTGGGGGTGTCCAGCGGCTGTCCCTGGCGAAGCAGGCCGTGGCCGCTCAGTTCCAGGCCTAGGGCACGGGCGGCAGCCTGCAGGCCCTCGCGGTAGGGCGCGCTGCCGCCCATCGTCAGGTCCAGGGCGCCGCGCACCGCTGAGGTGGGCGCAAAGGCCACCTCGACGGGCACGCCGTCCAGCCGTCCGGCCAGCACGGGGCGGCCTTCCAACGGGGCAAGGCCCTCAACGACCCCCGCCAGGGCCGTGCCCAGGGCATCGGGGTGTCCCGTCACGGTTACGCGCGCAGCCCGCACCGTGTCCAGGCCCCGGCGCACGTCGCCGCCCGGGCGGGGGTCAAAGGCGGCCAGTTGCCGGCACAGCAGCTCGGTCACCTCGCACGCGGTGCTGAGGTGCTGGCGCTCCTGCGAGGCCAGGGCGAACTCCACCGCGCCCAGAAAGCCAGCGGCACTCTTGGGGCCGAAACCGCGCAGGGCCGCCACCCGGCCGTCGCGACAGGCCTCGCGCAGGCCTTCGAGGGAATCAATGCCCGCGTCCCACAGCGCCCGGATCTTCTTGGGGCCCAGCCCGCGCACCCGGAACAGGCTCAGCACCCCGGCTGGAATGAGGCTGGCGGCGTCTTCCAACGGCGCGAACACCCCGCCGCGCGCGTAGGCCAGCAGGTCCGCCGCGATTGTCTTGCCCACCTTGGGCACCCCAGCAAACCCGGCGGCGATCAGGGTGTCGGCCTCGGCGTCCAGGCTCTCCAGGCTGCGGGCGGCGCTGCGAAACGCCTGGGCGCGAAAGGCATTGTCGGCTGAGCCCAGCAGGTCCAGCAGATCGGCGGTGGTTTTGAGCACGCCCACCAGGCCTTTTTTGCTTGGCGCCTCAGGCATGGCGCACCCCGCCCCGGTAGGTCACCACCCGGGCATCCACGGCCTGCAAGAGCTTCAGGGCATCGGTAAAGCGGAAGCCCACCTCTACGGGCCGGTGCGCGTCGCTGCCCAGCACAAAGGGAATGCCGCGCTCGGCCGCCTGCCGGGTCAGGTCGGGGGCCGGGTAGGCTTCGGCCACCGGCTTGCGCCAGCCGGCCGTGTTGAAATCCAGGCTCAGGCTGTGGTCGGCAATCACGTCCAGCGCGCGCAGCGCCGCTGCGCCCAGCGGGTCGCGGTGTCCGAACTTCTTGGGCAGGTCCAGGTGGCCTATGGCGTCAAACAGGCCGCTCCTGGCCGCGCCCTCCACCAGGGCGTAATACTGCGTGTACAGCGCGCCCAGGTCGCGATTCTCGTATTCGGCCACGAATTCGGGGTTGTCAAAGCCCCAGGCGCCCAGGTAATGCACGCTGCCAATCACGTAGTCCCAGGGGTGCATGGCCAGCACCCGCTCCACAAACCGCTCGGTGCCCGGGTGAAAGTCGGCTTCCAGGCCCAGGCGCACCTCCAGGCGCCCGGCAAACTCGGCCTGCACCGCCTGAATCGTCTCGATGTACTCGGCCAGCTGATCCAGCCGCATGCGCCAGGGGGCGTCGTACCACGCGGGCATAGGCATGTGGTCGGTAAAGCACAGCCCCTGCAGCCCGGCGTCCAGGGCCGCCTGCGCGTACTCGCGGGGCGACCCGCTCGCGTGCCCACACAGGGGCGTGTGCAGGTGTGAATCGAAGAGAAGGGGGCTCATGGGGTCCAGGGTAGAGCACTGCCCCCCCGCCGGGCATCTGCGCTTGAGCCCCCGGCACAGGCCCCGTACGCTGAGCCATGCCCCCAGGCCATCTTCGCCTCCTGCCCCTGGCTGCCCGCACCCCCGGTAGCCACGCCCCGACCCCTGGGCGCGCCAACAGGTGAAGGGACTGGGCGCCCTGCTGGGGCTGCTGGGCTGGCACGCGGCCCTGGTGGTGGGAACGCAGCGCCACCTGCCGCTGCCCGAGCGGGTGCTGGCCTACCCGGCGGTGCTGGCGTCTGTCTTCACCCCCGAGGTCCTGGGGCCTGTGGCCGAGGCCGCGCTGCAGAGTGCCGCCTACCTGCTGGGCGGGGTGGCCCTGGCCTGGGGGCTGGCGGGGGGACTGCGCCGCGCACCCCTGGCGCTGCTGTGGGTGCTGGACACCGTGCCCCCCTTTCTGCTGCTGCTGCTGGGCGTGGCCCTGGGCCTGGGCGTGACCCTGCACCAGGGCTGGACCTTCCCGCTCACCCCCTGGTCGCCGCTGATGCTGACCCTGATGGTGGGCAGCCTGGCCCTGCCGATGGCCGCCCGGGCCGCCACTCAGGGGCGCGCCGCCTACCACGAGGCGCTGGCCGCCGACCACAGCCGCACGGCGCGGGCCATGGGCCTGCCCGAGGCGCAGGTGCAGCGCCGCGCCGCCGCGCTGGCCCGCCCGGTGCAGGCCGCCTCGCTGGGTGCCGACGCCCTGGGGCTGGCCCTGTCGCTGGCTCTGCTTGAAGGACTGCTGCACTTTCCCGGCGTGGGCGACACGGTGTATCTGGCGGTGCAGGGGCAGTTCTCGGAAACGGGACGGCTGGAAGGCGAGCACCTGACCCTGTTTGCGGGGGCGCTGCTGGCCCTGCTGGCGCTGGCCTTCGTGGCGCACCTGGGGCTGCGCTGGGCCGCCGCGCGCCTGGACCCGCGCCCACTGGCGGAGGCGTGAGACGGCTTCTGAAACATAATGGAGGTCCAGGAATCGAGCTTCAGGAGCGCCAAATGCAGGGGCCACCCAGACCAGCACTGGATGTTCTGAACATAGCCGGCATTCGGATGAGCGCGGTCCAGGCACGAGGGCCAGCCAGAGGGGACGGAGGCCTCCCGCCGCCATGAGATGGGTGCTGCTGCCCCTGGTGCTGCTGGCCCTGCTGGCCCCGCGCCAGGAATGCGAGGTGCGCACGCTGGTGCCGCTGGCTGCCCCACAGGTCGCCCAGACCAGGGCCGAGATCCCGTTCGCCGTGCCGCCGCTGCGCCCAGGGCACCCGGCCGCGCCCCTGGGCACCGACCGCTTTGGGCGCGATCCACGCTGTCTGGCACCGCGCGCCCTGGGCCGCTCGCTGGGCCTGGCGGCCGGCACGGTGCTGCTGGGGCTGCTGCCCGGAGTGCTGCTGGGCCTGTGGCACGGCTGGGGCCGCCTGCGCCTGCCGCCCGAAGTGCCCACGCTGCTGGTGCTGGTGCTGCTGCTGGGCCGATCCTCCTTCCGGGCGGTACTGGTGCTGGGCGCCGCGCTGCTGACCGCCCGGCTGGTGGGGGCCCAGGTGGCGGCCCTGCGGCGCGAACCCTTTATGGAAGGCGCGCGGGCCCTGGGGGGCGGCCCCTGGCATGTGTGGCGCACCCACCTGTGGCCGCACCTGCGCCACCGGGCTGCCGCTGTGGTGGCCACGGTGCTGGGCGGCGTCTTCCTGTGGCTGATGGAACTGGGCGCCCTGGGGTTTCACGACCAGCCCACCCTGCGCGTGGCCTTCAGTGACGGCTTTGACCCGGTGCCGGACATCACCGCCATTCCCCTGAACGCCGACCTGGGCCAGCTGATCAGTTTTGCGCGCTGGGCGTGGCTGGACACGCCCGAGGGGCTGCTGTGGCCCGTCGCCCTGCTGACCCTGCTGGTGCTGGCCCTGAAAGATCTGGCGCGCTGGCTAGAGACCCGGCACTAAGCGGGCCCCCTGACGCGGCGGAGCACGGCGGCGGTCTGGGCCCCCACCCCACGCCCTGCTTTTCGAAGGCACCTGTCTAGAACAGCGCCCCCAGTCTGCCCCGTTCTCCCGGGCTCCAGGTGGGTGCGTTCTGCCGGGCCGTTCAGATGCGCCAGCAGGGCTTGCGACCTGTCCGGGCACTAGCACGAAACCGTCAAGGTGCATGTCAGATTTCAACAGGCCGTTCAACAAAGCAAGACAACACTTCCCTGAGGGCCAGAGAGCGGGTGTTACAGTGCCGGAGTACCACACAACGCGGGTGCCCCTGTTCGTGACCGCCGATTCCCCGGGCGGCCTGCGGCGCAGGCGTGCGCCCTTTGCCCCGGAGGCTGTTATGACCAGAAGGCTCACGTCGTCCCTGCTCCTGAGTACCGCGCTGCTGCTCGCCGCCTGCTCGCAGACCCCCGCTCCCCAGGCCGCGCCCCCGGCGGCCCCCGGCACGTCCCTGGTGGCCACCGCCGACGAGTGCAGCACCTTTCAGCAGCATCCAGTGGTCGTCTCGCGCATTGATTTTCAGACCGAGCGCGACTGGATTGACATTGTCAAGACCTTCGAACCGCTGGGCGGCAGTGCCGAGGAGAAATTCGTGCTGCTGGACGTGGGGCAGGCCGATTTCGAGCGCCTGCGCGTGACGGGCCTGACACGCGGCTGGACCATCCGCATTGACCCAGCGGAGACGGCCAAACACAGCGGCTCTCTGAAGCAGAACCTGGGCAGCCTGTCTATCAGCGGCTATCCCTGCTACCGCACGGTGGAAGAAACCTACACGAGCGCGCAGAGCATCGTCAGCCAGTACCCGAACCTGGCCACCTGGACCTCCATTGGCGACAGCTGGCTGAAAACCAAGGGCCGGGGCGGGTACAGCATGAACGTGCTGAAGCTGACCAACCGCAGCATCACGGGCACCAAGCCCCGGCTGCTGATTACCGCGTCCATTCACGCCCGCGAGTACACGCCTGCCGAACTGGCCACCCGCTTTGCCGAGTACCTGGTCAGCAACTACGGCAAGGACGCCGACGTGACGTGGATGCTCGACAGCCAGGAAGTCTGGCTGGTGCTCCAGAGCAATCCCGATGGCCGCAAGAAGGCTGAAGCGGGCGCCTCGTGGCGCAAGAACGTGAACGACACGCAGCGCTGCAGCAACGGCCTGTTCGGCGCCGACCTGAACCGCAACTTCAACTATGCCTGGGGCACCGGGGGCTCCAGCACCGACCCCTGCAACGAAACCTACCGGGGGGTGAGTGCGGGGTCCGAGCCCGAAACCCAGAACCTGCAGAACCTGATGAAAGCGGCTTTTGCCGACAACCGGGGCCCGGCCCGGGGCGACGCCGCGCCCGCCAGCACGCCCGGCGTGTACGTGGATATTCACAGCTACTCGCAACTGGTGCTGTGGCCCTGGGGCGACACCACCACCCCCACCGCCAACGCTTCGGCGCTGCAGTCGCTGGGGCGCAAACTGGCCTACTTCAACGGCTACAAGCCCGAGCAGGCTGTGGGCCTGTACCCCACCAGCGGCACCACCGACGACTTTGCCTACGGCGAACTGGGCGTGGCTTCCTACACCTTTGAGCTGGGCACCGCGTTCTTCGAGCCGTGCAGCACCTTTACCGGCACCACCCTGCCCAAAAACCAGGCGGCGCTGCTGTACGCCCTGCGCGTGGCCCGCGCGCCCTACCAGCTGGGCAACGGTCCCGACAGCGTGAGCGTCACCGCGCCGGCCAGCGTGGCCACGGGCGCCAGCTTTACCCTCAGCGCCAGCGCCGACATGACCCGCTTTAACACCAGCAACGGCGCCGAACCGTCGCGCACCATTGCAGGCGCCGAGTACTTCATTGACACGCCCCCCTGGGCGGGCGGCACCGCGCGCGCCATGACGGCCACGGACGGCAGCTTCAGCAGCAACCGTGAAGCGGTGCAGGCCACCGTGTCCACCAGCGGCCTGAGCGCCGGCAAGCACACCATCTATGTGCGCGCCCGCAACAACAGCGGCACCTATGGCCCGGTCTCGGCCCTGTTCGTCACGGTGGGCAGCGGCACCACGCCCACCCCCACCACGTACACGGGCAGCGTGAGCAGCGGCACCAACTCATACCAGCCGGGCAGCGCGGGCTTTTCGTACGCGGGTGGCACCCTGAAGGGCGACCTGACCGGGCCCAGCGGCACCGACTTTGACCTGTACCTGCAAAAGCTCTCGGGCAGCACCTGGAGCAACGTGGGCGCCAGCGAAGGCAGCACCAGCACCGAGAGCATCACCTACAGCGCCGCCAGTGGCACCTACCGCTGGCGTGTGTACGGCTACAGCGGCTCTGGCAGCTACACCCTGACCGAAACGAAGTAAGCGCGCACAAGCGAGGCAGCCCTCCCCGCAGGAAGGCGCTGCCCCGCTTGTGCATTTTCAAGCGCCGTTGGCGAATAAACATGCGCTGGCCGCCCAGGTGATTCTGACCTGACCCGCACAGGGTATACTTCTTCCCTATGCCGAAGGCCGACAACAAAGCCAAAAAGGGGATGCAGGCGAAAAAGGGCAAGGGCGAAGCGGCTGCCAGCCCCTTACCCCCCGTGAATAATCCTGCGCTCCTGACCCCCGATGCCCTGCCCACACCCGTGATGGCCGGGCGCGATTTTCTGAGCAACCTCGACATGTCGGGGGCCGAACTGCGCGCCGTGCTGGACACCGCGCATGCCATGAAACGCGGTGAGTGGCGGCAGGTCAAACCGCTGGCGGGGCTGTCGCTGGCGCTGGTATTTGAAAAAGCGTCCCTGCGCACGCGCACCACCTTCGATGTGGGCATGTACCAGCTGGGCGGGCACGCCATTACCCTCTCCAACACCGAGATTGGCCTGGGCACCCGCGAGCGCGTGAGTGACGTGGCCCGCAACCTGGAACGCTGGGTGGACGGCGTGATGGGCCGCGTCTACCTGCAGCAGACCCTGCAGGAACTGGCGCAACACGCCTCTATTCCGGTCATCAACGGCCTGTCGGACATGCTGCACCCGGCGCAGCTGCTGGCCGATTACCAGACCATCGAAGAGGAATTCGGCCACGACCTGCGCGGCAAGCGGGTGGTGTACATCGGGGACGGCAACAACCTCGCCAACAGCCACATTCACATGGGCATCCTCACCGGCACCGACGTGACGGTGGTGACCCCGGTGGGCTACGAACCCAACGCGGGCGTGCTGATGGACGCGGTGCGCGCGGGGGTGAAGGTCACCCTCACCAACGACCTGGGCGCCGTGGAAGGCGCCGACGTGCTGTACACCGACGTGTGGATCAGCATGGGCCAGGAAGCCGAGGCCGACATTCGCCGCCGGGCTTTCCGGGGCTACCAGGTAACGCCCGCGATGCTGAACACCATTGCCCCAGACGGCATTTTCCTGCACTGCCTGCCCGCCCACTACGGCGAGGAAACGGTCCCCGAAGCCACCGAGCACCCCAAGAGCCGCGTGTTTGATCAGGCCGAAAACCGCCTGCACGCGCAAAAGGCGCTGCTGTACCACCTCATGGGCGACATGCGGCCCCGCTGGTAAAGGGTGCAACAATGCCCGGCATGATCCCGGTCAGCCCAGATCTGTTCGGAAGCCAGACGGCTTATGTCGAGCGGTGCCTTGCTGGTCTGCAGGCGCAGACCGCAGCCCACGACGGCACCTGGGGCCTGGGCCGCGCTGACTGGCAGGCCGACCTGCAGGCGGGTACCCTCACGTTCACGAATGACCGTTTTCATGCCACCTGCCCGATGCAGGTGATCGGCACCTATAACACGCAGGACGGCTCGTGGCTGTGGGGCTGGGACCATCCCTCAGTGGCTCCAGACCTCGCACGGGCGGCCGGGGAAGTACGGACATTTGCGCAGACGCACGGTCTGGCGTCCCTCAGCGCACGGACGTTGACCTGCACTGAAGACGATGCCTGGGCGTTCACAGCCTTGGCCTGCGCGCTGGACGAAGCTCAGGGGGCTTACCGGGGCCCCGCTGGCCCCACCTTGGTGTTCATGACTTTTGGCGAGGTGACTTTGAGGGCGGCAGACATATGACCGTGCTGCACACCCCCCGCCTGACCCTCCGGCCCATCACCCCTGCCGACCTGCCCGAGGTGGTGGCCTACCGCAACGATCCGGCCGTGGCCCGCTTTCAGGCCTGGACCCTGCCGGCGACCCTGGAAACGGTGCAGGACCTCGTGTCGGACCGGCCCCTGGGCGCCCCCGGGTGGGTGCAGCGGGCGGTGACGCTGCGCGGCGGCCCCCTGCTGGGCGACGTGGCCCTGAACACCCACGGCCCGCAGGCCGAACTGGGGGTGACGCTGGCCACGGCCGCCCAGGGCCAGGGGTACGCCGCCGAAGCCCTGCGCGCGCTGATGGCCCACGCCTTCGGACCGCTGGGGCTGCACCGCCTGCACGCCAGCATTGACCCGCGCAACGCGGCAGTGGCCCGGCTGCTGACCCGGCTGAGCTTTCGCCACGAGGGCACGGCGATGCAGGGGTACTGGCACCGGGGCGAGTGGACCGACGACGCCTCTTACGCCCTGCTGGCCACAGAATGGACCCCATGACGACCCCCACCGAATGGCTGGACCTCGTGAACGAGCGCGACGAGGTGGTGGGCGCTGTGACCCGCGACGAAGCTTGGGCGCGGCGCCTGCCCGTGCGGGTGGTCAATGCCTTTCTGGTGAACCGCGCCGGGCAGCTGTGGATCCCCCGCCGCACCGACGCCAAGCGCCTGTTTCCCGGGTGCCTGGACATGAGCGTAGGCGGCCATGTAGAGCGCGGCGAAAGCTACGAAGCAGCCTTCCGGCGCGAGACGCAGGAAGAACTGAACCTGGACCTGAACACGGTGCCCTGGCGCGAAATAGCCGCCTTCTCCCCTGTTGAGACCACGCTAAGCGCCTTTATGCGGGTCTATGAACTTCGCTCGGACGTGGCCCCGGCCTTCAATCCCGAAGATTTTAGCGGCGCCGAGTGGCTGACCCCGGCCGAGTTGCTCGCCCGTATTGAGGCGGGAGATCCGGCCAAGGGCGACCTGGCCGAGCTGGTTGCGCGGTGTTATGGGCCGTAAGTTCGCCTTGGCTGAGCAGAATCAGCCTGTACGGAGGTGCCGCAAGTGCAGTTCCGATGACTTCGGCATTTACACCTCTTCGACCACAGGAAAGCAACGCTTTTATTGCCGCGCATGTCGGCGGGAAAGAGCGGAGACCTATCGGCGCAGGCGCCTGCACAACGGCGGTAGCCATACACGCCAAGAGTGGCTGGCCCTGCTCCAGTCGGTCACTGCCTGCCCCTCCTGTCACCGGCCCTGGTCGGAGATTCCAGCCCGGCCTGACCGGAGATTCCGCGCTGTCTGGACCAAAGACCACATCATTCCTGTCTCTGCCGGGGGCACAGACGATCTTCAGAACATCCAGCCCCTTTGCTACCAGTGCCAATTCTCTAAAGGCGCGCGCCTAGAGGTGACATCATGACCCTTCCCAAAGTGTTTATTGACGGCGAGGCGGGCACCACCGGCCTGCAGATTCGCGCCCGGCTGGCGGGCCGCACCGACCTGGAACTGCTGCGGATTGACCCGGCGCGGCGCAAGGACCCGGCCACCCGCGCCGAACTGCTGAACGCCGCTGACGTGTCCATTCTGTGCCTGCACGACGACGCGGCCCGCGAGGCCGTGACCCTGACCACCAACCCGGCCGCCCGGCTGCTGGACGCCAGCACCGCGCACCGCGTGAACCCGGGGTGGGTGTTTGGCTTTCCCGAACTGAACGCCGAGCAACCCGCGCGCATTCGGGCCGCCCGCTTCGTGGCGAATCCGGGCTGCTACTCCACAGGTGCCATCGCCCTGCTGGCCCCGCTGACGGCCGCCGGGCTTCTTCCCCCCGACTATCCCATCAGCATTCAGGGGTACAGCGGGTACACGGGCGGGGGCCGGGCCCTGGTGGACGCGCATGAAAAAGGCGAGCCCCACCCCATGCGGGGCGCGTTTCTCAGCTACGCGCTGTCGCTGGCGCACAAGCACATCCCGGAAACGATGCGCTACGGCGGCTTAAGCCGCACGCCCATCTTCACGCCCAACGTGGGTGCCTGGGCCCAGGGCATGACGGTGACGATTCCGCTGCACCTGCGCGACCTGGGCGTGTCGGCCGGGGCGCTGCACGCGGCCCTCAGCGGCCACTATGCCGGGCAGCGCCACGTGCGGGTGTTCGACCCCGCCCAGAACCCGGACCCGCTGGACCCCCAGGCCCTGAACGACACCAATGATCTGGAGCTTTTCGTGTACGCCTCGGCCGATGGTGGGCGGGCGCTGCTGGCCGCGCGGCTGGACAACCTGGGCAAAGGGGCCGGCGGCGCCGCTGTGCAGAACCTGAACCTGATGCTGGGCCTGGACTGAGCGGGGCTTTCAACCTCCCGTCAGGCAGAACGGGGCGGCATTTGAGCGGCGCCGCATGGAAATGCGCGGCTCTGTTCAGCGGGCCAGGCAAACTGACCGTGGCGGCCCATTCCACCTACGGGCTCAACAGCCGCCCTCCGATTCCGCCTCCACCGCTGTCTTAAGTCGTTCGCTTCAACGTGGCCCTGGGTGCATTCCCGGGGCCGCTTCGGGTGCCGCTGTCAGGAACCCCCCCGTAGCGCGGTCTCAGGCCGCTGGAACTGAGCCGTTGCTTCACACGATGGGGCTGGAATCCGTACGAACAGACCCTGGTTCAGCTTTCGGGTGCGGCCGGCCCCCCAGCTTTCGTTCAGCGGGCGCCGCTGGCCGCGCCCCCGCTGGCCTCGTCCCCATCCGCCTCTTCAGGCAGGTGCGAGGTCACGGCAATATCGCCGTAGGGCTCGGCCTGCTCCGCGCTGAAGGTCCCTTCCTTGACGCCCTCCAGCAGCGCCGCAAAGTAGGTGGTGCGCTCGCCCCAGTCCTGGGCGGGGATGCCGCGAAAGGTGAAGGTGCGCAGCCGGGCGCCAAAGGCCCGCAGCGCCCCCAGGGCGCCCTGCAGGGTCAGGCGCTCGCGGGCCAGCAGGGGCACCTCCACCTGCCGCACCGCTGAGCGCGCCGCGCGAACCAGCCGGGCCAGACTGCCCTGGGGATTGCGTGGCCGCTCGCGCCGGGGCAGGGCCACGGGAACGGGGCGGGCCGGAATCAGCCCCTCGCGTTCGCGGCGCCGGCCCGCCAGAAAGCCCACCAGGGCGTCCAGTTCGGCCAGGGCTTCCACGCCCTGCAGGACCTCGTCATCCGGGGCCTCGTCGAAGGTAGGGTCCGGGGGCAGGTCGTCGTCCTCGGGGGGCGGCAGCAAGAGGCGGGCTTTCAGGGCGATCACGGCCGCCAGGGTGGGCAGCAGGTCGGGGTGGGCGTCGGCCAGGCCAGTGGGGCCCGCGCCCGTCACCTGCCCGGCCCAGGCCAGCACCTCGCGGGTGAGGGCCAGCAGCGGCACCTCGGCCGGAGACACGCGCCCGGCGCGCAGGGCCGCTGCCAGTTCGCCCAGCGTGCCCGTGAACCCGGGCAGCGCGGCCACAAAGCTGGCCGCCCCTGCCTGGGGCGGTGCGGGGGGAGCGGCCGGGGCCAGGGTCGCCGTCACAGGGAGGCCAGCTTAAAGGTGCAGGAAGCCGACCCTGGCCCGCGCCTCGTCCATCACCGGCTGGGCAATGGCGCGCGCTTCCTTGGCGCCCTGCACCAGGGCGTCGCGCACGTAGTCGGGGTCGGCCTTCAGCACGGCGGCGCGCTCCTGAATGGGGGTCAGGTGCCCCGTGATGTTCGCCATCAGCTTCTTCTTGCAGTCCACGCAGCCAATGCCCGCCGTGCGGCAGCCCACGTAGACCTCGGCCAGCGTGTCGGCGTCGCTGAAGAGCTTGTGGTAGTCGCCTACCAGGCACTTGTCGGGGTCGCCAGGGTCGGTGCGGCGCACGCGGGCGGGGTCGGTGGGGGCCACGCGCAGCTTCTGCCAGATCGAATCCAGCGGCTCCAGAATGCCCAGGGTGCTGGCCTCGCCCTTGCTTTTGCTCATCTTGCCCTGGCCGTCCACGCCGGGAATGCGCAGGGCGCCCTCGGCCAGCACCGCCTTGGGTTCGGGAAAGGTTTCGCCAAACGCGTGGTTGAACTTGCGCGCAATCTCACGGGTCAGCTCAATGTGCTGCACCTGATCCTCGCCCACGGGTACGGTGTCGGCCTTGTAGAGCAGGATGTCAGCGGCCTGCAGCACCGGGTACATCAGCAGGCCGGCCGGGGTGCTTTCCAGTTTCTGGGCCTTGTCCTTGTACTGGGTCATGCGCTCCAGCTCGCCCACCGGGGTCAGCAGGGTAAACAGCCAGCCCAGTTCGGCGTGCTCGCGCACATGCGACTGCACGAAGAAAATCACCTTCTCGGGGTCCAGGCCCGCCGCGAAGTTCGCCACCGCCATGTCCAGGGTGCGCTGAGAGAGCAGCGCCGGATCAAAGGCCGCCGGGTTGGTGGGCGCGTGCAGATCCACCACGCAGTAAATCGAGTTTTTTCCGTACTGCTCGCCCAGCGCCACATAGTTGCGCATGGCCCCGAAGTAGTTCCCGATGTGCGGCTCACCCGTCGGCTGAATTCCAGAAAACACGCGCGGCATAACCGGCCGATTCTAGTGCATGGCGGGAGACGCAACGGCCCCCAGGGCTGCCCGGTTCATGAGGGAGGCCCCAACGCCCATTGACCCAACCCAGGCGTGGGCACGCACCCGGGCCCCCGGGCGCTGCATGGCCCCTTCACCGCCCCCGCAGGCCACTCTCCGAAGCTGGGGACGATCCCGGCGCGCCCTGGGGGCCAGCGGGCCCTGGCACCCGGACCATCAAAGGAGACGCCATGACTGTCCTTCGATCCCTCCTGCTGCTTCCGACCCTGCTGCTGGGCGCCGCTGCCCAGAGCACGCCCACGCAGAGCCCCCCGGCCCAGAGCACCACCTCCCAGAGCACCAGTACGCCCCCGACCACTGTTCTCGTGCCCAGCCCCTCACCCAGCGCGCTGTGCGGTCTGGTGGCCGCCGCTGGCGCCAGACCGGCCCCCGGAACGACGACGGGCGCGGCGGCCGGCACAGGCGGCACCCGTAGCGGCACGGCGTCGGGTTCAGGTGGGACCAGTGGCGCGGGCACCAGTACCACGGGCGCCGGGCAGACTGGCGGCAGCGCCAGCACGGCAGGCACCGGGACAGGCACGGGCTCATCGAGCGCCGGCTCGGCTGGCACTGGGGCAACTGGCAGTGGCAGCTCGGGCAGCGGCCAGGGCAGCGGCAATTCGGGGGCTGGGGGACAAGGTTCCGGGGGCCAGGGTTCAGGCAGCGCCGGCAGCGGCAGCCAGACCCAGGGGAGCCAGGGCACCGGTGGCCGGGGGACCAGCACCCCGAGCGGCAGCGCGGCCACCGGGACCGGCAGCGGGGCAAATACCAGCACCGCCGCCCGCACCACCGACGCCTGTTTTGCCACCCAGGCCGCCCTGAGCGACCAGTTCGAAATTCGCACCTCGGGGCTGGCCGCCGGCCGCAGCGCGCGCCCAGAGGTCAAGGCCTTTGCCCAGCGGCTGATTCAGGACCACACCGCTGCCACCCGCCGCCTGACGCCACTGGCCGCGCCCCTGCTGCAGCGCCTGCCCACAGCGCTGGACACCCCCCGCGAGGTGCAGTACCGCGCGCTGCAGGTGCAGCAGGGCGACGCCTTTGACCGGGCTTTTCTGGCCGCCCAGGTCTCGGCGCACGAGCAGGCGGTCAATCTGTTTACCACCTACAGCAAGGCGGGCACCCACGCGGGCCTGCGCGCCCACGCCGCCTCCAGCCTGCCCGCGCTGCAACAGCACCTGCAACGCGCCCGCGAACTGCTGCGCGCGGTGGCGAAGTAACCCAGGCCAGCAGGACACAACGAAACCGCCGCCCCACATTCACGGGGCGGCGGTGCTGTGGGCTAAAGGTTAGCGGTCGCTGGTGCCTTCGGCGGGGGTGCCGGTGTCCCCCTGGCCGGTGCCTTCCTGGGCCGGGGTGTCCGGCGTGGAGGTATCGCTCTTCGGGGTGTCGGTCTTGGCGGGGGCCTTGGGGGTCTGGGCGGCCACGCGCTTTTCCTGAGCGGCCAGCACGGCCTTCAGGTTGTCCGTGGGCTTCAGGGTGGCCACCTGGGTCTCCAGGAACTTCTGGCCGGCCTCGCTCTTCTTCTGGGCCAGCACCTGCGCCTCGATTTCATCGCGCACGGCACTCAGGGGCTGGGTGGTGGCGGGCTTCAGATCGGTGACATACAGCACCACGAAGCGCTCGCCCACCTTCACCACGTCGCTCAGGCTGCCTTCGCCCGCGTCTTTCAGGCTCTTGGCGGTGAACACGGCCGCGTTCAGTTCCTCGCTGAGGGCGCCGTCGCCGGCGGTCACGGTGCCGCGCTCGCTGACGGTGCCGCCCGCCTTGCTGGCCGCCGTCACAAAGTTGCCACCCGAGAAGCTGTTGCGGAAGGCCACGGCCCCCGCCTGATCCTTGAAGTTGGCCTCGGCCACCGCCGCGCTGGCGGGGTTCTCATACTGCGCCTTGTTCTGGGCGTAAAAGGCCGAAATGTCGGCGGCGCTCACCTTGACGTTGCGCCCACCGTAGGCCGCCAGGGCCGCCGCCAGTTCCTGGCGTGTGCCAGTCAGGTTCAGCTTCAGGCGCTCGGCAATCGTGGGGGCCGCGTAGGCCTGAATCAGCTGCTGCACCGTCTGGGGCTTCAGAATGCCGTTCACCAGACCGGCGGCCTGTTCAGCCGGCACCTGCTGCAGCAGACCCGCGAACTGCTGGTTGTTCACCACCTGCCCCACCAGATCCGAGTAGGGAATGTCCTGGCCGGCCACGCTGGCGACGGTGGGGTTTTCCGTCTTCCAGTTGATGTCCTTGTACTCGACCTTCAGGTCTTTTTTCAGGTCGCGCACCCAGGCTTCCAGGGCGGCGTTCTGCTTCTGCTCGGTCACGGCGGTCGTCAGGTCGCTCTTGGCGTCCTCGAAGGGCTTGGGGGCGGGGGGCAGGTACTTTTCCACCTTCACGATGTAGAACTTGCCGCCGCTTTCCACCACGTCGGTCAGGCCGCCTTCCGTGAGGGCAAAGGCCGCCGCGCCCACCTCGCTGGGCAGGGCCACCTGCGCCACTGGCCGGGGCACGCCATTCTCGACGGGGCCCAGGGCGCCGCCCCGGTCCTTGAACTCGGTGCTGTTCGCGCCCGCCAGCGCAGCGAAGTCGGCGCCGCCCTGCAGCTGCTTCAGCAGGTCCTGCGCCTTGGCCTTGTCGGCCACCACGATCTGGCGGCCCTGAATGCGGGCGTCGGTCTGGAAGCGCTCGGGGTTCAGGTCGTAGTAGGCGCGCAGTTCGGCCTCGGTGGGCGCGGGCACGGCCTTTTTCAGTTCGTCCACCTTGCGCTCAATGGCAAGACTCTGGCGCACCTGCTCGCGGTAGGTGGCGTCGGTCAGGCCCGCGCCCTGCAGCGCGTCGGTCCATTTCTTGTTGTCGGTCAGGTCGTTGGCCTCGCGCACTTCCTTGACCTTGGCGTTCACGTCATTGCGGCTGACCTTGATGTCCTTCACGGCGTTGGTCACCAGGGTCTGCTCGACCTTCTGGGCCACCACGTAGGTCTTGAAGTCGTCGGCCAGCAGGCCGGTGTCGGTGCTGCTCAGAACTGGGTTGCTGCGGCGCACCGCTTCCAGGTCCTCCACCGTTACGGTGGTGCCGTTGACCGTCAGGGCGGGGGTGCCTTCCTGCTTGCGCCCGAACAGGTCGCCCAGGTTGGGCGTGAACTGATAGGCCATGCCCACGATCAGCAGCAGGGCCAGAACGCCCATCAGGACGTTCACGAGTTTCTTCTTGTTCACTTGATCTCCTTCATACGAAGTGCTAGGGTACCGGAGCTTTGCGCTCGTAGCTCAGGTGGATAGAGCGTTGGCCTCCGGAGCCAAAGGTCACTGGTTCGAGTCCAGTCGAGCGCGCCACCCCCCTCACCCTGCCACTTCGGCGGGGTGATGTGTTTTGCCCTCACAGGGGCCGTCCAGAAGCGCACGCGCCGGATTCTAGCATGCAAGGTTAAGCGGAGGTGAAGGCGCGCAGGGCCGTCTGGCAGGGGCTTTTTGGGCCCCGCCCAGCCGCCTGCCGGGCCCCCACTGAGCTACCCTGAACCCTATGAGCACCCACCTCCTGACCCTGCTTGAAACCCTGCCCGGTGCCTACGCGGGCCCTGACCGCCCGGAAGACGGGCCCTACGGCCTGGTGGGCGCTGGCGAGGGCACCCTGGCCGCGCACCTTGCCCAGAGTCTCGTCCCCGGCACCCTGGCGCGCAGCGGCACCCAGTTCGTGCTGGGCAGCCCCGACGCCGGCGCCCTGGCCACCGACTACGCCGATCTGGCCACCGTGGCGGGCGCGCAGGTGCGCCGCGTGGCCACGGGCGGCACCCCCGAGGAAATTGACGTGCTGGTGCCGGGCGGCCCCCTGGCCACCTACCACTTTGCCCAGTACGTGGCCCACGCTAGCGGCCACAGCGAGGACGCCCGCGCCGCCGACGCCCTGCTGCAGGACCTCGCCGCGCGCTGCGCGCCCCATGTCACAGAAGACAACCCGGCCCGCGACCTCGCCTGGAGCCTGTGGGGCCGCACGCCCCTGCTGCTGGCCGCCCCCGACGCCGAGGCGCTGCCCCACGCGTGGCAACAGTTGCTGGCCCGCACCGCCAAGACGCTGGCCGTGCCCCTGCTGGGCGACAGCCTGCCGCTGGTGACAGGCGCCTTTGAAGCGCAGCACGAGAAGGGCGACGCCAAGGTGGCCCTGCTGCTGGGCGACGCCGACGACACCCTGCTGCTGGCGCGCGAGGTGCTGGAATCGCGCATTGACGAGATCATTCATGTGCCCTACCCAGGGGGCGCGCAGGGCTACCCTGGCCAACTGGCCCTGTGGTACTTCGGCGCCTGGGTGGCGGCGTATCTGGCCGAGCGTTATGGAGTGGAGGCCGCTGACGTGCCGGTGCTGGCCCGCGCTCAGGGCGTGATGAGCGGAGAGGACCGCGAGCAGGCCCGCCTGAGCGCCCCGCGCGACGACCTGCGCCGCACGAATCTGGTCCGCGACTGGGCCGGAGACGATGACCAGACGGACGAAGACCCCGACTACGACGAGGACGAAGCAGAAGAATAAGAGAGAAGCAGCGGCGCGGCGCAGCCCTTTCGCTGCGCCGCTTCAGTCTTGTGCCCTTCCGTGATGCGTTCCGCTGTCCTTTGCCGCGCTGGTTCTCGTGGTGGGTGACAATCCACGAGGCGGCCTCATGCGGACACTCCCAGGAGGACCCAGCGCGGCGAAAAGATTCAGGCTTTACCCGCTCTGGCATGCTTGAATGGCGTGCCAGCTAGAGCCAGGAGCACCCACCGGCGCTGAAGGGCCAATGTTGCCCCGCAGGAGGTCACTGGTCACCGCTGTACGGGCCAGTGACAAGATCCCGAAGTCCACCCCTGCGCTCTCCCCTGCCTCCAGACCAACGCGCTCCGAAGAGGCTGCCTTCCCTCAGCGGTCTTTTTCTCCACGGCCCAGCAGGTCGTCGGCCACGGAGCTGATGGTTTCGGTGAGGCGCGAGGCGATGCCCTGCGAGCTGGTGTCGCCGGGATCGGTCAGGCCGGCCGCCGCTGCGCGCTGCTGCCCACCCTCGATTTCCTGCAGCTGGGCGTGGGCCTGCGGCAGCGGCGGCGCCAGCTGGGGTTCCTCGCCCATAGGCTGCAGGGCCACGGTGCGGAATTCGCCCCGGCCATCCAGGCTGGGCCCGGAGGTCCAGCGGCCCTGGGGCGGCGCCGAACCGTCCACGCTGGTGGTGAAAAAGGTGTAGGCGAATTCGCGCGTTTCGTGCGCCTCATCGTGTGGAAACGAGTTCGGAATGGGCAGGTTGCCTTCGGGACCGCCCAGTTCCTCAATGACCGCCAGCCACTGCTGCTGGTGCATCACGTCGCGCGAGATCAGAAAGCGCAGCATGTCTTTCATGCCGGGGTCGTCGGTGTACTCGTACAGGCGGGTGGCAAGCACCAGCCCACTGGCCTCGGCGTTCACGTTCGAGTACATGTCGGCGGCGATATTGCCGCTGGACACCACCCACGAGCCGTTAAACGGATTGCCCTCGCTGTCGGCGGCCAGGGCGCCCATACCGCCCGACAGGTACTGCCGGGGGCTCATGCCGCCCATCACAGCGGCGACCATGGGGTTGGCGCGCGCCGCTTCCTCCTGCACGGCGCTGGGGGAGCCCTGCAGGTTCAGGGCAATGGCGGTGGCCAGCATCTCTACATGCCCAATTTCCTCGGTACCGGTGTTCAGCAGCAGATCGCGGTATTTGGCCGGCCCGCGCGAGTTCCACGCCTGAAACAGGTACTGGAACATCACGCGCATCTCGCCTTCCACGCCGCCCAGGGCCTGCTGCAGCATCTTGGCGAACAGGGGATTGGGCCGCTCCACGCGCACCGGGTACTGCAGCCGTTTATCGAAATAGAACATCGCACGCTCCTTGTGGGGGACAGCTCTCAGGTCAGGCGCTGCTTGGGGCGCCGCCCGCCCTCGGCCCGGGCGCAAGGCGCAGGGGCAGAGGGTCGCCTGAAGTCTGTGGGGCCGCTCTTCAGCGACGGCCCCAAGGGGGTGAACGCCGGGGCCCGGCAAGGCTGGGGCCACCCCTGTACTGCATGAAGGCCCATTGACCTTTGGTCCTGGCGGCGAGCCGCTGGGCGTGATGCCCCCTACGTTCCCCCGGTGCGGCCATGTCCCCGCTGCGCCTCTTCCCTTCTGCCCCATGAGCCCCGTCCAAAGAGGCGCTGAGTCAACTCGGGGGCAGCCGGCAACTCTGGCCCCAGCGGCTGCATGGGCCCTTCACAGCCGGGGCCCGCCCACCCCCGAAGCTGGCCAGGGACCATCCCCTTTACCGCTTTTCCCCACCACCTCCCAGGAGCCCCCATGACGGAGCCAAGATGACCAGTCACCCCAAACGCGCCGGCCAGCCCCTGAGCGCGGCGGCGCTGGCCGCCCTGTCCAGACTCTCGCCGGGCTCGCCGTGGCGGCGGCCCACACCGCTGGGCGGGGCCGTGCTGGTCCTGGTGGGGGGCGGCCTGCTGTACCGCCGGGCCGTTCACCAGCGCCGCGCCGCCACATCTGGCCCCCTGGAAGCCCAGCGCGTGATGAGCGTGCTGCGCGCCCCAGAGGACCTGACCCAGGCGTGGCAGGACCCCGGTGTGCTGGCCCAGGTGCTGGCTCCGTTTGCCGATGTAACGGCGCTGGGCCACGGCCGCCTGCACTGGGTGCTGCGCGTGCCCGGCGACCCGCCCACCTGGGACACCGAGACGGTGGAGACGCGGCCCGGCCAGCTGGTGCGCTGGCGCTCGGTGCCGGGCGCGGCCCTGGCGCTGCAGGCCGAACTGCGCCTGCGCCCCGCGCCCTTGGGTCGGGGCACTGAAACCACGCTGTGGTTTCAGCTGCAGGCCCCAGGAGACCAGCTGGGCCCCGCCTTCCGGGCCGCCGGGCTGGGCCAACTGGTGGAGGGGGCGCTGCGCCGGTTCAAAAGTCTCATGGAAGCCGGCGAAATCCCCACCCTGACCCGCAACCCCGCCGCCCGCCCCGCCTGAACTGGGGACGGCCACCCACCCTTACCCGGTGTCCACCCTGACGGCCCCGGTAGCAGAAAAGGAGACTTCTCGATGCGAGCCCTCTGCTGGGAAGGCGTGAACGATCTGCGCGTGCAGACCGTCCCCGATCCCGAACTGGTCAACCCACACGACGTCATTCTGAAAATCAGCCTGTCCACCACCTGCGGGTCGGACCTGCACTTTATTGACGGCTACATTCCCACCATGCGCCCCGGCGACGTGATCGGCCACGAGTTCATGGGCGTGGTGGAAGAGGTGGGCGCCGCCGTGACCAAGGTGCGCCGGGGTGACCGCGTGGTGGTGCCCTCGTTTGTGTCCTGTGGCAACTGCTGGTACTGCCAGAAAGACCTGTATTCCCTGTGTGACAACACCAACCCCAACGCGGCCCTTCAGGCCCCGGCACTGGGCTATCCCACGGGCGCGGTGTACGGGTACACCCACGCCTTTGGCGGCTACGCGGGCTCGCACGCCCAGTACATGCGCGTCCCCCACGCCGATGTGGGCTGCTTTCCGGTGCCCGAAGGCCTCAGCGACGAGCAGGCGCTGTTTCTCTCGGACGCGGCGCCCACCGGGTACATGGGGGCAGATTTCTGCCACATTCAGCCTGGCGACACCGTGGCGGTCTGGGGCGGCGGCGGCGTGGGCCTCATGGCGGCGCAGAGTGCCCGGCTGCTGGGCGCCGAGCGGGTGATCGTTATTGACCGCTTTCCAGAGCGGCTGCGCCTGGCCCGCGAACACGCCGGCGCCGAGACCATCAATTACGCCCAGACCCCGGAGGTGCTGGCCCTGCTGCACGACCTGACGGGCGGACGCGGCCCGGACGCCTGCATTGACGCGGTGGGCATGGAAGCCCACGGCACCGGCCCCGGCTACCTGTATGACCGCGCCAAGCAGGCGCTGCGCCTGAGCACCGACCGGGGACAGGCCCTGCGCCAGGCGATCATGGCCTGCCGCAAGGGCGGCACCCTTTCGGTCCTGGGGGTCTACGGCCTGATGGACAAATTTCCGCTGGGCGTGATCATGAACAAGGGCCTGACGGTGCGCACCGCCCAGCAGCACGGCCAGCATTACCTGCCCCGGCTGCTGGACCACGCGGTGCGGGGCGAACTGGACGCCTCGTATCTGGCCACCCACCGCTTTTCACTGGAAGACAGCCCCCGCGTCTACGAGATGTTCAAGCACAAGACCGACGGCATGGTGCGCGCGGTCTTTGCGCCCTGAAGAGGAGCCAGAGGCTGGGGGCCGTCCCGCGCGCTGCTCCGGGGTCCACGGAGGCTGGCCGCAGCCTCCTTCTCCCTACAGCGCCGGGGTGCGGGTGCCCTTGGCGCGGCGGTACAGCTGGGCGGGGCGGCCCACGCCGCTGCGGCGCTCGCCGCTGGGCATCAGGGTGCCCTGCGACAGCACGCGCTTGCGGAAATTGCGCTTGTCCAGCTTGCGGTTCAGGATGGCCTCAAAGACCCCCTGCAATTCAGGGAGGGTAAAGGTGTCGGGCAGGAATTCCAGGGCGAGGTTGGCGTATTCCAGGCGCAGCTGCAGCCGCCCCAGCGCCCGGTCCAGAATCGCCTGATGGTCAAAGGCCAGCCGGGGCGGCTGGTGGGCGCTGAGCCACGCCGCGCCCAGGGTGTGGCCCCCACCGCTGACCTCCACGGCACCGGCAGGCAGCACGGCCAGATGCGCCACGCTCACGATGCGCCCGCGCGGATCGCGGTTAACCTCGCCAAAGGTGAAGAACTGTTCCAGGTGCCGGGGTTCCAGTTCCACGGTGGTTTCGGTGCGCAGTTCGCGCAGGGCCGCCTCGTGCAGTTCCTCGCCGGGGTGCACGAAACCGCCGGGCAGCGCCCAGTCGCGGGCGTGGGGCAGTTCGCCGCGCTGCACCAGCAGCACCCGCAGTTCCCCGGCGTGCATAGCAAAGGCCGCCACATCCACGGCCAGCCCCACCTGGGTGGCCTGAGGGGGCAGCAGCAGGTCACCCACAGCGGCCAGCCTGCGAGGCGCCCGCACTGGCCCTCGCCACAGCCCTTACCGGGCAACAGGGGGCAGGACAGCACGGGCGCAGCATGGGCTGATCGTAGAATTGGTGTCCTGGGGACGTCAAGTCACCCTCCGCGCGCACCCTGGACAGCTTTCTGCGCCCAGGGGCGACATTCAGGGCCCGGTGGGCGTGGCGGCCCGCTGCGCTTCAGCGCGCGAGACCAGCACGTGGGCGCGCAGCAGTTCGGCCACGCTCCAGGCCTGAAACGGGCAGCCCCCCGGGCGCAGGCTGTCGCCCGCAAACACCTCTGAAACGTGGCCCAGCCCGGCGTCCCACACATGGCCCATCAGGCCGTGCAGGGCCGCGCGTGCCGGCCCCACCTCGCCCCGGGAGAGCAGCAGTTCGACAAACGCCGTGAGCGGCCAGGGCCAGACGGTGCCCTGATGGTAGGCCGCGTCGCGCTGCACCTGCGCGCCGCCGTAATTGCCCTTGTAGCGCGGGTCCAGCGGCGACAGGGTGTGCAGGCCCAGGGGGGTCAGCAGTTCCGTTTCCAGGTCCCCCACCGCCGCCGCCACCTGGGCCGGGGTGGCAGGCGTGTCGGGCAGGGCCAGCGCCAGGGCCACGTTGGGGCGCAGACTGTAGTCCGGCTGGCCCTGGGGGTCCAGGGCATCGGCGTAGGCGCCCGCCTGCCAGAACCGCGCGAAGCTGGCCTGCCCCTGCGCCAGCGCCCCGGCGAACTGCGCCGGCTGACCCAGGGCCGCCGAGAGCCGCCCCTCGGCCCCCAGCGCCGAGAGCCACAGCCCCTGAATCTCCACGGGCTTGCCGTGCCGGGGGGTCACCACCCAGTCGCCAATTTTCACGTCCATCCAGGTCAGCTGCACGCCGCCCTCGCCGGCCAGCAGCAGGCCGTCGGTGTCGGCGCGGATGCCGTGGTCGGTGCCGCGCCGGTGCCAGTCCAGCAACTCGCGCAAGGCCGGCAGCGCCGCGCGCGCGAAGTCCAGGTCGCCGGTCACGGTCACGTAGCGTTCCAGGGCCACCGCCAGCCACAGGGCGCCGTCCACCGTGTTGTAGCCCGCGCCGGCGCCGTCCTCGTGAAAGTTGTTGGGAATCAGGCCCCGGCGCAGCGTGCGCAGGAAGGTGTCCAGAATCTCGCGCGCTTCGGTCCAGCGGCCGGTCAGCAGCGCTACACCGGTCAGCGCGATCATGGTGTCGCGGCCCCAGTCGGCAAACCAGGGGTAGCCCGCGATCACCGTGGTGCCGGCCGGCTGGGCGCGGCGCACGAGGTAGGCGTCGGCGGCGACCGCCAGGGTGGCCACGAGGTCGTCGCGCACCCCGGTCACGGCCTGGGCCTGCGCGGCCAGTGCGCGGCGGCGGGCGGCTTCCTGGGCGTAGGCGGCCCAGGGGTCTTCCACCGTGACCTCGCCCGTGGCGGGGGTCAGGCCCTGCACCACCAGGGCCGCGCGCCCGCCGCCGGCCGGGAAGCTCAGGTCCCACAGGGCGGCGCCTCGCACGTACTCGTGATCGGGTTCGCCGCGCGCCGCATCGTGGCGGTAGTACACGCGCTGGGTGAAGGGGCGCGGCTCCAGGGTGCCCAGGGCCGCGCCCGGCGCGTGCACGGTCACGCGGGTCAGGCGCTCGCCCTGCACCGCCACCTCGCGCCCGGCGGCGCTGAAGGTCAGGTCCGGGGCGCGGCGGTGCGCGGCGTGCATGTCGCGGTCCACAAAGTAGCCGCCCAGCACGAGGCTGACGGGTTCGCGGCTCTGCACCTCGTACAGAAAGACCACCGCCCCCGAGCCACGTGGGCTGAAGGCGCGGCGGCGCACGGTCACGCCGCCCACCGCCTGTTCGCGTTCGGGCAGCAGGTCCAGCAGCGCGGCGCCGCTCAGCACGTCCAGTCCCTGCCCTTCAAAGACCCCGGGGGCAATTTCTAGGGCGTGCAGAGCTACCTCTCGCAGGCCCGCGCGGGTGCTCAGGCGCAGCACCTCGTGCGGCGAGACAAAGTGTGCGGCGCGCTGCACGGGCGGCTGGGCGCTGACCACCAGGCCCGAGTAGCAGCGCGTGGGCACCCCGGCGAGGCTGCTGAGGGCAAAGCCGCCCAGGCCGTCGGTGAGCAGCACTTCCAGGTCGGGGTTGCGGGCGGCCTGGGGGCCAAAGGTGGCGGCGGTGGGCCAGGCGGGGGCACCGGGTGCGGGCGCAGCGAAGTCAGGCGCAGTCACGCTGCCCAGCATGGCAGAGCGCCGGGGGCGAAGGCGGGGGGGCGTGGTAGACTGGGGCTGTCTCGTCCCGTCAGATGTGGGCGAAGCCGCCCGGAGAGCCAGCGTGCCCCGGAGCGCGGCGGAGGTGATGAACATAGCGAAAGAACACAAGGTCAACGAGCAGATTCGGGTGCGCCAGATTCGCCTGATCGGCGCTGAAGGTGAGCAGGTGGGCATTATTGATACGCGCGACGCCATGCAGATGGCGCGCGAGGCCGGGATGGACCTGGTGATGGTCAGCCCCCAGGCCGTGCCCCCTGTGTGCCGCCTGCTCGACTATGGCCGGTTCCGCTACGAACAGCAGCAGAACGAGAAGGAAAACCGCAAGCGGGCCCGCGCGCAGGAAGTCAAGGCGATCAAGTTCCGCGTGAAGATTGACGACCACGACTTCAACACCAAAACCGGGCACGTCCGGCGCTTTCTGGAAGAAGGCCACAAGGTCAAGGTCACCATCATGTTCCGTGGCCGCGAGCGCACCCACCCCGAACTGGGTGAGCGCATTCTGGTCCGCGTGGCCGAAGTGCTGGCCGATGTGGGGGCCCCCGAGAGCAACCCCAGCATGATGGGCATGGACATGAACATGATCATGACCCCCAAAGCGGCCCCCGCGCCCAAGAAAGAGCGCGCCGCCGTGGCCGAGGACGGCAGCGCCCCGGCCGCCCCTGGCGACAGCGCCGCTGCAGCCAGCGCGTAAGACTGCTCCCAGCAGCCCACCGCCCGCTTGGGTGGTGGGCTGTTCACGGCTTCCGGACAGCCTGGGCAGCCGAATGCTTTATTTTGTAAACTGATGATGTGGGCCCAGCTGGCCCGCCCGGAGGACGACCATGATCAAGATGTACACGACGAGCTGGTGCCCCGACTGCCACGCGGCCAAGCGCGCCCTGACCAGCAAGGGGCTGGCCTACGAGGAAATCAACATTGAGCAGGACGAGCAGGCCGCCCAGTACGTGATGAGCGTGAACGGCGGCAAGCGCAGTGTGCCCACCCTGGTGCACGGCGACGTCGCCGCCAGCCTGAGCGGTTTCCGCCCGCAGAAGCTGGATGCGTTTCTGGCGCAGGCGGGGCTGTAAGGATTCAGGACGCAGGGGGCGGGGCGCGGGAGGCGGGAAGGTGGCCTTCCGCGCTCTGCGGTTTGGGACAGGGTGGGAGCTGGGCGACTTTGGGTCCAGCGTACAAGCCTCTGGCGTTCCTCTTGGGCCGACTCAGCACCACAACTTCGCTTGAACAGCGGCAACGTTCCTCATAAACTCCCTCCACCAAGCTCTTGGTGGAGAGGCATATGAATGAATACTTGAAGGTCATACGGGGGAATTACGCCAACTTTAAAGGCCGCGCCCGCCGCCGCGAGTACTGGATGTTCTTCCTTGTTAACTTTTTTATCTCGCTGATCCTGAGTGTCGTTAGCAATGCGCTAGGTTGGACCCTTACTCCAGACACCACCAACCCCCTGAGAAGCTTGGGCGTACTGGACGGCCTGTACACCTTGTTCGTTTTGGTGCCTGCTCTGGCTGTCAGCGTGCGCCGTCTCCACGACACGGGCAGAAGCGGATGGTGGCAACTGATTGCCGTCATTCCACTGGTGGGCCCACTGGTCTTGCTGTTTTTCCTGGTTCAAGACAGTGAGGCCGACGAGAATGATTGGGGTGCCAATCCTAAGGCGCTGGGCTCTCAGAGCGCTGCTCCCCTGCGCCAGTGGTAAACCAGTACTGAACGTGGGCAGCGGTGCGTGGGTGGTCATGGCGACCCCACGCGCCGCTCTTCATGGGCGCCTGGTCAGGCGGGCCGCCTCGGTCATGGTCACGGCGCCGCCCTCCCCCACCGTGTAGGCGCGGATGGTCAGCGTCTCTGGGGTGATGTCCAGCCACAGAAAGCCGGGCTGGCCGTACACCTCGAAGGCAGCGGAGCGCGTGCCCCGGCGGCTACCGCCCACCTCGCCAGCGGCGCCGCTCACAGCGGTCCAGGTGCCGGGGCAATCGGGCTGGGGGGCAAACACCTGCAGGGCGTGGTCGTGGCCGCTGAGCAGCAGGTCGGCCTGGGAACAGGCCACCTTGTACAGTTCGCGCACAGCGCCGCCGCGCTGAAAAGCGAAGGGCAGGTTGTCGTAAGCCCCGGCGTCACCGTGTTTGCCGTTGCTGTACAGGGGATGGTGCCCCAGCACCAGCCGCCAGCGGGCCGCACTCTGGGCCACGCTGCGCGCCAGCCATGCACGCTGCGCCGCGTCCCAGGGCCCACCGGGCCGCTCCTGGGGCTGCACCGAGGGCAGGTAGGCAGCCAGCGGCGCAGTGTCCACCACGAACAGGTCCAGCAGGCCGCCCACGCTGGCCTGATACTGGCGCCCCGGCATCACCCACTGCGGGTTAAGGCGGCTGTAGGCCACCTGGGCGGCCGCGCCGCGCGGATCGGCGCCGTCGCCGCCCCAGAGCCAGGATTCATCGTGATTGCCCAGCACCATGACGAAAGGAATGCCCAGCGCCCCATACAGCTCCTCAAAGCGCTCGCGGAACAGGGGCGAGGTGGCCTCTTTGGGACCCGCCGGGTAAAAGTTGTCTCCCAGTGCCGCGCCCAGGTCGCAGCCCTGGGCGGCGCACACGGCGGCCATGCCCTGGGCCACCCGCCGCTGAATGTCGGTGCCGGTGCCCTGGTCGCCCATCACCACCAGCCGCAGGCGCTCAGGGCGCCCGGCCTCTAGGGCCACGCGCGGCGCGTTCAGGCCTGGGTCTGGTGAGCCCGTGACCGCTGGCGCACAGGCCACCAGGCTCCCTACCAGCAGTACCCCCATTGCCCGCCGCACATCGTTCCACATAGACCCAATGTGAGGCTTAGACTGTTCTCACGCAACAGGGGGAGGTCTGTCTATGAACGAGTACATCAAGGTGATCAAGAACAACTACGCTAACTTCCAGGGCCGTGCCCGGCGCCGCGAATTCTGGATGTTTACGCTGATCAACACCATCATCATGGTGCTGCTGGCGTTGCCCTGGTATCCAGCCTACATCTCGTCCGTCTCGCAGGGTGAGACCGGCCTGCCCTTCGGCGCAGGTGGCGTGGCGGGCATCTTCTCGCTGCTGTACATGGTGTACTCGCTGGCCGTCCTGCTGCCCAACCTGGCCGTCAGCGTGCGCCGCTTGCACGACACCGGCAAGAGTGGCTGGTGGTACCTGCTGAACCTGATTCCGTTCGGCAGCATCGTCGTGCTGGTGTTCATGGTGCTCGATAGCCAGCCGGGCAGCAACAAGTGGGGCCCGAACCCCAAGGGTCAGGGCGCCGGCGCGACCCCCGCCGCCAACTGGTAACGCGCGGCTCTGAACGCCCCGGCCCTACAGTGGCCGGGGCGCTTTTGCTGGCCCTGGCGCTCAGGGGTCTGGCCCCCCGTTACGACTTGTCCAGCAGGCCCGGCACGTCGTGGCGGAACACGCCGCTGTCCAGGTAGGCGCGCAGCTTGGTCACGCTGTTCGGCACGTAGCGCGGCAGGATGGCCTGCAATTCGGCGTTCGTGTTCACCAGCAGGTCGTTCAGCAGCACCACCGCCCGGCCCGCCACCAGGGTTTCGTAGTCGGCTGGGGCCACGTCGGGCAGGGGGGCCACAGCGGCGTAACCGTCCAGCAGGGCCGCTTCCAGCTCCGCTTTGGGCCGCAGGTAATAGGCGCTGATGGTCAGGTCCTGCACGGGCAGGCCCAGGCCGCTGTCATCGAAATCAAAGACGCTCAGGCGGCCCCGGTGCCATTTCACGTTCCACAGGTGCAGGTCCGCATGCAGCGGGCGCGGGGCCTGCGCGGCATACAGGCGGGCCAGGACGGCATCCACCTGGGTGCGCACCGCCTGAACCACCGCCAGCGCGTCTTCGGGGAGCAGCGGGCCGGGGCGCAGGTTGTCGCCCATGCCCATCAGGGGGTCCCGCAGGGACTGCAGGGCCACGCCAGCGGGCAGCGTGAAGCCCTGGGCGTGGCGGTGCAGGAGGGCCGCCGCGCGCCCCACCTCGCGCAGCTGCCGGGGCGTGGCCTGTTCCCCCAGGTCCCGGCCCGGCAGCCAGGAAAACAGGGTGGCGGGCAGCGGCGCACCCAGCGCCTCGTTCCAGACCTCGCCCAGCAGGGCGCCGTCGCGGCGGGGCCGCGGCACGGGCAGCTGCAGGTCGGTGTCCTGAGCCAGGGCCGCCAGCCACGCCACCTCGGCGGCCAGTTGGGCCGGGGACCGCCGCGAATTGACGTTCAGGCGCAGGGCGTAGCGCTCGCCGCTGGTGGTGTCCACCCGGAACGTGGTGTTGAAGCCGTGGTTGAGCAGGCGCAGGCGCCGGACCTCCAGCGGGTAGGCCTGCAGGGCCGCCTGGGCCGAAGCACGCAGGCGCGCCACCTGTGCGGGGCGGGACAGCTGGGCGAAGGGCGTGGACATACGCCAGAGCGTATGCAGCGGGCTCCCCCAGGCGCCATGCGCCAATTGGCCGAGGCTGGCCGGGGCCCCTGTTCGCCACACTGCCGCCATGTCTCCTGCTGTGTCCCCCACCATCCGGCCCCTGAGTCCTGCAGATTTCGCGCAGGCACGCCCCATGCTGCTGGACATGGGCTTTGTTGACGATGAAGCGGCGCTGGCCGGACGCTTTCCGGCCTTCTGCACCCGCCCCGACTGGGCGCTGCTGGGGGCGTTTCAGGGCGGGCAATTGCTGGGCTACGCCGCCGCGCACGACACTGGCCCGGACCTGCGCTCGGGCCATGCCCACCGCACCGCCAAGCTGCACGACCTGTACACCCACCCGGCCGCCCGCCGCCAGGGCGTAGGCCGCGCCCTGATGCGCGAGGTGGAAACCTGGGCGCGGGGCCGGGGCCTGCGCTACCTGTACTGGTATGCCAATCTGCACGGGGCGACCCCCGCTTACGTGGGCATGGGGTACACCCCAGGTGACGAGGGGCAGGAGGGCTACCGCTTCTTCGAACTGGACTTTGGCGTCGAGAACACCCGCCGCCCGCACCCGGAGCGCGGCCAGTGATACGACTTCCGAAAAATTCCGTAACGTGTTATGGAATTTTTCCGACCAGAGGGACTCGCAGAGCTGCGAAGCAGAGAGGGAAAAGTACGGATTTCCGGAAATGGACGGAATCCGTATGACCTGGACGGCGCACCTCACCCCGCGCGCCGGGGTCACACCGGAGCTGGAGCAGGACCTGCGCGCCCTGCTGCAGGCCGCCTACCCGCAGTGGGCGGCGTTCTGGGCGGGCGCCTCCTTCTGGGGCAGCGAGCCAGAGTGGCACCTGTGGCTGGCGGGGCCAGAGGGGCGCCCGGCCGCGCAACTGGGCTGCGGGCGGCGCGTGGCCGAGGTGGGCGGGCAGGAGCTGACGCTCATGGGCGTGGGTGGGGTCGCCACCCACCCAGCCGTGCAGGGCCAGGGGCTGGGCCGGCAGTTGCTGGGCGAACTCGCGGCGTTTCTGCGGGCCCAGCCCCTGGCCGACTTCGCCTTTCTGCAGTGCCGCGAAGAGGTGGCCCCTTTTTACGAGCGCAGCGGTCTGAGCCGCGTGCCCAACCCTGCCCACTTTCTGGACCCGGATGAGGGCGAGTGGGTGACCAACGCCGGGCCCACGCTGATCCTGCCGGTGCGCCGCGCCCTAGGCGACTGGCCGCCCGGCACCGTGCAGCTGCGCGGCCTGCCCTGGTGATTCAGGGCGCCGGCGTGAACCACGCAGCCAGCGTTTCCGGGTCCTGTGGCGTGAGGTAAAAGGTGGGCCCACCAGCTTCCAGCAGCAGGGCCCGCGCGGGGCGGCTGCTTCCGGCAGCGGCCTGGACCCGGCCACCGGGCACCGCGCCCGTGCTGAAGGTGCCGCTGTAGTAACCGGGCAGCGCGGTGCCAAACAGCCGCAGGCCCAGCGGCACGGTGGTGAGGGTGGCGCGCGTGCCGGTGCGGGGAAAGCGGGTGGTGCTGCCGGCAGTCCGGACCACCAGCGTGTCCCCGTCCAGCAGGTAGCGCACCCGGGGGCGGCTGTACAGAAAAACCACCAACGGCAGTAGGGGCAACAGCAGCAGCAGATCCCAGCCGGGGCGCGCGGGCTGCGCCGGGCGAAATGTCGCCGTCTCTCCGGCCCGCCACGCCTGCAGCAGGGCGTCCGGGTCGGCGGGGGTCAGGACGGTGGGGGGGCGGGTGGCGAACACCAGGGCCGCCACATCCTGCGAGCCGTCACTGAACAGCTGCGCGCGCCCCAGGTCAGTGCGGAACAGGCCCACCGTGTAGCCGGGCAGGGCCGAGCCGATGTTCTTGCCCCGCAGCCCAACGGGACGGCGCTCCACGGGCGTTCCAGCTGGAATCACCGTGTGGGCCCCCAGCGACCTGGCCGTGATCTGGCCGCCTTGCACGCGGTAGACCGGCAGCTCCAGCAGCACCGGGCCCAGGGTCAGCGCGGGCACCAGAAGCAGGGGCAACACCAGGGCCAGCCGCGCCCAGGGCCACCAGCGGGGGATGGCTTCTGTATGAACAGCGACATCAACCGGAGACATAGGTTCATCCTAGACCCGGCGCCCGCCCTTGCCGCTGCCCCACCTGGGCCGCTATCCTGCCCCCATGAAGCCCTCGCCCCGTCACTCCGGTCTGGTGATGCGCGGCGCATGGCGGCAGCGAATGCCTGCACAGTCCGGTCTGATCACGCGAACTCTGCGCGCCTGAGAACCCTACAGCGGTTTTCAGGCGTCTTTGCTGGATACGCGGCCAGACCGGGCTTTTTTTGATTGTCAAACGAGGTTGAACATGCACGTAACGCTGCCCGACGGAAAACAACTCGACCTGCCCCAGGGCGCCACCGCCCTGGACGCCGCCCAGGCCATTGGCCCCCGCCTCGCGCAGGACGCCCTGGCCGCCACCGCCAACGGCGACCTCGTGGACCTGATGAGCCCGCTGCCCGACGGCGCGCGCATCACGCTGATCACCAAGAAGAACCCCGCCGACGCCGCCCCCGTGTTCCGCCATTCGCTGGGCCACGTCATGAGCCAGGCGGTGGGGGAGTTCTACCGCGCCAAGGGCCACAGCGCCGAGGCGGTCAAGCGCGGCGTGGGCCCCAGCATCGAGAACGGCTGGTATCAGGATTTCGACCTGCCCGAGCCCCTGCGCGAGGAAGACCTGCCCGAAATCGAGCGCCTGATGCGCGAGATCATCGCCCGGGGCCTGCCCTTCAGCCGCCGCGAGGTGAGCAAGGCCGAGGCCCTGGCGCAGTTCCCCCACGATCCCTACAAGCAGGAACTCATCCGCGATCTGCCCGACGACGAGGCCATCACACTCTACCAGCAGGGCGACTATGTGGACCTGTGCCGGGGCCCGCACTTTCCCAGCACGGGCAAGCTGCCGGGCAGCTTCAAGCTGATGAGCACCAGCGGCGCCTACTGGCGCGGCAACGAGAAAAACCCCATCCTGCAGCGGGTGTACGGGGTGGCCTTTGCCACGCAGAAGGAACTGGATGAGTACCTGCACGCCCTGGAAGAAGCGAAGCGGCGCGACCACCGCAAGCTGGGCAAGGAGCTGGAACTCTTCACCATTGACCCGCTGGTGGGCCGGGGCCTGCCGCTGTGGCTGCCCAACGGCACGGTGCTGCGTGAGGAACTGGCCGCCTTCCTCAAGCAGCAGCAGTTCCAGCGCGGTTACCAGGGCGTGATCACGCCCAACATCGGCAACCTGGACCTGTACAAGACCAGTGGGCACTACCAGAACTACAGCGACTCCAACTTCTCGCCCATCACGGTGGATGACGAGGAGTACATGCTCAAGCCCATGAACTGCCCGCACCACATGCGGATTTACGCCAGCAAGCCCCGCAGCTACCGCGACCTGCCGGTGCGTCTGGCCGAGTTCGGCACGGTGTACCGCTACGAGCAGTCCGGCGAACTGAACGGGCTGACGCGCGTGCGCGGCTTCACGCAGGACGACGCCCACATCTTCTGCCGCCCGGATCAGCTGAAGAGCGAATTCCTGAACGTGCTGGACCTGACGGTGCTGGTGCTGAAGACGTTCGGCATGAACGACGTGCGCTTCCGCGTGGGCACCCGTGACCCGGAGAGCGAGAAGTATGTGGGCGAGGACAGCTACTGGGAGATGGCCGAGGGGCAGATCATCGCCGCTGTGGAAGAGGTGGGCCTCCCCTACTCGGTGGAACCGGGCGACGCCGCCTTTTACGGCCCCAAGCTGGACTTCGTGGTCAAGGACGTGCTGGGCCGCGAGTGGCAGCTGGGCACCATTCAGGTGGACCCCAACCTGCCCGAGCGGTTTGACCTGACCTACGTGGGCGAGGACGGCCAGGACCACCGCCCCATCGTGATTCACCGCGCGCCGTTCGGCAGCCTGGAACGCTTTGTGGGCATCCTGATCGAGCACTACGCCGGGGATTTCCCGCTGTGGCTGGCGCCCCGCCAGGTGATGATCATCCCCATTGCCGACCGCCACAACGAATACGCAGAGGCCCTGCGCGCCGAACTGCACGCCGCCGGCCTGCGCGCCGAGGTGGACGACAGCTCCAACCGTATGCAGGCCAAGGTGCGCACGGCAGAACTCAGCAAGATTCCGGTCATGCTGATCGTGGGCGACAAGGAAGCCGAGGCGCGCGAGGTGAGCGTGCGCGAGCGTACGCCTGAGGGCCTGAAGGAGCGCAAGGGCGTGGGCTTTGACGACCTGAAGGCCGAACTGCTGGAGCGCTACAAGAGCCGGGCGTAAACCGGAGCGGCAGCAGACGAACGCCAGGGACCGTGGATAGTCCCTGGCGTTCGTCTGCTGAAGCCTCTTCTTATGGCACCTTCACTGTGCGCGCCTCTGGGCACGCATTGCACCCTGCAGTCACGGGCCCCGGGGGCAGCGGCACGACATGCAGTTGGCTCATGGGCGTCAGGTCGTTGGGGACGGCCAACAGCATGGCCGCCTCGCGCCCCGCCCGAAGTTCTTTCAGAAACTGCGCCTGGGACGCCACGAAGTTCAGCTGGGGCTGTTCGTCACCCCACGCGATGACCGGAAAGGAAAGGCGGCCACCCCGCGAAGGCACCGCCAGCGCATTCAACTCGGGCAGCCAGACCTGATTTGAAAAGACGCGGCGCGGGCTGAAGGTGACCAGGGCATAGAGTTGCCCGGGACGCGACACCGCCAGATTCACCCGGTTTTGCAAGGCGGGCCGCAGCGTCGCCGCCGCCCAGGCCCTTGAGGCGAAAGGTGGCTCGCCGGGCGACTCTTGAACCTGGGCGGCGGCCCGGACTGCTGGAAGCAACTTCTGGTCCAGTTCGATTTCCAGGTAGGCCTCAATGGTGCGCAGGTTCACCTGCGTGTCTGGGGCGATGGGCCGCCCAGCCACCCGAACGCCCAGGGTGGCGCTGTCCACCTGCAGCGGCCAGCCCTGCCGAGCCCCCTGGGCCAGCACTCCGGCCACGTTCAGGTATCCCCGCCGGCGTCCGGGGTACCCCAGCCGCCCCACCTCCACCTCGAAGGGCCGGGCCGACAGCGCGGCTTTTCCTGGCAGCACCAGCGTTTTTTGAAAGAGGCCGTGCGTCTGAATCCCCAGACCGCTCAGGAAAGGCCGCGCCTGCGAGCTGTGCATGAGGCCCTGGCTGCGCAGTTCAGACTCAAGGGGCACCCCAGCGCTCTGCAGGGCCACACAGGCCCGGCGCCCCTGACAGGGATTCACCCACGGCGACGAGGAAAACAACACCTGATGAATCAGCCGTGTGACGTCGGGCTGCCCCCGGCTGTAGGCATTCGCCACCCAACTGGTCAGGAGCACCGAGGCAGCCAGCACCCCCATGCCCGCCGACCAGCGCCAGTGGGTGCGGCGCAGGCCCCGGGCAATGTGGGCTGGCGCGCCCAGTTCCCGCATCGCCTGTGCGCGGGCGTCGGCTTCGGCGGTGGCACCCAGGATCAGTTGCAGCTGCGTGGCCCGCTCGTGGATGTGCGAGCGCAACTCGGCCTGGGCGTCGCGGCGGGCCTGGCCCCGCAGGCCCCGGGTGGCGGCGCGCACAAAGCGTTCTTCAGGGGTCATGCGAACTCCAGGAAGGGGCGCAGGGCGGCGGCGTGGGCCCGCTGGGCGTCACGCTGGCGGTGCAGTTCGCGCACGCCGCTGTCGGTCAGGTGGTAGTACTTGCGGGGCGGGCCGCCCACGTCACTGGGCTGCACCTCGGCGCGGATCAGGCCGCGCTTTTCCAGGCGGTGCAGGGCCGGGTACAGCGTGCCCTCCTTGAAGCTGAAGTGGCCACCCGTCTTGTTCTGCACGTCCTGAATGATGCGCAGGCCATACAGCGCCCCCCCTTCCAGGCTGGCCAGCAGCAGGAATTCCAGGCTGCCGCGCAGCAGATTGCCGTCCCGTTCTCTACCTTGCATGACTATAGAGTGACACAAAAAAGAAGCAGGCCGGTGCTGGCCTGCTTCTCCTTCCCCTTAGCGCAGGCTCTTGACCCGCGTGTCAATCAGGCTGGCCGCCGACGGCGTAGCCGAGGTGATGGCCTGCACCACCGCCTGCTCCTCGGCGCTGCGGTAATCCATGAGCTTGATGCCGTTCAGGAACACCGTGGGGGTGCCGCGCACGCCCAGGGCCACCCCGGCCTTGTACTGCGCCTCGACACTGGCCTTGAAAGTGCGCTGGCCCAGGCAGGTCTTGAACGCGGCCGTGTCCAGGCCAGCCGTCTTGGCGTAAGCGCTGTAGCGGCCCGGGGTGTCCTTGGGGTCCAGCCGGGTCCAGCTGCTGAACTGGTCGAACAGCACGTCGGCGTAGGGCCAGAACTTGCCCTGGGCGCCGGCACACTCGCTGGCCTCGGCGGCGCTGAAGGCGTTTTTATGGAAATCCAGCGGAAACTGGTAGTGGGCGGTGCGGTACACGTTCGGCTGCCGCTCCCACTCGGGCAGGGCGGTGTCCCACAGCTGCTTGCAGTAGGGGCACTGGAAATCGCTGAAAATGCGCAGGGTGTTGGGCGCCGCTGCGCTCCCCGCCACGTTCCTGGTGACCGGAAAGGCGCTGTCAGGCCAGATCTGAATGGCGGTGTAGGCGCGGTAGCGGGTCTGGGCGCCGGTGCCCGTGGCCTTGATCACGAAAAAGTCGGTGGCGTTGTCGTCGCTGAAGTCCTGCAGGCCTTCGGCCAGCTGCGCCCGCAGCTGCGGCTGCGCCAGGCTCTGGGCGAGGCGGGGCAGGTCCGCTTCCTTCATACCCCAGCCGGCTGCGATGCCGCGCGCCAGATCGTTCAGGTTGTCGGTTTCGGTCAGGACCCCCACCACGTACCCGCCGGCCACGTCCAGGGTGACCGTGGTGGCTCCCCGGCGCAGCACAGTGCCGTCCGGGGTAAAGCCTTTGAGAACCGCCTGGGCCGCCGTGTCCTGCGGCGTGGCAAAGAGCTGGGCCTGCGCGGCGCCCCCCAGACTCAGGATCAGGGCGGCGCCGCGCAGCGCGGATGACAGAGAAAAACGCTTCACGCGCCCAGTGTAGAGCAGCGCCTAGCGTCCGCCGGCCGCTGATTCGGCCAGCACCTGTTTCAGCAGGTCTGGCCGGTCGGTGATGATGCCGTCCACGCCCATATCGCGCAGGCGGCGCATCTCGGCCGGGTCGTTGATCGTCCAGACCTGCACGGCCACGCCGCGCGCGTGCATGGCGCGCACAAAGCCGGGAGTGACCACCTCAAGACCGGCGGCGCGCACCGGCACCTGCGCCACCCGGCCCGGGGCGGGGGCCAGGGCGGCCAGCCCCACCTTGCTCAGCAGCACCAGGGGCCGCAGTTCGCGCTCGGTCATGGAGGTGATGACTTCGGGGCACACACGGCGGAACTCGTTCAGGGCCTCATCGCTGAAGCTGGCCGCAATCACGCGCCCGGTGGCACCCGCATCACGCAGCGCCTTGCAGAACGGCGCGGCGATGCTGGGCCGCGCCTGCTTGAGTTCGATAATCAGGGGCAGGCTCGGGAAAGCCGCCAGCACCTCGTTCAGCTGCGCCACTCGCACCCCCTGGCCCCGGAAGGGAAAGCTCTGACCGCCGTCGGTGGACAGGGCGTACCCGGCGTCGGCAGCCAGCACCTCGGCCAGCGTCAGGTCGGCGATGCGCCCTTTGCGGTCGGTTAGGCGGTCCAGCGTGTCGTCGTGCGAGAGGACCAGCGCGCCGTCGCGCGTGGCGTGCATGTCCATCTCCAGCAGGTCGACCCCCAACGCCGCCGCATTGCGGTAGGCCAGCATGGTGTTGCTGGGCCACAGGTGCTCGCCGCCCTGGTGGGCAATATTCAGTGTTTTGCCGGTGATAAACCCATTTGCCGGGGCCTGCCCTGCGCCACACGACACCAGCAGCCCGGCCAGCGCCGCTCCCACCCATTTGTTGTGCATAGCGGTAGCGTAGTACACCGCGCGTCAGAAGCGCGTAACGGTCCCACAGCCGCCAGGCGAAGGGCTTCCCGCTGGGCCCTTACGCGGGCGGGCCGGTTTACAGCCCCCGGACCGCGTGCTAACATTCCTTCCGCTGGAAGAGGAAAGACCTGCCAGCCCTCCCGCAAGGGCCAGCAACAGCCAGTGACGGCGCTGTAGCCAAGTGGTAAGGCAGAGGTCTGCAAAACCTCCACCACCGGTTCGAGTCCGGTCAGCGCCTCCAAATTTACCCCGCAGACCAGACTGCACAGAACCGTAGCTCAGGGGTAGAGCACTACCTTGACACGGTAGGGGTCAGGGGTTCAAATCCCCTCGGTTCTACCAGACACCCGGCTTTCTTTAAGGAAGCCGGGGCTTTCTTTGAAACAGGTGTGTCCCGCTTTAACGGAAGGATGGTCGCACGTCCCGCCCGCGCCGGCTTACAATTCACCTTCGAATGACGGACGTGGAATGGTTGCTTCTGGCTGGCGCTGGCTTCTGTGCCCTCTATGCTTTTTTCACGCTGCGCTCCGGCGCGGCGCGGCTGCATTACCGTGACCGCCCCCTGTACTGGCGCGGCGCGGCGCTGCCCCTGCTGCTGCTCGTACTGACCGCTGGCGTGGCCATGTACAGCCTGCTGAATGAGGGCGCCACCAGCCTGTTCGTGCTGGCCGCCAGCGTGGGGGCCTTGAGTGCAGCCCTGGCGTGGTTTATCGAGCAGGAACCCAGCCGACTGGTCCGCTGGGCCTACCGCACCGAACGGTCATCCTGAGGACTGGGATAAGTTCCCGCTCATAAGGCAGCGCCGCCGAAGACCAGTTCTTCGGCGGCGCTTGATTCTGCTGAAGATTCGCTCATGTCCCGCAGGACGCGACTTCGGCAGAGAGCGGGTACACTGCTGGGCGTGCTTGCTGTTCGTCTTTTTGTCATGCTGCTGGGGCTGGCGCTGGGCTACCTGGCCGGAAACGCGCTGGCGGCAGACCAGCCGGGCGGCCTGGGCACCGTCAACACCCTGAGCCTGATGCTGGCGGGCACCCTGACGGCCCTGCTGCTGGCGCCGCGCGCTGAATCGCTGCTGGGGGTGTTTGGGCAGCGCTTTGTGCGCTGGTACGCCGCCCTATCACCCCGCACCGTTGCCGCCGCGACGTTCGGGCTGATCGTGGCGCTGCTGCTCAGCGTGCTGCTCAGCAGTCTGTTGCGCAGTCTTCCCTTCTACACCTGGGTGCTGAACGTGGCCGTGACGGCCGTACTGGCGGTGTTTTTCGTGTCCTTTGCGGTGCGCAACGCCGAAGCCTTTGGGTTGCTGGCCTTTCCGCAGGTGCGCCGCAAGCCTGGGGCCAAGGTACTCGACAGCAACGTGATCATTGACGGCCGCGTGCTGGACCTGATTCGCGCGGGGTTTCTGGACGGCGACCTGCTGGTGCCCTCGTTCATTCTGCGCGAGATTCAGACCCTGGCCGACCATCAGGACGCCCAGAAGCGCACCCGGGGCAAACGCGGCCTGACGGTGTTGGAAGAACTGCGTGGGTTGCGCCCCATACGGGTGGAGGACTGGGACACCGCCCTGCCCACCACCGATGACAAACTGATTCGCTTCGCCCGCGAAACCGGCGCGCGGATCGTGACCAACGACAGCAACCTGGGCAAGATTGCCCGCCTGCACGGCGTGGAGGTCCTGAGCATCCACGAAGCGGCGGTGGCCCTGCGCCCCCAGATTCAGGCAGGCGACCACCTGACCATCACCGTGACCAAGGGCGGCCAGCAGCAGGGCCAGGGCGTGGGTTACCTGGAAGACGGCACCATGGTGGTGGTGGAAGACGGCCTGAAGCTGCGCGGCAAACCCGCCCGCGTGCTCGTGGTCAACAACGTGCAGACGAACGTGGGCCGCATGATCTTCGCCAAGGTGGACCGCGAAGAAGGAGCGGCGTAAAAACGGGGAGTGGTGCGTGGGAAGTAGAGAGTGGAAAAATCACTTCACGCTCTTCTCAATCTGCGCAAGGGCTGTATCCACCACATACACCCCACGGCCTACAACCCTTCCAGCCTCTGTACGCTGCTGCCGGCCACACTCTTGGTGACGAGCAGGCGGCTGGGCAGGCGCTCAGAGAGGCTCTCGACGTGGGTGACCACGCCCACCATGCGGCCCTGGGTGCGCAGGTTTTCCAGGGCGCCGGCCACCGCTTCCAGGGCCTGGGGATCCAGGGTGCCGAAGCCCTCGTCCAGAAAGAGTGCGCCCAGGACCTTGTTGCCCGCCAGATAGTCACTGAGGGCAATCGCCAGCGATAGGGACGCCAGGAAGGTTTCGCCGCCCGACAGGGTTTTGACGCCGCGCACCTCGCCCGCGTTCCACAGGTCCTGCACCACGTAATCGCCGTCTTGCAGGGCGAGGCGGTAGCGGCCATCGCTGATCTCGTACAGCAGTAGCCCCGCGCGGGTGAGCAGCTGCGCCTCAACCTCGGCCAGCAGGAACTGCTGGAACTCGTTGGCCTTCAGGCTGTTGGTCAGGGTCTGCCACGTGTCGAAGGTTTGCGAGGCCGTCCACGCACGGGCCTCGATCTCGGCCTTGCGCTCCAGGCGCTCGCGCAGGGCGCGTTCCTGCTCGGCCAGCTGCCCGGCGCGCTCGCGGGCCGCACTCAGGGCGGCGTCGGTGGCGATCAGGTCGCGTGCCACCTGGGCTAGCTCGGACGGGTCAAAGGGGGCTGCGCCCAGCTGGCGGTCCAGGTCGGTCAGGGCCACGCGCCCCTGCGCCAGTTGCGCGGCGTGGGTGCGCGCGGCGTCTTCCAGAGCCGCCACCTCGGCCTCGGGCAGGGCGGCGGCGCGGGCCTGGGCGGCGTCCAGGCCCAGGCTGGTCAGGGCGTCTTCCAGGGCGGCGCGGGCCTCCTCGGCTTCCTGGGCGCGGCGCTGGGCCCCGGCCTGCAGGCCGCGCAGGGTGGCGGCAGCCGCGCTGGCTTCGGCCTGGGCCCGGCCCAGTTCGGCCTGGGCGCGCTGCAGCGCCGTGCGAATGCTGGCGATGTCCTGTAGCGTCTGCTGCCGGGCACGGGCTGGGTCGGGGCCCGCCGCGCGCACCCGGGCGGCCAGGCCGGCCAGCAGGCGCCCGGCCTGGGTCTGCGGGTCGCCGCTCACCAGGGCTTCGGCGGCGCGCAGGTCGGTTTCGCGGGCGGCAATCTGCTCCTCCCAGTCGCGCAGGGTGGCGGCCCGGGCTTCGGTAGCGCGGCGCAGGGCCCCCAGTTCCAGCCCAATTTCCTTGTAGCGCAGCCGCCGCCCGTCCAGGGCCGCCCGGCGGGCCGCCACGTCCCGTTCCAGGGCGCCCAGATCCGGCACCTCGCCCGCAGGCAGCACCTGGACCGGCTGCTCGCACAGCGGGCAGGGCTCGCCCAGGTGTAGGTGGGCGCGGTAGGCGGCCACCCCGGCGGCCACCTGCGTTTCCTTCAGCAAGGCCTCGGCGCGGTCCAGATCGGCCTTGGCGGCCTTGCCCTCACGCTCCACCCGGCCCTGCTCGGCCTCCAGCTGCCCCATCTGGGCCTGCTCGGTGCGCTGGCGTTCCTGATCGGCCTGCCACGCGGCGCGCTGGGCTTCAATCTGCACGCGCTCCTGACGGTTCTTGTCGGCGCGCTGGGCGCCCTCGCGGGCAGTCAGGAAGGCGTCTTCATCCCAGGGCAGCGGCTGGGGGTGGGTGGTCTGGGGGGTGCCCCCGGCGCGGCGCAGGCGGGCGGCGTCGCCCTCGGCCTCGCGCAGGGTGTCGGCACGGGCCTCGAGTTCGGGAATGCGCGCCTCCTGGGCCTGGGCAGCGGCCAGGGCCTGCTGGGCGGCCTGCTCGGTCTGCTGTGCCCGGCGCAGCGCCTGTTCGGCGAGGTGGCTTTCGCGCCCCTCGCGCTCGGCGGCGATCCGGGCGCGCTCAGCGGCGTCCAGCAGCGGCAGCACCCCGGCCACCCGGCGGGCCTGCTCGGCGCGCCGGGCCCCGGCCTGCACGGTGGCGGCGCGCGCTTCCAGGGCCGTGAGGCGCCGGGCCGCCTCTTCCCGCGCCTTCCAGACGCGTTCCTGCTCGCGCAGGCGGGTCTGGGCCACCTGCAGTCTCTCGCGCTCGTCGGTCAGGCGCTCGGCACTCGACTGCACGTCCTCGCGCTCGGCGCGCAGGGCGGCGGCGGCTTCGGGGGTTACGCCCTCGTATTCGCCGGCCAGCACAGCGTTCAGACTCTGGGCCTCGTGCTTCAGTTCCTTGGCCCGGTCCGAGGCCACGCGCTGCATGGCGGCCACATGATCCAGCCCGGTCAGTTCGCCCAGCAGGGTCTGGCGCTCCTTGCCGGTGCCGTGCAGCACCCGCGAGAACTCGCCCTGCGGCAGCATCACGCTGCGCACGAAGGTCTTGAAATCCAGCCCCACCACCCGGCGAATGCGCTCGCTGATGCCCTTGGCGCCGCCGTCCGAGAGGTTGGTCCAGCGGCCGTCCTCGTCCAGGCGCTCAAAGCGGACCTCGTTTTCGGCCTGCTTGCGCCCCTTGGTGCGCGAGGCACGGTAGGTCTGCCCCCCCACCTCAAAGGTCAGGCTGACCGACAGCCCGCGCTCGCCCTGCGCGATCAGCGCGTCCAGCCCCGAGGCCCCCAGGCGCGCCGTCTGGCCGTACAGCGCAAAGGTCATGGCGTCCAGCAGGCTGCTTTTGCCGCTGCCCGTGGGCCCCACCAGCGCGAAGAGGTCCAGGTCGCCAAAGTCCAGCGCCGTGAACTGCCGGAAGGCCGTGAAGCCCTGCAATTCGAGTTTTAGTGGCCGCATGGGTGGCCCTCCGGGGTGCAGATGGCCCATGGCCTCAGGCAGATGGCCATCCCTCGCCCAGCCCAGACCTGCGGTGTGCCATTTGCCATCCGCCATCTGCCATGTGCCATGTGCACCCTCACGCCTCCTCCTGCCGCGCCCATTCATCGGCCTGCTGGAACGCGGCGCGCAGGTCGCCCGGCAGTTCGCCCCGGCGCTCACGGTGGTAGCGCTCGTAGAGGTCCAGCAGGCTCAGGCCCTCGCGCTTCAGGTCCGGGGTGGCGAGGTCTTCCTGCTGGGCGTCAAGTTCCACCGCCAGAGCCGTGGGGGCCAGACGCAGCACGCGGTCTTTCAGGCCCGGCAGGGCGGTGCCGGCGGGCGCGCGCACCACCACCTTCAGCAGGCCGGTAAAGCCCTGTTCGCGCGCCAGCCGGGCCTCCACCTGCTCCAGGTCCACCCGGACAGTACGCAGTTCGCGGCCACTGGCCAGGGGAATGGTGTGCAGGCGGGCCGGGCGCCCCGGCTCGACCTCCACGAGGTTCACGCCCTTCTTCTCGCCGCCCTCGCCAAAATCCAGCTGAATTACGCTGCCAGGGTAGGCAGCCATGGGCGAATCGCTGACCTGCTGCGGCTTGTGGACGTGCCCCAGCGCCACATATTGCGCGCCGGGCGGCAGTTGCAGCCCGGAGAGCGTGTAGGCGTTGGTCAGGTCAAACTGCAACGTTCGCTCTGAGCCGCTGGGCACCGCGCCGTCCATGGTGGCGTGGGCCATCAGCATGTTCACAGCCCCGGGCCGGAAACCCTCGCCCAGGCGGCGCAGAAAAAAGCCCATGCCCTCGCGGTACTTCTGGCGCCACATGCCGGTGTCGCCGCCCATCAGGTCGGCGGCCTTGACCAGGCGCCGCTCTGAGAGGTGGGGCAGGGCGCCCACCACCAGCGTCTCGCCCGCCCTGGTCTGCACGGTGCGTACCATCTCGGCGGCGTTGGTGCTGGGCTGCGCGACCACCTGCACGCCCACCCAGCCCAGCAATCCGGTGACGGACTGCAACCTCGCGGCGCTGTCGTGGTTGCCCGCAATGACCACGCTGGGAATCCCCGCGTCGCGCAGGCGCAGAAAGAAGTCGAACACCGCGTGCTCGGCATCGGCAGATGGATTGGCGGTGTCGAACAGGTCGCCCGCCACCAGCACGGCGTCGGCGCGCTCGGTGCGGGCCAACGCGGCGATTTCCGTGAGGGCTTCGTGCACTTCCGGGGTGCGGTCAAAGCCGCGCAGCGAACGGCCCGCATGGAAATCAGCGGTATGAAGTACGCGCATCACAGAAAAAATAGCATGAGGGGCTATGGGGGCAGAACGGCGCCGGTGACCCCGGCGGTGGCGCGAATCTCTTTCCATACCCGCTGGCACCTTCTGCGCGGCCCAGGCCCGGTAAACTGCAAGGCATGGACATGAAGAAGCTGATGAAACAGATGCAGCAGGCCCAGGCCGCTGCCGCCAAGATTCAGGACGACCTCGCCGCCAAATCTGTGGAAGGCACCGCCAGTGGCCTGGTGACGGTCACCATGAACGGCCACGGCAAGGTGACGGCCCTGAAGATCAAACCCGAAGCGGTGGACGCGGACGATGTGGAGGCCCTGGAAGACCTACTTCTGGTGGCCCTGCAGGACGCCAGCGCCAAGGCCGACGCCCTGCAGCAAGACGCCACGCGCGGCCTGGGCATCCCCGGCTTCTGATGCGGGCGTTTTCCGCGTTCACCCCGCAGCGGGTGAAGCCATGCACGCTGGGCGTGGGGCCACGGGCCATGGGCCATGAGCCATCGGCCATCTCTCCTTTGCCCCAGGCGGCGCAGCCATGAAATATCCGCCCTCGCTGGTGGCCCTGATCCGCGAACTCTCGCGGCTGCCGGGCATTGGCCCCAAGAGCGCGCAGCGGCTGGCCTTTTACCTGTTCGAGCAACCCCGCGAGGACATTGAGCGGCTGTCGCGGGCGCTGCTGGAGGCCAAGCGCGACCTGCACACCTGCCCCATCTGCTTTAACATCACCGACGCGGACAAGTGCGACGTGTGCAGCGACCCCACGCGCGACCAGAGCACCATCTGCGTGGTCGAAGAACCCGGCGACGTGATCGCCATTGAGCGCAGCGGCGAATACCGGGGCCTCTACCACGTGCTCCACGGGGTCCTGAGCCCCATGAACGGCGTGGGCCCCGACCGCCTGCACATCAAGCCCCTGCTGCCGCGCGTGCAGGAAGGCCACGAGGTCATCCTGGCCACCGGCACCACCGTGGAAGGCGACGCCACCGCCCTGTACCTGCAGCGGCTGCTTGAGCCCCTGGGCGCGGTCGTCAGCCGCATCGCCTACGGCCTGCCGGTGGGCGGCGCGCTGGAATACGCCGATGAGGTGACCCTGGGCCGCGCGCTGGCCGGCCGCACCCGCGTCAGCAAATCCGGGTAAAGCAAACATTTTCGGAGGCCGTCCCCATTCAGTGGGGACGGTCTCTTCTTGTGTCTATGAGCGTTGCCCTTAGCCGCCGTAGCTGGCCCTCAAGCGTTGCCAGCCGGCCCGCCAGCCGATGCGCCGGGGGGGCAATTCGTGCAGCGGAACGGCGCTCAGACTACGTTCGTGCAGACCGACGAGTAAGCCGTCCAGCAGGGCTGGTGTCACCGCTGGGCCGTCGTGCAGCAGAACCACGCTGCCGGGCTGCACGCGGGCCAGGGTCTGCCGGGCCAGGCCACTGGCGTCGGCGGCGGTCCAGTCGCGGCCCTCCACGTCCCAGAGGGCCACCTGCCGCCCGGCGGCGCGGGCCAGAAGCCGGGTCCAGGGACTGTGGCCGCCGTAGGGGGGGCGGTACAGCAGTGGCCCTGTCTGCCCTGGGCGGGGATGCCAGCGCACCTGGGCCCACTCCTGCCAGGGGGGCAACAGCAGGGCGTGGCGGTGCCAGCGGCCGTGGGCTTCCAGGCGGTGCCCGGCGGCCTCCAGGGCCGCCAGCTCTGCCGGAAAGGCCGCGCACGCCGGGGCAGTGACGAAGAAGGTGGCCTGCACCCCGTGCCGCGCCAGCACCGCCAGCAGTTCCGGGGTGCGGGGGCTGGGGCCGTCGTCGAAGGTCAGGGCCACGCGGGGCCGGGCAGGGTCCCCGGCCCCCAGGGCGCCCCAGCCCGCCGCGCGGCCCCACAGTTCGCCCAGCAGCGGCAGCAGCAGGAGCGGCAGCCAGCGCCTAGCCACGCGCCTCCTGAAACACCCGGCGGAACACCACATACCCGGCCGAGGTGAGGCCAGCCAGCACGGCGCCCAGCACAAAGGGGCCCGGCACCCCCGCCTTGGCCAGGGCGAGGCCTCCCAGCAGCGGTCCCAGGGCGGTGCCGGCGTTCTCCACGGTCATCAGCACGCCCCAGGCGGCGGGGCGCTGGGCCACCGGCAGCACGCGCGCCACCAGCGCGGCCCAGGCGGGCGACAGGAAGGCGTAGCCCAGCCCCGCCACTACCGCCAGCACATACAGCAGCCACGGTGCAGGCGTCAGGGCAAAGCCCGCAAAGGCGAGGCTGACGAGGCCGTAGCCGATCATCACCCCGGCGCGGGCGCGGCCCTGGTCGCGGTCAGCAAAGCGGCCAGTGAGCGGCATCGCGCCGTAGGCCACCGCCCCGCCCAGGCCCAGCATCGCCACGAGGCTCCAGTAAGACAGGCTCAGGCCGTCTTCGGCAATGCGGAAAAGCCACGGGCCCAGCAGGGTCATGCTGAGGGTCTGCATGAAGGCGGCGGGCAGCAGCGGCAGCAGCGCGCCCATCACGGAGCGGGCCGGGCGGCCTTCAGAGGGATCGGTGTCGGGGGCCGGCGGCAGCACCCGGCGCAGCGGCAGCAGCAGCGTCAGCGCCACCGAAAGCAGCAGCAGGCCCAGGCCCAGCCACAGGGCAAACAGGTCGCCGCGCCCGGCCAGCGCCCCGAACACCAGAAAGCCCACCCCGGACAGCGGCAGGATGCCGTTGGCCACCAGCGCCAGCGCCCGGCCCTGGTACCCCTCGCGGGCGGCGTCGGCGGTGAGGTTCATGGCCACCGGCCACATCACCGAAAAACCCGCCCCGTGCACGGCCGAGGCCAGCAGAAACAGCCACACGCTGGGGGGAGCCAGCAGCATCAGGCTCAGGGCCAGGGCGCTCAGGGCGGCGCCGCCCAGGGCCACCGGGCGCAGGCCCACGCGGCCCACCAGCGCGCCCGCCGGGCCGCGCATCGCGGTGTCAGTCAGAAAGTGGGCGGTCCAGGCGCCCGCAGCAGCTGTGACGGGTAGGCCGAACTGGGTGTCAATCACCTGGGTCAGGTAGGCGCCGTACAGACCGCTGCGCACGAATTCGGCGCAGGCCAGGGCCGCCGCTGCCACCCCCACCGGAGCCAGGCCCTCGGCGCGCAGGGGCAGGCGCTCGCGCCGGGCAGGCCGGGGGGTCACAGCCCGCTCCCCGGCAAATGGTCTGCTAGGTTGTGGCCGTGCCCGCGTTTACCGTCGTGATTCCGGCCCGCAACGAGGCGAACTACCTGCCCCAGACCCTGCGGGCCCTGGACCGACAGACGCGCGCCCCGGCCGCCGTGCTGGTGGTAGACAACGGCAGCACCGACGACACCGTGGCCCTGGCCCGCGCCTGGGGCGCCGAGGTGCTGCGCTGCACCGAGAAGGGCGTGGCCCGCGCCCGGCAACTGGGCCTGGAAGCTGCGCAGACCGCGTGGGTCGCCACCACCGACGCCGATTCGCTGCCCGCCCCCGAGTGGCTGGAGCGCCTGGACGCCGCCGCCGCCGGGCGCGTGGCCCTGTACGGCCCCATGCGCTTTTCGGGCGTGGCGCCGCACTGGTCGGGCCTCTCGCAGGCGGCCTACAGCACCTTTTTGCACGGGGCGCGGCTGCTGGGGCGCCCCAATCTGGCCGGCGCCAACATGGCCTACTCGCGCGAAGCCGCCCTGCTGGCCGGCGGCTACCCGGATGTGGAAGCCTACGAGGACGTCATTCTGGGGCAGGCGCTGGCGCGCCTGGGCGAGGTGGCCTACGTACGCGGCGCGCTGGTGGAAACCAGCCCGCGCCGCCTGGACCGGGGCGTGGTGCCGTTCTTGTGGCAGCACCTGCGCAACATCAGCGGTCATACACGAGGCTATTTCGGGGATGACCGCTAGCCCCCTCGGGAAAAGGAATTTCCAGTGGACGGCCCAGCACCTGCTGGTACACCTCCAGCACCTGCGCGGCCACCCCGGCCGGGGTGGTGGAAGCCCCAAAGGTGCGCGCCCCCGCTGAGAGTCGCGCCCACAGCGCGGGCTCATCCAGAACCTGGCGGGCGTACTGAATCAGGGCGTTCACATCGGCCGGGCGCACCAGATAGCCGCTGCGTTCGTGCGCCACACCGCTGAGGGTGCCGCGCGCCCCCACCGCCACCACCGGCACGCCCATCAGCTGGGCTTCCTGCAGCACCAGCCCCTGGGTTTCGGTGTCGCTGGCGAACAGGAAGAGTTCCGCGAGGCGGTAGTACGCCCCGATCTCGGTCCAGGGGCGCACGCCCAGGAAGGTCACCCGGTCGGCAATGCCCAGGCGCGCGGCGTGGGCCTCCAGGTGGGCGCGCTCGGGGCCCTCGCCCAGCACCACGAGGTGCGTGTCGGGCAAGGCGGCCACCGTGTCCAGCACGTGGTCAAAGCGCTTTTCGCGGGCCAGGCGGCCCACGCTAAGCAGCCGGCGCTTGCCGTCGGGCCAGGGGTTCTCGATGGCCGGCGCGGCGCGCAGCACGCGCGGGTCAATGGAGGTGGGAATCACCACGGGGCGGCGCACCCGCATGGCGCGCAGCACGTCCAGCATGCCCGCCGTGGGGGTGATCACGGCGTCGGCGCGGCCGTAGAGCAGGCTCATGGCCTTGGTGATCACGCCGGTGTGGCGCTGCAGGGCGGTGGCGCCGGGCACGTAGTGGGTGTAGGCCTCAATGTGCGTGTGGTAGGTCGCCACATGCGGCACGTTCCACTTGCGGGCCAACCGGGCGCCCGCCAGGCCCAGGGTCAGGGGCGTGTGGGTGTGCACCACGTCGTACTTCTGGGTGAAGTCCTTGCGTGTGGGCCACGCGAGGCGGTAGGTGGGCAGGAACATATAGCGCACCGAATCCACCCGCACCACGTCGGCGCGGCTGTCCACGTGTTCGGGGAAGTCGGGGGCCACCACATCCACGTGGTGCCCCTGGGCGCGCAGCTCGTCACTCAGGAGCCCCACGCTGGTCACGATGCCGTTCTGATCCGGCAGGAACGTGTCCGTAAACAGCCCGATCCGCAGCGGCTTCATGCGCGCTCCAGGGCACGGCGACCGTGAAAGTTTAAGGATTCCTGAAGCATCACTAGACAGGAGCATACGACGCCAGAGATGAGAGTGGGGCCAGAAATGAGGCCCTTTGCCCCGATCACCCTATGCACCAAGTGGGGGAAGAGGCAGCGCGCCTTGACGCCCCCTTCACCGCCAGAACGCTTCTGAGACAGCGGGCTTGAGCGCCACCAGAGGCCAATGGAGCGGCCCTCCGCTGCGCCGCGCGGCTCACCTGGGCCTGGGGTCGGGGGTGCTTTAAAGTAACGGCCATGAGCCCCTCCCCTCCTCTGTGGTTGCGCGCCGCCCTGCATGCAGGCCTGGGCGGCGCGTGGCACGGCGGGCACCCCGGCGATCCCCGGGTGGGGCTGGCCGTGCCCGTCCCCAGCGTCCCGGCGCTGCGCGCGGCGCGGCAGACCCTGGCGGCGGCGGGAGGACGCGCCACCCTGCTGGTGCCCCCGGCCCTGGCCCGGCAGGCCCCGGAAGAAGTGCGCGCCGCCCAGACCGAGGGCCACGAGGTGGGCGGCCTGGGCGACCCGGCCGGAGTCAGTGCGCTGGAGGTGGCAGCGGCGCACCCGGTAACCACCTGGGCCACCCCGGCTACTCTGGGGGCCCTGCAGCAGCTGGGGGCCCGGCACCTGCGCGCCCTCCCCCCCGGCCCAGCCCAGCCGGCCCCCGGCGCCCTGCTGAGCGTGGCACCAGAGCAGCTGGCGGCCACACTGGCAATGCTGAAGGCCAGTGGCTATCAACCGGTGCCGGTGGGGGCCGTGCCCGAGCTGCGCCCCGGCCAGTCCAGCGACCTGTGGCCGCGCGTGTATGCCCGGCTGGTGGAGGACCGTTTTGCCCGCCAGCACCGCGTGATAGACCTGACGACGCGCGCCGATGGGGTCATGCGGGTGGCGCCACTGGACCACGCGCCGGCTCCTCTGCCACTGCCCCGCCACACCCCCACCGCCGAACTACATGTGCATTCGCCCCGGCTGGTGGGCCTGACCTCCCGCAGCGCCCTGGTGGCCTACCGCGCCTACCGCCGCAGCCTGAAAGACGTGGCCCAGGCGCTGCAGGAGCGGCCCGAACTGCAGGCGGCCCAGGCAGTCTTTGCGGTGACGCTGTTTCATGCCCCGCTGGCCCAGGCTGGCTTTGAGCTGCTGGATCTGCCCCCCGCCCGCGCCCGCTGGTACGGCCTGGGCTTTCGCCTGCTGCGCCGGGCCTACGGCACCCACCGCGCTCCCAGTGAGGGCGTGCCAAAGATGGCGTGGCTGAGCCGGGAAGCGTTCCTGCGGCTGAATGGGTGAGGAACGCCCCGAGCACAAGGACGTAGGCTCTCGGCGCGGCACGTCCGTGTTCATCCTGTGCGCCGTGACTTTGCACCATGCTTAACTCAACTATGCGCACGTTTCCACACTCTTTGAGACCCATCCTCCGGCTCTTGGAATTGCTAGGTCTCTTCTTCGTGCTCATTACCCTCGTGCGCTATGGTCCCCAACTTCTTCAAGGTTCTTTGCCAGCGCTGGACGCCATTATTCATTTGATCGTCCTGACTCTTTACTGCTTCTCCCTTATGGCCTTCCGCCAGTGGCTCATCGCCGTTCAACAGCAGCAACCAGAGCAGCTCGTTGCGGCGGAACGAGCGGTTCAGCGAACTTGGCGGTGGCAACCCTGGCTCATCTTGCCTGGGTTTTTAAGCCCCATCTGGTTTCGACCAGAACAGTCAGGGTTGCCCTCTGCCTCCAGTCAATCCTGGGCCGCTCTTTTGCCTGTGCTGTTGATTTTTACAGTTTATTTCTTCTTTACCCAGGCTGTTCGAAACTGGGTTCATGCCAGCACAGAGTATTTTCTGACGAAAACCAACGCTCTTCCTGATACCGACCAGCGGCGACTCATGATCTGGCTGTTCTGGGGCAAATGGGCTAGTGTCGTGGTCATGCTGAGTGTGACCACAGGTCTGATCACCCAGGCACTCCAAGGAAAGTCGGACGAGTGGCTTTATCAGGGCATTGACCTGGTGACTATCACGCTCACCGCCAGCTTGATGTCTATAGCCCGTCGGCTTGCGCAGTCTTTGCCAACCAGGAGCGTTGAGGGAGGGGCGCCGGTGGTTTAGCCGCCTCACGAAGCGGCCCCGTTCACAGATGACGTAGAAAGCACGCTGTTGGCTGCCCCTCCCCCGCCCTTAGCCCGGCAGCGTAAACACCAGCGTGGTGCCCGCGCCGGGGCTGCTCTCCACTTCCAGGGTGCCGCCTGTCAGGGTCACGCGCTCGCGCAGGCCGATCAAGCCCAGGTGGCCGGCCTCAGCGCGCTGCTGGGCCTGATCGGGGGTAAAGCCCTGGCCGTCGTCGGTAATGGCGAGGCGCACATGGGCGGCGTCAAAGGCCACGCGGATGGCGGCCGTGGAGGCGCGGGCGTGTTTGTCCACGTTGTTCAGGGCTTCTTGGGCCAGCCGGAACAGGGTGAGTTCGGTGGCTGGGTTCAGGCGCCGCTCCTGGCCGCTGACCTCCAGGCGCGTCAGGGTGGAGGCGGCCGAGGCCAGCCATTCTAGCGCGGGCAGCAGGCCCAGGTCGTCCAGCACGCTGGGGCGCAGGTTGCGGGCAAAGCGGCGCACGCCGTCAATGGCGGCGTTCAGGTCCTCCTGAATGTCGTTGGCGCGCTCACGCTGCTCGCCGCTGAGATCGCGCGCCAGCCGGGCCACGCGGCGGGTGGTGGCAGTGAGCACCTGCGCGGTGTCGTCGTGCAGCTCGCGGCTGATCCGCCGGCGCTCTTCCTCCTGCGCTTGGGTGAACAGGGTCAGGAAGGCGCGCATCTCCACCGTGCGGCTGGCGGCGGCTTCCAGGGCCTGCCCCCGGCGCGCAATCTCGTCAGCCAGGGTCTGCAGTTCCGAGAGGTCGCGGCTGACGGTCAGCACGCCCCGGCCCCCGTCCACCGGGCTCAGGCGCACCTCCAGGCGGTAGGGCCCCACCTGAATATCCGCGCGGCTGCCCGACTGGGTGCGCGCAAGGTGCCACGCGGCGCCCAGGGCGCCCCGGGTCTCGGGCGTGGGCAGGCTCAGCAGGTCGGCGCCGTCCAGCGGCCCGGTCAGGGGTTCCAGCAGCGCCCGCGCCGCCGGGTTGGCATAGGTGACCACGCCCCGGTCGTCGGTAGAGATAATCAGGTCGTGGGCGCCCTCGGCCAGCTGGCGGTAGCGCGCTTCCTCGCGCGCCAGCGCCGAGAGCAGCCGCTCGCGGGTGAGCGTCTGGGCAATCTGATCGGCAATGCTGCGCGAGAGATGCAGCAGGTGCTCGCCGGGCGGGGCGGTGCCCGGATCGTCCAGGTACAGGAAGCCCAGCAGCGGCGGCCCCGGGGGTTCGTGATCGGCACTGGGGGCCCGCTCCGGGCCCTGCAGCGGCACGATCAGGGCGCTGCCCGCCACCGGCAGGGTGTGGCGGCGGGTCAGGGCGCGCGGGCCCCGGCCCAGTTGCGCGGCCAGGGCCTGCAGGTCCGCGCGGGAAGGCACATGCAGGTTGTAGGTGGCGCAGCGCGAGAATTCGCCGTGTTCGTCGGTCAGGGCGATCAGGCCCCGGGCAGCGTTCAGGGCGTGGGTGACCAGCCGCGCCGTGTCACCCAGGGCCGCGTCGCTCTGGTTCTCGCCCAGCACCCGCGCCACGCTCAGCAGGGCCGCCGCCTCGTTCTCGCGGCGCAGCTCTTCTTCGTACAGCCGGGCGTTCTCGATGGCCAGCCCCGCCTGCGAGGCGAACACCGCCGCCAGCGCCAGATCGTCGCCGTCCAGCGGCAGCGCCGCCTCCCAGTACAGGGTCAGCGCCCCAAACACGCCCGCGCGGGTGATCAGGGGCAGGCTCAGCACGCCCCGGTAGGGGTAGCGCCCGGCGGCCAGCAGTTGCCGGGTGTAGCGGCTGCTGCCGCCGTAGTGCTCGGTGTTCAGGTCGCGCGCGGCCACCGGGGCGCACTCGGCAATGGCGCGGCCGGTCACGCCCACGCCCACCTTGGCGCGCACCCGCAGCATGTACTCGCTGGGCAGCCCCAGCGCCGAGCGGATGTTCACGGTGCGGCCGTCCGGCTGCCGTTCGTACACGGCCGCCGCGTCGGCGCGGAACAGGGTGACCGCCCGTTCCAGCACCCGCTCCAGGGTGTCCGAGAGGTGCAGGCTGCCGGCCAGAGCCTCACCAGCCTCGCGCAGCGCCTCGGCGGCCTCGCGCTTGCGGGTTTCGATGCCGTACAGCCGGGCGTTGTCAATGGCCAGCGAGGCCTGTTCGGCCAGGGCCAGCACCAGCCGGGCGTCGTCCTCGCTGGCGCTGGCGCCGGGGGCATTGGTGTCCACGTACAGCAGCCCCAGCGCCTGCCCCCGTGCCGAGAGGGGCGCGATGACCGCTGCGCCCGGGTTCAGTTCGGCCAGCCCCCGCGCCAGGGGGGTGCCCGCGTCACGGCCCCGCTCGAAGCGGATAGCCTCGCCCCGGCGCACCAGCGTTTCGAAGGTGACGGGCCCCACGCCAATGCCGCCGCTGAACGGTTCGGCAAAGCCGTGGGTGAACACCTCGCCGGTGCGCGCCCCGCCCTCGCGCAGTTCGCTGAACAGGGCCACGAACGCGCGGTGAAAGCCCAGGGCCAGCGCCGCGCTCTGGGCGGTCACGGTGAGCACCTCGGCCAGATTCAGGCTGCCGCCCAGGCGGCGCATCAGCCCTTCCACGGTTTCGGCAATGCGGCCGTGGCCGCGCCGGGCTTCTCTGGCCTGCACGCCTTCCACGGCCAGGGCCAGCAGCGGCGCGGCGCACAGCAGCGCCCGCACGCCCCCCGGCGCGGCCCCCACGAATTCCAGCACCCCGCAGCCAAAGGGCAGGGCGCACAGCATGCCGGCTTCCTGCAGCACGCCCAGGGTCAGGGCGTCTTGCACCAGTGCCGGGTCACCCAGACCCAGGCCGCGCCCGTCCTCGGCCACCGCCACGGGGGCGCCGTCCACCACGATCCACACCCGCACGCCGTGCGCATGCGCGAGGCGGCAGGCGTACCCCGCCAGCACCTCGCCAAACTGCCCCAGGCTGGTCGCGGCCGACAGGCCAGGAGGAAAGGGGGGCAGCACAAAGGCCCCCTCCGGGCCCGGCACACTGCCCCCCCGCGTCTCCCCGTGGGTCCCTGCGCCCGCCGACCACTCTGTCATCCGGCCGCCCGCCCCTGCTCTGGCCGGGCCCACCCAGCCCAGGCCCTGCGCTGGGCACCGCCGGCACCCCTATCCACCGCCACCAGGGGCGCCCTACAGGGTTTTTTCCACACCCCACACCCCACGTCCTCCACCCCCTACAGGCTTTTGGGATCAATCCAGCCGCGCTTGATGCCGTACAGCACCGCTTCGGTGCGGCTGCCCACGCCCAGCTTGGAAAAGATGTTGGCGAGGTGCACCTGCACCGTGCGCGGGCTGATGTCCAGGTCGCGCGCAATCTCCTTGTTGGTACGCCCGGTGGCGGCCACGCGCAGCACCTCCAGTTCGCGCGGCGAGAGGTCGTCCTCGGGGGGCGTGGGCGTGGTGTGGGTGGAAAAGCGTTCCAGCACTTTCCGGGCCACACTGGGGTGCAGCGCGCTCTCGCCGGCCGCCACCGCCCGCACCGCGCCCAGCAGGTCATCCTCCGAGGCGTTTTTCAGCAGGTAGCCGGCCGCGCCCGCTTCCAGCAGGGCGAACACGTAGGCGTCGTCGTCGTAGCTGGTGAGCACCAGCACGCCCACCCCCGGCTGAATCGCCTTGATGGCCTTGGTAGCGTCAATGCCGTTCATGCCCGGCATGGACACGTCCATCAGGATCACGTCGGGGGTGAGTTCGCGGGCGCGGGCAATGGCTTCCTCGCCGCTGCCGGCCTCGCCCACCACGCGCAGATCGCTTTCACTTTCCAGCAGTTCGCGCGTGCCCTTGCGCACCACGGGGTGATCGTCCACCAGCAGCAGCGTGATGGGGCGGCCCGGGGTGTCCAGCGTGTGTTCCAGCATGCGCGCAGCATAGCCCGCGCGCCGCCTTCTGCTGCGGGGGCAGCGAGGCGGCGCGCGGGCGCGGGAGGCGTGCGGCTTAGCTCTTGCTGAGCTTGCGCCAGAGGGTCCCGGTGACAAACGACGTCATGGGGTTGAAAGTCTCGGCGCTCACGCCCTGCAGGGTGTTGCGGTGCACCACGAAAGCGGGGTTGCTGGGCAGCACGATGTACAGCGCCAGTTCCTGGGCGCGGCGGGCAACCTGCGCGTACAGCTCGTCGCGGCGGGCCGCGTCAGTGGTGGCACGCGCCTCGTTGATCCAGGTGTCAATCTGCTCGTCGCGCGCACCGATACGCGGGTTGTAATAGCCCTCCGACGAATAGAAGGTGTGCACGAAGTTATCCGGGTCGGCGTAATCCGGCGCCCAGGCCGTGGTGATCATGGGCTCGGTGCCGGCGTTGCCCGCCTTGATCAGCTCGCTCCATTCCTTGGCCACAATCGTCACCTTGAACTTGGGGTTCAGGGCTTCAATGTTCTTCTTCAGCAGTTCCATCGCCGTTTTGGCGGTCTCGCTGCCCGCCCGGTACGAGATATTCACCGCAAAGCCGTTCTCCCACACCTGGCCGCCCCAGGCGCGCTGGAACGCCGCCTTGGCAATCTCCGGGTCAAACTTGGCCGCCTCCACCGAAGAATCGTAGCCAGGGAAGGTCTCAGGCAGCAGGAAGTTGCGTGCCTCGCCCTTGCCCAGCTGCACCTGCTCAATGTAGGTGGGCAGGTCAAAGGCCGCCACAAAGCCCCGGCGCACGTCCACATCGCTGAAGAAGTTGGCCGGAATGCCCTGGCCGTCCAGCTTGCCACTGCCCAGCGCCTTGCCCTTGATGTTCTGGTTCATGCTCAGGGCCGAGGCGGTGGTGTCGGGCAGGTCGTCTACCACCACCACGCCGTCTTTGCCTTCCAGCTGCGCCTTGATGATGGCGCGCCCGCCCGTCTCGATCAGGTCAGCGTCGCCCTTCAGGAAAGCCTGAACGCGGGGGGCCAGTTCCGCGACCTGCTGCAGCACCACATTCTTGATCTGGGGTTTCTCGCCCCAGTAGTCCTCAAAGGCCGTGGCGGTGACCGAGGTGGCCGACTTCTCCAGGAGCTTGTAAGCGCCCGTGCCGCTGGGCTTCTGGGCCAGCGGGCTGTTCGTCAGGTCGGTGCCCACCGCTTTCTGCCAGGTGGCCTCGGTGCCGTCCCACTCACCCAGTTCGGCGGCGTACTTGCTGTCCACGATGCTCTGGCCCACATAGGCCAGCTTGGACAGGAACGCGGGGTCGGTCTTGGGCAGGGTGAACACCAGCGTCTCGCCGTCGCACTTCACGGCGTCCGCAATGCGCTGCCAGGTGATGCTCTTGTCGTCGTTGGCGTTGGCGTTCGTGCCCAGCAGGGACTCGGCGATAAACCAGTTGCCGCTGTCGGCGTGGTTGGTGACCAGGTTGCGGCGGAAGCTGTACTCCGCATCGGCACAGGTCATGGTGTTACCAGAGTGGAACTTCACGCCTTCGCGCAGGGTAAAGCGGTACTCGCGCCCGCCTTCGCCCTCTTCCCAGGCGGTGGCCAGCAGCGGCTCCAGTTCATCCAGGCTGTTGCCCTTGTAGGTCAGCAGGGTCTCGTACAGGTTCTCGACCACCTGGCCGCTGCCGGTGTCATAGGTGGCGCCGGGGTCCAGGGTGGGCACGTCTGAAGCCTGCTGCACCACCAGCGTTTCCTGCTGGCCAGTGGTGGCCGTAGCGCCGTTACTTTGTGTGGTGGTCTGCGTGTTGCTTTGCGTGGTGCGTTGCGTCTCGCCCTTGTTGCTGCAGGCAGCCAGGGTCAGGGCCAGGGTGGCCAGCGCCAGGGCGCTGAGGGGGGTGCGGTTCATGGACTCTCCTTCAGGGACCGTGGGCCAGCTCCGCCCAGGTCTATTCGGTGGAATGAGGCGCCGCCGCGCCCGCTCCGGGCCCAGCGGCGTGACTTCTCATGGTAGGAAACGCGGGTGAGAGGTTTTCCTGGCCGGGCTCAAGGAAATGGCAAGAAATGTTACTGCCCGGGTTCTCAACTGACTGGCCTTCTGCTGGGTTGTCTTCTCACCGTTCCAGGCCCCATGCCACCCGAATGAAAGAGGCTGCACACCCCGCCCTCCAGCACGCGGGTAAGGTAGGCCCCATGACGCTCACTCTGCCTGATTCCTACATCCTGCGCGGCACGGCGGCGGGCGGCACGCTGCGGCTGGTCGGCATGGAGTCTTCCCGCATTGTGGAAGACGCCCGGCTGCGCCACGGCCTGAGCAAAACCGCCACTGCCGCCCTGGGCCGCACGCTGACGGCCAGCGCCCTGCTGGCGGTGGTGCTGGGCAAGCGCACCGACAGCCGGGTGAACCTGCGCATTGAAGGCGACGGCCCGGTGGGCTGGGTGGTGGCCGAGGGCAGCGCCGATGGCCGCGTGCGCGGTTACGTGCGCCACCCCGACGCCGACCTGCCGCTGCGCGAGAGTGACGGCAAGCTGGACGTGCGCGGCATCGTGGGCCAGGAGGGTGAGATTGCCGTCACCCGCCTCCTGGACAACGGCGAGCCCTACACCGGCAGCGCCCACCTGGTCAGCGGCGAGATTGCCGAGGACGTCAGCACCTACCTGGGGGTATCCGAACAGATTCCGAACGCGGTGCTGCTGGGCGTGTACGAGGAAGGCGGGGGCGTGGCCCACGCGGGTGGGCTGCTGGTACAGGCCATGCCCGGGGTCAGCGACGAAACGCTGGGGCGCCTGGAAGCGAACATCCGCGCCATGGGCCAGCTGACCGACCACCTGCGCCGGGGGGGCCTGCTGGCCGCCCTGGAACGCGCCGCCGAGGGCCTGGACCTGCAGCTGGCCACCGAGGCCCAGCCTGCGCGTTTTGAATGCCGCTGCTCCCGGCATCGGGCCCAGGACAGCCTGAAGTTCTTCAGCGCCGCCGAACGCCAAGAGATGATTGAAGCGGGCGGCCAGGAAATTGTGTGCCACTGGTGCAGCGAGCGCTACCAGATCACCCCGGCCGAGATTGAGGCGCTGGACCAGGGCGGGGCCCACGCGCTGGCGTGAGGCCAGCTGAGGTGGACTCAAGCGCTGATCGCGGGGCCATCCCAAGGCTGCGCCCAGGATGGCCCCGCCCTGAAAACGGGCCAGCGCGGCGTGAAGGGCGGCGGACCCTGTAGACCAGCGCTGTAGAGTTGAGGGGCACAAGGCGTGCTCGTACTGTTGCGCGCTTGCTTTGACAGATGTCTGGCCCATGTTGACCTCTGGAGACAGGGGCGGGGCCTGCTGTTCACCGTTCCAGCTCAGGGGTACCTACCACCTCGGCCACCACCGCCGGCACCTCATCGCGGGTGACCCGGCGCCAGGTCACCCCCTGGGCCAACCGGGCCACCGCCTGCGCCGCCTGGGTGCGCCCCAGGGCGGTCAGGGGCACGCCGCTGGATTCCCACAGCAGCCGCACCCGCTCGGGCAGCGGCACCTCGGCGGGCCCGGGGGCACCCAGCACCAGCACCGCGCGCAGGGGGGCCGGCGGCGCGGCGTCGAGCGCCAGGAGGGCCTTGCCCCGGGGATCGCGCGGCGCGGCGTCAAATTCGGGCAACAGGGCTGGGGCGAAGCGCTCCACACTGTCCCGGTAAGCGCGCAGGGTGCGGTCCAGGCCGGCGGCCTGCCCCTGCGGACCCACCCAGGCGCGGTCCTCGGCCAGGACCGCCCAGCCCTCTGCGCGCAGGCGCAGCGCCGCCGTGCTTTTGCCTGCGCCGCTGACGCCCAGCACGGCGGCGGCCCCCGCAGGCCCGGCCACCAGCGCGGCGTGCAGGGGCAGCCAGCCGCCGCTGCGGTGCGCCTCGGTCAGGGCCAGGGCCCAGGTGTCTCGCGCTGCACCCGGCGCCGCCTGCAGCTGCACCTCAGCGGCAGCGACCTGGCCACGCAGATGCCCATCCAGCCAGAAGGTGTTGCCTTGGGTCACCACAGCAGCCTCGCGGTCCATCAGGGGAATGGCCTGGGCAGCTGCGCCGGCAGGCCAGTCGCCCGGTCCCGCTGTCAGCACGAAGCGGCGCTGGGGGGCCGCCCAGCTGGCCGGGGTTTGCCAGTCCGTCTGCAGCGCCGCCTGCACCTGAGGCGGCAACCCATGGAGTTCTGTCAAGGCGTTCAGGCTATTCCAGAGGGTGGTTGGCCGGCTCACGGACACGGCTCCCCGTTCAGCCTCTCTGCAGCCCATTCAATGGCGCCGTACTTGGTCATCGTTTTCTCCTGCATGTTGTGAGCTCTCTGGCACACTACGCCCCCCCGCCCCCCCCTAAGCCCAAAGGGGGGCGTCTCAACATCTGCTGACATCTTTGCCATATATTCGCGCTCGTCTCATTTTCAAGACAATCTCACTCGACAGATCCTACGCAAGCAGGTCAAGGAGTTTTCGTGCAGTACGACGCCCCTGAGCAGCAGCAGCGGCCCCTCGCCGCGCCGTCCTACACCGCGCCCCGTCTCACGCCGCTGGGTCCCTGGCAGGCTGTGACCCTGGTGGGTTCGGTGGGCTTCAACGGCATGCCCGGTATGCCGTTCCCCGGAGGTGAAGATGAAGTCCGTTAATGCCCTGATGCTGGTCGGGCTGCTGGCCCTGAGTGCCTGCAGCGCCCCCACCACCGTGACGCCACCGGCCGCGCCCGTGGCGACCACGCCGGCCAAACCCAACCCCGCCAAGACCTTCGGCCTGTACGAACTGCGCGTCAACGGCCTGAGCACCCAGGGCGACGCCAGCGTGAACCGGGTGGGCCTGAGCGCCCAGGCCGCCGAGGTGCCCTTCGACCAGCTGAGCTTTGCCCGCGTCAGCATGAGCAATCTGGTGGACAACGTGAACCGCGTGGTGCACATGACCGCCAGCTTCCAGGTGACCAACAACACGGGGGGCACCATCACGCTGCCCACGTTCATTCCCGTGGACACCGACGGCAGCTACGCCACCGACGGCCAGACGCCCTTTCGCAATGTCAAGACCCGCACCGGCGCGCCGGTGAGTGCTGGTGGCATGGCCGTGGAGCAGGGGCACACCAACAGCGGCGGCCCGATTGTGGCGGACCCTGCGGCCACGCCCTTTCTGACGAACATTGACAGCGGCGGCGTGACCATCAGCGTGCCGGCTGGCAGCACCGCCCCCAACGTGGGCCACCGGGGCTGGCAGAGCGCGGCGGCCCTGGCCCCCGGCGCCTCGCAGATCGTGACCTTTGGCGCGCGCGTGCCGCTGCAGGGCACCGACATCGGTGACAACGATCCGTTCAGCTTCAGCCTCGTGTTCTCGGTGGCGGACAACCCCGGCACCGTGGCGGGCCTACGCGGCATTCATGAGGTGCAGGGCAACACGGCCAGCGGGGATGCGGCCAGCCCCCTGAGTGGCACGCAGCTCATTGAAGGCGTAGTCACCCAAGTGGCCACCGGCCTGCAGGGCTTCTTCGTGCAGGAAGAAGCGATTGACACCGACGGCATTCCCACCACCAGCGAAGGGGTGTTCGTGTTCTGCGGCACCACTTGTCCCACCGGCCTGGTGGCTGGTGACCGTGTGCGCGTGAGCGGCACCGTGAGCGAGTTCCGGCGCAGCTACAGCTACAACGACCGCGACGCCAACAACAACCCAATCGTCACTGTGGTCAATGCGCCCTTCACCACCACGCAGCTCACCAGCCCTACAGTGACCGTTCTGGGTAATGGCGTGCCGCAGCCCGAGGCCATCAGCATTGCGCCCAACCTGCCTGTGGCTCAGCGTGAGCGCTTCGAAGGCATGCGTGTGAGCACCTCAGGCGTGGTCACCAGTAACTTCACGCTGGGCCGCTTCAACAGTGTGGACCTCGCCCAGACGCGCATTGCCAACTTTACCCAGGTCAATGCGCCAGACGTCAACGCGTATAGCGCCTTTACCGCCACTCTGCCCGACCAGATGCTTCGCGTGGACGATCTCACGCTGGCCCAGAACCCCGATCCGCTCTTCGGCCGTAACGGCCAGCCCCTCAGCGCCAGCAACACCCTGCGCGGTGGTGACACCGGCACAGCCACCGGCGTGCTGCACTACGACCACGACGGCTTTGGCAACCGTAGCGGCAGCAACTTCCTGTACCGCATCATGTCGCAGAGCGCGACGTTCACCGGCACCAACCCGCGTACAGCGGCCCCAGACCCGGTGGGTGGCGATCTGCGCGTGGGCAGCATGAACGTGCTGAACTACTTCACCACACTGGTCAACAGCAACACCGGCTGCACCCCCAACGGCGCGGGCTCCAGCTCCCGTGGCGCCGAGAACTGCGATGAGTTCCTGCGGCAGCAGAACAAGATTGTGAAGGCCATCACGGGCCTGAACCCCGATGTGCTGGGCATTCTGGAAATGCAGAATGACTTTGATAAGGGGGCCAACAGCTCCATGGCTGCGCTCGTGAATGCGCTGAACGCTGAAGCGGGCGCTGGAACCTACGCCTACATCAACCCAGCGCGCAAGATCGGCACCGATGTGATCAGCGTCGCGATGATCTACAAACCGGCTGCCGTGGACCCGGTGGGCAACCTGGCCATTCTGGACAACACGGTGGACCCTACCTATGTGGACACCTGCAATCGCCCCACCTGGGCCCAGACCTTCCAGAGCAAGGCCAACGGTGGGCGCTTCACGGCTGTCATGATGCACCTGAAGAGCAAGGGCAGTGCCTGCAGCACCACCAACGATAGCGACCCGGGAGACGGGCAGGGCGCGGGGTACATCGCGCGGCGCGACGCCGCCACAGCGATTGTCAACTGGCTGGCCACCAACCCCACTGGCGTGCAGGAAGACGACCGTATCCTGATGGGCGATTACAACGCTTACGCGCAGGAACAGCCCCTGACCATCCTGGCGAATGGCGGTTACAGCAATCTGTTCAGTGCCAGCACCTACTCCTATCAGTTTGACAGCCAGTGGGGCAGCTTGGACCAGGCCACTGCCTCGCCCAGCATGGCAACCCAGGTGACTGGCCGGACCAAGTGGCACATCAACGCCGACGAACCCACGGTGTTGGACTACAACACCAACTTCAAGTCGCCGGGGCAGGTCACCTCTTATTTCAGTGCTGACCCTTTCCGCAGCAGTGACCACGACCCCATCCTGGTGGGTGTGAGCATGACGGCTCAGACCCCCCTGCCTGCAACCCCTCAGGGCTCGAGCATCAGTGTGAACCCGACCGGCGGGATGAATCTCACGGTTGGCACCAGCAACACCACCACCGTGGGCGTGGGCCGTAGCAACTACAGCGGTAACGTCGTCCTGAGCATTGACAGCGTGACGGGCAGCGGCACTGCCCCTACAGTCACTGTCACCAGCCAGCCCGGCGCCGGCACCAGCGGCACTCTGAGCGTAAATGCGGCGAACGCCACCGCAGGCACCTACACCGTGACCGTGCGCGGCGCCGGCAGTGGCGTTACGGACGCTACAGCGACGTTCACAGTGACGGTGACCGCGCCTGCCAACCCCAACGCGCGACTGCGTATCAGCCAGGTCTATCCCGGCGGCGGGGCCAACAGCGGCACCCCGGCCTATAAGAACGACTACGTGGAGATCTTCAATGCTGGCAGCCAAGCTGTCGCCCTCAGCGGCTACAGCCTGCAGTACTTTTCCGCCGCCAACACCACCACAAGTAACACCTTTACCTTGAGCGGCACGCTCAATCCAGGCCAGTACTACCTGATCAAAACGGGGAGCAACGGGAGCCTTGGCGCCGATCTCAACGGAGCCGACCTCACGACCTCAAACCTCAGCATGAGCGGCACGGCTGGCAAGATTGCGTTGGTTCAGGGAACGGCGGCTGTTTCCTCAACCTCCTCAAGCATTGCCGACGCGGTGGCCTGGGGCACGGCAACGAACACTTCAGAAGGCGTGTACGCCACGGCCCCCTCAGGGGCTCAGGCACTGTTCCGACTCCAGAACGGTTGTCAGGACACGAACAACAATGCCAATGACCTGACGGTCCAGGCCACGGCGCCGCGCAACAGCGCCAGCCCGACGGTGACCTGTCCCTAAACCCAAACCCTCTTCTTAAGATTTTGTCGCCCCCTTCCCCGGGGGCGGTTTTTTTATCCCAACTCGCCCAGCCAGCGGTGCCCCGGCTGGGTTTCCCCCAGCGCCCAGCGCAGCCACGCTCTCCCCTCCTCAGCCAGCGTGGGCGCCACCCGCCGAAAGTTGGCCTCATCCTTGCCCCGGGAATCGCGGTCAGCGGCGCCCGCCTTGAACAGAAGCACCGCTTCGGGGGCCAGATACGGCAGCCCCTCGGGGCTCAGGCGCCGGGCGCGGGACAGGGGCAGTGTGAGATGGGGGGCGCGGCGGTAGCGCCACAGGTCACCGCTCAGGTCACTCAGTAGCACGTCCAGCATCTGCACGCCGCGCAGCGCCGGGTGGCGGGCATGCAGCTGGTGCAGCGGCGCCTCCAGGGGGCCGGTGTACGGCTGGTACGCCCCGGCCACCGGCACGTCCAGCCGCCAGCCGGCCAGCAGCGCGGGCAGCTGCGCCTGCGCGGCGCGGTCCACGGCCACGTCCAGGTCGTCATGGGGACGGGTCACCCGGCCCAGGTGCAGGTCCAGCGCGGTGCCAGCGGCGAACAGCCAGGGCCCGTCCAAGGGCCGGAAGAGCTCAGCCACCTGCTGGGCAGGCGTGAACCCCACCGTCCGGGCGTGGTGGGCCAGGGCCGCCGGGGCCAGCGCTTCGTCAGCGGCCTGGCGACCCTGGCAGAGAAAAACGTCGCGGTAGGTCTGGACCGCCCCCGCGTCGGCCAGCAGCAGGTCGCGCAGGGCGGCCTGCGCCGCCCGCCAGCCCGAGCCGTGGTCACACAGCACCAGTCGCCAGCCGCCCGGATGGGTCCACTCGCCGGGGGCCTGCGCGGGCACATACCCCAGGGCACGCAGCCCCTGCACCTGCGCCAGCGTGGGCGCTTCGGGCAGCAGGTCCAGGTGCAGTTCGGGTGGGTCGAGATCGGCCAGGGCGGGCACGCTGCCCGGGCCGCCGGGCGCCAGGGCGAACACGCCGTCCGGGCGGCCCCGCGCCAGGAAATCACCCAGCGCCGCTTTCAGGGCGTGTTCAGCGGCCGGGAATCCAGGCATGAAGGAGGGAAGCATCCATGAAGCAGACCACACCGCCGCTTCAGGCCGCATCCCCCGGCTGGCGGATAATGCCCCCATGAAAGGCAGAGGACTGGGAATCATGCTGGTGCTGGTGGGCCTGGGGCTGGGCGCCACACTGCTGCGCGATCAGGTGCCCACCGGGAGCGCGCAGCCCGCCGCCCAAGCGCCACTGAACGAAAGCGGCGCGCGGCTGCAGAATGAACAGAACACCATTGACGTGGTGGGGCGTTTTGAGCCGGGGCTGGTCTTTATCAGCACCGAGGACGTGGTGGCCCAGGACCCGTTTGCCATGATGTTCGGCGCCGCGCCGGACCAGGTGCGCCAGGGGCTGGGCAGCGGCTTTTTCGTGAACAAGACGGGCGACATCCTGACCAACTACCACGTGGTGGCTGGCGAAGACGGCCAGGGCGCCGCCGACCGCATCACCGTGCGGGTGATGAACCAGGAGGAGAGCGTGCCCGCCGAGGTGATCGGGCTGGCGCCGCAGTACGACCTCGCGCTGATCCGTGCGCCGGGGCTGGCCAAAACCCTCATCCGGCCGATTCCGCTGGGGAACAGTGACACCCTGAAGGTGGGCCAGAAAGCCATTGCGATGGGCGCGCCCTTTGGGCTGGACTTCAGTGTCACCGAGGGCATTGTGAGCAGCACCGCGCGGCAGATTCCCATTGGCTTCTCGGCCACGGGGGGCGAGGGGGGCATCACCCAGAAGGCCATTCAGACCGACGCGGCCATCAATCCGGGCAACAGCGGCGGGCCCCTGCTGGACAGCAGCGGGCGCGTCATTGGCATCAACACCCAGATTTACTCGCCCAGCGGGCAGGCCACTGGTGTGGGCCAGAGTGCCGGCGTGGGCTTCGCCATTCCCATCAACACCGCGCGCAGCCTCCTGCCGCGCCTGCAGGCCGCCCAGGGGCAGGTGGTGGGGGCACCAGACCTCGGCGTGACCCCAGGGCTGCTGGTGCAGTCGCAGGGCCGGGTGCTGCCCGTGGGCCTGAGCGTGCTGTCCACGCGCGGCAAGCGCGAACTGGACCTGCCCGACCGGGGGCTGGTGGTGGGCGCCGTGCGGCCGGGCAGCCCCGCCGCGCGCGCGGCCCTGCGCGCCGGCACCCGCGAAGAGGCCTTCCGGGGCGGCGTGATCGTGCTGGGCGGCGACGTCATTACCGCCGCCGACCGCCAGCCGGTAGACGCCTTCGAGGACCTGCAGTCGGTCCTCATTGACAAGAAGGAGGGCGACCCCGTCACCCTGACCGTGGTGCGGGCCGGCCAGACCCGTACCGTGCAACTCACCCTGGACGCCTCGGCCTTCCGGGTGCAGGGGCGGTGAAGGACGCCGCCGAGCGCGTCTGGGCGAGGCTGCAGCCCGAGGATTTTCTGTGGCTCTCGGCCCTGGCCGCCCGCGCTGCCCCAGAAGGCATTGCGCTGGTGGGCGGGGCGGTGCGCGACGCCCTGCTGGGCCACACGCCTCTGGACCTGGACGTGGTGGTGCCGGGCCGCAACGTCGAGGCCCTGGCGCGCGCTTCGGGGCGGCCCTTTGTCTTTCACCCGGCTTACGGCAACGCGACCCTGGCCCTCCCGGACGGCCGCGCCGCCGATCTGGTACAGGCCCGGCGCGAACACTACCCGGTGCCCGGCGGCAACCCGGTGCCTGCACCCGGCACCCTGGACGATGACCTGCGGCGGCGCGATTTCAGCGTGAACGCCCTGGCCCTGCACTTTTCCCCCAGGGGTCAGGTGACCCTGCGGGACGTGACGGGCGGCCTGAACGATCTGGAGGCCGGGGTGCTGCGCCCCCTGCATGACCGCTCGTTTCAGGACGACCCCAGCCGCCTTGTGCGTGGCGCGCGTCTGGGGGCCCGCCTGGGGCTGCGCGCGCACCCAGAGCTGCTGGCCCAGGTTCCGGCCGCACTGGCCCTGGCGCCACAGACCCCCCGCCTGTGGGCCGAACTGAAGCTGCTGCTGCAAGAGCCCCGACCCGGGCGGGCGGCGGCGCAATTGGGCGCCTGGGGCGCGGGGGCCCTGCTGCCCGACCCCGCCCTGCTGCTGGCCCTGGATCAGTGGCGGGCCGAGGGACAGTCCATTCCAGAGGCGGTGTACGCCGCCGCCCTGCTGGACGCTGCCCCCGATCCGGCCGCACTGGCCCGCCGCCTGGGCCTGGGCGAGCGCCCCGGCGCGCTACTGGCCCGCGCCCTGTCCGAAACCTTTTTTCCGCCCGGCACCCCCGAACGCACCCTGCGCGCGCTGCTGCGCCCGGAAGCCCACGAGGCACTGACTGGTAAGGACGTGCTGGCGCTGGGCGTGCCCCCAGGCCGCGCGGTGGGCGAGGCCCTGGCGCATCTGGCCGCCCTGCGCCGCGCCGGGCAACTGCGCAGCACCGACGAGGAACGCGCCGCCCTGAAAGCATTCCTGGCGACGAAAGCACAGCGAAACTAACCCCTAGAATGCCGGGGTATGGGCCTTATCTCACTCCTGAGCAGCAATCCGCTGGCCTTTGTCATCGTGGCGGGGGCCCTGGTCCTGTCGCTGGCCTTTCACGAGTTCGCCCACGCCTGGAGCGCGGACAAGCTGGGCGACCCCACCCCGCGCCGCTACGGGCGCGTGACGCTGAATCCGATCAAGCACCTGGACCCCTTCGGCACGTTGCTGATGCTGCTGGTGGGCTTTGGGTTTGCACGCCCGGTCCCGATTAACCCCAACAACCTGGGCCGCTGGGGCACCCTGTGGGTCTCTGCGGCGGGGCCCATCAGCAACCTGCTGATTGCGCTCCTCTGCGCGCTGCTGCTGAAGTTCCTGCCCTTCAGCCCCCTGATGGGCAGCGTGCTCATGACCGTGCTCAGCATCAACGTGGTGCTGGCGGTCTTCAACCTCATTCCCATTCCGCTGCTGGACGGCAGCCGCATCCTGGGCGCGCTGGTGCCCTCGCTGGGACGCAGCCTCGCGCAGTTTGAGGCCCAGCCGTTCAGCTTCGTGATCGTGATGGTTTTTATTTTCCTGTTCGGCAGCCAGATCAGCGGTGTGATCAACGTGGTGCAGAACTGGGTCGTGGGCTTTATGGGACTGTAAACCGGGCAGCGTAAAGGGGCGAGAGCGCGTGGCTCTCGCCCCTTTACGCTGCCTTATCCCAGGTGGAACATCATCACCACATGGGCAGCAGTGCCGGCCAGCACGAACAGATGCCAGATCTCGTGGAAGCCGAACACGCCGGGGCGGGGGTTCCAGCGCTTGGTGCCGTAAATCACCGCTCCGATGGAATACAGCACCCCACCCGCCGCCAGCCAGAACAGCGCGCCTCCATCCAGCGAGCGGGCCAGTTGCGGCAGAAAGATCACCGCCAGCCACCCCATGCCCAGGTACAGCCCGGTGCTCACCCAGCGCGGCAGGCGCATGGTGACCAGTTTCAGCACAATGCCGCTGAGGGCAATGCCCCAGATCAGCCCCAGCACGCCGTCACGCCACACACCGTCTAGGCCGTAGTACGCCACCGGGGTGTAACTACCGGCGATCAGCAGAAAGATGCCCGCATGGTCCAGCTTGCGCAGCCACACCAGCCCGCGCTCGCCCGGTCGGAACGAATGGTAGCTGGCACTCGCCGCATACAGCGCCACCATGCTCACACCAAACACCACAAACGGCCACAGTGCCAACCCCCGTCCCTGCGCCCACCCCAGCAGCGGAACCAACACCGCCAGCGCCGCCAGCGCTCCCGCCCAGTGGGTCAGGGCACTCACGGGTTCACGGGGAGCTGTCCACAGGCGCTTCACCCCCCCACCCTACGCCCCCAACATGATGACACTCTGTCAGGAGGGACGCGGTCCAATTGAGCAGGCGAATTCCAAGCAATCTGCTGTTTTTGAAAGTAGAACCTTCTGGGCCGCACCAAGTTGCCAGAGCCACTTCACCGCCCAAGTCCAGACGAAGCCGTCGTGCGCGCAGCGCGCGGGCGTGGGGCGATGGACGGAGAAAGGCCACGGCGTACAACGCGGGGCGAAGGAAAGCCGCCCCGAATCGTCAGTCAACGTTTGCCGAGCGCAGCGGAAAAACTCCCCCTGCCCCTTTGGGGTAGGGGGCTGGGGGGTGGGGCCAGCAGCGGATCAACCTAAATAGCGCCTGCTGAACTGCTCGACAGCCCCCCTGCGCCCCTTACCGCCCCCCGTAGTTCGGCGCCTCCTTCGTAATCGTCACCCCATGCGGATGGCTCTCCACCAAACTCGCCCCCGTAATCCTGACAAACTGCGCCGTCTCCCGCAGCGTCTGCAGGTCAGGCGCCCCGCAGTACCCCATGCTGCTGCGCAGGCCGCCCACAAACTGGTACAGCACCTCGCCCGCCGTGCCCTTGTAGGCCACGATGCCCTCAATGCCTTCGGGCACGAATTTGCGACTGCCACTCTGGAAGTAGCGGTCGGCGCTGCCCTGGTCCATGGCGCCCAGCGAGCCCATGCCCCGGTAGCTCTTGTAGCGGCGCCCGTCGCGCAGAATCGTCTCGCCCGGCGATTCGTCGGTGCCGGCCAGCATGCTGCCCATCATGACCACGCTGGCACCCGCCGCGATCGCCTTGGGCACGTCGCCTGTCTGCTTGATTCCGCCGTCGGCAATCACCGGAATGCCCGCCTCCAGCGCCGCCGCCGAGGCCTCGAAAATGGCCGTAATTTGCGGCACGCCCACGCCAGTGACCACGCGGGTGGTGCAGATGCTACCGGGACCTATGCCCACCTTTACCGCGTCCGCACCGGCCAGAATCAGATCGCGCGCCCCGGCCCGCGTGGCCACGTTCCCGGCGATCACGTCCACATCAAAGGCCTCTTTCACCCGGCCCAGGGCATTCAGAATCCCCTGGCTGTGGCCGTGGGCGCTGTCCAGCACCAGCACGTCCACTCCGGCCTGCACCAGCGCGCCGGCGCGGTCCAGCAGGTCGGCGCCCACGCCAATAGCGGCGGCGACCCGCAGACGGCCCAGCGCATCCTTGGCGGCGCGGGGATACTTCACCCGCTTGGTGAGGTCCTTAATCGTGATCAGGCCGCGCAACTGCTCGCCTTCCACCACCAACAGCTTTTCAATGCGGTGGCGCTTGAAGATCTCCTGCGCCTCTTCCAGCGTGGTGCCCACCGGCACGGTGACCAGCCCCTCGCTGGTCATGACCTCGCTGACGGGCGTGGCGAGGTTGTCCACAAAGCGCATATCGCGGTTGGTGATGATGCCCAGCAGGCGGCCATCCGGCGCGGTGATAGGCACGCCGCTGATGCGGTACTCGCCCATCAGGCGGTCGGCCTCGCCCACGGTGGCGTGGGCGGGCAGGGTGATAGGGTCCACGATCATGCCGCTCTCAGACCGTTTGACCTTGCGCACCATCTCGGCCTGCGCGTCAATGGGCATGTTTTTGTGCAGCACACCAATACCGCCCTCGCGCGCCAGAGCCACGGCCATGTTCGTTTCGGTCACGGTGTCCATGGCCGCCGACACGAAAGGAATATTCAGGCGCACCCGGCGGGTCAGCTGCGCTTCAATGTTGACCTCGTGGGGCAGCACCTGCGAATGCCGGGGCTGCAGCAGCACGTCGTCAAAGGTGATGCCTTCCTGGCCGAATTTGTAGGCGTAGCGGTCCGTGGTGGACCGGGGCTCTGGGGTGCCGGGCGCGGTGGGATCAGGCGTGGCAGGCGCACTCATAGCTGCGAGTGTACGCCCTGGGGCGGCCGGGTGCGCCCCCGGTGTCCAGCTTGCGCGTGCCCGGGAGGCCGTGCTACAGTCCCTTTCGCCTTTGTGGGGTCGTAGCTCAGCTGGGAGAGCGCGTCGTTCGCAATGACGAGGTCAGGGGTTCGATCCCCCTCGACTCCACCACGCGACAAAACCCCCGCCCGTGTACCGGTGCGGGGGCTTTTTTGTGGGTCGTTTAGCGGCTGGGCGCGGTCCCGTACTCCGTCTGGCGACCCAGTGGCAGCAGCTGGGGCAGGTTCAGCGGAAAGCGGGCCTGCTGCCCCGCCACGCTCAGGACCACGGCGGCGGGCGCGCGTTCCAGGGTGGCCTCAGCGCCGGGCAGGTCGCTCAGGGCGGCCAGGGGCACGTAGGCTTCACGGCCAACAAACCGCACGGTAACCGGCACGCGCTCCGCGCCCACCCGCAGGGTGGCGGTGCGGGCGGTCACGTTCAGCACGGGCAGGCGCAGCGCGGCGGCCGTTTCGCTCAGGGGCAGCAGCACCTGACCGGCTTCGGTGCGGGCCTTGCGGGCGGCGGCCTGGGCCTGCTGTGCGGGGGTCAGGACCGGCACCGGGGCAGAGGTGGTGGGCCGGGGGGCCGGGGTCGTGGGTTGCGGCGCCGGGGCGGTGCCGGGCTGGGGTGCAGGCTGGCCCGGGCTGGGCCGCACCGGGGCAGGCGGCTGCGCGGGCTGGGCCGGTGCCGTGGGCGTGCCGGGTTTCAGGGCGGCCAGCACGGCCGTGGCGGCGGCGCGCCGGGCCTGGGTCTGGGCCTGCAGCTCGGCGGCGCTGGACACGCGCCCCCAGGCGGCGGGCGTGGCGTGGAACGTGGGCCAGGGGGCCACCGCCAGCGGGCGCTGCTTCTGAATGATGCTCAGGCCGCCGCCCTCGGTGGTGAAGTACAGGTTGCCCTGGTCACTCACGCTCAGGCCGGTGTCGATCTTCTTGCCGGTCTTGATCTGCCACAGCGCCTGCCCGGCCTTGCCAATGGCGTGCACAGTACCGCTCAGGTCCGGCACAATCACGGTCCCGTCGCTGAGTTCCACCGCCGAGGCCGCAATGCCGGCCCCCGCCTTGTAGGTCCATTCAGGTTCGCCGCCCGGGTTAATGGCGTACACACTGCCGTCGTAGCTGCCCACGACCACCACGCCGCCGCTGGTCACGATGGGGCTGGCATTCACGAACAGGCCGGTCTGCGCGCGCCATTTCAGCTCGCCGGCCGGGGTCAGGGCATAGATGCGGCGGTCACTGGACCCGAAGTAGATGCTGCCGTCCGCGCCAATGGCGGGCGAGCTGAACACCAGAGAGCCAGCCGCATAGGTCCATTTCAGCTGCCCGGCTGGGGTCAGGGCGTGCATGCGGTTGTTCTGCGCGCCAAAGTAGATGGTGCCGTCGGCGGCAATGGCCGGCGAGCTGAACACGGGCGCACCCACCTTGTAGGTCCACAGGGTCTGGCCCGCGCCGCTCAGGGCGTGCACCGTGCCGCCCGCCGTGGCCACCACCACGCTGCCATCGGGTCGCAGCGCGGGCGTGGCGTAGATATCGCCGTCCAGCTTGACCTTCCACAGCAGCTTGCCGGCCGCGTCCAGGGCGTACACCGTGTCGTCGTAGGAAGCGGCAATGGTGGTGCCCTGCGGCGTGACCACCGGGTAGGCGCGGCCAATATCGCCCACCACAAAGGACCACTTCACGCTGCCGGTGGCGTCGGTGCGGTGAATGCGGGCGTCGGACCCCAGGAAGGTCAGGTCGCCATTCGGACTGACCGCAACTCCGGAAATCACGCGTAATTCCTTGAACACGTCAATCTTGGGTGCCGTAAAGGTGGGGGTGCTCTGGGCAGCGGCCCCGCTGCCAACCACCAGTGTGATCAGAGAAAGAAAGGGCAAAACGTGGCTGTTCCTCATCTAAACGTGCACTCCTTTACAGAGCCTTTACGGACAGGCAATGGCGTGGGACGGCATATGGACGCTGCCCAGGGTACGGCCTAAGATGCGAACTGTTATGAAGAAGATTCTCATGCTGACCGCGTTCGCCCTGGCGGGCCTGGCCGCCGCCCAGGACACCACGACGACCGATACGGCGCCGGCCACCACCGACACCATGGAAATGACCGGCCCGGCCACCATGAGTGCGGGTGACAACTTTGCCAAGGCCCAGGAGTTCGCGGTGCAGGCCGACGTGGCCTACCCCGTGCCCTTCTACGACCGCACCCTGTGGAAGGCGGCCGTGGACCACGCCTACTACGCCGCCTCCCAGGAAGCCGGCAACCGCGACTACAACGCCTACCTGGCGCAGCTGTACACCAAGACCCAGTGGTGGATCAACGCCTACAACGCCTGGAACCGCCTGGGCACCCTGACCGATCAGGAAAAGCAGTGGGCGTCCCTCAGCGCCGCCAAGCTGGCCTACCTCGCGCTGCAGCGCGGCGACACCACCATGGCCCGCATGTACGTGGACAAGGGCATGAGCTGGGCCCCCAGCGCCAGCCTGCAGGCCATCATGCAGCGCCTGCAGTAAGCAGAGATCTTGCTTCCAAAAGCCCGCGCCTCGGCGCGGGTTTTTCGTTCCGCGTCGCCAAGCCCGGCGACGCTATCAAAGCTCCTGGTCGAAGGGTTCTTCCCAGGTCTGCGGTGGCGGCCTCTCCTCTCATCTGGGACTCCTCTGCTTCCACAGCAGGAGTGGGACGCGCGAAGGGCTGCTGTTCCATCGCCGTCGTCCCGTCTGTGCCCGTGCTCGCGCTCCTGCGGAGCTCTCCGAGTCTGCTTGTCCTTCACCTTCGGCTCACCTGAGTTCCGCCTTAGCGGACGAAATTCACCCTTCGCTCAAGCGGGCCACCCGCCGCCTTTTGCCTCAAGACCCAATCAGCTGCGCGGCACCTTCGCTGGGGCAGGGGTGCCCTACCCTGGGGCCATGAAACGGGTTGCCTTCCCTCTCCTCCTGTCGGCCCTGCTGGCGGCCTGCGTGCCTGCGCCGCTGCGCGCCAATCCCGAAGCTGCCCTGCGCCTCTCGGTGGCCCCGGCCGCCGCCCCGGCCCAGCCGCTGACCGGCGAAAGTAGCCTGTACCGCTTCCCGGGTCCCGGCGCCCTGAACGTGCGCACCGAGCCCGGCGCCCTGGTCACCGCCATCGTGCTGCCGCCGGGCGGGGGCGCCCAGGTGGGCCAGACGGTCCGCACCGTGCCCGGCGAAACCGCCCGGCTGCCCCTGCCGGCCACCGAGGGCTTTACCCAGGTCTTCACGGTGGCCAGCCTTGTGCCGCTGGACCTGGGCAGCGCGGCCGGCGCGCGCAGCGTGAATGACATCAGCGCGGCGGTGCAGCGGGCCACGCAGGGGGCGCCCCGCACGGCCTACACGGTCGCCACCACGGTCTACCGCGCCGAGCGCCTGGGGAGCCTGCGCGTCGAGACGAACGTGCCCGGCGCCCAGGTGCGCGTCAATGGCCGCCCGGCCGGGATCGCCCCGGTCACGCTGGGCGATCTGCCTGCAGGGCAGGTGGAAGTGACCGCCACCCGGGAAGGCTACCGCCCCGCCTCGCAGCGGGTGAACATCGTTGGTGACCGCGCCACAGACGTGACCCTCAACTTGCGCCTGCTGACCGGCACCCTGCGCGTGGAAAGCCCGGTGGCCGCCGACGTGCTGGCAGAGCGCCGCCTGCTGGGGCTGGTGCTGCCGGGGCAGCCGCTGGAAGTTCCGGTGCGCTCCGGGGTGGTCAGCCTGAACGTCGTGCCGCGCGACCGGGCCCTGGCCCCCCAGACGCTGCTGGTGCGCGTGAACACCGACCAGCTCAGCCGGATTGAGTGCACGCTGACGGGCGGCGCTTTCCGCTGCGACGTGCGGTAACGGCGGTACTTCAGTTCACTCTGGGGCCCACCAGTCGCCCCTCAAGGCCGACCCTCTCTGCCTGGGTCGGTCTTTTCTGTGGTCCGCTCCACACCCAGTGCCGGGGCAGGGAGGTGCTACCCTGCCCGGCATGACCGCGCCTGCCCCCACGCACCTGCTGGGCGACCTGTACGCCCTTCAGGTGCCCATTCCCTACCCTATGGGGGCCGTGACCGTCCTGCTGGATGTGCCTGCCGGGGGCCCGGTCACCATGATTGACACCGCGCTGGACACCCCGGAAGCCCACGCGGCCCTGGAAAGCGGGCTGGCGGCGCTGGGGCTGCACTGGCCGGACGTGGACCGGGTGATCATCACCCACCACCACCCGGACCACTACGGCCTGGCCGGGCTGGTCGAAGAACGCAGCGGCGCGTCCGTGCACCTGCTGGACGTGGAAATTGGGCGCGGCGAGCGCTACTGGCACCTGTGGGAAGAGTGGCTGCCTGGGCACGTCAAGCACCTGCGCGACCACGGCCTGCCGCCCGAATCGCTGCTGAGCCTGGAGGCCGAGAGCCGCCGCAGCCGCCAGCGGGTGCACCCCGCCACCCGCGTTTCCCCCCTGCGCGAGGGCCAGGAGGTCACGCTGTCCGGCGAGCCCTGGGAGGTGCTGTGGCTGCCCGGTCACGCCGACGGCCACCTGGGCCTGTGGAACGAGGCGCAGGGCACCCTGATCGCCGGGGACGCCATCCTGCCGCGCATCAGCCCGAATATTGGCCTGTACGCCTACACTCGCCCCGATCCGCTGGGCGACTACCTGCAGACGCTGGGCAAGCTTGAAGCCCTGAATCCGGCCCGCGCGGTGGTGGGCCACCACGGCCCGGTGATGACCGGCGTGCAGGCCCGCGCCCGCGAGCTGCGCGCGCACCACCACGAGCGGCTGGACTTCCTGCAGGCCCAGGCCGCCCAGGCACCGGGCACCGCCTACGCCCTGTCGCTGGCCATGTTTCCGCGCGACCTGAACATCAGCGGGCGGCGCTTTGCCCTGGCCGAAACGCTGGCCCACCTGGAACACCTGCGCCTGCTGGGGGCGCTGTACCGCACGTGGCAGGAGGACGCGGGCGCCTGGGTGTACCACGCCTGAACAGCGGCCCCGCTCACCAGAAGAAGACGGGCACGCGCTCTATACTCCGGCGCATGACAGCTTCAACGGAATTGCGGCGGATCATGACCGCGCTGCAAGAGGGTGGTCTGACCGTCGAAGCGGTCGAGGACGGCGCGCTGATCCAGGACGGCGACGCGCGGGTGGCCCTGTTCGTCGAGCCCGACCCGCAGGGCGGCGTGATCGTGCGCCTGCACCTGGACCTGGACCTGTATGTCGAGGAAGACAGCCTGAGTGACATCCTGATGGGCATGAACCTCATGAACCAGGGCCTGGACTACGGCGCGCTGAACCTGGACCCGGTGGACGAGGGCGAGGGCAGCGACGACGGCGAGCCCCTGACCTTCGCCGTGCTGGGCCGCAGCGTTCTGTGGCTGCCCGACCTGGGCGTGGCCGAGCTGGACCGCCTGCGCGAACACCTGCGCCGCTTCGAGGAAGAGGTCACGCAGGCGGTGGAGCGCACCCTGCACGGCAACAAGGGCATCAGCGCGTAAGCGGGGCCGCGCCGGCCAGCCGGGGGCCCACTCTCCCCCATCCCCCCCTGCACCCCGTCCCTCTGGGGGCTCGTGCGGCGCGGGCCGTGAACCTATCATCAGGGGGCATGACCCTCTCTGACCTGTCGTCCACGGACGCTGCCCACTGGTTGGCGCAGCTGGACATGGTGTGGCAGCGCCGCGAGCGCCAGCGCGGGGCCGCCGCGCAGGTGGCGCAGGCGGCGCGGGCGTGGAGCGAGCAGCGCGGCACCCTGGACCCGCAGGTGACCCGGGCCGCGTCGGTGGTCTGGGCCTATGTGGCGTGGCGCGGCGGACAACTTGGCGAGGCGCAGGCGGCGCTGCACTGGGTGAGCGCAGACCTGCCCCCGACGCTGTGGCATTGCCGCGCCCTGAATGTCACGGTGGGGGTGGTGGGGGAACTGGGAGAACTGGCCCAGGCGATGGCGATGGCCCACGCCCAGCTGGCCCTGAGCCGTCAGGTGCAGGACCGGGAAATGGAAGCCTGCGCCCTGCACGATCTGGGCGTGCTGCACAACGAACGCGGCAACCTGCGCGGCGCGCCGTCGCTGCAACAGGCGCTGCGGCTGTTCCGCGCCATGCAGCTGGTGGAAGGCGAGGCCTACGCCCAGCTGAATCTGGCCACGGCCCTGCTGCTGGCCGGGCAGGTCGAGGCCGCCCGCGCCGAACTGCAGGGCGCCCTCACCCTGGCTGCGCGGCACGGGCTGGGCACCGTGCGCACTTTTGCCCTGGCGCAGCAGGGCGCCCTGGAAGTGCCCCACGACCCGGGGCGCGCCGAGGTGCTGCTGCGCGCCGCCCTCCGGGAACAGCAGCTCAACGCTGACCGCCCGCTGTGGGAGGCCGTCGAACCCCTGGCCCGGCTGCTGCTGGCCCAGCAGCGCCCGCACGAGGCCTGCTTGCTGGTGGCCGCCTTCACCCAGGAAGCCCAGGCGCAGGGGTTCGAGGTGCTGGCCATGCAGGGGCACGGCTTGCTGGCCGAACTGCACGAACACCTGGGCGAGTTACAGCAGGCCCTGCACCATCTGCGCGCCCACACGGCGGCCTTCAAGCAGCTGCGCGCCGAAGAGCACGAGCGGCGCGTGCAGGCCCTGGAGGTCACGCACCGCACGGCCCTGCTGCGCCTGCAGGCCGAAGCCGAGGAAGCGCGCGCCGAAGAACTCACGCGGCTGCTGCAGATGGACGAACTGACGGGCCTGTTCAACCGCCGCCACCTGCTGACCGCCGGCGCCGAGTTGATCCGCCGGCAGCCCGGCGCGGTGGCGGTGGCTGACCTGGACCACTTCAAACGCGTGAACGACTCCTTCGGCCACGCGGTGGGCGACGAGGTGCTGCGCCACATTGCCGGGTGCCTGCGCGCGGCCCTGCCCAGCACCTTCGCCGCGCGCACCGGGGGCGAGGAATTCGTGCTGCTGTTTCCTGCCCACACAGTCCCCCTGGCCTGCCAGGAGCTGGGCACCCTGCGCGCGGCGCTGCCCACGGAGCACCTGCCCCCGGTCACCTTCACCGCCGGCGTGACCCTGTGCCCCGACGGCGACCTGACCGCCGCCATGCGGCGCGCCGACCTGCTCCTCTACCGGGGAAAAGCGCAGGGCCGCAACTGCGTCGTGGTGGAGTAACCAAAATATTGGCCGGTGGTCGGAACGGTCAGCCCAGACTCTTTGGCCGCCGAGGCGGACAGTCAAGTTGGAAGGCGAGCCCTTGCGCTGTGCAGGGCTGCACCCTGCCCTGGACGCCAGAACGGCGCGAAGACCCCCCGGTGACCTGCAAGTTCTGGCGGCGCTTGCCCCCCGCAGCAGCGGCACAGTGCGGGCCTCCTTCATGTCGTTGACGGCGCGAAAGTTCACGACCCCAGTGCAGCTCAAACCGAACTCGGCGCCAGCCTCTGCACCCGACACTGGGATCACCAGCAGAGCGGCTGACCACGCCCGAGCCAAGGCTCAGGAGGGCCCCTCCCCTGGCCGACCTGCAAGGCCGCCATGACCTTCGGATGCCTGCATTTCATCCTGTTGCCCCGATAGAAGAAAGGCAGACCAGAGCGTTGACTCCGGCCTGCCCTCCTCCCTCCAACCCCAGCTCAGTCCATGGCCAGGGCCAGATCTGGCTGGGCCACCTGGGCACCCACGCCCTGCAGCCGCTCCACGAGGCGCTCGTAACCACGGTTGAGGTACTGCACGCCATCAATCACTGTCTGTCCTTCGCAGGTCAGGGCGGCAATAAACAGGGCTGCACCCGCGCGCAGGTCCGCTGCCTTCACGGGCGCCGCGTGAAGCTGTCCACCCTGGATGACCTGCGTGTAGCCACTGACCGTGATGTTGGCGCCCATGCGGTGCAGTTCGGCCACATGGGTCAGGCGATCAGGGTACACAGGGTCCTGCACCACACTGGTGCCGGGTACCGTGGCTAGCAGAGCACTCATCTGCGGCTGCAGGTCGGTGGGGAAGCCGGGGTAGCTCTGGGTGGTGATGTTCACGGGCTTCAGCGTCCGCTCGCGGGCGTCCACCACCACGGTCTGGCCACCCTCCATCACCGACACGCCCATTTCTTGCAGCTTGCCCGTGACCGCGCGCAGGTGCTCGGGGCGCACGTTGGTCAGGGTCAGGCAGCTGCGGGTGGCGGCGGCCAGCATCATGAAGGTGCCGGCCTCAATGCGGTCGGGAATCACGGTGTATTCGCCGCCGCGCAGGGCCGCCACGCCCCGGATGGTCAGGGTGTTGGTGCCTGCGCCCTGAATATCCGCGCCCATGCGGTTCAGGAACTCGACCAGTTCCACCACGTCGGTGTCAATGCTGGCGTTCTCCAGGGTCACCACACCGTCGCCCAGCACGCTGGCCAGAATCGCATTGTGTGTGCCGCCCACGGTCAGCAGTTCGAAGATGAAGTGGCCGCTCAGGCTCCCCTGGCGCACCGCCGTGAAGTTGCCACCGTCCTCGGTGATCTCGGCGCCCAGCGCGCGCAGGGCCTTGACGTGCTGATCCACCGGACGCGGGCCCCAGGCACAGCCGCCCGGCATGGACACTGTGGCTTCCCCGGCGCGGGCTAGGATAGCCCCCAGCACGATAAAGCTGGCGCGCATCTTGCTGACCAGCGCGTAGGGTGCATCAGTGTTCACGATGCGCGGGGTCTGCAGTTCCAGGTCGTTGGGCCCCACCCACACGTGCTGGGTGCCCAGGTGCGCCAGCAACTCAAGAATGGTGTGCACGTCGCTCAGGCGCGGCACGCCACGCAGGGTGATCTTCTCGGCACTCAGCAGGCTGGCAACAATGATGGGCAGCGCAGCATTCTTGCTGCCCTGGACGGCGATTTCGCCGCGCAGCTCGCGGCCTCCCTGAAGGTGCAGTGGGGTCAATTGCATGGGTGAGTCATCCTTGATGGGGGGTCGCGCCGCAGGGGTGCGCCGGGGAGATCGTGAGCGCGGTACAGGTGCATGTTACACATCACGCTCAAGATGTGTCCACACCGACCATACCGTGTCAGCCTTCAGGGCGGATGAGGTGAATCATCAGCCCAGGCTGATGTGGCGTCTCATGTTGAGGCGCCTCAGGGTGCGTGCTAGGCTGCGCGCACGGCCCCGCCCCAGTCTTCATGTTCGCTGGTTTCCGGCGCGGTACCGTGTTCAGGAGAGGCATGCCCAAGAAGGAACGCAAACGGCTGCAAGTGGTCATCAGCGATGAGCAGGACGCCTTGCTGACCCGCACTGCCTATGAACTGTCCAGCCCCGAGCGGCTGATCAGCAAAAGTGAGGTGGTGCGCTTGGCCATCGAGAAAATTGCCCGGGAACTGGGTGAGGGCGAACATCTGGAAGATTACCGCGCCATCTTGGACGCCGAGGAGCTGGACGAAGAGGAGTAAGGCCGCTGTGGAGCAGGGCCGCTCAGTAACCCTGCTGAGCGGCCCTGCTCCATTCACCTGTGACTCTCGACTTAACCATGAAAAAGAGCTCCGCTAGGGAGCCCTGAAGTCCTTCTTGCCGTTTACTGGCTGAGCTGGCCAATGATGCTGAACATAGGAAGGAACATCCCCGCCACAATCACCCCGACGATACCGCCCAGGAAGACGATCATCAGTGGCTCGATGGCAGCCGTCATGCTGTCCACAGCTTCGTCTACTTCGCGGTCATAGAAGTCGCCCACCTTGTTCAGCATGTCGTCCAGCGAGCCCGTCTCTTCGCCAATGCTGATCATGCTGACCACCATTGGCGGGAAGACCTTGCTGGTGGCGAGACTGGAACTCATCTGCTCGCCTACCATCACCACATTCTTGGCGTTCTCAATGCTCTCTTCCACAATGGCGTTGTTCGCGGTGCCTTTGGTGATTTCCAGGCTTTCGATGATATTCACCCCGCTGCTGATCAGCAGGCCGAAGGTGCGGGCAAAGGAGCTGATGGCACTTTTTTGAAGAAGGTTTCCGAAGATAGGAATCTTCAATTTGATCTCATCGATGACAAAGCGACCCTTGGGGGTCTTGTAGTATGCACGATATGCGAAGACAAGGCCAGCCACTATGGCAAAGATGATGAGACCAGAGCTTCTGAGAAAATCCGACACTGCCATTAGCACACGGGTAATCATTGGTAACGGCGCATTCAGCTGGGCTAGAATGCCTGCAAACTGCGGCACAATCGTGGTCAGCAAGAAATAGGTAATAAGGATAGCGAAGACCAGCACCACTACTGGGTAAGTCAAGGCGCTCTTGATCTTGCCCCGCAGGGCCAATTCTTTTTCCTGAAAACTGGCGATTCGCTCTAACACTGTATCCAACGTGCCGCTGGTCTCCCCAGCGCGAACCAGGTTCACAAAAAGGCGATTAAAGATCTTGGGATGCTTGACCAGGGTCTCGCTGAGCGGCGTGCCCGATTCCACCTCGGTGCGCATTTCCTTCACTACACCCTGAAAGCCCTTGTGCTCAATCTGCTTTTGCAGAATCGCCAGCGACTGCACCAGCGGTACCCCGGCGTTGATCAGCGTGGCGAGCTGCTTGCTGAAGATGGCCACCTGCTTCAGGCTGGGCGGCCGGTTGTCCAGAAAGGGAATCTTGATGTCGGCGTTCAGGCCGCTCTTGGGCGGCTTGATCTCGACGATCATCAGGTTCTTGGCGCGCAGGGCGTCACGAACCTGGGTGGCCGTCTCGGCTTCCATCTGGGACTTCAGCACCTTGCCGGAGCGGTCACGCACGCGGTATTCAAAGACGGGCATACTATCAAGCAGTATAGGGCGCGCGTCTTGCGCCCGCCTTACATCACTTCACACTTTGGACTTTCCATGACCATAGTTTCCACCCACGATTTACAGCGTGCCGCGCAGGTGCTGGACGCCGGAGGGGTGGTGGCTTACCCCAGCGAAACCGTCTGGGGCCTAGCCGCCCACCCGCAGCGCCCGGACGGCATCCGCCGCCTCTATGACCTGAAAGGCCGCGTGGCCGACAAGCCGGTGCAGGTATCGTGTGCCTCTGCCGAGGCGGCGCGGTCCCTGGTCGCCGCCGACGCTGGCTTTGATGACCTCGCCCAAGCGCTGACCCCTTTCTGGCCGGGGCCGCTGACGGCCGTGCTGCCCGCGAGCGCGGCGTGCCCACCCCTGCTGGCCCCCGAGGGCCGGGTGGGGATTCGCGTGCCAGACCATCCGGTGGCGCTGGCGCTGCTGAACGCCGTGGGCGGGGTGCTGGCAACCACCAGTTGCAACCCCAGTGGGGAGGCCCCGGCCCTGACCTTTGCGGCTGCTCTGGCGATGAATCTGGGCGACATGGTGCTGCCAGATGGCGACGTGCCCTGCCTGGGGGTCCCCAGCACGGTGCTGCTGCTGCCAGAAGGGCGGGTGCTGCGCGAGGGGGCCCTGCCAGCGCAGCAGGTGCTGGCGCGGCTGGAACGCGCGCCTCTGTGAGTGACTCGCCGCCCCTGAGCGCCCTGATTGGCGCGGCCCTGCTGGCCGCCGGGCGACCGGTCAGCGCCGGGGACCTGGCCAGCGTCCTGGGCCTTCCTGAAGAGGCGGCGCGGCGCGAGGTCGAAGCCTTCAGCGCTCGCCTTAAGAAGGCGGAACTGGGCTTTCAAGTCGAGGCCGTGGCAGGAGGCTACCGCTTTGTGGTACCCCCGGCCCTGGCCAGTCACCTGACGCCGCTGCTGGCCCCGCCGCCGCTGCCGCCCCTGAGCAGCGCGGCGCTGGAGGTGCTGGCTGTCATCGCCTACCGCCAGCCCGTCACGCGCGCCGAGATTGAGGCGATGCGGGGAGGCAGTGCGAGTACCGTCGTGACCCTGCAGGAACGCGAACTGGTAAAGGTGGTGGGCCGGGCGGATTCGGTAGGTCAGCCCCTGCTGTATGGCACCACTGAACGCTTCCTGCTGGACTTTGGGCTGACCTCGCTGGCCGATCTGCCGCCGCTGGACGACACTGGGTTCGCCCACCTGCTGAGGAGTTGAGGCGGGGAAAATTCAGCTAGGGGTGCGCTGAGGAGGGCCAAGTACGCGGTGGCGTGGACAGCTTCAAGACATCGCGTGCAGAGAGGCAAACAGGAGGGCATTCTTGCCTCTCTCCCTTGCAGAGTCCCGGGACAGCTCCCACCGCGCGAGTCTGGGGGAGCATCGCACGAGGGAGGCAGTAGCTCCGACCAATGGTTCGGACAATTTGGGCAGTCCGGGTGACGCTGAGTACGGTCTAAACTTTTAAAGCGCAATCTATCGGCACTGATTCGGGCTATACCGGGGCACTAAGCAAAGCACTATCCGCCGCGCTGAGACGCCACCTGCACCATCCGCGCGCCTCAACACTCATGTAAGCGCAGGACGGAACGCACTCGCTTCAGAGTGCAGGCCGCTTCAGCCCGACCTCTGGCGGTGCCCTGCTGGAGCAAGCGCCTCACGGCCGAGGGTTCCGCTGCAAAGGTAGTCCGGCGTGCCCGCATAGGCGCCAGGAGCGCTTCCAGCACCTCAATCAAGTGCCGTTTGAGGGTCACGTCGCCCAGACCCCCGGCGCGGTAGTGGGCCTTCAGGGCGGCCACCCGCGCCGGGTCTGGGTCAAAGGCGTCCAGGTAGGTGAAAACCGGGTTGCCTTCCACCCGGCCCGGATCGCTGGCGCGCAGGTGGCCGGGGTCGGTGTACATGCCCATCACCTTGCGCCGTACCTCCTCCGGGGTGTCCGAGAGATAGATGGCGTTGCCCAGCGATTTGCCCATCTTGGCGCCGCCGTCCAGGCCGGGCAAGCGGGGCACGGCTGAGAGCTGGGCCTGGGGTTCGGTCAGCGTGGGGCCATACAGGCTGTTAAAGCGCCGCACCACCTCGCGCGCCAGTTCCAGCATGGGCTGCTGGTCCTCACCCACGGGCACCACCTGCGCACCAAAGGCCACGATATCGGCCACCTGCGCCGCTGGGTAGATGAAAAAACCGGCCGGCACCGCCTCCCCGTAACCCTTCTGGGCAATCTCGGTTTTCACCGTGGGGTTCTGGCGCAGCTTGGAGACGGTCACGAGGTTCAGCAGGTACAGGGTGAGTTCGGCCAGTTCGGGCACCGCCGATTGCAGGACGAAGGTTACTTTTGTTGGGTCCAGGCCAGCGGCGAGGTAGTCCAGCATGACTTCGGGCACATGGTCATGGACGGTGTGGGGGCGGTCAAAGTGGTCGGTCAGGGCCTGGACATCGGCCACTAGGACGAACAGATCGTGGGTGTCCTGGAGGGCCACGCGCCCCTGGAGCGAGCCGGCGAGGTGGCCCAGGTGCAGGCGGCCGGTGGGGCGGTCGCCGGTGAGGATGCGGGGGCGGGTGAGGATGGGCGTGGTCATGGGGAAACCTCCGGGGATGAATGAGGACAAAAAAAGCCGCGCCTGGACGGAACCGGGCGCGGGCTGAGCGGTGAACGGGGGTTCAGCGCACAGGCGGGGGCGGGCCCGGGGGACCGGGCCAGCAGGGGCGGGGGGTGGGGGTGGGCATGGGGGCAGTGTGGCGGGGGGTGAAGGAGGTTGGCAATGGGCCAGATGGCGCAGGGGGGGTGATTGAACGGCTAGTAACGGCTGGCCCCACCCCCCAGCCCCCTACCCCAGAGGGGCAGGGGGAGCGGCGCTGCGCTGGCAAACGTTGACTGACGGTTCGGGGCGGCCTTTCTTCGCCCCGCGTCGTACGCCGTGGCCCGCCTCCGCCCATCGCCTTACGCCCGCGCCCTTCGGGCACGACGGCTTCGTCTGGACCTGGGCGGTAGAGGTGCAAGAAGGCTTGATGCGGCCCGGAAGGTTCTACTTTTCAAAAGACCAAAGAAAAAGGCGTGCGGCATCTCTGCCACCGCCTTTCCCACTTCCCACTGCCTACTCCCCACGCCCCTCTCTTCCTACACCCCACAACCCACGCCCTACACCCTTCTCCTTACTCCCAGCTCAGAATCACTTTGCCACTTTGCCCACTCAGCATGGCGTCAAAGCCCTTCTGGTAGTCGGCAATGCCGTAGTGGTGGGTAATGACAGGGCTCAGGTCCAGGCCGGACTGAATCAGGGCGGCCATCTTGTACCACGTCTCGAACATCTCGCGGCCGTAGATGCCCTTGATGGTCAGCATCTTGAAGATCACGGCGTTCCAGTCAATGTCCACGCGGCCACTGGGAATGCCCAGCAGGGCAATCTTGCCGCCGTTGTTCATGGCCTGCACCATCTGGGCAAAGGCGGGGCCAGAGCCGCTCATTTCCAGGCCCACGTCAAAGCCCTCGGTCATGCCCAGCTCAGTCATCACGCCTTGCAGGGATTCGCGGCCCACATTCACGGCGCGGGTCACGCCCATGCGGCGGGCGAGGTCCAGGCGGTAGTCGTTCAGATCCGTGATTACCACGTGGCGCGCGCCCACATGCTTGGCCACGGCCGCCGCCATCACGCCGATGGGCCCCGCCCCCGTGATCAGCACGTCCTCGCCCACCAGGTCAAAGCTCAGGGCGGTATGCACCGCGTTGCCAAAGGGGTCGAAGATGGCGGCGATGTCGTCAGGAATATCGTCGGGGAGTTTGAAGGCGTTAAAGGCCGGCAGCACCAGATACTCGGCAAAGGAGCCGGGGCGGTTGACACCCACGCCCAGGGTGTTGCGGCACAGGTGGCGGCGCCCAGCGCGGCAGTTGCGGCAGTGCCCGCAGGTCACGTGGCCCTCGCCGCTCACGCGGTCGCCAATCTGGAACCCGCGCACCTCGCTGCCCATGCCCGCCACCACGCCCACGTACTCGTGGCCGACCACCATGGGCACCGGAATGGTCTTCTGGGCCCACTCGTCCCACTTGTAAATGTGCACGTCGGTGCCGCAGATGCTGCCCTTTTTCACCCGGATCAGCAGGTCGTTGGGGCCGGGGGCCGGCACCTCGGCCTCGGTCATCCAGATGCCTTCTTCGGGGCGGGCCTTGCTCAGGGCGCGCATGGTGGGCGGAAGGTGGGCAGTGGGGGTCACGGGCGCTGTTCTACCCCCGCGCGGCCGGCAGCGCAATGCCTGCCCGCTGCCGGGGGCCACAGGGGCTGGACAGCGAAAATCCCAAGCCTGGGTAAAGGCCAGCGCGGGGCGGGGCCCAGCAGAGGTGCCGTACGCTGGGGCCCATGATCCGCTACCGCCGCCAGAACGCGCTGGAACCCGAAAAGGACGCCGAACTGAACATCAACCTCGTGCCGCTGCTGTTCTTCGTGGTGGGCTTTCTGGGCGTGCGCGCCCTGATTCACACAGCGCAGCGGGAATAAGGAAGGGCAGGGCTGGTGGGGAGCATCCGGGTCGCCGGGTGCTCCTGACTTGTGCTGCTGCGGCGCGGCCACGGTGCCCCTTTACCCTTCACCGGAAACCGGCGGGGCCAGCGCGCGCTACTCTGAGCCCCATGACCCAAAGCGCAGCGCAGCAGTTTAAAAGCACCCGCAGCGGTCGCCTCGTGGTGCCCGGCTGGATGAATCTGGTTCCCGGCAAGCCCGATGCCGTGGAGGTGCAGCTGGACGTGGTCCCCGAGGACCTGGGCCGCACCCACGCCAGCCTGCTTATTGAATACTGGGCCACCCCCGACGACCTGACCCTGCAGAGCGTGCTGCCCATCCGGGCCTTCGGCGCCGCGCAGGACGGCTGGTGCGCCATCGTCCCGGCCGCTGGCCGCGTGCTGGTGCGCGCCATTGACCCCGAGCCCACGCCCCCGGTGCTGGCCAGCCACTGGATCAACGTGGACCCGGCCACCGTGCCCGGCACCACCGTGCATGTGCGGGTGGCCTTTCCGGCCCAGCCCAACCCGGTGCAGAACCTGCTCAACCCCGGGCGGGCGTAATGGAGCCGGCCGCCCACACGGTCATTACCCGCGAGGAAATTGCGGGGGTGGAGTTCGACTGGTTTGCGGCCGACGAGCAGGGGCACATCGCGCAGTTGCTGGCGGCGGGCGACGACACGGTGCCGCAAGCGGCGCTGCAGTCCGAGGAACTGCTGGAGGCCATTCACGTCTGGATTGACACCCGCCCCGAGCACGAGGAGGCCAACGCCCCGGCCGGCGGCTTCGACGAGCATCTGACTGCCCCGCAGCGGCGCGGCGCCTTTGTGTATGACCGCCTGCCCGGACAGCCCGGCATGTACCGGCTGGTGGCGGCCCCGCGCACGCCCCTGACCGTGAGCGGGCTCCCAGGGCACCTGCAGGCGTACCTGCAACCGTTAACCCTGGGCGTGACGTTCGGGGCTGGGCGTCTGTTCATCGGCCCAGACGGCCACGCGCGGGCACTGGACGAAGCGCTGGACTGAGAAACCGGAGGCGGCGGGGCTGTGGGCAGGCATCCCACAGCCCCGCGTGCTTTTCGGCCCAGTGCGGCGCGGCGGCAGTACAGTGGCCAGGTGAGTCTTCCGCCCTCAGGCCCGCCGCCTGCCCCACCCGAAATCAACCTGTCGTTCGAAGACGCCGGGCCACCCGCCGCTCCCCCACCCGCGCCGCCCCGGCGCTCGCTGCGGGCCAACACCATCATCGTGATGCTGGGCACGCTGGGCTCGCGGCTCTCGGGCATTCTGCGCCAGCAGATCATCAACCTTTTCGACGAACGCCTGACTGACGCCTTTACCGTGGCGGTCAAGGTGCCCAACCTGCTGCGCGAACTATTGGCCGAAGGGGCGCTGGTCAATTCGTTTATTCCGGTCTACAAATCGCTGGACACCCAGGGGCGGCGGGCACTGGCGCAAACCTTCAGCGGCGTGATGATCGCGGTGAACCTGCTGCTGATGGCGCTGGGCATTCTGGCCGCGCCCCTGGTGGTGGACCTGCTGCTCTCGGGCACCTCGAACGTGGACCGCGAGGTGGCGCTCTACATGACGCGGCTGGTGATGCCCTTTCTCATGCTGATCAGCCTGTCCAGCGTGGCGATGGGCCTGCTGAACGCCGACGAGCACTTCCGGGAGAGCAGTTTTGCGCCCATCGCCTTTAACCTCGCCAGCATCGCGGCGCTGGCCCTGCTGCCCGACACCGCCACGTGGCTGGGCGTGGGCTGGCTGCTGGGCGGGGTGGCGCAGCTGGTGGTGCAGCTGCCGGCCCTGCACCGCTTTGGGCTGCTGCCCATTCCCCGGTTGGGCGGGCACCCGGCGCTGGGGCGGGTGCTGCGGCAGATGGCGCCGTTTACCCTCACGGCCGGCGCGCGGCAGATTCTGAACGTCTACGTGACCAGCCTGCTCACCAACGTGCAGCAGTTTCCCAAGGGAACGGCCACGGGCTACGCCAACGCCGAGGCGCTGTTCACAATGGTCAACGGCCTCTTTGTGGTTTCCCCCGTGCTGGCGGTGTTTCCGCGCTTTTCGCAGGCGGCGGCCGACCGCGACTGGGCCCTGTTCCGGCAGCTCACCGCCCAGACGATCCGCACCACCACCTTTCTGGCCGCGCCCATGAGCGCGCTGCTGGTGGTCCTGGCACCCTACGCGGTCAGCCTGATGAACCTCAAGGTGCCTGCCGGGCCCGAGGCGCTGGACAAGTTCGTTGCCGGCAGCGGCATCCTGACCGGCTGGGCGCTGGCGCTAGTGCCCTGGGCGCTGGTGACGGTGCTGCTGCGCACCTTCTACGCCCGCGAACGCACCCGCGAGGCGGTCACGGTGAGCGCCCTGGGCTTTGTGCTGGAGGTGGCGCTGTACCGCCTGCTGGTGCCCCCGCTGGGCTTAAGTGGCTTTGGCCTGAGCACCACGATCAGCGGCGTGCTGATGACGGGCGCCCTGCTGTACCTGTACCGCCGCGATGTGGGCTTTCCGGGGCGCGAAGTGGCCAGCCACCTGGCGCGCGTGTTGCCCCTGGCCGCGCTGGCGGGCGCGGCAGCCTGGCTCTTGGCCAAGGTGCTCCCCGCCCCCGGCTTTTTCGTGCAGGGGGTCCTGGGGCTGGCGGTGGCCGGCGGCGCGGGCTTGGCCCTCTATCTGGCCGGCGCCCTGGCCCTGAAACTGCCTGAGGTCGGAGCAGTGACGCGGCGACTAAGGCGGTAAGGGGAGGTGGGCAGTGGTGAGTGGAACAGCTTTTTCCACTCACCTTTTTCCTTACACACCCGGAGCTGCTTCAGCCCCTCATCTTTTCCCACTTCCTACAACCCACTGCCCAATTCCCCTCTTCACACCCCCAGCAGCGCATACCCCAGCAGCGCCAGGCGCTCGCGCAGCAGGTACAGGCGGCTCACCTGGGGGCTCAGGGGGCTGGGGCTCACGTTGGCGTCCAGGCCCAGGGCGCGCGCCAGGGCCAGGGCGCGGGGGGCGTGGGCTGCATCGGTCACCAGGGTCACGGGGGTGCCGGGGGGCAAACTCACGCGGGCATTACGCAGGTTTTCAATAGTGGTGCGGCTGCGCTCCTCGGCCACCAGGGCGCGGGGGGGCAGGCCCCGCCCGGCCAGATACGCGGTGCCCACGCCGCCTTCGGTGTAGGGATCACCGGGGCGGCGCCCGCCTGTGACCACCACGGTGCGCACGCCGCCGGCGCGGTACAGCTTCAGGGCGTGGTCCAGGCGGCGCTGAAAGGCGGGGCTGGGGTGCCCGGCGTACTGGGCGGCACCCAGCACCACCAGCGTGGAGTGGGGCTGGGCCGGGGCCGGGGCCGACAGACGCGGCGCGACCAGAAACGCGCCCAGCAGGGCCCCCACCACAGCCAGGGGAAGAAAGAAGACGGTGGCACCCCGCGAGCGCATCAGGGGGCAGCCTAGCATGAAGAAAATCTGAAGCCTGAGACGGTTCTGAAGGCAGGGACTGCCAACGAAGGCCAAGGCAGATTGATTTCCTTCTCCCGGAAGCCGGGGCGGGGGCGTGCTACGCTCCTGCCTGACTTCTCCGTGCCAGAGGAGCCCCTCTTTTATGCCCAGACCAGCCTCCAACACGCTTGTGATCGTCGAGTCGCCCGCCAAGGCCCGCACCATCGAGAAGTACCTCGGAAAGGGGTACACGGTGGAATCCAGCATTGGGCACATCCGCGACCTGCCGAAAAGCGCCTCGGACATTCCCGAGAAGTACAAGGGCAAGGCGTGGGCCCGGCTGGGTCTGGACATCGAGAACGACTTTCAGCCGCTGTACGTGGTCTCGCCGGAGAAAAAGGCCCATGTGGCCAAGCTGCGCAAGATGGCCCAGGACGCCAGCGAAATCATTCTGGCGACCGACGATGACCGCGAGGGCGAGAGCATCGCGTGGCACCTGTACCAGGAACTGAGGCCCAAGGTGCCGGTGCGGCGCATGGTGTTTCACGAGATCACCAAGGAAGCCATTCAGGCCGCCATCGCCGCGCCCCGGCAGATTGACACCAACCTCGTAGAAGCCCAGGAGGCCCGGCGCGCGCTGGACCGTCTCTACGGCTACGAGGTCAGCCCGGTGCTGTGGAAGAAGGTGGCCCCCAAGCTGAGCGCCGGGCGGGTGCAAAGCGTGGCCACCCGCATGCTGGTGGAACGCGAACGCGAGCGCATGCGCTTTGTGAGCGCCACCTGGTGGGATCTGCTGGTGACCGGGCGCACGGCAGGGGGGCAGACCTTCCCCGCCCGCCTGACAGACGTGGCCGGGCAGAAACTGGCACTGGGCAAGGACTTTGACCCCCTGACCGGCAAGCTGAAAGAGGGCGCAGACGTGCGCCTGCTGACAGAGGCCGAGGCGCGCGCGCTGGCCGAGGCCCTGACCGGGCAGCCCCTGACCGTCACCAGCGCGGAGGAAAAACCCTTTACCCAGCGGCCCTACGCGCCTTTTATCACCTCCACGCTGCAGCAGGAGGGGAGCCGCAAGCTGGGCTTTGCGGCCACCCGCACCATGCGCGCGGCGCAGAAGCTCTACGAGGGCGGGTACATCACCTATATGCGCACGGACTCCACCAACCTCAGCACCGAGGCGGTGACGGCCGCCCGCACCCAGGTGGCGCAGATGTACGGCCAGGACTACCTCTCGCCGCAGCCGCGCGTGTACGCCAAGAAGGCCAAGAACGCCCAGGAAGCGCACGAGGCTATTCGCCCGGCCGGCAGCCGCTTCCGCACGCCCGACAGCCTGCGCAGCGAACTGGGCGGCGATGAATGGCGCCTGTACGACCTGATCTGGAAGCGCACTGTGGCCTGCCAGATGGCCGACGCCCGGGGCCGCAGCCTGCGCGTGCGCCTGAAAGGGCAGGCGGGGCCGGACGCTGTGGGCCTGAGTGCCTCGGGGCGCACCATTGATTTCCCCGGCTTCCTGCGCGCCTACGTGGAAGGCAGCGACGATCCCGGCGCCGCCCTGGAAGACCGCGACACGCCCCTGCCCCCCCTGAAAGAAGGCGAGCGGGTGCAGGCCCAGAGCGTGAAGCCCGAAGGCCATGAGACCCAGCCCCCCGCCCGCTACACCGAAGCCAGCCTGGTGCAGGCGCTGGAAGGCGCCGGGATTGGGCGGCCCAGCACCTACGCCAGCATTCTGGGCACCATTCAGGACCGGGGCTACGCCGTGAAAAAGGGGCAGGCGCTTATTCCCACCTGGACCGCTTTTGCCACCTCGGCGCTGCTGGAACACCACTTTGGCAAGCTGGTGGACTACGACTTCACCGCCAAGATGGAAGAGGACCTGGACGACATTGCGGGCGGGCGCGCCCAGCGGGTGCCGTACCTGAAGCGCTTTTACCTGGGCGAGCGCGGCGAGGGCATGGCCCTGCGGCCCCTGATTGACTCCAAGATGGGCGAGATAGACGCCCGGGGCATTGCCACCATCCGCGTGCCCAAGCTGGACGGCAGCGGCATTGAGGTGCGCGTGGGCCGCTACGGCCCCTACATGGAGCGCGGCGAGCAGAAGGCCAACCTGCCTGAAGAGCTGGCGCCCGACGAACTGACCCCTGAAAAGGCCGAGGAACTGCTGTCGCGCCCCAGTGGTGACCGCGTGCTGGGCGTGGACGAGGCCACCGGGCACCCGGTGGTGGCCCGCGCGGGGCGCTACGGCCCGTATGTGACGCTGGGCGACACCACCCCACCCGTGCGCACCGCCAGCCTGTTCCCCAGTGACGACCTGCGCACCATCTCGCTGGAACGTGCCCTGAAGCTGCTGAGCCTGCCCCGCTTGGTGGGCGTCAGCGAGGGCGAGGAGGTCTGGGCCATGAACGGCAAGTTCGGCCCGTACCTCAAGCGCGGCGGGGACAGCCGCTCGCTGACGGGCCACGAGGAACTGTTCACGGTGACGCTGCCCCAGGCCGAGGCCCTGTTCATGCAGCCGCGCTTTGGCCGGGGCCGGGCGGCTGCCGCGCCGCCCCTGCGCTCCTTTGAATACGAGGGCCGCGCGCCAATTGTGCTCAAGTCTGGCCGCTTTGGCCCCTACCTGACTGACGGCGAGCGCAACGCCACCCTGCGCAAGGGCGAGGACGAGGGCACCCTGAGCGCCGAACGCGCCCTGGAAATTCTGGAAGAGCGCGGCAAGGAGCCCAAGAAAAAGCCGGGCAAGGCCCCGCGCAAAGCGGCGGCGGCACCGAAAAAGGCCACGGCGGCCAAAAAGCCCGCCGCCAAAACAGGCGCGGCACGTACCACAGCGGCCAAGAAACCGACCAGCAAGGCGGCCAAACCCGCCGCCCCCGCCAAGGCCACCTTCACCTGGGCCGACCTGAAACCGCATCTGGGCGTCCTGAGCCCCCAGGAACGCCAGCTGGTAACCGCCACCCGCGAGCAGGGCCGCAAGGTGGAAGAGGTGGCCCCCGAACTAGGCCTGGACGTCAAGAAGGCCAAGGGCATGGCGCTGCAGGCCAGCAAGAAGCTTAATCAGGCGGCGCGCGGCGGATGATTGAGGCGTCGAGGGGTCGAGCAGTTGAGGCGTCGAGCGGCCTTACGTTCTACTCGACGTTTCGCCCACTGGCCCTCTCGACCTGTCCTCTCCCCTCTTTGACCCTTAGACCCTTAGACCCTTTGACCCCCGCCGCAGGCGGCTTCCCATGCCCCGCTCCTTAGCCCCCGAAGCCCCCCAGGCTCTGCATCTGGCGCGGCTGGCGCAGGGCAGTCCGGGGCACTGGGTGAGGCTGCCGGGGAGCGGGCTGCGGGTGGTGCACCTGTCGGGCACCCTGACTGGGCCGACAGAGACGGGCTACCTGCTGTGCCTCAGCGGCGAGGCGGTGGTGGACCTGCCGCTGAGCAACTTCGTGCGCCTGCGCCCCGCCGAGGGCTACCGGGTGCAGGCGCAGACCCCCTGGACCGCCTTTGCCACCAAGGACGGTACCGTGCTGCTGTTCAGCACCGAGCAGGACTAAAGCGAGGGGGCCCATCTGCCAATGCAGGCGGGCTCCCCTCAATCTCCCTCTCTATTTCTTGCGCTTGGCGGCCTTCGCGGCTTCCTTGGCGGCTTTTTTCTCGGCTTTCTGGCGCTCCTGCAGTTCGCGGCCCATGTCTTCCAGAAGCTGCGCGCCCTGGGCGTCCACGCTGCGCTGCAGTTCCAGCAGGGTGGTGGCCACCATGTTGTGCAAAATGCGCTCCACCGGGGCTTTTACAAACTTGTAGCGCACGCGGGCGTTCACCGTCAGGGTGACTTCGGTGCCGCCGGGCATGGGCCGGAACACCCAGCTCTGGGTGAGTTTCTCCAAAGGCCCTACATGGCGCACGCTTTCCCAGCCGCCGCGCTGCGGGGCCTGCAGCTGGCCGTACTTGGCGGTAAAGCGCAGCCCCAGCAGGCGGCGCGAGAACTTAAAGCGCACCAGGGCGTTGTTGCTGAGGCGGCCCCCCTCGCCTTCGTAGTCGGCCTGCACCAGATTGGGGTCCCACTTCAGGCGCCGCTTGGGTTCCAGGGCGAGGCGGTACAGCACGTCCGGACGCGACCGGACGACGATGGTCTGCTTGATGCTGATGGGCTCGGCCATAGATAGCTGCCACTGTAGCGCGGCGGGGGTGGCCCGTCCGTCCCGCCGCTGGCTCCCGGCTTCAGCCCCGCCTGTTCTCAATCCAGGTACTCGCGCGCGCGCAGGTGCGAGGCCCGCAGGTTAAAGCGCTCGGCGGCGCCCACCCCGGCCAGACGGCCCAGGTCGGCGCGGGCGGCGCGGTACTGATCGGCGGTCCACTGCCAGCCGTAAAACGCCTGGTAGTAGGCCATCACGTCGGCGCCCACGTCCACGGTGTCAGTGACGTTTACAAAGACTTCGGGGTAGGGGCTGGCCGGAGCGTAGTACTGGTAAAAGCGCACCGGCTCGCGCCACGCGTCCAGGCGGCGCAGGTCTTCGCCACTTTCGGGCGCCGCGTCGCCGCTGAGGTCCGGCGCTGGGGGCATGGCCGCCCCGCCCCCCGCCTCGTTGATGATCTTGGGGATGCGCGCCAGGGTGATGGCGTCAAAGGCGATCTTGGCGGTCATGCGGTGGTCGGGATGGGGGTGGTCGTCACTCCAGGTGAGGATGGCGTTGGGGCGAAAGCGGGCGTACAGGCGGGCCAGTTGCAGGGCCTCGGCGCGGCTGCCAGTCATGCGGCTATCGCCCATGTCGAAGAAATGGTGCGCCGCGCCAATGCGCCCGGCGACCCAGGCACCGTGCTCGCGGCGCACGCGCGTCACCTCCTCGTGTGGGGCGTCGCCAAACTGGCTGGCCAGCTCGCCCAGGGTGGTCCAGACCAGCATCACATCGTCGCCGCGCGCCGCGTGCCGGGCCAGGGTGCCAATGCAACCGATCTCGTCGTCCGGGTGGGCAAACACCGCCATGATTCGCATAAGAGACAGGGTAGTGGGTTATGGGCTGTGGGGTGTAGGCAGGGTTGCGGTCGTGCGCGGCGGCCTTGGCCGACCGCCGAAAAGTTCTGTCCGGCGTTACGGCGTTTTCCTGGTCGGAACGACTCGCAGTGCGGCGGGAGGGGTACAGATTTCCGGGCACGAAGCTCGAACAGCGCCCCAAAAAGGGAACATCCAGGAAAGACCTGGATGTTTCCGAAAAGGACGGCGGTCCGTTTTATCTGAGGAAGCGAATGGTCAGGGGGTAGTGGTAAGGCTGGCCGGCACTGACGCGCACCACCGCCACGATCATGAAGATGAAAGGCACCAGCCCCAGCACCACCAGCACCGGCAGGAAGAACAGGAAAAACCCGCTCAGCGACCCCAGCACCGCCAGCCCGCCCAGGTCGGTGCCCGCCGCTGCCCCCACCGCGCCGCCGATCAGGCCCAGGCTAAACAGTGCAAAGGCCAGCACGCTGACCACCAGCCCGTACAGCCAGAAACTCAGCTGAAAGTTCAGGGCCTCTTTGCCCTGGTCGTCCAGCGCGCGGCTGCGGTCCCGGAAGGCCAGCCACGCCACCAGTGGCCCCAGCACGTTGCCCAGGGTGGGCAGCAGCAGCCCCGCCAGCGGCGAGAGGTGCGTGATGATCGCGGGCGTGCGTTCGGGCTCGGTCAGGAGGGCGGGCAGGCGGGTCATGGTTGACACTACGGCCCGCCTCTGCCTACAGTTCCCAGGCAATGACCAAGGGCCGTCCCCAGAATGCTGCGCAAAAGGCGCAGGCCGCCGCGCGTGACCGCCTGCCTATCAAGGCAGGCATTCAGCCGCCTGCACCCATTCAGGGCGAGAACGTGGACCTGTACAGCGACGGCGCCTGCGACACCCAGGCTGGCCACGGCGGCTGGGCCACCATCCTGAACTACAAGGGCAAGGAACTGGTGCTCAGCGGCCATGAAGAAGGCACCACCAACAACCGCATGGAGCTGCGCGGCCTGCTGGAAGGCCTGAAGGTCCTGAAACGGCCCTGCCAGGTGCGTGTGGTGACCGACAGCCAGTACCTGCGCAAGGCCTTTACCGACGGCTGGATTCTGAAGTGGCAGCGCAACGGCTGGAAAACGGCAGGCGGCGACCCGGTGAAAAACCAGGACCTGTGGGAAGAACTGATTGCCCAGGCCCAGACCCACGCCCTGACCTTCGTGTGGGTCAAGGGGCACGCGGGCCACGGCGAAAACGAGCGGGTGGACCAGCTGGCTGTGCAAGAGCGCAAGAAATTGCGGGCGCGGGGGTGAAGGTCTGGGGGCCCTTCTGGCCTGCTCCTCTGCGCGAGGCGGCGCCCTACAACGGACGGATGTTGGCCGATCTGGCCGCCGATGTGGACGCGCTGCTTGCCGCCTGCGGGCGCGAGATCATCCGTGAACATGTGCCCCGTGTGGCCGACGAGGCAGCGCGTCTGGCCCGGCACTTCGGCGTGGACCCACTGGCCGCCCGCACGGCGGCGCTGCTGCACGACCTCGGCGGGGTTGTCCCCCGTGGAGACATGGTGGCGCTGTGCGAATCGCTGGACCTGCCCGTGTTGGCCGAAGAGCGGCAGGTCCCCCTGTTACTGCACGCCGCCCTGAGCGTGGTCATCGCCCGGGACCGGTATGGCGTGCACGACCCTGACATCTTGCAGGCCATCCGGGTTCATACCACCCTGCATGCACGGCCCACCCCGCTGGACCTCGTGGTGTTTCTGGCCGACAAGCTGGAATGGGACCAGGGCGGGGTGCCGCCCTATGCCGCTGAGCTGCGCGCGGCCCTGGGGGGCGGCCTGCACGCGGGCGTCCAGTGGATGCTGGCGTGGCTGGCCTCGCCCGAGAGCCGCCTGCTGCTGCCGCACCCGGACCTGAAAGCAGCCTGGGCAGCGTTCGGCCTTCAGGCCACCCACTCGCAGCGGTAACGCGCCCGGGGCCAGGGCGACGGCATGGCCTGCACGGCAAAGCCACAGCGGCGGTAGAACCCGGCGGCCTCGTCATCCGTTTCGGCCGTCAGGGTGCGGAGGTTCAGGTGGCGGGCCACCTCGCGCAGCAACGTGCGCGCGTGTCCCTGGCGGGCATGGTCCGGGTGGGTGCCCAGGTGCAGAACCGTGGCGGCATCTCCGTTGACCTCCAGGCCCACGGCACTGACGACCTGCCCGGCAAAGGCCCAGGCCAGGACCAGACGGGGACCTTGCCGGTAGCGGTCCAGTTCCGCCGCAATGCGGTCCGGGTCAGGAAACATGGCCTGCATCAGCAGGGCTTCGGTGGCAGGGGTCAGGCCGGGCTCACTCAGCATGGGGCGCCACTGTAAAGCGGCCCGCGCTGGCCCTCGCCATTCGGCGTATCGTGCTGCAGGCCCCGCCGGGCCTACGCTGGGCGGTATGACCCAACTGCTTGCCCCACCGAACGGCTGGCGCACCTTTCTGTGGCTGTGGGGCTCGCAGGCGCTGAGCGTGATTGGCTCGGCGGTGGCGGGGTTCGCCTTCAATATCTACCTGACCCAGACGCGCTTTCCGCTGGCCGAGCAAAAGCCGCAGCTGGCCGCCGCCCTGTCGCTGACTGCGCTGGCCTGGACCCTGGCGGCGACCCTGAGCGCGCCGCTGGCCGGCGCCTGGACAGACCGGCACGACCGGCGGCGCATCATGCTGGCCTGTGACTTTGCGGGCGCCGCCCTGACCTTCGCCACGCTGGGCCTGCTGCTCTCCCCGGCGGCGCCGCTGTGGGCGCTGGTGACCCTGGCGGCCTTGCTGGGGCTGGTGTCTACCTTTCACGGCTCGGCGTTCGATGCCAGTTACACCAGCCTCGTGCCCCGGGACCGCCTGCCCCGCGCCAACGGCCTGATGCAGACGGTGTGGAGCCTTGCCGGGCTGGTGGGTCCCGCTGCCGCCGCCCTGCTGATTGGCGTGCCGGCCCTGCTGCGTGACGCCGGCAGCGGCCCGGCGTGGCTGAGCGGCTTAAAAGACGGCGTGCCCTTTGCGTATGCGGTGGACGGCCTGACCTTTCTGGTGGCGGCGGCTGTGGTGTGGCGCCTGTCTATTCCTTCGCCCGCGCCACGCCCGCGCGCCGAGCGGCCCACGCTGGCGCAGGACATGCGCTTTGGCTGGGTGTTCATTGGGCAGCGGCGGCCCCTGCTGGCGCTGCTGCTGACCTTTGCGGTGGCCAACCTGTGCACCAGCAACCTAGGGGTCCTGGAACCCCTGATCGCCAAATTCGGCCTGAGCGCCGACTGGGCGGCCCGGGGCGGCACGCTGCAGGGCGCCCTGGCCACACTGGCGATCACCCAGAGCGTGGGCGGCGTGCTGGGCGGCATTCTGATCAGCACCTGGGGCGGCCTGAAGCGGCAGCGGGTGCTGGGCGTGCTGGTGCCGATGGTGGTGTCGGGGCTGGCGTTCGCGGCGTTTGGGGCCAGTGCCACCGTGCTGGGCGCGGCGGCGGCGCTCCTGGTGGTGGGCCTCACGCTGCCAGCCATGAACGCCCACTCCCAGAGCATCTGGCAGTCGCAGGTACCGCCCGAGATGCAAGGCCGGGTGTTTTCCGTGCGCCGCCTGATTGCCCAGTTCACGGCCCCGGCCAGCACGGCCCTGGCGGGTGCGCTGGCCGCCCGCTACGCCCCCGGCAGCGTGGCCGTGGTGGCGGGATTGGTGCTCGCAGCCGTGGCGGCCCTGCAACTGCTGAACCCGGTGCTGCGGCGGGTGGAAGACCCCAGTCTGTCGGCCCATGTGGACCCTCAGCCAAGCGCGTCCTGAACCAGAGAAAAGCGGCCCTGATGAAGGGCCGCCTCTCTTTTCCTGCTTCCCACTCCCTACTGCCCACTTCCCCGGTCCAGCCACCCGGACAGCCACGGGAGCTTCTGGGCCACCTTCTCGCGCATGCCGCCCCAGTAGCGGCGCGACCACCCTTCCAGGGTGCGCTGTTTGCCGCGCGCCACGGCCAGGGCGCCTTCGGGCACGTCCTCGTGCAGGGCGCTGCCGGCGGCCACAAAAGCCGCGTCGCCTACCACGCGCGGGGCGATCAGGGTGGAATTGCTGCCAATGAACACGCCGGCGCCCACCTGCGTGCGGTGCTTGTTCACGCCGTCAAAGTTCGCCACGATGGTCCCGGCGCCCACGTTGGTTTCCTGGCCAATGGTCACGTCGCCCAGGTATGCCAGATGCCCAGCCTTGACCCCGGCGGCCAGCTGGGCATTCTTGGTCTCCACAAAGTTGCCGATGTGCACGCCCTCGGCCAGCACGGTGCCGGGGCGCAGGCGGGCAAAGGGCCCCACATCGCTGCCCGCGCCCACCTCGGCGCCTTCCAGCACGCTGTGGGGCTTGACCATCACGCTCTCGTGCAGCACCGCGTCGGTGAGCACGCTATAAGCCCCAACCGTGACGCCACTGGCAATCCGGGTGTGACCGCGCAGTACCACGCCGGGTTCGAGGGTCACGTCCTGGGCAATCTGCACCGTGTCCTCGATGTACACGGTTTCCGGCATGGGAATGGTCACGCCCGCGCGCATGTGCGCTTCGGTCAGGCGCGCGCGCAGAATGCGCTGGGCATCGGCCAGGCCCAGGCGGTCATTGGCGCCCATCACCTCGTCGGGGTCCGGGAGTTTGAATGCCTGCACGGCGGCGCCCTGCTCGCGGTACAGGCCCAGCAGGTCGGTCAGGTAATACTCGCCGCTGGCGTTGGTGTTGGTGATGCGCGCGGCGAGGTCGCGGGCGCGGCCGTCCATCAGGTACACGCCGGAGTTGAATTCGCGTACGGCGCGTTCCTCGGGCGTGGCATCCTTTTGCTCCACAATGCGCGATACGGCGCCCTGCTCGTCGCGCAGAATGCGGCCGTAGCCGGTGGCATCGGGCAGTTCACCGGTCAGCACGGTAAAGGCGCTGCCCCGCGCGCGGTGGTCGGCCAGCAGGTCGCGCAGGGTCTGGGCACGCAGCAGCGGCGTGTCGCCGTACAGCACCAGCACGTCGGCGTCGCCGTGGCTATGCAGGGCCTCCAGACCGGTCAGGAAGGCGTGGCCGGTGCCCAGCTGCTGGGCCTGCCGGGCAAACACCACCGGCTGCCCTGCCAGGGCGGCCTCCACCTGCTCGGCGCCGTGACCGGTCACGACGACCACCTGCCGCGCCCCCAGCTCGTGGGCGGCCTTCACGGCCCAGGCCACCATGGGGCGCCCTGCCACCGGGTGCAGCACCTTGGGCAGCGTGGACTTCATGCGGGTGCCCTGCCCCGCCGCCAGAATCACCACGTCCAACGGACGACTTGTCTCGCTCATATCGGCGCCACTGTACCAGTCTGGGTGTGGGGAACAAAAAAAGGCCCCTCAGGGGGGCCACGGGGTGGGTGAAGGGTTCAGGCGCTTCGGGCTTCCGGGCTGGGCGCGGGCACCGGGGCGGGGGCGCCCTTCTTGCGCAGGCGCAGCAGCATCCAGATACTGACCAGAATCAGGGGAATGCTGATCAGGTGCGTATCGGTGAAAAAGCCGATGCCGGGGGCGTCCAGGCCCTGGTTCAGGTAGGCCCGGGGCGACAGGGGGTTCAGGCGGAAGGTTTCTTCCCAGCCCGCGCGCAGAATGCTGTACCACAGCCAGAACTGCCAGAACGCCCAGCCCGGAATGCGCGAGCGCAGCCAGAAGTAGGCCGCCACCGACAGGATGATGCCGATGATCACGCCGTACAGCTGCGCAAAGTGCACGGGCGCGGTCATGACCAGCTGATCGCCAATGCGCTGGCAGTACTGCGAGAGGTCCATGTCCGGGTTGGGGTTGCGCACACACATGCCGTCGTGGAAAGCCCGCGCGCTGTCCGGCCAGCGGAAGCCGATGGGCCAGCCGGTCACGCGGCCCACCGTGTCGGTGCCGTTCATGATGTTGCCGATGCGTCCGCCAATGATGCCAAAAGCCACGCCGGGCACGCACAGATCGGCGTAGCGGTAGAAGTCCATGCCCTTGCGGCGGGCGTAATACAGCATGACCAGAATGCCGCCGATAAGCCCGCCGTGAATGGAAATTCCGCCCTGGCGCAGGTTGACGATGTCCAGCAGCACCCGGGGGAAGGGCGTGTTCTCGAACTGCTGCCAGGAGGTCAGCACGAACACCAGCCGGGCGCCCACCAGCCCCCAGACGATCATCCACAGAATCATGTCGTTGAACAGGTCCACGTTCAGGCCGCGTTCGCGCGCCATTTTCGTGCCCACCCACACGCCCGCCACAATTCCCAGCGTGATCAGCACGCCGTACCAGGCAATCGTGAAATTGCCAATCTGCAAGAACACCGGATCCATAGGTGCTTTGTAGTGTAGGGCTTATGGCCACAGAAAGCGGCCTGCCTTCCAGTGGAAGACAGGCCAGCTGGGCCAAGCAGAGGCGCTTTACAGGCCCAGCGCCGGGCTTTCTTCGGGCGGCGGCAGGCGGAAGGCCCGCGACAGAATCACGCCCAGCTCGTAAAGCACGTACAAGGGAACGGCCACCAGCAGCATGTTCGTGGGGTCCGGGGTGGGGGTAATAATGGCGGCGGCCACCATGATCGCCACGAGCGCAATGCGCCAGCCCTTGCGCAGCATGACGTGATTCACAATGCCAATCCGGGTCAGGATGACCGCCAGGATGGGCATTTCGAACGACAGCCCAAAGGCGATCAGAAAGGTCGTGATGATGCCGATGTAATTGCCCAGGCTGAAGTTGCCCTCGACCGCCCCGGCCATAAAGTCGGCCAGAAACGGCACCATGGTGGGCAGCACCAGTTTGTACGCGAACAGCACGCCGCCCAGGAACGACAGGCCCGCGCCCAGGATGAACGGCAGCGCCCAGCGACGTTCGTGGGCATACAGACCAGGCGCAATAAAGGCCCACACCTGCCCCAGGATGAACGGCAGGGCCAGCGCCAACCCGGCCCAGAACGAAATATTCAGGCTGAGCATGAGCTGTTCGGTGAGTTGCAGGGTCACCAGCTTAACGTTGCCCGCCGCGTACTGCTTGGAATAGGTCAGCGGCTCCCGGAGCAGTTCTATGAGCTGCACCCGGAACTGAAACGCCACCACCAGCCCCAGCGCCAGGAACACGAGGCTGATGACAATGCGCTTTCTGAGTTCGTCCAGGTGGTCAAACAGCGGGGCGCTGGCCAGCCCGCCCTGGGGATCGGTGCCGTGGGACATGGAAGCAGGCCCCCTGACGGCTCAGCCGCGCCGTTCGGTCACAGACTCGGCGGGGGTGTGCAGCGGGGCGCCCGTGGCAGGGTCCAGCTGGCGCGAGGGCACGTCGGTGACGGCGGCGCGGTCCTCGCCGTGGCGGGTTTCGCGCTTGAACTCCTTGATGCCCTGGCCCAGGCCCTTGCCCAGTTCCGGCAGTTTGCGGGCGCCAAACACCAGCGCGATGATCACGATCAGCAGAATGATTTCCAGCGGTCCAATTGACATGGCGGGTCTCCTTGGGGGCACAAACTCAGCCCCTTTGTCCTGAAGGTATGCGATTCGCGGCCGGGCAGATTGACCCCAGCTCACCTATCCAACCTTAATCTGCCCGGGTCAAGAGACGGTGAAGGTGGGACGAGAGAAGCCCTGCCAAGGCCGGTTCTGTGTACGGACTGCCGTCCATCTTCAGAACGGCACCGAATGGAGCCCGGTTCTGGCCCCGTTCAGGTTCGGTCACCGGACATCCGTCGTTTTTTCCTCTCTGCCGCGCCGCTCTGCAACGCCATTCCGTGGAAAATACGCCGGCCTGTTCCGGCCGCTGGATCAGATCCCCCAGCCGCCATCCACCAGCAGTTCCTGCCCCGTGATGTACCCGGCCTCGTGGGTGGCCAGAAAGGCCACGGCCGCCGCCACCTCGCCGGCCTCGCCAAAGCGCCGGGCCGGAATGCGCGCGGCCAGGGCCGCTGCCTCGGCGGGGTCGCGGTGCAGGGCCTGCAGGCGCTCGGTGGCGGTGTAGCCGGGGGCCACGGTGTTGCAGGTCACGCCGTCTTCCGCCACTTCCAGCGCCAGGGTTTTCAGGTGATTGGTGACCGCCGCGCGCATGGCGTTGCTGACCGGCAGGTTCAGCGCCGGGCGCCCCACCGTCAGACTGGTGACCGCAATAATGCGCCCCCAGCGCCGCTCGCGCATGCCGGGCAGCACGCCCGCCGCCAGCCGCGCCGTGCTGAGAAAGGTGGTTTCAAAGCCCTGCGTCCAGGCCGCCTCGGTGACTGCGCTGGGCCGGGTGGGGGGTGGGCCGCCCGCGTTGCTGACCAGAATATCCACCTCTGGCGCGGCGGCCAGCGCCGCCTGCACGCCGGCCTCGGTGCCCACATCGGCCACCACCCAGCGCGCACCCAGGGGTTCGGCGGCGGCGCGCAGGGCCTCTTCGCCGCGCGCCGCCAGGGTCACCTGGGCCCCCAGTTCGTGCAGGGCCTGCGCCGCTGCCAAGCCAATGCCCTTGCTGCCGCCCGTCACCAGGGCGCGTTTGCCGTCCAGCCGAAACAGAGCCATAAGCGCAGGCTACGGCATAAGCAGGCTGTGGCAGATGCGGGGTCTGCGCTACACAGCAGCGGCCAGCTCCCTCCTGGAGCCGACCGCGCTCCTTAAGGCCGATGTCTTTGGCAGAGCGTTTGCACGGACGAACGTTTGCACAGTGTCCGGCGAGGTGACGCGGCTGCGATGAAAACGCGATTAGGAAGCATCAGCCTGCTCGCCCCTCTCTGCGGCGCCGCTTTCCCAGGCTCAGCCTCTGTGCGTCTTCACAGGCAGGACCCAGGGCGCTCTCTGCCCAGCTGTCCTCATGACCAAAACCTGCCCCAGATATCCACCCGGGGCCGCTCTTCGTTCCCGCTGTTCAAGACAAAAAAAGGACAGGACTTCCCCGGATGGGGTGCCTGTCGGCTACGGACCACCGGCCTCGAACCGGTAACTGGACACCTGCTGCCCGGCCCGCTCGCACGTCCGTTTTTGCGAAGGTGGACGCCCCCCTTCGGTGCAGGGCCCTGTGGCCCTTGGGGCGCTGGCGGCCCTGTCCGTGTTCACGGCCGCCAGCCTCCCCGCTGTCTTTACCCCAACAGCCGGGGATCAGTCGTTCTTGTGGCTCTGGCGCCCAGCTTCGGCGTGCTGCTCGCTGGTGCCGCCGCGCTGGCCGCTCCCCTCTTCGCCGCCACTCCCGCCCTGCCCGCCGCGCGAGGCTTGACCGCCCTTGCGCCCGGCTTCGCGGGCTTCCTCGCTGGTGAACTCGTGGGCGTTGCCACTGGCGTGGGCCGCGCGGCCACCTTCCGCCGCGATGGCGCGCTGACGCTCGGGGTCCATACCGGCAAAGCCGCGTCCGCCGCCGTTGCGCTTGCCCTCGTTGCCCCCGTTGCCGCCATTGCCGTTTCCGTTGCCATTGGTCATGCTGGTGCCTCCTCTGGGGTCTGTGGCCCCACTGAACCTGTCTGCGCGCTGCGCGTGACCCGTCTACTGTGGCGTGTGCGCCCCGGCGCTCCGTGACAGCCGGGTAATGTGGCCGCCAGCCCGAGCTTCGCCTCTTCCCCGGTTTGGCTTAAGGTTCCTTAAGGGCGCGCCCCCGCCGGCAGCCGCGTGGGGCACAATAGGGCCCTATGGCACGCGCGCCCGTTGTGGTTATTGGCGCTTCTGCAGGTGGGGTCGAGGCCCTGAGTCAGCTGGTGGCCGGACTGCACCCCGACCTGCCAGCGGCGGTGTGCGTGGTGCTGCACCTCTCGCCCCATAGCCCCAGCGCCCTGCCCGAGATTCTGGGCCGCGCCGGGCCCCTGCCCGCCCACCAAGCCACCGACGGCGAGCGGGCGCGCCCCGGGCACCTGTACGTGGCGCCGCCTGACCACCACCTGCTGCTGGACGGCGAGCGGCTGGCGGTCACGCGCGGGCCCAAGGAAAGCCGCTTTCGCCCGGCGGTGGACGCCCTGTTCCGTTCGGCGGCCCACACGCGCGGCTCCGGGGTGATCGGCGTGGTGCTCTCGGGCTCTATGGACGACGGCGCCTCGGGGCTGTGGAACATCAAGCGGCAGGGGGGCGTGGCCGTGGTGCAAGCCCCCGGGGACGCCGCCTTTGACGCCATGCCCCGCGCCGCGCTGGAGCAGGTGGCGGTGGACCATGTGGCCCGCGCCGCCGCCCTGGGCCCGCTGCTGAGCCATCTGGTGCTGACCCACCCCCCAGAGGTGCCCATGCCTGACCCCCTGACCGACGACGAACGCGCCCGCCTGGAACTGGAAGTGCGCCTGGCCCGCCAGGGCCCGGCCTCGCCGCACGACGTGTCGGCCCTGGGGCCGTACTCGGCCTTTACCTGCCCCGAATGCCACGGCGCCATGGTGCAGATTGAAGAGGGCGGCGCCCTGCGCTTTCGCTGCCACACCGGCCACGCCTACACCGCGCCGGTGCTGCTGTCTGAACTCTCGCGGGCCATTGAAGACCAGCTGTACCAGACCCGACGCGCCATGGACGAAGGCATTCTGCTGCTGGAACGTCTGGGCCAACGTCTGCCCGGCCCGCAGGCCCAGGCCCTGCTGAGCCAGGCCCAGGCGGTGCAGGCCCGCGCCAACGTCCTGCGCGACCTCGCCCTCAGCCACGCGCCGCTGGACGAGGACGTGCCCTAGGGCCGCTGACTAGTCCTGCTCGGGGGGCGGCCCCGCGTCGCCGGTCCAGTCGGGGCCCTCGGCGGCGGCGCGGCGCATCAGCTCGGTGACGTCTTCAAGTTTCAGCACGACCATCACGCTGGTTTCGTCCTCGCCGGGCACCGGGTCCACCTCGATCTTGAACTGGCGCGGGCCCAGGTGGGGCGCGTGCAGGGTCAGCACCTGGCCCACCACGGCCTCGCCGCCGGCCAGCACCTCGTGCAGGCGCTGCAACAGTTCGGGCTCATCTAGCATGAAGTTGCCCAGGTGGTGCAGCCGCTCGCCGCGCACCTGCGCCGGGCTGCTGCGCAGCAGCGTGTACAGCGCGCGGTTGGCCGTCACCACCCGCAGCCGGGCGTCCAGCACCAGCACCGGGTCGTGAATGCTGTCCAGCACCCGCCCGGCATACGCCGAGGTATCGCGCGCCTGCTGTTCCAGCGCCTTGATGCGGTCAATGTTGGTAAAGGCCACCACCACGCCGTCAATAAAGTTGTCCGAGGTACGGTAGGGGCTGATGCGCATCAGGTACCAGTGCTCGTCGCGGGTGCGCACCTGGGTTTCAAAGACTTCCAGGGTGTCCAGCACCCGCACGATATCGGCCGTCAGGTGCTCGTAGAACAGGTTCACGTTCAGATCCGACAGGGGCCGCCCCAGGTCCACGGGCATCAGGTTGATCACGCGGGAAATGCGCGGGGTAAAGCGCTTGACGCGCAGGGCGTTGTCCAGAAACACGGTGGCAATGCCGGCGCTGTCCAGAATGTTCTTCAGGTCGTCGTTGGCCTGCATGGACTCGAAGATCACCCGCTGGTGCTCGGCGTTGATGGTGGTCAGTTCCTCGTTGAGGGATTGCAACTCTTCCTTGGAGGTGGTCAATTCTTCGTTGGTGCTCTGCAGTTCCTCGTTCGTGGTCTGCAGTTCCTCGTTGGTGCTCTTGAGTTCCTCCATAGACACGGCCATCTCTTCGACCGTGGACTGCAGGGTTTCTTTGTTGTACTGGAGTTCGCGCTGCAGGGTCAGAATCTGGTCGGCGTGCTCGGCGGGCGGGGGATCCAGGCGCCCCGTGGCCCGCTCCTGAAACTCAATGAGCAGCAGGCGCTGCGCGCGGGCGGGCAGCAGGCGCACCGTTACGTCGATCTCGCAGGGGGCGCCGTCCACCTCGGTCGACACGCGCCGCACCACCTCGCGGTGCTCAGCCAGCGCCTGACGCACCAGGGCCGGCAATTCGTAGCGCAGGCCCTCGCGCGCCATGTCGAACACGTTGGTCATGACCGTGCCGGCGGGCAGTTCCAGGTAGCGCGCGGTGCTGCCGTGCACGTACTGGATGTCACCCCCCTCGTTGATCACCACGGCGGGCGGGGCGTGGTGGGCCAGCAGCAGGCTCTGGGCCAGGTGCGGCACGCTGCCGGCCCGGCCGCCCGGCACCACCTTGCTTTCCGGCACCGTATGCGGCACGGGCGGCGTGCTGGGACTGACACCCTGGCCCAGCAGCAGGGGCAGGGCGGCGCCCTCGCCGCGCACGTAGATTTTCCAGCGCAGGTTCAGCGGCCGGAACAGGTCGCGGTCCGAGCCTGCCGTCTCGCTGGCGCCCAGAAACAGCAGCCCGCCCGGGCGCAGCGCGTAGTGAAAGATGTTCATGATCTGGCGCTGCAGCTCCACTTTCAGGTAAATCAGCATGTTGCGGCAGCACAGCAGGTCCAGCCGGGTAAACGGCGGGTCCCCGAAGGTGTTGTGCAGCGCGAAAATCACCGATTCCCGGATGGCCGAGCGCACCTGATACCCGCCGTCCTTTTCCTCGAAGGCGAACGCCAGCCGCTCGGGCGACACCACGTAGGCGATCTCGGGCGGGTACAGGCCGTAACGGGCTTTTTCGATGGCCTGGGGGTCAATGTCGCTGGCAAACACCTGCACCTTGAAGACGCGCTCGGTTTTCAGCTCGTCCATCAGCTCGTGCAGCACGATGGCCACCGAATACGCCTCCTCGCCGGTGGCGCAGCCCACCACCCACACCCGCACCGTGTCCATGTCCTGTTTCTGGGTCAGCACGGAGGTGCGCAGGTTTTCCTTGAGATCGGCAAAGGCCTCGGCGTCGCGGAAAAAGCTGGTCACGTTGATGGTGAAGTCCTGAAACAGCGCGTCGATTTCCTGGGGAACGTCCTGCAGAAAACGCATGTACTGCGCCACGTTGTCCAGGCGGTGGTTGCGCATGCGGCGGTCAATACGCCGGATCAGGGTGCTGCGCTTGTAGTTGCTGAAATCGTGCCCGGTTTTCACCCGCACCAGCCGCAGAATCTTCTGCAGCGGCACCCCAGCCTGACCGTCTTGCACGAGGTCTTCCACCCGCAGCGTCTGGCGCCGGGTCACGCGCATGTACAGGCTGGGGGCCAGTTCCTCGGCGGGCAGAACGTCGTCGGCCAGCTGGGTGCCGGCCGCGCTGGCGGGCATGGAGGGGTACTCGGCGCTCTGGGGGTCCTGCACCAGCACCAGCCCAAAGTGCTCCTTGATGGCCTGAAGGCCCTGGGTGCCGTCGGTGCCCATGCCAGACAGCACCACCGCCACCGCGCTCTCGCCCTGATCGGCGGCCAGCGCCTCGAAAAAGGTGTCAATCACCCGTCCCTGCGCCGCCTCCAGGTCTTCGAGCAGCAGCACCCCGTTCATGATGCTCAGGCTGTGCCCGGGCGCAATGACGTACACCGTGTTGGGCTGCGCGGCCATGCCGTCTTCGATTTGCAGCACGGGCATGCCGGTGCAGCGCGCAAGAATGTCGGGCATCAGGCCCCGGTGGTCGGGGTCTAGGTGGGGCACCACCACAAACGCCATGCCGCTGTCGGCGGGCAGGCTGAGAAAAAACCGCTCGTAGCCGTCCAGTGCGCCGGCCGAGCCGCCGATACCCACGATGGCGCTGAGCCCCGGTGCGGCAGATAAAGAGGGCCCGGCGGGCGCGTACTGGGGATCAGGCATAGCGGTGGCTTACCATAGCGCCTGCCCTGAAAGTAAAAAAATAATGAAAGGTCTGCTAACACAAATCAAGAAAGGGGGCCATGTTGAAGAGGCATAGGCACGGTAAGGTTTCATACAAAGTTGACTGGCCTTCTTTCGTTCGTTCGCGTTTGCTGCCCGGAGGTGCCCACTATGGATTTTCCTGACAACGTCGCGGCGCTCCTACGCCGCGTGCCCCAGGTGGTCTCATGACCTCAGATGACCGCGCTGCCCTCTTGCGCCAGCAGGCCGAGCAGGCCCTGCATACCCAGGACAGCCCTCCTGTGCCTGTCCCCCGCCCGGCGCCCGGCGCCCAGGAGCACGAACTCTTGGTTCACCAGATTGAACTGCGCCTGCAAAACGAGGAACTGAATCGCAAGAATCTGGAACTGGAACTGGCCCGGCAGGAGTACGAGCAGCTGTTCGATTTCGCGCCTGTGGGCTACGCCACCCTGGACGACACCGGCGTGGTGCTGCGCGCCAACCTCACGCTGTGCCGGATGCTGGGCGTGGACCGGGCCTAGCTGCTGCGGCGGCGGCTCTCGGCGCACATGGACAGCACCGAAAGCCGCACCTTCGCCCTGTTCCTGCGCCGCCTGACCACCGAGCCGGGCCGCCGCAGTCTGGACCTGTGGCTGCGCGGTGCCGACGAGCGGCGGCTGGCGGTGCAGATGGAAGGCGAAGCGGTGCCCGGCGCCCCCGGCGTGCCCAGCCACTGCCGCCTGACGCTGACCGACATCACCCTGCAGCGCGAGGCCCAGGAAGAGGTGATGCGCCTGAACGCCTCGCTGGAAGCGCAGGTGGAAGAGCGCACCCGGCACATCCGCGAACTCAGCGATGAGCTGGAAACCTTCCTGTACGCCGCCGCGCACGACCTCACCACGCCGCTGCGGCACATCCGCACCTTTACCTCGCAGCTGAGCGCCGGGCCGCCCGGCCCCAGCCCCGAACAGGTGCGCTGCGCCGAGCAGGTTGAGCAGGCCGCCGAGCATATGGAACACCAGCTGCGCGCCCTGCTGACCATTTTCCGCATTGGCCGCAGCCGCATGCGCTTTCAGGCCGTGGACCTGAACCGGGTGCTGCACGAGGTGCGCAAGGATCTGGCCGCCGACCTGCGGGGCCGCGAGGTGGTCCTGAGCGCCGACGGCCTGCCGCGCGTGCCGGGCGACAGCCTGGCGCTGCAACTGGTGTTCAGCCACCTTGTGGGCAACGCCCTGAAGTTCAGCCGCACGCGCTGCCCGGCGCGCATTCAGGTGGGCGCCCAGGAAGCCGACCGCGAGTGGCTGCTGTACGTGCGCGACAACGGCGTGGGCTTCAACATGCGTCAGAAAGACCGCCTGTTCGGGGTGTTTCAGCGCCTGCACCGCGACAGCGACTACGAGGGCATGGGTGTGGGGCTGGCGCTGGTGCGGCGCATCGTGAACCGGCACGGCGGGCGCGTGTGGGCCGAGGGCAAGGTAGACCAGGGCGCGACTTTCTGGTTCAGCGTGCCCAAGGTGCCCCCCACCGGGGCCCCGGATGGCCGCTGAGTCAACCCCACTGGTGGTCATAGGAGGCTCGGCCGGGGCGCTGGGCGCCCTGCTGAACCTTGTGCAGACCCTGCCGCCGGATTTCCCGGCAGCGGTGCTGGTGGTCGTGCATGTCCCGCCGGACCAGCCCAGCGTGCTGCCCACGCTGCTGCAGCGGGCGGGCCGATTGCCTGCCGCGCACGCTGAACACGGCGCGCCCCTGCGCCCGGGCCGCATTCTGGTGGCCCCGCCCGATCACCACCTGCTGGTGGAGGGAGGGCGCGCCGTGCTGTCGCGCGGACCACGCGAGAACCACGCCCGGCCCAGCATTGACGTGCTGTTTCGTTCGGCGGCCTTTGTACAGGGTGCGCGGGCAGCGGGGGTGGTGCTCTCGGGGATGCTGGACGACGGCACCTCGGGGCTGTGGGCCATTCGCCACAGCGGCGGGCTGGCCCTGGCGCAGCACCCGGCCGACGCTGAATACCCCGACATGCCCCTGAGCGCCATCCGGCAGGTGGAAGTGCACGACGTGCTGTCCTCGCACGATCTGGGCCCCGCCCTGGTGGCCTGGACGCGGCGGCTGTCGGCGCCTGCCGCCCCGCCAGCCCCAGATGAGCGGCTGCGCACGCGGCTGCAGCAGGAAGTCCGCACTGCCAGCGGCGACGCCGACGCGCCACTGGACCTGCTGCGGGCCCAGCCGCTGTCCCCCGTCACCTGCCCGGAGTGCCACGGCGTCATGGCCCAGATCACCGAAGGAACGCTGACCCGGTACCGCTGCCACACCGGGCACGCCTACAGCGCCAGCACCCTGCAGGCCGATGTGCAGCGGGTGGTGGACCAGAGCCTGGGCTCGGCCATGCGCGCCCTGAACGAACAGGCATTGCTGCTGGGGCGGCTGGCCGACCAGTACGACCGCGCCGGCCAGCCCCGGGAGGCTGCCAACCTGCAGGCCGAGGCTGCCGAGGTGCTGCAGCGGGCCCAGGTGCTGCGCGACTTGCTGCAGCGCCCGCCCGCCACCGCGCTCCACCCGCCGCCCGGCGGGCCAGACTCTTCGGGCGCCTAGGCCGCCACGGCCCCCACAAAGCGCCCAGCAAGAAAGGCGTCAGGGCGGGGGCGCACACTGCACCCATGACCGACCACGAGGCCCCCCTGCTGTTCCGGGCCCAGGTGCGCGCCGAGGTGGCCCGCGCCAGCGCTCGCCTGCGCCAGGAGCAGCAAGACGCCCTGGCCCACGCCCTGGAAAGTGGCTACCTGGAAGCCCTGACCTCCGAAGCCGAGCTGCAAGTGGTGTACCGCTGGGCCCTGACCCTGCGCGTGGGGCCGGCCCGGCTGCAGGCGTAGCGCGGCGCGCGCCGCGCTAGCCTGCGCTCCATGAACGCCCTGATCGTGGTGGCCACGCTCCCCGAAGCCGAACGCCTGCAGGACCTGCCGGGCGCCCGCGTGGTGGTCAGCGGCGTGGGGCCGGTGGCGGCGGCGCTGGCGACGGCGCAGGCCCTGGCGCAGGCCCCAGCCGAGCTGGTGATCAGTGCGGGCATTGGCGGGGCCTACCCCGGCTCCGGGCTGGCCCCGGGCGATCTGGCAGTGTCCAGCGTGATCGTGCAGGCCGATCTGGGCGCCTGGGACGGCCCGGCGTTCCTACCACTGGACACCCTGGGCCTCTCGGTGCGGCCCGGGGTGCAGCAGGGCACCCAGTTTGCGGTGTGGGCCAGGGCGGCGCAGGTGGCGCAGGCGGCGGGCGCCCGCTTTGGGCCGGCGCTGACCCTGTGCAGCGTGACCGGCTCGGCCCAGGGCGCGCAGGCCCTGGCGGCCCGCTTTCCCGGCGCGCTGTGCGAGGGCATGGAGGGCGCGGGGGTGGCACACGCGGCGCTGCTGGCCGGCGTGCCCGCCTTAGAGGTGCGCGGCATCAGCAACCCGGTGGGCCCCCGGGACCGCGCAGCGTGGCAGCTGGGGCCCGCCCTGGCCGCCACCCGGCGGGGCACCCAGGCCGCGCTGGCCGTGCTGGCCGGGTAGGGGGTAGCAGGAGAAGCGGCGAACAGCCGGAAATGGGCTTAAAAAGAACCTCTGGGACGGAACAGGAGATTCCGGTAATGGATAGAAATTCGTGCCAGCCCCTCGTGCAGGCAGGTTCCAAGCCCAGAGCAGTTGACATCAAGATGATGTTGGTTCTTGACCCTCTGCCCTCGTGGGACTCCAAGAGCTGCGCCGCAGAGAGGGGTGAGGGGGCTCTTTCGTCAACCGCTCTAGAGAGGCGGCAGGTGCGCAAACGTGGTCCAGAAGGTCAGGCCCGTTTACCCGACTCTGCTGAGTCGCTGTTCAGGTCCCACCCTTTGCGACGCCGCTCTGCGAGTGCCCTGCCAAGGGGAGAAAACGTCGGGTCCCTCAAGTTCCCCCAGCCGAAGTGTTGAAGCGGCCCGCACGATTGAAGAGGGTCCTCGCAACCTCCAGGACCCGGCGGCGTTGGCCCGCTCTCACCACCTATAGCTTAAGAATCGCTCTGGATGCCGCTCAGGGTGTACCGTGATAAGGCACTCTCTCCCCTGCCTCTGCCGCGTTTCGTCTTCCCTTTTGCCCTGGTCCCAGGAGGCCCCGCCATGACCACTGCCGCTTCGCCCGCCCCCACCTCTGCCATGCCGCTGGCCCCGGGGTTGCCCCTGGTGGGCAGCCTGCTCCCCATGATCCGCGACAGCGAGGGCTTTCTGGCCGCCCAGGCCGCGCGGTTGGGGCCCTGTTTCCGGGTGAAGGTGCTGAACCAGTCGCTGGTGGTGCTGGCCGGGCCCACGGCCGCACAGGTGATGGCCGAGAACAGCGGCGAGGTCACCGCGTGGCGCGTGTGGGAAGGGATTATCAAGGAGTTCGGTGGCCGGCAGGTGCTGACGATGCTGGAGGGCCCGGACCATCTGGCCTACCGGGCCGCCGCCCGCGCCGGCTTTGCCAAAAGCCGGGTGCTGGAAGGCCTGCCCCAGGTGGCCGCCCTGACGCGGGAGGCGCTGGACCGCACCGCCCCCGGCGAGGTGCTGAAGGTGGTGCCCTTTGCGCAGCGGCTGGTGGCCGACTGCATTGGCACCCTGACGCTGGGGCGCCTGCCAGGGCCGCATCTGGCCGCGTTTATGACCTACTGGCACACCCAGCTGGCGGTGCATCTGGTGGGTTCGGCCCGTCCGGCGGCGCTGCGCAAGGCCGCGTACCTGCGCGCCAAGGCCAGTGCGCGCGCCTTTGCCCACGAGGTGCTGGCCCAGGACCCCGGCGAGCACGCTTCAAGCTATGTCAGCGACCTGCGCCGCCTGCGCGAGACCCGCCCGGACCTGATGGACGACGAGGAACTGCTGTTCATGATGCTGATTCCCTACGTGGCCGGGCTGGACACGGTGGTGAACGTGCTGTCGCTGACCCTGTACGAGCTGTACCGCCGCCCCGAGGTGCTGGCGCGGGTGCAGGCCGAGGCGCGCCCGGTGGTCGAAGCGGGCCTGCCCGCCGAGCGGCTGCGCGACCTGAAGGTGCTGCACGCCGCCGTGCTGGAGGTGCTGCGCCTGTACCCGGTGGCGAACACCCTGCCCCGCTACGCCACGCGCGACTTCACGGTGCAGGGCTTCCCCGTGCGCCAGGGCGAGCGACTCCTGATGGCGCTTTTCACCTCGCAGCGCGACCCGGCCCTGTTCAAGGACCCCGACACCTTTGACCTGGACCGTTTCCTGGCCCCGCGCAACGAGCACAAGCAGAAGGGTGCCTTTCAGCCCTACGGCGCGGGCGCCCACACCTGTCTGGGCGCGGGCATGGCCGAGGCGCTGCTGGCCTCGGTGCTGGCGGTCACGGTCACGCACGGCCGCTTCAGCCTGTTTCCGCAGGGCTTCCGCATGAAGCCGTTCCACTCGGCCAACCTCTCCCCCGACCCCCGCCTGAGCCTGCGCCGCGAAGCCTAGGCAAACGACTGGAGGGGCCGCCGACCCAGGGAAGGTCGGCGGCCCCGGTGTTGGGGTGGGCTCAGGACATCGCCCCTCACGTTGCGACTTTTCAGGAGAGCGCCGAAAAGTCTCCACTTCCGGTGCAACGTCCTTTTTTCGCTCCTCGCTTCGCTCGGTTGATCTCAAGATCAACTTCGAGGTTCTTAGCTGTACTTTGGGGATATTCAAGGACCGCTGAATAAAGCTGTGCAGGCGCGGCATTGACGGCAGGGAGGTGGCAGAGGCGAGTCTCCTGCCACCTCGGCGCGGATGGCGGGAACGGTGTCGCCCATCAGATCGTCGGGCTGAGTGAGTCGTAGCCATTGAAGGAAGGTCAGCGCCACCATGCAGAGCACGGCGTGGTGATGCAGGCCCTGCCAAGAACGGCCCTCGAAGTGATCCAGGCCGACTTCCTCCTTCAGCTCCCGGTGGGTCAACTCGCAGGCCCAACGGCGCTTGGTGACCGCCACCAGACGAGCCAGCGGTGTGTTGGCGGGCAGGTTGCAGACGTAGTATTTGCGTTCCTCCCCCCGCCGCTGTTCCCCGATGATCCAGGCAGCTTGTCCGGGAAGGTGTTGGCCCTGGGCGTTCTCCCCATCGGCCAGGCGGACGTAAACCGCTGCAAAGCGTCCTGCAAGCGGGCCCTTGGTCCCGTGTCGCCAGACTAGGTGCTGCCATGCAGCACCGTTCAAGACCTCCTCCACCGATTGCCGGTCCTCAGAGGGGGTCGGGTGTTTCGGCCTTCTCCCTCGGAAGATCTTGGGGGTCGGGATCAAACGGACGTCCTGGGGATAGACCGTCTGTGTCCGGGTCACACCCACGGACCACAGCAGCCCGCGCTCGGTCAGTGCCTGCCGGAACTGGGCATTCACCCCGTACCCGGCATCTGCCAACACCATGCCGAAGGTGACGTGTTCGCGCACCCGGTCCAGTTCCTTGAGAGCCAGCTCCCACTTGGTCTGCGGCAGCTGGTGTTCCAGTGGAACACCAGCTGCGCTGAGACGAGCAGGATCGCGGGTCCACTCCTGCGGCAGGAAAAGCCGTAACGCGAGGGGAACGGGCAACTCGTGCTGGGCCAAGGTCAAGGAGACCAGACATTGGCAGGTGGTAATCTTCCCAGCCTGCCCCGAGTACTGGCGGGCGACGCCTACGGATTTGGTGCCGAATTTCGTCAGACAGGTATCGTCGATAATCAAGACGGCTTCTTTCCCGCCGAGCATGTGCTGGGCCCGTTGAGCGAGCAGCGTTTCCAGGGGAGCTGTCAGCCACGGGCTATCGGTGATGAATTGTTGGATGTGGTCTTCTTTCCCGGGTGCGACCACGGCAGCCAGAGGTTGCATGCTTTTCCGATGGGCAGTGCTGCACAGTCCACGGACGTACAGCGGAGCCCAGGTTCGCTGGGCACGGTGACGAAAGTGCGTCAGGAAAGGTGCGAACCAGGTGGGAAAATGTCGAGTCCATCGAGGAAGGGGACGAGGCATAGCAGGAAGGCCAGCATCACGGATGCTGGCCCTCTCGTCACTTCTCTGAATATCCCCAAAGTACAGTTAGCGGTACAGGGAAAGCAGCACGGCGGTGCACGGGGTCCAGTCGCAGTCCTCCATGCTGAGGTTCACGGTGTATCGCCCCGGCCCCACCCGGAAGGTCACGATGGGTTCATCGTCGGCGGCGTAGTCCCAGGCCACGCGGTTGCCGCGTTCATCGCGCACCTCCAGGTCAATGTCGAGGCAGTCGTCGTCGCAGATGGCCTTGACCTTGTACTCGCCCCCCAGCAGGTTCATGGTCACGCGGGCCGTCTGACCATTGTTCAGGTCGTACACCTTGGGCGCGAACAGTTCCCGGTAGTTGCCGTTGGTCATGCCCGCCTGCAGGGAACTGGCATAGATGCCGTACAGCCCAGAAGGCACCGTGTCGGCGTGGGCGGGCGTGCCCAGCAGCAGGATCAGTGGCAGGGCCAGCAGTGTGCGGGTGAAGGCAGTGCGGTTCATGGTCTCTCCCCTCCCAGGGCGCTCCATCCAGAGCAGGGCGGGAACAGGCAGGGCCACCGTGGCCCCTTGCCCCTGTTCTCGTCTGGCACGCAGCGTAGGTGGCCCCCCGTGACAGAGCCGTGACCCAGGCGTGACCGCCAGCGGCCGACCCCCGCACCCCCAGGGCGCCCCTGTTTCCTTCTGTTCTTCAATTGACAAAATGACTCAACTTCTCTGCTATGCTTTGTTTTATGAAGCGAGCTGTTCTCTCCCTCCTCACCCTTTCGCTGCTGGCCAGCGCCAGCGCCCAGCAGGCGCGCGAACTGCGCCTGGGGGTGTTTCCCAACGTGACCCACGCCGCCGGGCTGGTGGGTATTCAGCGCGGCCTTTTTCAGAAGGAACTGGGCAACGTCAAGCTGGTGGTCAAGGAATTCGCCAACGGCTCCCAGATCAACGAGGCCTTTGCAGCCGGCGCTATTGACGCCGCCTATGTGGGCCCGGGGCCGGCCATGAACGCCTTTATGCGCGGCGTGCCCATTCAGGTGTACGCGGGCGCGGCCAATGCGGGCGCGGTGCTGGTGGCCCGCAAGGACAGCGGCGTGCGCAACGTGAAGGGCCTGAGCGGCAAGAAGGTGGCGGTGCCCACGCGCGGCTCCACGCAGGACATCAGCCTGCGCCACCTGCTGCACGAAAACGGCCTCAAGGCCACCGATGAAGGCGGTACGGTGACGGTGGTGCCCATTGACCCGGCCAACATGCCCGCCGCCTTTGCCAGCAAGCAGGTGGACGCCGCCCTGGTGCAGGAACCCTGGGGCGCCATCCTGGAAACGCAGGGCGCCCGGCTGGTGGCCAACGAAAAAGCCATCTGGGAGGGCGGGAACTACACCACCACCGTGCTGGTCGTGAACACCCGGTACGCCGCTGCCAACCCGGCCGTCGTTTCGGACCTGCTGCAGGGGCACCTGAACGCCATCAAGTTCATCAACAGCAGCAACGCGGGCGCCCAGAAGGCCATTGCCGATCAGATCTACGCTTTTACCGGCAAGCGCCCCAACGCCGCCGAACTGTTCAAGGCCCTGGCGCGCACCCGGGTGACCTGGGACATCAACCTGAAGACCCTGAGCGAGTACGCCGTGCTGAACAAGGAAGCCGGCTTTGCGCGCGACGTGCCGGACCTGAGCAAGTTCGTGAACCTCAGCGTGATCCGGGGTCTGGCGAAGTAAAGGGCAATGGGGAGCGGGACGCGGAGAAAGGCGGCCGCGTCCCGCTTCCTGTGGTCCGGCGCCCGGTACACTACCGGGATGACAGGGCCTAGAAAAGGATCACGGGGACGCGGCCCGAAGAAGAACACCGCGCAGGGCCGGGGCGGCGTCACGCGCGACGCCAGCCGCCCGGTGCGTGACCGCAGCAGCGCCGGGGGCAGCGAGGACCGCGCTCCCCGCAAGGTGACAGACCGGCCACAAGGTCAGGGCGGCCCCGCCCGCCCCGGCAGCGAGGGCGGCGCGCGCACGCCCAGCCGCAGCGGCGGGGGCAGCGGGCAGGGTGGCCGTGGCCCGGCACGCGGGGGACTGGGACGTGGGGGCCTGGCGCGCGGCGGCGCCCGGCCGGCCAGTAAAAAACCGCTGCCGGAACTCAAGCGGGTGCAGCTGGACGCCCCGGCCCCGGACACCGTGTTCGTGGACCGCGACGGCGAAAAGCTGACCTTTCCAGACAGCAACCTCAAGCGCGTGGCGGCACAGATTCTGAGTGCCAAGCGCAAGGCGTGGCGCTACCGGCCCTTTTCCTTTCCGCTGTTTACCGACAAGGGCAACGAGCAGACCTTTCACTTTGACTTCTACGTGTACGACGCCGAAGACAGCGTGATTCGCCTGATTCTGGTGGTGCCCTTCGAGTCGCGCGAGGTCTGGGACCGCGTGGGCCGCTTCAAGCGGCAGTACCCCATGTACCCCTACGAACTGTGGACCCCGGAGAAGCTGCACCACCTGGGCGGGCCACGCGGCCGTCTGGATTTTTAAGGCTGGGGAACGAGTCGGAGGACCAGGGCGCACGTTCCTGGTCCTCTTCGTTTTGAGGGGCACAGGCGCGAGGAATTGAGGGCTGCCAGAGCCCTCGGCCCGTCCTGCACCACATCCCCTAACCACTCTCCACCCTTCTCTCTCCCCTCCTCATCTGGCTCTCCCGCTCCTGCCGGGCGCAGACCGCTAGGCTGGAGCGCATGAACGTCAATGCCAAAGGGGACCTGATCGCCCGCGCCATCGCCCTGGGGCTGGGCACCCCCAGTTTCGAGGTCACCACGCAGGGCCCGCCCCACGAGCCCACCTTCCGCGTGACCGTGCGCGTGGGCGGCGAGGTGCTGGGCCCAGGCGGCGAGGGCCGCAGCAAGAAAGACGCCGAGCGTACGGCCGCCGAGGCCGCCCTGCAGGCCCTGGACGGAGGCACACCGGCAACAGAAGGCCGCTGGCCCATCTACAGCGCCGTGCTGGCCGAGGCGCTGGAGGTGGCGGCCGACTTTGCCCCCGACGACACGTCGCTGGACGAGGTGCGGGTGCGCGCCGCGCAGCTGTACCGCGACCTGCTGCGCGACCTGGGCCACGGCCCCGAAGGAGACGACGAGGCGTGAGCGGCTGGCCCTGGCGCCCGGCGGGCGTGCTGTTCGACATGGACGGGGTGCTGACCCTGAACAACCACTTTCACCGGCAGGCGTGGCAGGAGGTGGCGGCTGAGGTGCTGGGCCTGCACCTGACCGAGCACGACCTGGACACCAAGGTGGACGGTGGCCGCAACCCCGAAATCATTGAGCGCCTGACCGGCGCAGTGCCGGACGAGGCCCTGAGCCGCCGCGTGCACGACACCAAGGAAGGCCGTTACCGCGCCCTGGCCGCCGGCGCACTGCGCGAGGTGCAGGGGCTGGGCGCCTACCTGGACGCCCTGGAGGCCCGCAACATCCCCTTCTGCCTGGTCACCAGCGCCGACGCGGTGAACGTGGCCTTTGGCATGGAGGCGTTGGGCTTTGGCGAGCGCTTCACCGTGCGGGTGCTGGGCGAGGACGTCACGCGCGGCAAGCCCCACCCAGAGCCGTTCCTGCTGGGCGCCGCGCGCCTTGGCCTGGACCCCGCGCAGTGCCTGGCCCACGAAGACGCCGTGAATGGCGTGCGCAGCGCGGCCGGGGCTGGTTGCCGCGTGGTGGCGCTCACCACCACCGCGCCTGCCGAAGCCCTGCGCGCGGCGGGCGCCGCCCTGACCGTCCCCGACTTCGCCGGCTGGGCCGCGTGGCTGGCCTGACAGCGGTCTTCCGTTGCGTTGAGGGGAGGAAGAGACCCCCTCAACTCCACTCCAACCGCTGTCTGTCGCGGTCACTCGCTCCGCTCGCCCCACAAGACTTGAAGGTGAAGCCTTCAAGTCTTGTGGGTACCGCCATGAGCCCATGAAAGGCGCCGAGGCCGAGGCCCGGGCGGCGGCCCACCTGCAGGCCCTGGGCCGCACGGTGCTGGCCCAGAACTACCGCATCAGGGGCGGCGAGATTGATCTGGTCACCCGCGAGCCGGGCGGCACCCTGGTCTTCACCGAGGTTCGCCACCGCGCCGCCGCCGACCACGGCAGCGCCGCCGAAAGTGTCACCCCCCGCAAGCTGGCCCTGATGCACCGCGCCGCCCTGAGTTACCTGCTGCGCGAGTGTGGGCGCGACGATCTGCCCTGCCGCCTGGAGGTCCTCACCATTGACGGGCCGGCGCAGAGCGGGGTGTTGCGGGTCTGGCCAGTGGAGTGAGGCGGTGAGGGTTGAAGGGAAATGGTAGAAGCTCAGGGGCACGCCCCAGCTCCCCTCTGCCCCAGCAACAAGCAGAAAGGCGGCCCGGTTCTCCCTGGCCGCCCTCCTCTATCAACCCTCAGCGTTCAGCTCTCAGCCCCTGTCCTGCAGTTTCACGTACTTCGCGTCCCGCTCGCCGGTGTACACGGCGTCGGGGCGCAGCAGGCGGTTGTCGCGGGTGTATTCAATCACGCTGGCGCACCAGCCGCTGATCCGGGCCAGGGCGAAGATGGGCGTGAAGAACTCCTTTTTAATCCCCAGGTCGCTGTACACCGTGCCGCTGTAAAAGTCCACGTTGGGGTAGATGCCCTTGGAGCCAATGCGGTCCACGACGACCTTTTCAATGGTTTCCAGAATCTGGTAGTAGTTGCTCTTGCCTTCCTTGTTCGCCACGTGCTCGGCGTAGTCGCGCAGCACGCGCGAGCGGGGGTCAAAGTACTTGTACACGCGGTGCCCCACGCCCATGATCTTCTCTTTGTTGTCCAGCTTTTTCGTGATGTACGCCTCGGCCTGCTCGGGGGTGCCCACCTCGTCCAGCATGTCCATCACGGCTTCGTTGGCGCCGCCGTGCAGCGGCCCCTTGAGCGCGCCAATGGCGCTGGTGATGCACGAGTACATGTCCGACAGCGTGGAGGCCGTGGCAATCGCCGTGAAGGTGCTGGCGTTCATGCCGTGGTCCACGTGCAGCACCAGGGCAATGTCGAACAGCCGGGCCTGCTCGGCGGTGGGCTCCTTGCCGCTCAGCATGTACAGGTAGTTGCCCGCGTGGGTCAGGTCCATGCGCGGCGCCACGATGTCCTGGCCGTCCTGCGCGCGGTTGATCGCGGCGATGATGGTGGCGAACTGCGCGATCATGCGCGTGGCGATGGCGCGGCGGCCCTCGGGGCTGGTGTCTTCGGCCTGGGGGTCCAGCAGGCCCAGGTACGACACCGCCGTGCGCAGCGCCTGCATGGGGTGAATCCCTTTGGGCATCGCCTGGATCACGCTGATCAGGGCTTCGGGAATGGCGCGGTTGGCCTTCAGCTCGGCGTCAAAGGCCGCCAGCTCGGCCGCCGTGGGCAGGTGGCCGTTCAGCAGCGCCAACGACAGTTCTTCAAAGGTGCTGTTCTCGGCCCACTCCTGAATGGGAATGCCCAGGTGGGTCAGAATCCCTTCGGTGCCGTTGATGAACGTGAGTTTGCTTTCCGTAAAGAGGACGCCCTCAAGCCCTTTGGCGATATTCGTCATGATGCTGCGAGCATAGCACCGCGCCGCTTTCCCGCCGCCCCCGCCTCACGTTCCCGCAGGGGTGACAGAGCCCCCGTTACAATGCCGGGCGATGACGGCTTCCCCCTCCTCTGTCACCCTGGCCCTGGACACGGCCACCCCCTGGCTGACCCTGGCCCTGGTGTGGCCCGGCGGTGAGCTGAGCGTGTCGCGCGAGGTGGGCCGCGCCCACGCTGAACTGCTGCCCCAGGCCGCCCGCACCCTGTTTGATGATGTGGGCCTGCCCTTCCGCGCCGACCTGATCGTGATTGGCACCGGCCCCGGTTCCTATACCGGCGTGCGGGTGGGCGCCAGCTACGCCCTGGGCCTGGGCCGGGTGTGGGGCGCGCCGGTGCTGGGCGTCAGCACCTTAGAAGCCCTGGTGCGCGGCGAGGGCAAGCAGGGCGTGTCGCTGGACGCCCGCAAGGGCAACGTGTACGGCGCCGTGTACGAGGTGCAGAGCGGCATGGTGCATACCCGCCTCCATGACCCCGCCCGCCTCCCCCTGCCCGACTTTCAGGCCATCCTGGGCGACACCCCACACCACCATGATGTGGCCCCGGACGGCCTGGCCCTGCTGCGCGCTGGCGTGGCCCACGGACAGCGGGAGTGGGCGCTGGCGTATTTGTAAGGGGATGTAGGACGTGGGCTGTAGGTTGTAGGGGTTTTCCCACAACCTACAGCCCACGTCCCACAACCGCCCTCAGTCCGCCGCGTCCCCCTGCGCGTACTGCAGGCGGTGCAGCCGGGCGTAGTACCCGCCCTTGTCCAGCAGCTGGCGGTGGCTGCCCTGCTCCACAATGCGGCCCTTGCGCATCACCACAATGCGGTCGCAGTGCTCGATGGTGCTCAGGCGGTGGGCAATGATGATGCTGGTGCGCCCCCGCATCACCTTTTCCAGCGCAGCCTGAATGCGCAGTTCGGTTTCGGTATCCACGTTGGCGGTGGCCTCGTCCAGCACCAGCAGAATGTCCGGGTTCTGGATCAGGGCGCGGGCAAAGGCCAGCAGCTGCTTCTGCCCGGTGCTCAGCGTGGCGCCGCGCTCGCGCACCTCGGTCTGGTAGCCGTGTTCCAGGCCCAGGATGTAGTCATGCACGCCCACGTAGCGGCAGGCCTCCACCACGCGCTCATGGGGAATCCCGGGGTTGTTCAGCGTCAGGTTGCTTTCAATAGTGCCGGCGAACAGAAACACGTCCTGCAGCACCACGCCCACATGCTTGCGCAGGTCGTGCTGGGCCAGGTCGCGCACGTCCACGCCGTCCACCTTCACGGCGCCGCGCTGCACGTCATAAAAGCGGCTGACCAGGGCCGTCACGCTGGTTTTGCCCGCTCCGGTGGCGCCCACCAGGGCCACGCTCTCGCCGGGGGCAATGCTCAGGTCAATGCCGCGCAGAATCCAGCGGTCATCGCTGTCGGGCGTCTCGGCGGTCACGCTCTGGTCGTAGGCGAACCACACACGCTCAAAGTCCACCCGACCTTCAAAGTGGGGCAGAGTCTTCGCGTCGGGCTTGTCCTGAATGGCCTCTTCGGTGTCCAGCACGCCAAAAATGCGCTCGCTGCTGGCCATCGCTGCCTGCAGGTTGTTGAACACGTCGGCCAAATCCTGAATGGGCTGAAACAGCTGCTGCGACAGCTGCACGAAGGCGAACAGCGTGCCCACGGTAATCGCCCCGGCCACGGCCCCGCTGGCATCGGCGCCCAGAATCTGGCGGGCGGCGAAATACAGAATGAGGGCCACCGCTACCTGCCCCAGCACCGCCACCACCGGCATGAACAGCGAAAACCACTTCACCGAATTCTCGTTGGCGCTCAGCAGGGCGCGGTTGCTCAGGTTGAAGTCCAGGGCGCTGCGCTTCTGGCGCCCGAACAGTTGCACCGTCAGCATCCCGGTGATGTTCTCGTTCAGCTTGCTGTTCACAATCGCCTGCTGGGTGCGGGTTTCGCGGAAGGCGTCGCGCAGTTTGGTACGGAAATAGTTGGTGGTCAGGAACAGCACCGGCAGCACCGAAAAGGAAATCAGCGCCAGGCGCCAGTTCACGCTCAGCATGATCACCACGTACACCACGATGATGAAGCTCGACTGGATCAAGCTCACCAGCCCACCTGTAATGAACTGGTTAATGGCGTCCACATCGCTCGTCACACGGGTGATCAGGCGGCCCACCGGATTCTGGTCAAAGTAGGCCAGGTGCAGGCGCTGCAGCTTGCTGAACACGTCGGCGCGGATGTCGCGCAGCACGTTCTGGCCCAGGTAGCCAATCGCCAGGGTAAAGCCGTACTGCAGGGCGAATTCCACCACCTTCAGCCCCATGTACGCCATCGCGGTCCAGGTCAGGCCGTCCAGCAGCGCCTGGCGGCTGCCGGCCCGGCCCTGCGCCAGCGGCGACAGGTAGGCGTCAATGGCGTGACGCTGAATCAGGGCAAACAGCGGTGAGGCCAGCGAGATCAGCAGCGCCAGCACCACCCCCCCGATCACCAGCCCCAGGTAGGGGCGCACGTAGCGCAGGATGCGGCGGGTCAGCTGGGCGTCAAAGCCCTTCTGAACGGCGTCGGCAGCGTCGGGGCGGGTCATGGGGTCACCTTCTGTTCCAGCAGGTTGGCGGCAGTTTCGGGGTCCGCCACCGCGTCGTCTTCGGCATCCAGGTCACTGGCCAGGCGCTGCAGGCGTTCCAGCTGCGCGTAGTGACCGTTCTGGGCAATCAGTTCCTCATGGCTGCCCTGCTCGGCCACCCGCCCGCCATCCAGCACCACGATCTGGTCGGCGTGGCGCAGGGTGGAGACGCGGTGGGCCATCAGAATCACCGTGCGGCCCTGACTGACTTCGCGCAGGCCATCCAGAATGCGGCGCTCGGTTTCGGTGTCCACGGCGCTTAAGGAGTCGTCCAGAATCAGGATGCGCGGCTCGCGCACAATCGCGCGGGCAATCGCGGTGCGCTGGCGCTGCCCGCCCGAAAGGGTCACGCCGCGTTCCCCCAGCATGGTGTCAAAGCCGGCCGGGAAATCCTCGACATCGTCCAGCAGGCCGGCCAGCCGCGCGGCCTCGCGCACCTTGGCGGGGTCCGGCGTCTGCGGAATATCGGCGGGCGGCGGCGCCCCCACCACACTCACGCCGGTGGGCACCTCGGGCAGATCGCGCGCCTCAATGCCAAAGCCAATGTTGTTGGCAATGGTGTCGCTGAACAGAAAAGGTTCCTGCGGCACCACGCTGATCGCGTCGCGCAGCGTGGACAGCGGAATGGCGCGCAGGTCGTGCCCGTCAATGCGAATGCTGCCGCTCGTGGGGTCCATGGCGCGGGTCAGCAACTGGCCCAGCACGGTTTTGCCGCTGCCCGTGGGGCCGGTAATCCCCAGAAAGGTGCCAGCCGGGATCTGCAGGTTCACGCCCTCCAGCACGCTGGTCTGGCCGTAACGCAGCGTCACGTTCTGGAAGTCAATGTCCCCACGCAGCTGGCGCAGACGCGCCTCCGTGCGTCCGGTCTCGTCGCGCACCAGCGGCTGGGCGTCGAAGATCTCTTTGAGGCGCACCCACGAGGCCAGCCCGCGCTGAATGATGCCGGTGATCCAGCCGATCATCAGCATGGGCCACGTCAGGCGCTCCAGGGTGCCCACGAACTGCACGAACATCCCCACTGTAAAGGTGCTGCCGGGCTCAAGAATCAGGCGCCCGCCCACCAGCAGAATCAGGCCAAAGGCCAGCCCCAGCAGCAGGCTCATGAAGGAGCGCAGCGGCCCGTCCACCTTGGTCAGGGCGATGTTGCGCCTCAGCAGTTCGAGGTTCATGGCGCGGTAATCCTCGATCTCGCGGTCCTCAATGGCGTAGCCCTTGACCACGCGCGCCCCGCTGAAGTTCTCCTGCGCGCGGGCCGAGATCAGCGAGTTCTGCTCCTGGGCCAGGCGGTGGCGCTTGTTGATCTGCCGCGCCAGATAGGTCAGCACGCCCACGATCACGGGCACAATCGCCACCACGATCAGGGTCAGCTGCCAGCTCAGGCTGAACATCACCGCAAAGGCCGTGGCAAAGCCAGACACGATGCTCACGATCTGCCACGCGCCAAAGCCCAGCATTTCGCGCACGGCGCTCAGGTCGCCGGTCAGGCGGTTCATCAGGTCGCCGGTACGGGCGCGGTCGTAATACGGCTTGTCCAGCGTCTGCAGGTGGGCAAACAGGTCGCGCCGGATCTCGTACTCGCTCTGGCGCGAGGCAATCACAATCTGCCGGCGCATCACCAGCATGAAAAAGCCGGCCGTGACCGCCGCAACCACGATGCCCAGTGCGTACAGCGCGGCGGTGCCCAGCGTGATTCCGGGCGTGGCCGGGTTGGTGTCCACCTGCCCGGTCAGGCCGTCAATGGTGAGGCGAATCAGGTAAAACGGCAGCAGGTTGACCGATGTGGCGATCACCACGGCGATCAGGCCGATGGCGTACTGGCGCGTGTGCAGGCGCAGGTACGGCCACAGCGAGCGAAAACTATCCAAGGGGTGCCTCCCGGGGGCGGGCAAGAGGGCGGGGGCCAGAAACGAGGGCGGTTTCAAGGGAGGTTTCTCCCGTGCGCGCGTCAGAATACGCCTGCAGCCCGTCAGCGAAATGCGCCACATGGCGCATACGGCCCCAACGCTCAGGGAAGGCTCAAGGGTGGGCCCCGCCCGTGGCCTCAGCGGAGCGCGATTGACACCCCCCGGGGGCGGTGCTACTATTCCCAGCCGGAAGTGATCGCGCCTCAGCGACACACTTCCGCACTCGGAGGCCGGCCTTCCCCAGCTTCTTTCAGGAACGGTGCCACCCTAGCTCAACTGGTAGAGCACCCGACTTGTAATCGGAAGGTTGGGAGTTCGATTCTCCTGGGTGGCTCCACACGACCTCTTCTCACCACACAGAAGGTGGCTCGTGGCCCGAAGGGGCGAGACAGTAGAATACGGGTAGGTGGCCGAGTGGTTAAAGGCGACAGACTGTAAATCTGTTCACGTAAGTGTACGGCGGTTCGAATCCGCCCCTGCCCACCACGATCACGCGGGAATAGCTCAGTTGGTAGAGCGTCAGCTTCCCAAGCTGAATGTCGCGAGTTCGAGTCTCGTTTCCCGCTTTTTCTAAGCTTCTGTAGCTCAGTGGTAGAGCACTCCCTTGGTAAGGGAGAGGTCGTCGGTTCAATCCCGACCAGAAGCTCCAACAGCCGGAGTAGCGCGTCCCCATGTGTGGGCCGCGCTGCTTCTCTTTCTCACCCAGTGGCCCGCCTGCGCGGCACTTTGCGTTTGCGCGGCGGCCCTGTACACTGTCAAGGCTTGCCTGCTTCCCTTGCGGGCAGTTCCAGACCAGGAGGACACAGACATGGCAAAAGGAACGTTTGAACGGACGAAGCCGCACGTGAACGTCGGGACGATTGGGCACGTGGACCACGGGAAGACCACCCTGACGGCCGCGATCACCTTCACGGCCGCCGCGATGGACCCCACCGTCGAGAAGCTGGCGTACGACCAGATCGACAAGGCCCCCGAAGAAAAGGCCCGTGGCATCACCATCAACACCGCGCACGTGGAGTACAACACCCCCACGCGCCACTACAGCCACGTGGACTGCCCCGGCCACGCCGACTACGTCAAGAACATGATCACCGGTGCCGCCCAGATGGACGGCGCGATCCTGGTGGTCTCCAGCGCCGACGGCCCCATGCCCCAGACCCGCGAGCACATCCTGCTGGCCCGTCAGGTGGGCGTGCCCTACATCGTCGTGTTCATGAACAAGGTCGACATGGTCGACGACGAAGAACTGCTCGAGCTCG